>NZ_JADYVY010000098.1:0-454 GCF_020194215.1 Bradyrhizobium sp. BRP20 | reverse complement strand
ACCTGGTGCGGTCCGGGTGGCAGCGCGCGGAGGAACTGGAGCTGCGGCAACGGATCGTCGCGGAGGAGGCGCGGCTGCGCGAGCGGGCCCGCATCGCCAGCGACATGCACGACTCGCTGGGCCACGAACTGAGCCTGATCGCCCTGCGTGCGGCGGCGCTGGAGATGTCGGGAAGCGCGGAAGCCAAGGCACTGCGCGAAAGCGCCGCCGCGGCCACCGAGCGGCTGCGCGAGATCCTCGGCCTGCTGCGCGAAGACGCCCCACCGGTCGACCCGGTCCAGGGAGGCGTCCCGGCGCTGGTCGAGCGCGCACGGGCGTCCGGAGTGGACATCGAGTTTTCGGAAGAGCCGGCGGTTGCTGGGGTTGCAGGGAAAAACACGGACGCCCCAGCGCAGGCCGCCGCCCTACCGCAGGCTGTGGCGCGACCGCAGACTGCCGGTCCACGGCCGATTGA
>NZ_JADYVY010000097.1:0-454 GCF_020194215.1 Bradyrhizobium sp. BRP20 | reverse complement strand
GCACCTGCCGGTGATCTCCCTGGTCAGCGAGGGCCGCATGAAGGATCCGAGCGGCCTGACCGACGACCTGGACACCGAGTCCCCGGACGAGGCGACGGACTAGCGGGCCCAGTCCTCGATCCGGGCGCCGGCGCGGAAGCGCAGCGCCGGGTCGGTGTAGCGGGCCTCCGGCACCGCGTAGAGGGCGTCGAGTGCGGCGCGCTGCCCGGTGTAGGCCGGGACGTAGGCGGCGAGTTCCGCCTCGCTCGTGGTGAGGCCGGCGGCGGCGAGCAGGCCGCGCACCATCGTCAGGTCGTCCATGTTCTCTCCTCTCAGGCCGCGGCCACGCCGGCCGGCCGCGGCACGCGCAGGTGCCAGTCGGTGCTCTGCTGGAACGCGTCGCCGACCCGCAGGATCGCCGCCTCGCCGAACGCGGGACCGGCCAGCTGCAGCGACAACGGCATCCCGTCGGTGG
>NZ_JADYVY010000096.1:0-456 GCF_020194215.1 Bradyrhizobium sp. BRP20 | reverse complement strand
CTGCTGAACCATTGCCTTGTCAGACACATCGACTTGATGATCTGTTAAGCCAAAGTTTTTTAATGCACCACTTGCATGCCACGTTTGAACAATGTGTTGATTAGAAGTCTTATTATATCCACCTAGTAATAGGTAATAATTATCGATAATAATCATCTGCGCGCTTTTCAAAGCCTTAATTTGTTTTACCAATGTTCGATTAGTCATTTCTATCACATCAATATCGTCGCTAAGTTCAGATAAATAAGGCGCTTGTTTTGGTGTTGTTAAAACAGTTTTCTGATACAACGAATTATTTAATACTTTGATGATAGGCTTAATATCTTCTGGAAAAGTCATCATAAATACGATATGCGGTTTATCAACCACTTGAGGCGTAATCATTTTAGAAAGTATTCGAACTACCAAATGATAAAATTTCTTTATTAAAACGTTCATAATACACCAACTTAATAT
>NZ_JADYVY010000095.1:0-459 GCF_020194215.1 Bradyrhizobium sp. BRP20 | reverse complement strand
GTCAGCAGCAGGGTGCGGATGTGCTGGCCGTCGACGTCGGCGTCGGCCATCAGCACGATCTTGTGGTACCGCAGCTTGGAGAGGTCGAAGTCGTCGTGGATGCCGGTGCCCAGCGCGGTGATCAGCGACTGGACCTCGTTGTTCTTGAGCACCCGGTCGATGCGGGCCTTCTCCACGTTGATGATCTTGCCCCGGATCGGCAGGATCGCCTGGAACCGCGACTCCCGCCCCTCCTTGGCCGACCCGCCCGCGGAGTCACCCTCCACGATGTAGAGCTCGCACTCCTCCGGGTTGGTCGACTGGCAGTCCTTGAGCTTGCCGGGCAGTCCGCCGATCTCCAGCGCGCCCTTGCGGCGCACCAGGTCGCGCGCCCGGCGGGCGGCCATCCGCGCCTGCGCGCTGGACAGCGCCTTGTTGATGATCGTCTTGGCTTCGCTCGGGTTGCGCTCGAACCAGTCG
>NZ_JADYVY010000094.1:0-459 GCF_020194215.1 Bradyrhizobium sp. BRP20 | reverse complement strand
CGGATAGGCAGCTTTTCGCAGGCTGCAATTTTCACATCGCTGGTTTGCGCCATAGCCGCTGTGTTGGGCCTCATCTTCGGTGTGCCCGGGGTTATGCTTGTGGACAAGTTTCTTCCGCGGTTCAAAGCTCGTTATGTTGTAGCTGCACCAATCTGTGCCTTGTTGGCGTGGCTCGCGTTCGAGGGTGCCTTCTCTCCTGGCGCTTGGATAAAGGTCTGGACCAGTCCTTCCTTTTGGTTTGGGTGGGCTCCCAGGCGCGCTGGCATCATGCTTTTCATCGGGTTGGCCGTGGGTGCCTTCTACATGTTGATCTGGCCGCGGATTGGACGAATGATGAAGGTCAACACGGCCTTGTGACTGAGGGCGATGGAATCGGGTGCCTGTGCGCAGCAAGGTGGCGGCGGCAAATAGCCAGGCATACAGCGGCGCGGGGAAGTAGGGGGCATCGATGAGTACAAC
>NZ_JADYVY010000093.1:0-462 GCF_020194215.1 Bradyrhizobium sp. BRP20 | reverse complement strand
ACGCTGGATAATAAACTCGCGTCCTTCAACGTGGGGCAGGATGTGCCGGTGCTATCCGGGTCACAGACCACTTCAGGGGATAACGTCTTTAATACCGTCGAACGCAAAACGGTGGGGACAAAACTCAAAGTTACTCCGCAGGTCAATGAAGGCGACGCGGTGTTGCTCGAAATAAAGAAGGAAGTCTCCAGCGTTGACTCTTCCTCTAACTCGACGCTCGGCCCGACGTTTAATACCCGTACTATTCAAAACGCCGTGCTGGTCAAAACCGGTGAAACGGTGGTCCTGGGCGGATTGCTGGATGATTTTTCTAAAGAGCAAGTGTCAAAGGTTCCTCTGCTTGGCGATATTCCTTTAGTGGGGCAACTCTTCCGCTATACCTCCACCGAGCGCGCTAAACGCAACCTGATGGTATTTATCCGTCCGACGATTATCCGTGACGATGATGTTTATCGCTCACTG
>NZ_JADYVY010000092.1:0-465 GCF_020194215.1 Bradyrhizobium sp. BRP20 | reverse complement strand
GATATCTTTGCTTACATCGAGGGCTTCTACAATCGAAAGCGTCGTCACTCCGCCATCGGCTATATCAGCCCGATCGAGATGGAGCTAAAAGCAGCTTAACCCTGTCCATTTTTTCGGGGGAAGATCATCCTGCCGTCATGAAGCCGCCCACGCTAGGAACGGCAACACGACTTCGGGCAGCTCATCCGTCAAGCGCAGAACGTTGATGGCATCGCCCCCACATTGCCTCAGCTTCGCGATCGCGTGTGCGAGGACATCGGGAGTATCAGGCTCGACGGCCGCAGTGCGCGGTGCGAACTGTAGCTTTACGACGCCCATGTCACTCTACGCCCCTGCCGTATAGCGCGACAATCTGGGTGGGAAGCGCACGACAATCAGGATGGCGAGTCGGTGTCGCGGCGAGGTGATGATTGCCGCGTTAATTGTCGCGCGCAAGAGTTTTTTGAACTCTGATTGTCGCGGAGC
>NZ_JADYVY010000091.1:0-468 GCF_020194215.1 Bradyrhizobium sp. BRP20 | reverse complement strand
GGACCAGCGGGTGATGATCGCCGGCGGCGGGCCGCAGGACATGCACGACCACTCCGGCGCGACCGCCTCGGCCGCCATCGCGGACCTGTCCGCCGCCGCGCCCCGCTACACGCCCGCGGCTGACCTGCACATGGCCCGGATGCACCTGTGCGCGACGCTGCTGCCGGACCGGACCGTGCTGGTCAACGGCGGTTCGATGATGGAGGAGCACGCGGCCGCGGCGGCGCTGGAGGCCGAGATCTTCGACCCGGTGAGCGGGACGTGGACGATGGCCGCGGAGAGCCGGGTGCCGCGGCTGTACCACTCGGTGGCGCTGCTGGTGCCGGACGGCAAGGTCGTGACCGCGGGCTCCAACCCGGCGCGCAAGACCGAGGAGATGCGTATCGAGGTGTTCTGGCCGCCGTACCTGTTCGCCGGCCCGCGCCCGCTGGCCGTCGTGACCACGCCCGAAGTGCACTACGGCGGCGG
>NZ_JADYVY010000090.1:0-471 GCF_020194215.1 Bradyrhizobium sp. BRP20 | reverse complement strand
GCGTGGTGGCCTTGCCCATCATCGCGTCGCCTCCTGCGTTGGGCGGGGCGTCGGCTGGGGGTAGCGATCGACCGGGACGACCTGGTTCAGCCCAAGGGAGCGCACGCGCATCTCCTGGCCGTCCTCGACCCACGCCAGCCACGCGATCCTGGCGTTAGAGGCCTGCGCGAGCATGGTGAGCGCCGCCGACCGGGCGCCGCTGACGAGCGGCGAAAGGCTGGTGGTACCAGGATCCGGCGACCACTGGCTGCTCCCGATGGGCGACCAGGCCGCATAGTGCGTCGCTGCGGCGTTGCCACCCCACCCCGTGTCCGTACAGCAGTTCCACACCGCCACAAGGCTTTGCGCTGCGGCATCAAAGGCCACGCCGGCCGCAGTAATGCGCGAGTTGCCCAATGTGACGAGATCGCCTGGGCTCCAGCTCGCCCCGCTATCAAGCGAGGTGAGCGCATACACTGCCGCGCCCTCGAG
>NZ_JADYVY010000089.1:0-473 GCF_020194215.1 Bradyrhizobium sp. BRP20 | reverse complement strand
CCCCAACGGCCTGAGGTCGCAGCGTCCTCGGCGGGGGGAGCCGAGGACGCTGCGACCTCAGGCCGTTGGGGTAGCTCCGAGCAGGGGATGCCAGGAGCGGGCGGCCTCAAGCCACCATGGTGCAGTCGGCGGGAAGCTGGGCTGGCAACCATGCCGGCCCGGTCGCCCGCTCGACCAGCGATTCATCGGCATCGGTCCGGCTTGTCATATCCTCACCCATGAGACGGTTGGCCAGCTCGACGGCTGCCCCGGCGCGGCAGGAGAATCAGCGCATCGGCAGGGCGCGCCGCAAAATTCGCCCCGTTCGTGCGCCTGCGACGCCTAGAATGCGCCGCGCCCCGAGATCACGACTGCGACAGTGCGGAAGATGATATACAGGTCGAGCCAGATCGAGTAGTTGCGGATATAATGCATATCTAGCCGCACCCGCTCCTCGTAGCCAAGCGTGCTGCGCCCGCTGATCTGCCAGAGTC
>NZ_JADYVY010000009.1:0-345500 GCF_020194215.1 Bradyrhizobium sp. BRP20 | reverse complement strand
GGCGTTGCCGACCCCGGACGTCCGGGGTCGGCAACGCCCGCGCCCGGCGCAACCCCGGCCCCGACAGCGACGCCAGCCCCGGGGCAGCAGGGTGGAACGACTCCTGCCGGCGCGCCCGCCGCCGGGACTCCGGCTGCGCCGCCGCAGGCTGGTGCGCCCGCCCGGCCGCCGGCACCTCCGGCCGGCGCCGCGGCTCCGACCGTGGTGCCCGGCACGCCGGCCGCAGCGCCGCCGCCCGACCGGGCACAATACAGACCGCCGACGGTCGCGCCGGCTTTCCGCGCCGCGCCGACAGTCGCCGCGCCCCTGCCGCCGCCGCCGCGTCCGCAGCAGCGTGACCTGACGCCGCTCGCGATCGGCGCGGGCGTGGTGGCCGGCGCCGTGATCGGCGCCACCATCGCCGATATCCATAACCAGCGGCGCGAGGTCGTCGAAGGCGGCCGCACCGTCTACACCGAGCCGGACCGCATCATCATCCGCGATCCGGGCGGGCAGGCTTACGTCCGCGGCAACGATCTCTATCGCTTCCGCTATGGCGCCCGCGACATCCGCACCGACACCGTCGGCGGCGAAACCCGCACCGTCGTGATCCGTCCCGACGGCAGCGAGGTGATCACCGTGGTCGGGCCGGACGGCTCGCTGCTGCGTCGTATCCGCCGGGACCCGCGCGGACGCGAGATCGTGATCATCGACAACACCTACCGCGATCCGCGGGCGGTCGGCGGCTTCTACGTCGACGTGCCGCCGCCGGTGGTCAACATTCCCTACGATCGCTACATCGTCGACGCCCAGGAGGCGCCGCCGCAGGTGATCTACGAAACGATGCGGGCTCCGCCGGTGCAGCGGATCGACCGGCGCTACTCGCTCGACGAGATCCGCTACAGCCCGAATGTTCGCATGCAGATGCCGAGCATCGACGTCAACACGATCAACTTCGAGACCGGATCGTGGACCATTCCGCCGGATCAGGCGGCGCGGCTCCAAGTGATCGCCGACGGCATCAACCAGGCGCTCCAGGCCAACCCGCAGGAGGTGTTCCTGATCGAGGGCCACACCGATGCGGTCGGCAACGAGGTCGACAATCTGTCGCTGTCGGATCGCCGCGCGCAGGCCGCAGCCGAATTGCTGACGCAGCAATTCAGTGTGCCCGCGGAGAACCTGACGTCGCAGGGCTATGGCGAGCAGTATCTGAAGGAGCAGACGCAAGGCGCGAGCCTGATCAACCGGCGCGTCACCGTCCGTCGCATCACGCCGTTGCTCAACGGCGACCAGGCCAACGCGGCGCCTCCGCCGCGCCAGTAAGACCTTCGCAAGAAGACAATGGCCGGGAGCGATCCCGGCCATTTTTCTTGTCACGCCGTCATTGCTTCCGACGGCAGGCATGCCTCGCAAACGGCGGCAACATGCCGGTGATCAGTGCCGCAACAGCCGCCGAGAATGCGCATGCCGGGGAATGCGCGCCTGAGCAAATGGTAGCGGCGGCCGAGATCTTGGGGATCACCACTGTCCAGCGCCTCCGATTCGTCGAGCTCGGCGTGGCTCTTGACCGATGCATTGGCTCTGATGCCGTGGATGCGCTGAACCCACGCCTCGCCTGCGGCGAGTGCACTCTCGAAGTGAGTTGGGTGCGCGCAATTGATCAGGAAGTATTCGCAGGCACGTTCAGTTGCGTCGTCGACCGCCTCGATCGCCTCGCGCAGCGACTCTCCCCGGACGAGGCGACCATCGGTTTCGACCGTGAAAGAGATCGCGACCGGAATGTCCTGCCTCTTGGCCGCTCGGACTACGCCCACGGCTTCGTTGATGCTGTTCAGCGTGAATGCAGTCGCCATGTCGGCGCCCGCCTCGGCGAAGGCCGCGATCTGGCCTGAGTGGTAGGTTTCCGCCTCCGCCGCGTCCATGTTGCCGGCCTTGTAGCCGTCGCCTCGCGGACCGATCGCGCCATTGATGACGCAAGGCGTGGCGGGGGACTCCCAGGCGCCGCGCAATTCGTCGAGGAAGCGGATGGCGCGCATGTTGATGGCCGCGAGCCTGGCCGCATCATAGCCGAGCTTGGCGCCCCAATCAGGGTTGGCGCGCCAGGTCGGACTGTCGAGGACAAAGCCGAGCCCATGCTGCCGCGCGATACGCAGGTAGGCTTCGTAGTACTGCCTCAAATGCGCGCGGCCATCCGCGCTGTCGAGCAGCACGAATGCCGCAAAGTGGGGCAGCTCCAGCCCGTGCTGAAAGATGAGGGTTGTTTCCATGCCGCCATCGGTCAGGAAAATGCCGCCGCCGCGCTGCGGCAGACCATGTCTGTATCTGGCCATTGATCGCTCCATCATTTGGACGGGCCGCTCTCTTCACTCGGTCGCGCTAGGCCCGTGTTCGGTCGCGGCATTTGGTGCCGCATAATGTCGCGTCGCTCTAGAAGCCCCGTGGTGCGGCTGAACTTCCACCCGCAAGCGGAGACAAATCAATGATTTGCACGAGTCACGCGGAGTGGGCCTTGGCCCCTAAGGGCCAATTTCCGCACCGTCGGTACAGTTCTGGAGACATCGATGGGAAAGGGCGAAGCGACGCGCGAGCGCATTCTCGAGATCGCGGAAGCGGCGGTGCTCGCAAAGGGCTTCGGCGCCACCTCGATCGAGGAGGTCATTGCCGAGGCCGGACTGACCAAGAGCGGCTTCTTCTATCACTTCAGGGACAAGAACGCGCTCGCACGGGAGATGCTGCGTCGCTACGTGGATACGAATGACCGCCTGTTCGACGAGATCTTCAGGCGCGGACGTGAACTCTCCGACGACCCGCTACAGTCATTCCTGATCTCGCTGAAACTACTCGCCGAAGTCATGGCCGATCTGCCGAACGGCCATCCCGGCTGCCTGATCGCAAGCATCTGCTATCAGGAGCGCCTGTTCGACCGCGATGTTCGCGATCTAACCGCGCAATCGGTCCGGAGCTGGAATGCGCACTTCCGCGAGATTCTCGACGGCATCGCCGCCATCTATCCGCCCCGCGAGCCGATCGATCTCGACGATCTCGCGGAGATGATCTCGTGCGTGGTCGACGGCGCAATCATCATGTCGAAGACGCTCAACGACCCGAAGCGGCTGGAGCGACAGATCCTGCTCTTCCGCAGCTGCGTGAAGCTGGTCTTCACGCCGCCTCACTCGTCGTGAATTGATGGAACGTGAGCGGACCAGGGCGGCCCGGCCTGCCGCGCTCGCCTGCGGCAGGAATGTGATTGGGCCCAGGTTGGCAGTCGCCCCCATCATTCTCGCGCAGCCAATCCCAGCGCATCGGCCATGACACGGAACACTTCGGTATTGTCCATCGAGCCGTGCACGCGCTCGCTCCCCGGGCCCGCCGCCGTGACAATGACGTCCTCGCCCGAATGCACGCTGGCGCCGACCAGCGACGACAGATTGCCGGGGCGCAGCACCGCGCCCGGGACCTCCTTGTATTTGTCGTTGGCCTTGAAGGTGCCGTCGTCGCCGGCCTTGACGGTCGGCTCGTTGGGATTGTCGAGCTTCGGACGGAACGTCTCGTAATGATCGGGCAGGCTCGCCGAGAAGATGGCAAGCCGGCGGCTCACGTCGATGCGTGACGGGTAGCCTTCCGCGTCTGGGGCCGGATAGTTCGGAAATCCGGCCTTGTCGTAAACCCCGACGCGCTCGCGTAAGGGAACGTTGGGCACGGTGGCCATGTCGTCGTTCACCGTGCCGACCAGGCTGTTGGGATGATTGTGATCGGCCAGCACCAGGATGAGGGTGTCGTCGCCGCGGGCGCGCGCCCATTCGCGCGTCTGACGCACCGCGTTGTCGAGCATGATCGTGTCGTAGACGGCACGCTCCATGTCGAGCAAATGTGCGTATTTGTCGATCATTCCGGATTCGACCATCAGGAAGAAGCCGGCTTCGTTCTTCGAGAGGATTTTCAACGCTGCCTGCACCTGTTCGGTCAGATCAGGCTGCTCGGGGAATTTCTTGACGCCGCCGCCCTTGAGGAATTTGCGGTCGAGCGCGCCGTCCATGTTGCCGGTGGCGAACAGGCCGAGCAGCTTGCTCGTCTCCTGCTTGGCGGCAGAGGCGCTGAGCTCGCCCGCGGTGGTCGCCAGCTGATAGCCGGCATCGCGAAACTTCGCGATGTAGTCGGTCTCGTCCTTGCGCTTGGAGCCGGCAGCCGACTTCGGCAGAAAATATGCGCTGCCGCCGCCCAGCATCACATCCGGCTTTGCCGCGAAGAACTGCTCGACGATGTCGTCATAGGCGGCGCGCCGGCGGGTGTGCGCGACCATCGCCGCCGGCGTCGCGTCTTCGATCTCGGTATTGGTGACGACACCGATCGCCATACCGAGCCGCCTTTTGGCAAGGCTGGTGATGGTTTCGACCTTGGGATCGTCGAGCGGGCTTGCGCTGCGGTCAGCGTAGACGCCGAGGGCATTGACGGCGCTCTTGTGCCCGGTCGCATAGGCGCTCGCCGAGTTCGCGGAGTCCGTGATGATCGAGTCCGAGCCGGCGGTTGCCACCAGCGCCATATGGGGCATGTCGTCGATGGCGAGCTTGCCGCGGCTCTTGCCTTCCGAAATGCCCTTGGACAGGATTCGCGCGGCGACCCGATGCGCCGGCGACATGCCGTCGCCGATGAACAGGATGACGTTCTTCGCCTTGCGCGGGCCGGTGTCGTAAACCGTCCATGTGACGCTGCGCTGGCGCGTGCCGTCGCTCACATCCACGTTTACGCTGCCCGGCTTGGTCAGCGTGACGTCGCGCAGGACCAGGGCCGACTGCTCCTTGCCGTCCTCGCGCTCGACGAAGGTTCCGGAGCGGCCGAACGCGGCCGCGTAATCCGCGCCGTTCACCGTCACCTTCAACTTGGCGGGATCGATCAGCCCCGGGAGCTCGACCTTGAAGTCGAACTTGGCTCCGGCCAGGATCTCGGCGCGATCGATCGGATAGATCGTCTGCGCCGACGATGATGATGCCCAACAGAGAACAATGAGAGAGGCGAGTGCCGATCCCCTGACCATGTGCGATGCTCCGCAATCCCGTTTCCAACAGTGGAAGCGTAGCGGTCGAGAATGACAGCGTCATTAAGCTCGGAGCGCGGATGGAGCGAAGCGCAATCCGGGCTCCGGAAAGCCTCAGCCCTTATCGCTCTCGAGCCGGAAGATCTGCGAGCCTTCGCTGCCCGACAACAGGCCGGTCTTCGAATAGAGACCGAGCTTGGTGCGGGTGTCGGCGATGTCGAGGTTGCGCATGGTGAGCTGGCCGATGCGGTCGGCCGGCGTGAAGGCGGCGTCCTCCACCTTCTCCATGCTCAGCCGCTCCGGCGCATAGGTAAGGTTGGGGCTCTCGGTGTTGAGGATCGAATAATCGTTGCCGCGGCGCAGCTCGAGCGTGACTTCGCCGGTGACGGCGCGGGCGACCCAGCGCTGTGCGGTCTCGCGCAGCATCAACGCCTGCGAATCGAACCAGCGGCCCTGATAGAGCAGGCGTCCCAAGCGCATGCCGCTGATCCGGTACTGTTCGATCGTGTCCTCGTTGTGGATGCCGGTGACGAGGCGCTCATAGGCGATGTGCAGCAGCGCCATGCCGGGCGCCTCATAGATGCCCCGGCTCTTGGCCTCGATGATGCGGTTCTCGATCTGGTCGCTCATGCCGAGGCCATGGCGGCCGCCGATCGCGTTGGCCTCGAGGAACAGCGAGACCGGATCGGAGAAGGTCTGGCCGTTCAGCGCGGTCGGCTGCCCTTCCTCGAAACGAACCACGACCTTCTCGGCCTTGACGGCGCAGTCGTCGCGCCAGAACGGCACGCCCATGATCGGGGTGACGATCTTGATGCCGCTGTCGAGACTCTCGAGATCCTTTGCCTCATGGGTGGCGCCGAGCAGATTGCTGTCGGTCGAATACGCCTTCTCCGCGCTCATCTTGTAGGCGAAGCCTTGCGCGGTCATGAATGCCGACATCTCGGCGCGGCCGCCGAGCTCGTCGATGAACTGCTGGTCGAGCCAGGGCTTGTAGATCTTCAGGCCGGGATTGGTGAGCAGGCCGTAGCGGTAGAAGCGCTCGATGTCGTTGCCCTTGAAGGTCGAGCCGTCGCCCCAGATGTTGACACCGTCTTCCTTCATCGCTGCGACCAGCATCGTGCCGGTGACGGCGCGGCCGAGCGGCGTGGTGTTGAAATAGGTGATGCCGCCGGTCGAGATATGGAAGGCGCCGGACTGGATCGCGGCGATGCCCTCGTGAACCAGCTGCGTGCGGCAATCGACGAGCCGCGCGTTCTCGGCGCCGAACTCCATCGCCTTGCGCGGGATCTCGTTGTAGTCGGCTTCATCCGGCTGACCGAGATTGGCGGTGTAGGCGTAGCAGCGCGCCCCCTTCTGCTTCATCCAGAGCAGCGCCGCAGAGGTGTCGAGGCCGCCCGAAAAAGCGATGCCGACTTTCTCACCCTTGGGCAGGCTTTTCAGGATCGTGGTCATGGGGCTTCCAATCGGGTCTCAAGCTGATGTGATGGGTGCGTTCGACCGCGCGAATATCAAATTTCGCGGGGCTCGGCACCCCTTTAATGGCTCAAACCGAGGGCTCGGGGCCGGTCTTGCGGCCGAACAGGCGCTGGCGGAGCCGGTAAGCGGGCATGTTCAGCCGGGTCAGGGCGGCATCCACCGCTTCGTCCGAGAACCGCGTGCGCGGCCAGCGATAGATCAGCGCGTAGGCGAACCAGATCACGACGAAGGTGACGAGGCCCGCGATCGAAACGTCGGTGAAAAAGTGCCCGCCGAAGGCCATGCGCAGGGCGCTGGTCAAGGCGCCGAACACCACGGCGGCGGCATAGGCGAGCGGCCGCCACGCCGGCGGCGCCAGCGCGGCCGGCGCCAGCGTCCAGAACGCCGTCGCGCCTTCGCCGGAGAAGAACGAGCAATTGCGCCCGCAAGTGCCGCGCGGATCCCACCACGGCACGAATTGCTGATCGCCGGCAAACTCGGTCACCACCACCGGACGCGGACGGCCCCAATAATTCTTGAACGTCAGGTTGGTCAAAATACCGGCCGACATGGTCATCGTCACCAGCAGGAAGATGACCGTACGCCCCGGCACCATCAGCGGCCGGTCGGGCCGGATCATCTTGACCACGAGCGCGACGATCGAGGGAAGGGCGAAGGCCCAGGCGATCCACATCGCCGCATCGCGCGCAAAGCCGGCCCACCCGTTCAGCTTGAGCGGAAACGTCTTGGTCTCCGCGTCGAAGAACAGCGAAGCGAGCTTGAGGTCGAGCTCGGGATAGAGGCCGAAGACGACGCCGATCACGAGCCACAGCGCCAGGGCGATGAAGAGTCCAGTCCTGTTCATGGCGCGCGGTTTAGCGGAGTGGGGCGGGGATGGAAACCCCAGGGGAGGGTAGGAAACTCACCGCGGGCCCGGCCTTGAATTCGCCGGCAATGGCGGCGGTGGTTTCCGCGGGGGCGGCGGGATGCGCCAGGCGCCGGCGTTACGGCCGGCGATCAGCCAGTAGACGAAGCCGGCAACAATGCCCGCGCCCGTCATGATCTCCAGGTGACGCCGGACGATGCCCTCAAACTGCAACGTGTCGGAATGGAACGGGACGAGGCCGAGATAGCAGGCGAGCCCGACAAGGCCGCCGCCGAGGGCATAGGCGATCGCACTGCGGATATAGAGCGCTTCGGTGATCGCGACGATCACCGCCGCCGGCACCACCGCAAAGCCGGACACGAAGATGAAGCCGAAGCCGAGCAGGATGTCGATCGTGCCCTGGTCGACCGGACCGGCGCCGAGATCGGCGAATTCCGGAAACAGCAGCGCGACGACGACGATCATGCCGCCGACAAGGCAGGCGGCGAGGAAGCCGATGAAGATGACGACGAGGCGGCCGATCAGGGACATGACGTCAAAATCACCTCGCCGTCATTGCAAGGAGCTCGCGACAAACTTGCGCAGCAATTTTGCGCTGATGCGACGAAGCAATCCAGACTGAGGCCGCGGAGATATTCTGGATTGCTTCGCTGCGCTCGCAATGACGAGGAGGCGGGAGCGTGGGCATCCCGACCTAATCCGTCATCGCCATGGCGCGCAGCGCCTGGCGCTCGCGCGCCGAGAGCTTTTCCGTCTCCGACTTGAGCTGGCCGCAGGCGGCGAGGATGTCGCGGCCGCGCGGGGTGCGCACCGGCGAGGAATAGCCGGCGTTGAAGATATATTCGGAGAACTTTTCGATCTGGTCCCAGTCGGAGCATTCATAGGCGGTGCCGGGCCAGGGATTGAACGGGATCAGGTTGATCTTGGCCGGAATGCCCTTGAGCATCTTTACCAGCAGTTTTGCATCGTCGAGCGAATCGTTGACGCCCTTGAGCATCACATATTCGAAGGTGATGCGGCGCGCGTTCGATGCGCCGGGATAGTCGCGGCAGGCCTGCAGCAGCTCCTTGATCGGATATTTGCGGTTGAGCGGCACCAGCTCGTTGCGCAGCTCGTCGCGCACCGCGTGCAGCGAGATCGCGAGCATGACGCCGATCTCCTCGCCGGCCCGCACGATGTTCGGCACCACGCCCGAGGTCGACAGCGTGATGCGGCGGCGGGAGATGCCGATGCCTTCGTTGTCGCCGACGATCAGAAGCGCATCGCGCACCGCGTCGAAATTGTAGAGCGGCTCGCCCATGCCCATCATCACGATGTTGGTGACGCGGCGCGTGCCGTCCTCGCGATCGGCCCAGTCGTTGAGACGGTCGCGCGCGACCATCACCTGGCCGACGATCTCGCCGGCGGTGAGGTTGCGCACCAGGCGCTGGGTGCCGGTGTGGCAGAAGGCGCAATTGAGCGTGCAGCCGACCTGCGAGGAAACGCAGAGCGTGCCGCGGTCGGTCTCGGGGATGTAGACGCATTCGACTTCATGCGCCTTCTGAACATTGTCGCCGCTCGGCAGGCGCAACAGCCATTTGCAAGTGCCGTCGTTGGAGATCTGCTCGGCCACGACTTCCGGCCGGTCCACGGTGAAATGCTGCGCGAGCTCGGCGCGGATGCCCTTCGAGATCGAGCTCATCTCGTCAAAACTCTGGGCGCCGCGGAAATAGAGCCAGTGCCACAGCTGCTGCACCCGCATCTTGCGCTGCGCCGGTGCGACGCCGATCTCGCCGAGCCGATCGGCCAGCTCGGTGCGCGACAGGCCGATCAGCGACGGCTTGGCCGGCGGCACATAGGTTTCGAGCGGGGTCTTCTCCACCAGGAGGCCGTTGTGCGGCTCGGTCGTCGGTTGCATTGAATGGACCTAATGGCTTGGTCGTTCCGGGATGGTCCGAAGGGATCGCGAAGCGACCCTGAGGACCAGACCCGGAACCTCGGAGATTCCGGGTTCGTGCTGTGCGCGCCCCGGAATGACGAAGAAATCTGGAACGGCCCCTATATAACAACCGGAACCGCCGATTGCGACCTTATCGCCCGCAGTCTTAACGCCGGCAATCCTGCGCGATCTTGTCGAGCGCCTGGGCGAGGCCCTTCAGCGAGAAGGTGTCGGTCGTCTCGGTCCCCTTGGCCGAGACGCCTTTGACGACGAGATCGGCGGATTTGCGCATGGCTTCGACCATCCGCTCCTCCTCGGCCGCGTTCTTGATCCAGAGCCCGTCCCCCTGCGTGTACATGGCGAAGGAGGCGCCGCCGACCTCGGCGGTCGATTCCGAGCCCGGCTTCAGCGCATAGCCGATCATGACCGAGACTTCGTTGTTGACCTTCTCGGCCGGCCGGGTCGAGACGAAGGCATAGGCGGGGTCGCGCGGCCGGTTCGGCGGGTTGGTTTTCGACGATGACGGCTTGGCCAGCGCGAAACAGACCTTCTTGCCGTTCGGCGTCGCCGAATAGGCACCCCAGGTGCCGAACTGCCCGATCAGGGTCGGCTCCGCGCCCCCCGCAACGGCCGCAGCCGGGGCCGCCGGCTTGCTCTCGGGCTTCGGGGCCGCCTTTGCGTTGGTGTTGGCCGGCGGCGCCGCCGGCTTCGGTGCCGCCTCTTTTGGAGCTGGACTGGACTTGGGCGTCGGTTGCGCCGTCTGCGCCCGCGCAGACACGGCGATTCCCCCGGCCGCCACGCCAGTCATCAAAGCTAAAATCAGCACCCGCCACATGCCGCGTTGGTTCCCTCAATATTGTGACTGGAAGATGGCCCGAGCGCGCTTTGTCCCCGGGCAGGGATAGCCGGGAAAGTTCAATTTGGGAAGGCAGTTAGCGGTATCTTCGGCGGCTAGGCCCTGGATCGGGCGGCGCGTTGCGCGGCCCATTGCGCCTCGGTCCAGCCGAGCAAATCCTCGGCGCCGGAACTGCGCAGATGCGCGCCACCGTCGATGACCACCATCTCGCCATTGATGTAGGCGGCGTGATCCGAGACCAGGAAGCTGGCGAGATCGGCGAGCTCGCCGTGCTCGCCGGTGCGGCCGAGCGGATTGCGCGAGGTCCAGCCTTCGTCGCGGCCTTCGGGACGGAGCTGCCCGGTGGCCCCTGCGGTCGGAAACGGGCCCGGCGCGATCGCCACGGTCCGGATGCCCTTCGGGCCCCATTCCACCGCAAGACTCCTGGTCATCGCCAGCAGTGCGGATTTCGCCATCGCCGAGGGAACGGTGAAGGCGCGGCCGGTAATGGTGGAGGTCGAGAGGATCGACAGCACGACGCCGCGATGGTTAGCCTCGATCCAGCGCCTGCCGGCGGCGAGCGTGCAATACATCGCGCCATGCAGTGTCGGCGCCAGGATCGCGTCCGCGGCGCGGAAGGAGAGATGCTCGCTCTGTGCGATGAAGGTGGCAGCGGCATTGTTGACGAGGATGTCGAGCGGCGCCTCGCGCCAGATCGCATCCATCATGCCGTCGACCGCCGCACCGTCGCGGATATCGCAGGCGATGGTGATGACCGTGCCGCCGATCTCGTCGCGCATCTCGCGCGCCGTCGCCTCGAGCCGCTCGAGCTTGCGGCCGCAGATCACGAGCTCAGCGCCGAGCGCGAGGAAGCGACGCCCCATCGCAGCGCCCAGACCCGAACCACCCCCGGTAATGAGGATGCGCTTGTTCTTCAGCAGGCTTGTTTCAAACATCGTTTGAATCCTTTCTCCGCGGATTTCGTCATTGCGAGCCACCGGGTCCGCGCGAAGCGCGGCCCGATGACGGGCTTCGCGAAGCAATTCAGACTATTCCGCAGGACGGACTCTGGATTGCTTCGCTGCGCTCGCAACGACGGAGGATAGGCCGTCGCTGACCCCAGACAAAGAATCCGGATTGTCGCCACTGCCTAAATCCGGCAGAAACGGCCAAACTATAATTCCACCCGAAACGCCCCCAAGGTGCCGCCATGAAAGCCATCCTCTGCTCGCAATATTGCCAGCCCGACGACCTCGTCCTGACTGAGGTGCCCGATCCGGTGGCGGGGCCCGGCGAAGCCGTGATCGCGATCAAGGCGGCGGCGCTGAATTTCTTCGACATCCTGATGATCCAGGGCAAGTACCAGATCAAGCCGCCGTTCCCGTTCTCGCCGGCCGCGGAAGTTGCGGGCGTGATCGAGAGCATCGGCGCTGGTGTCACTGATCTCAAGGTCGGCGATCGCGTGGTCGCCTCCTGCGGCCACAACGGCGCACGCGAGAAGATCGCGCTGCCGGCGGCATCGATCGTGAAGATCCCCGACAATCTCGACTACGACCGCGCGGCCGGCATCATCATCATCTACGGCACCGCGCTGCATGCGCTGGAAGATCGCGCCAGCCCCAAGCCGGGCGAGACGCTCGCTGTGCTGGGCGCGGCCGGCGGCACCGGCCTTGCGGCCTGCGAGCTCGGCAAGCTGATGGGCTTGAAGGTGATCGCCTGCGCCTCGTCGGACGAGAAGCTCGAATTCGCCAAGGCGCACGGCGCCGAGCTGACGCTGAACTACGCCAAGGAAGATCTGAAGGAAGGCCTGCGCAAGCTCACCGGCGGCAAGGGCGTCGACATCATCTTCGATCCCGTTGGTGGTGCTTACGCCGAACAGGCGCTGCGCTCGATCGCATGGGAAGGCCGCTTCCTCGTCATCGGCTTTGCCGCCGGCGACATTCCCAAGATGCCGCTGAACCTCGCGCTCCTGAAGGGCTGCGACATCCGCGGCGTGTTCTGGGGCGCCTGGACCCGGCTCAACCCGGCCAAGAACCGCGCCAATCTGGAGAAGCTGGTGAAGTGGACCGCGGAAGGCAAGATCTCATCGCATGTCGACCGCACCTTCCCGCTGGCGCAGACGGCCGATGCGTTGAAGGTGTTGGCGGGACGTCAGGCCATGGGCAAGGTGATCTTGCATCCGTGAGGATGCGAGACGGAAACGCGTTTGTCGCGACCTGCACACCACACACTCACTGTCATCGCCCGCGAAGGCGGGCGATCCAGTACTCCGTGACGTCAGCGATTGAACCGGGAGGCCGCGGCGTACTGGATTCCCCGCCTTCGCGGGGAATGACAGCGGAAGGCGTGGCGAAACTGTTACGCTGCCTCGACGTCCGCCTCCTCCACCCCACGCTTCAGCGCGGCGCGGGCGGCCTCGCGATGCTCGTACGTGATGTGGCCGGCAACCATGCGGATGGCGGTGGCGAGCACGGCGGCGTCATCGGCGAAGCCGAGCATGGGCATCACGTCCGCGACGAAATCGAACGGCAGGACGAAATAGGCGATTGCACCGAGCAGCGAAGCCTGGACGTGACGCGGCGTCTGCCGGTCGAACGCGCAGTAATAGGCTGCAAGTAGATCCTCCGCGAACGGCAGATGCGCAGCGACCCGCTTCAGCTTGCGCCAGAAGCGGCGGCGCACGCTCTCGCGATCTTCCGCGAGCCGATCGGCCGGCTCGAAGCCAACGCTGTGCTCGGCAGCCATGCTCAAATGCTCCCCGTTCTGCGGGAGGCGGAGGACCGCCCGATCCCGGCTGATCACAAGATGGGGATGCAGCCGGTCCCTGCAAGACGTCTGCTTCAAGACGTCTGCTTGGTGTCAGCCTGCGATGGCGTTCATCGCCTTGGCGAGCGCCATGTCGCGCGCGGTGACGCCGCCGGCGTCATGGGTCGACAGCACCACCTCCACCGTCTTGTAGACGTTGCGCCATTCGGGGTGGTGATCCATCTTCTCGGCGACCAGCGCGGCGCGGGTCATGAAGCCGAACGCCTCGTTGAAATCCTTGAAGACAAAGGTTTTCCCGATGGCGTCGCGGCCTTGGACGTCAGTCCAGCCGGATAGTCCGCCCAGCGCCTGCCTGCGCGCCTCCGCCGAGAGCCGTTCTGCCATGGTCGTCTCCGTCCTCTAGGGGGAACTTTACTCTAACACCGCCCCGGCGCCCCGGTTCATACGGGATTTCCTGCATCCGCTAACCATGACGGAGATGTAACCCCGCCGGACAAGAAATTTGCTACAATTGCGGGCGTAAATCGCCGGCCAAGATGAAACCGAGCCTGAAGCGCCTGTTTGGGAGACCGATGACCGGGGGATTGGACCTGGCCGAAACGCCCCCTCCGCCTTCGCCGCGATCCGCGGCGCGGAAGACGGCGCTCGTGTCTCTGGCGTTCCTGCTTGCGATCGTTGGCGTGGTCGCAGGCGGCTATTACTTCGCGATGCGTCCCGTGACGCTCAGAATCGCGGTCGGCCCCGCCAACAGCGACGACGTCAAGGTCGTGCAGGCGCTGACGCAAGGCTTCGCGCAGCACAAGAGCTATGTGCGGCTGCGCCCGATCCAGACCGACGGCGCAACCGCCAGCGCCAATGCGCTCGCCGAAGGCAAGGTCGATCTCGCCATCGTGCGTGGCGATCTCGACGTGCCGAAGAACGCACAGGCGGTCGCGACCCTGCGCAAGAACGTCGTGGTGCTGTGGTCCGTGCCCGCCAAGGGCAAGAGGAAGGGCGCGAAGATCACCAAGGTCGCGCAACTCGCCGGCCACCGCATCGGCGTCGTCGGCCGCACCCAGGCCAACGTCAATCTGCTCAAGGTGATCCTGCACCAATACGGCGTCGACCCGGCCAAGGTCGAGATCGTACAATTTCCCGTCAATGAAGTTGCCGAGGCGATCAAGGCGCAGAAGGCCGACGTCTACCTCGCGGCAGGCCCGGTCAACAGCAAGATCACGGCGGACGCGATCTCGGCATCGGTCAGGGAGGGCGGCACGCCAACCTTCCTCGCCATCGATTCCGCCGATGCGATCGCGCAAAATCATCCAGTCTATGAAGCGGGCGAGATCCCCGCCGGCACCTACGGCGGCTCGCCCGACCGGCCCGAGGACGAGGTCAAGACCATCAGCTTCGCGCACCACATCGTAGCGCGCAAAGGCGTGTCCGAGGCCGACATCGCAGCGTTCACGCGCCAGCTCTTCGCCGTGCGCCAGCAACTGGTGACGGAATTCCCGCTGGCGGCGAAGATCGAGACGCCTGACACCGACAAGGATGCGGTAATCCCGGTGCATCCGGGTGCGGCCGCTTTCGTCGACGGCGAGGAGAAGACCTTCCTCGACAAGTACAGCGATTACATCTGGTGGAGCCTGATGGCGCTCTCGGCCATGGGCTCGGTCGGCGCCTGGTTCGCCGGTTATCTGAAGAAGGACGAGCGCGACAACAACAATCACCAGCGCGAACGCCTGCTCGACATGATCGCCGCGGCACGCAAGTGCGAGACGACCGAAGAGCTGGACCAGATGCAGACCGAGGCCGACGAGATCCTGCGCGACACGCTGCGCTGCTTCGATCACGGCGCGATCGAGGAAGCCGCGCTCACCGCCTTCAACATCGCACTCGACCAATTCCACGCCGCCGTCGCCGACCGCAAGGCTGTGCTGTTCAGCCTGCCGCCGAACCTGCAACGTGCCGGCGCGCAGTTCCGGGCCGCCGGCAACGCGTGAGCGCCCGCGCGCGTTATTGCTGCGTCACATTGTCTCAATATAGCTCCCAACGTCATTCCGGGGCGATGCGAAGCATCGAACCCGGAATCCATTGCGCAGCATTCGCGGGGAGACATGGATTCCGGGTTCGCGCTACGCGCGCCCCGGAATGACGGACTCCCCCGCAAGCCCCGGGGTCGGAGCCTCATGACCATCACATTCTCCCGCCGCCGCTTCCTCGCCAGCAGCGCCGGTGCGCTCGGCACGCTGGCGATGCCGTATCTTTCGCGCGCGGCCGACCGGCCGGCAGTCACCCACGGCGTGCAAGCGGGCGACATCACCGTCGACGGCGGCGTGGTGTGGGCGCGAACCGACCGGCCCGCGCAGATGCTGGTCGAGGTCGCCACGAGCGAGTCCTTTAGGGACGCCCGGGCATTGCCGCCGATTGCGGCGCTGCCCGAGAGCGACTTCACCGCCAAGATGCTGGTCGAAAATCTACCCGCCGGCCAGGACATCTTCTACCGCGTCCGCTTCCGCGATCTCTCCCACAGCGCGATCGAGGGCGAGGCGGTGACCGGCCGCTTCCGCACCGCGCCGGCCGACCGCCGCGACGTCAGCTTCGTCTGGGGCGGCGACGTCGCAGGGCAGGGCTGGGGCATCAATTCCGACGACGGCGGCATGGTCACCTTCTCGACCATGCGCAAGCACCGGCCGGATTTCTTCCTGCACTCGGGCGACACGATCTATGCCGACGGTCCGATCCAACCCGAGGTGAAGCTCGCCGACGGCAAGATCTGGAAGAATCTGACCATCCCGGAGAAGGCCAAGGTCGCCGAGACGCTGGACGAGTTTCGCGCCGCGTACAAATACAATCTCACCGACGACAATCTCCGCGCCTTCAATGCCGAGGTGCCGGTCTTCGTGCAGTGGGACGACCACGAGGTCACCAACAACTGGTCGCTGTCGAAAGACTTGCCGGCCGCCTACAAGGTGCGCGACATCTCACTGCTCGCAGCCCGCGCGGGCCGGGCCTTCCACGAGATGTACCCGATGCGGGAGAGCATCACTGAACCCGGCCGCGTCTATCGCCAGATCTCCTACGGCCCGCATCTCGACGTATTCGTGCTCGACGAGCGCAGCTATCGCGCACCGAACGGTGCCAATCTCGAAACCGCCTATGGCCCCGCCAGCTATTTCCTCGGCCCGGACCAGATCACCTGGCTCAAGCGCGGCCTGCTGAATTCACGCGCGACATGGAAGGTGATCGCATCGGACATGCCGATCGGCCTGATCGTCTCCGACACGCCGAAGGGCGGCTCGGAAGCCGTTGCACAGGGCGACGGCCCGGTGCGTGGCCGTGAGTTCGAGATCGCCGACATCCTGCGCTTCATCAAGGTGGCGCCGATTAGCAACACGGTGTGGCTGACCGCGGACGTGCACTACGCCGCCGCGCATTATTACGATCCGAACAAGGCGCAATTCCAGGAGTTCGAGCCGTTCTGGGAGTTCGTCTCGGGCCCGCTGCACGCGGGCACGTTCGGCCCGAACGCGCTCGACAATACCTTTGGTCCCGAGGTGCGCTTCGTCAAGGCGCCGGGCAAGGACAGCCAGAACCTGCCGCCGTCCGCGGGCATGCAGTTCTTTGGTCACGTCAAGATCGACGGCGCGTCCGGCCGGATGACGGTGACCCTGCGCGATCGCGCCGACGTCGCGCTGTGGTCGACCACGCTCGATCCGAAGCTTGCGTGACGGCCATTCGAAGCCGGATGAACCATCCGGCCGGCCCGGACGACAATTGCGAGCGCCCGCGCATTTTCGAGGGCGTGATGCCATCCGAGCCGTTTTCGAGTTGATGCCGTGCCGTTCAGCCGCCCAACGATCGTTATTGCGGTGCTGCTGAGCGCAGCATCCCCCACATGCGCGCAGACCCAAGAGAAGGCTCAGGACAAAGCGACGCTGGTGCGCGAGGCCCTCGCTTCGCCTTACGGCAAGGCGCTGACCGCCGAGCTCGGCAAGTCACTGCGCGCAAGCGCCGACCCGGCATGTCTGACGGACAAGGGGTTGGCTGCCGACCAGCTCGAACCGCGCGGCCGCGATATCGTCATCAGATGGGGCACGCATATGCTGGATGGCGCATCGGCGTTCATCGACCGGCAGACCTCCGACAATCCATTTGCCGGCGCAGCCGAATTGGAAAGCCTGAAGAGCAATCCGGATGTGAAGCGCTATCTCGCGATGGAAGAGCCGATACGTCAGGCGAAGATCCTGGATTTGATCTTCGAGCATTTCGACCGCTATAACGTGATCGCCCGCGTGAAACTTGGAGGGGTCTATCCATTGCAGACAGGCAACGAAGCTCTGCTCCGTCTCAATCCGACCGATGCAACGGAAGAGCGGTTGGAGACATTCGCCAGGAAGAGTCGCTCGAAGGCGCTGAAACGTTTCCTGCAATTGTCCGATCAAGAGGCGATTGCGCAGAGTGCGGCGATCAAGAAAGCCTCATCGCCGCCGCCGCTTCCGCACACCTTCTTCAAGGGCGTCGAGACCGACCTCGCCGAGCTCTGCATTCGCTCCGGCAAGTAGCGATCAGGTGTCCCGTGCCTGCAGCGCCGCCTCCAGCGCCTCGCTCGAGCACGGCTTCTGCAGCCGGGGCCGGCCCGCCAATCCGGGCGGGATGCGCACCTCGGCGCCGTAGCCGGTGACGAACACGAACGGAACCTTTAGCGCGATCAGCCGCTCGGCGATCGCAAAGCTCGTCTCGCGGATCAGCTCGACATCGAGCAGCGCGAAATCGGGTGTCCGTTTGGCGATGGCGTTCAACGCCTGCGTCACCGAACCCGCGGTCCGCACGGCGGCCACACCAAATCCGAGCAGGCGATCCTCGAAATCGATCGCGATGATCGGATCGTCCTCGACGATCAGAACATCGGCCGGCCAGCCTGTGCCATTGGAGTGTGCAGGTACCATGATCGCATCTTGGTTTGGGGTTTTTGGATCAGGAGTGCCGCGACACGATGCCTGCGCGCAGCGCATCGGGGGGTTCCCGGAACGAAACTCACCACATCATCGTTCTCTGGTCTGTCCACTTGTGCACACAGGAAACGGATGGAACTCGCTAAGGTGGGAGGAAGGGTGGGAGTTCAGAATGGATGCGCGTATCGGCAAGATCACCGAGGTCGAGAGCCGGCCGGCCAACAATCTGCTGCGGCGTTTGAGTCAGGTCGACTACGGCCTCGTGGCGCCGCACGTGACCGTCGAGGACTCTGCAGCCGGGCACTTGCTCTACAATCCCGGCGATGACGTGCAAGTGGTCCACTTCCCCTGCGGCCCGTCGCTCGCGACTTTCCTCGTCCCCAACGAGGATGGCCGCGACGTCGAAACCATTCTGGTCGGCCGCGAAGGCGCGGTGGGCGGCATCGTCAGCGAGGGGTTTCTGCCGGCCTATACCCGGATCTGCGTCAAATTCGGCGGACCGTTTGCGCGCATTCACGTTGCCAAGCTGGAAGCGGCCAAGCTGCGCTCGGCGTCGCTGCGCAACGTCTTTGCCCGCTATGCCGATTGCATGCTGGCCCAGATCTTCCAGTCGACCGCCTGCAACGCGATCCATTCGATCGAGCAGCGCACCGCCAAATGGATCCTGGCGGCGATGGAGCGGACCGGCGACGAGACCAGTGTGCCGCTGACCCACGAACAGCTCGCGACTTTGCTCGGCGTTGGCCGCTCCTATGCCAGCCGCGTGCTTCAGTCGTTCAAGGCCGAAGGCGTGCTCGACACGCGGCGCGGCTCGATCCTCGTCCGCAACCGCGACGGCCTGAGGCTGCGCGCCTGCCTGTGCAACGATGCGGTGAAGATGCATTTCGAGGAGGTGCTGCGCGGGGTCTATCCGACCGAGGAGCGGGAGGCGGGGTAGCTTCTTCCTTCTCTCTTGTGGCGCTATAATGCGCCGCGCGCCGCTCTAACCGCGGTCGTGCTATACTGGCCCCGCATGAGCGGGGCTTTCCTTCACACTCTCTTCGACATTCTGGCCTGGCTGGCGGCGGCGGCCGCCGTCTATTGGCTGTCGCGACGGGGCTTGCAGTTTCCCTCGCAATCCTTCGCGCTGCCCTATATCGCCGCGCTGGTGTTTGGCGCAGGCCTTGGCGCCTATCTATTCGGCTCCGCCAATCTGTGGCTGTCCGGGCAAAGCGGCATTGCGCGCTCGGTCGAGGGCGGGCTGGCGGGCGGCATCGTGGCGATCGAGCTCTACAAATGGTCCGCAGGCGTCACGGTGCGAACCGGCGCGCGCTTCGCGCTGCCGCTGGCGCTCGGCATCGCGATCGGCCGGATCGGCTGTTACTTCGCAGGGCTCGACGATTTCACCTATGGCACGCCGACGGCGCTGCCCTTCGGCCATGATTTCGGCGACGGCGTTCGCCGCCATCCCGTGCAGCTCTACGAGAGCGCGGCCATGGCCCTGTTCGCGCTCGCCTATGTGGTGGCGGTCTTGAACCGGAACGCGTTCACGATCACCAATGGTTTCTACCTGGTGCTCGCCTATTACGGAATGCAGCGCTTCCTATGGGAATTCCTCAAGCCCTATGGCACGCTGGTCGGGCCCCTGACCCTGTTTCACCTACTGTCGCTGTCCGTCCTGCTCTACGCCGCATTCATGCTCGCGACGGCACCCCAAGCGAGACGCTTACAAAACGAGTCACTTGCATGAACGCGCCGTTGCGTAAGTCGCGCCCCTACATCTTCTGGGGCCAGACCCAATCTCTTTGCGAGATCTGCCTGAAGCTGGTTCCGACCAAGATCCAGATTCTCGGCAACGAGGTCTGGTACGAAAAGCGTTGCAGGGAGCACGGCGTGCAATCGACGTTGGTGTCGACCGATGCCGCCTATTGGCGGCTGTGCAAGGATTTCATCAAGCCGGGCGACCGGCCGCTGCAATTCCAGGAACGCACCCAATTCGGCTGCCCCTATGATTGCGGCCTCTGTCCCGACCACGAGCAGCATTCCTGCTTGGCGCTGATCGAGATCACCGAGCATTGCAACCTCACCTGCCCGGTCTGCTTCGCGGAGTCCTCGCCGGCACGAACCAAATTCACGCCGCTCGCGACGGTGGAGAAGATGCTCGACGCGCTGGTCGCGAGCGAGGGCGAGCCCGATCTCGTGCAGATTTCCGGTGGCGAGCCGACGCTGCATCCTGACTTCTTCGAGATCCTGGACGCCGTGCGCGCCCGGCCGATCCGCCACGTCATGATCAACACCAACGGACTGCGCATCGCCCGCGAAAAGGATTTCGTGGCGCGGCTCGCCGAGAACAAGCGCGGGCTGGAAGTCTATCTCCAATTCGATTCGCTGCAGCGCGACGCGCTGATCAATCTGCGCGGCGCGGACTTGCGAAAAATCCGCCAGCAGGCGCTGGAAAATCTCGAGCATTACGGCATCTCGACCACGCTGGTCGCGACCATCAAGCGCGGCGTCAACGATTCCGAGATCGGCGACATCGTGCGCCACGCGCTGACCTGGACGTGCGTGCGCGGGGTGACATTGCAGCCGGTCCAGGATGCCGGCCGCAACGAGAGCTTCGACAAGAATACCGACCGCATCATGCTGTCGGAGATCCGCAAGCGCGTGATCGAAACCGGCGTGTTCGGCGAGAAGGACATGATCCCGCTGCCCTGCAACCCCGAGAGCATCTCGATCGGCTATGGCCTGCGCAACGGCGAGAAGGTGCTGCCGCTGACCTCGTTGATTCCGCAAGAGCAGCTGGTTGCGGTGATGCCAAACACGATCAGCCCGGAAAAGTATCCGATGCTGCGGGAAAAGTTCATCGACCTGTTCTCGCTCTCCTCAGGGCCCCTCAACACGTCCGAGCGCGTCTGCGAATTGTTGTGCTGCCTGCCGAGCTTTCAGGTGCCGGACGGGCTCACCTACGAAAACGTCTTCCGCGTCACCATCGTGCAGTTTCTCGACCGCTTCAATTTCTGCGTCGGCAACGTCAAGCGCAGCTGCATCCATTTCGTGACCGAGCAGGGGGCGATCATCCCGTTCGACACCTACAATCTGTTCTATCGGAATGGCGCCATCTCCCGGATTCGCGCCGGGCTCGAGGGGCAGACCTATCACGAGGCGAGGCAAACCGAGGAGGCACCACGATGAGCGACACGCCACCGCCGGTTCTACCGCCACCCGCACCAACGCCCGGCCCAGCTCGCAGCGGTTGCCTCACCGCGCTGATGGCGATCGCCGGGATCTTCATGCTGCTGCCAGGTCTCTGCGCACTCCTGTTCGGCGGAGTGTCGATGTTCGAGGACGGCAAGATCGCTGGCGACATCGCGCCATTCGTCTTTCTGGGGCTGGTCGTGGGGATCGGCGGGGTTGCGATGATCTGGGCGGCGATCAAGGGGCGCAGGGTCCCCGCTCATCCCCCGACCCAGCCCTAAGCCCCGGGGATTCCCGGACAAAATTCAGTCAACCAACGGCCAAAGAACACATTGTTTTTTGGCCGTTTTTGCATATATTGCGCCGCAACGCGCAGGGCGCCCGGTCTGATATGGCCGGGCTTCCTTTTTGGGCGGAAAGCGCCCCGTTTCCAGTCTTCCAGCGTTGTTTCGAGAAGAGGTCCCGGTCCGACCGGCGAGATCGCGCTTAACCCATTGTTCGACCGCAAAGAAGCTCACTCATGAATCTTCGTAACGTCGCCATCATCGCCCACGTCGACCACGGCAAGACGACCCTGGTCGACAAACTCCTGCAGCAGTCCGGCACGTTCCGCGAGAACCAGAAGGTGACCGATCGCGCCATGGATTCCAACGATCTGGAGCGCGAGCGCGGCATCACCATCCTGGCCAAGGCGGCCTCGGTGCAGTGGAAGGACACCCGCGTCAACATCGTCGACACCCCCGGCCACGCCGATTTCGGCGGTGAGGTCGAGCGCATCCTCAACATGGTGGACGGCGCCCTGGTGCTGGTCGACGCCGCCGAAGGCCCGCTGCCGCAGACCAAATTCGTGGTCTCCAAGGCGCTCAAGGTCGGCCTCAAGCCGATCGTCGTCATCAACAAGGTCGACCGCCCCGACGCGCGCCCGACCGAAGTCATCAACGAGGTGTTCGACCTGTTCGCGGCGCTCGATGCCAGCGAGGAGCAGCTCGATTTCCCGATCCTCTACGGGTCGGCCAAGCAGGGCTGGATGGCGGATAGCCCCGAAGGTCCGCAGGACAAGGGCATGGAGCCGCTGTTCGACCTGATCCTGCGCCACGTCGCTCCGCCGAAGGTCGAGGAAGGTCCGTTCCGCATGATCGGCACCATCCTCGAAGCCAACCCCTATCTCGGCCGCATCATCACCGGCCGCATCTCTTCCGGCACGCTGAAGCCGAACCAGCAGGTCAAGGTGCTGAACGCCGACGGCAAGCTGGTCGAGTCCGGCCGCATCACCAAGATCCTGGCGTTCCGCGGCCTCGAGCGCACCCCGCTCGATGAAGCCGAAGCCGGCGACATCGTCGCGATCGCGGGCCTCACCAAGGGCACCGTCGCCGACACCTTCTGCGACCCGACCGTCGAGGTGCCGCTGCCGGCGCAGCCGATCGATCCGCCGACCGTGTCGATGTCGTTCATCGTCAACAACTCCCCGCTCGCCGGCACCGAAGGCGACAAGGTGACGAGCCGCATGATCCGCGACCGTCTCCTGCGCGAAGCCGAGGGCAACGTCGCGCTGCGCGTCGTCGAATCCGCCGACAAGGACGCGATGGAAGTGTCGGGCCGCGGCGAACTCCAGCTCGCGATCCTGATCGAGACCATGCGCCGCGAGGGCTTCGAGCTCTCGGTGTCGCGTCCGCGCGTCGTCTACCAGAAGGACGAAGCGACCGGCGCCACCATGGAGCCGATCGAGGAGGTCGTGATCGACGTCGACGAGGAGCATTCCGGCGTCGTCGTGCAGAAGATGAGCGAGCGCAAGTCCGAGCTGATCGAGATGAAGCCGTCCGGCGGCAACCGCCAGCGCCTGGTGTTCTACGCGCCGACCCGCGGCCTGATCGGCTACCAGGGCGAATTGCTCACGGACACCCGCGGCACCGCGATCATGAACCGCCTGTTTCACGGCTATGCCCCGTACAAGGGCGAGATCCAGGGCCGCCGCAACGGCGTCTTGATCTCCAACGACCAGGGCGAAGCGGTGGCTTACGCCATGTTCAAGCTGGAAGACCGCGGCCCGATGATGATCGAGCCGGGCTGGAAGGTCTATCGCGGCATGATCGTCGGCGAGCACACCCGCGACAACGATCTCGAGATCAACGTGCTCAAGGGCAAGCAGCTCACCAACATCCGCACCACCTCGAAGGACGAGGCGGTGCGCCTGACCCCGCCGATCCGCATGACGCTGGAAAAGGCGCTCGCCTATATCGAGGACGACGAGCTCGTCGAGGTCACCCCGAAGTCGATCCGCCTGCGCAAGAAGCACCTCGACCCGAACGAGCGCAAGCGCGCGGAAAAGGCCAAGGAAGCGGTGGCGTAAGCGGGCGAATGGGGATTGGCGAGTAGCGAATAGGGCCGTTTGGCCACAGGCCCTAGTTCCGATACTCTATTCGCCATTCGCCACTCACTATTCGCTTTTTCATGTCCCTCCCCTCCTCCGTCGACGTCGCGATCATCGGCGCTGGTGCCGCCGGCCTCGGCGCGGCGCACGCGCTGGCGGGCCGTGGCCTCTCCGTCATCGTGCTGGAGGCACGTGACCGGCTCGGCGGCCGGGCCTGGACGGTGCAGGCCTCACCCGAGGTGACGTTCGACGTCGGCTGCGGCTGGCTGCATTCGGCCGACAAGAACTCTTTCGTGCCGATCGCGCGACAGCTCGGTTTCGAGCTCAACAAGGACCTGCCGCCCTGGCGCGAGCGGGCCTACGGCAATGCCTTTCCGGAAAGCGAGCGCGACGATTTCATGCGCGCAATGGACGCGTTCTATGAGCGTCTGTGGGAAGCGGCGCAAACAGGTAAGGACGAGGCCGCGAGCTCGCATTTGGAGCCCGGTAATCGCTGGAATCCGATGATCGACGCGATCTCGACCTATATCAACGGCTGCGAGCTGAAGGATATGTCGACGCTGGACTGGGACGCCTATGAGGACACCAACTTCAATTGGCGCGTCCGCCGCGGCTATGGCGCGCTGATTGCGGCCTATGGTGCGCCCTGCCCGGTGGCGCTGAATTGCAATGTCGCGCTGATCGATCATTCGGACAAACGCGTCCACATCGAGACGTCGCGGGGCGCGCTGACCGCGGACAAGGCGATCGTCACCGTGCCGACCAATCTCATCGCGGAAGAAGCCATCCGCTTCTCGCCGCCGCTCCCCGCAAAGGTGAACGCAGCGGCGGGCCTGCCGCTCGGCGTCGACGATAAGGTGACGCTGGCCCTCGATGACGCCGAGACCTTTCCGACAGAAGGCAATCTACGCGGCGCCACCATGCGCACGGAGATGGGCACCTATCACATCCGCCCGTTCGGCCAGCCCTGCATCGAGGGCTTTTTCGGCGGCAGCTTTGCCCGCGCGCTGGAAGATGCCGGCGACGGTGCCATCGCCGCCCAAGCCATCAGCGAGATCGCGGGTTTTCTCGGCAACGATATCCGCCGCAAGCTGAAGCCGCTGTATGAATCGCGTTGGGCCCGCGATCCCTTTGCGCGGGGGTCGTATTCGCATGCGCTGCCCGGCCATGCCGGCGACCGTGCCGTGCTGGCTGCGCCGGTGGATGCACGTCTGTTCTTCGCGGGCGAGGCGACGTCGCCGACCTTCTTCACGACCGCGCATGGTGCACGGGACAGCGGCGAGCGGGCGGCGAAGGAAGTGCTGGCGGCTCTGGGCAAGCCTTAGCTGCAAGCTCCGTCATTGCGGGCTACTCGATCACTCGCGCTCGCAAATCCGCATCTGGCACGAAGCAGGCGTCATACTTTCCGAAGATGCGATAGCGGTTGCGCGCGACGAGGCTGTAGACCGCATCCCGCAGCGGCTTCGGCAACACGAATAATGCGCGCACCCAGCGCCAGCCTGGGAGTTGCGACAGCACCGTCAGCACAGCATCCGACTTCATGAACACCTCGCCGCCGTGGACAACCGCGTTGGTGTCGGGATCATCGGGGTCGATGCCGAACGTGCGCGCGAGCCGGGCGCCATAATCCGACTGGATCGGCGTGAACCGAAACTGCCTCGCCGTGTCGCGCTTGGCGACGAAGCGGACCCAGCGTGAGCAGAAGATGCAGACGCCGTCGAACAGAATGACGTCGTCCTCAGGCCATTTGGGCATCAGACTCTCTTTTTGACGCGTTTTCTTCACGCGAACCGGAATCCACTTCGCTCGAAAACGCTATCGGTTATCCAGCATCAGGAGCGCGACGACCATCAAGACGATCGCCGGCCCGGTCTTCACCAGCGCGCCAAGCGGCTCGATCCAGAGGTCGGGCGTCAGGATCGCCGCGCCCAGCATATAGCCGAGCGAAGCGAAAATACCCGCGACCAAGCCGATCGCAGCCGTTCGGCGGAAGGCGATCAAGACACCGATGCTCATGTCCATCAGGCTGGTGCCGATGGTGATGGGATCAACCAGCGCGGGCGGAAAGTTGTGCGCGGTCAAAATGCCGGCGGCGGCACCGTAGGACACGAACAAGGCGATGAAACCGGAGACGACCCAGAACGCGACCAGGCTTGCGAAAATCAGCGCCTTGACCAGGAACAGGCGCGCGAACCATTTGTCCTGGATGCTGGCAGGATGGCGTCCGATCGCCTCAGCCAGATGCTTCGGCGCGATACCCGTCGCGGCGCTCCACGCTGACGGATCGCCAGTCACGCCGCGACGCAGCTCGGCAATGGCGGTCGAGCGCATCGGCGGCGTCCAGCCGAGATAGCAGGCGACATCGCCGAGTTTCACGCCGAGATCGAGCACAAAGCGGGGCATCGCGATGCGCGGCCAGCCGTCTGTGCCGAACGCATGGCGAAACGGCTTGATGACGCCGGCCATGGTGATCGGTTCGGCCTGCATCAGGTCCCAGCTCACCGCCCTCAACGAGGCATCGTCGATGTCGCGCGCGGCGAGCCAGGCGATGGTCGCCGTAATATCCTCGATCGCCACGGGCTGAAATGGCGTTGCCATGTCCTTGGCCGGCAAATCGATCGGAAAGGCTGCAAGCGCGCGGAGCATGGCGCTACCTCCATAGGCTGACGGTGCGACCACGAAGCCGGGCCGCAGGATGGCATGAGGAATGCCGCTAGCCCCGATCAGGCGCTCGGCCTCGCGTTTGGTCGTAGCGAAGGCGGTGCGGTCCGCCTCCGCGGAGCCGGGGATCGAGATGTGCACCAGCCGGATTGCGCGGCCGCTGCCGCCGATCGCCCGAAGCAGTCGCGCGACGAAATCGCGATGCACCGCGCTCGTGTTGCTGCCGGGGCCATCCTGGAGCACGCCGAGACAGTTCACGACGACGTCTACCGCGTGCTCGCTAAGGAGACGCGTCAGCGCGGCCGTGTCGAGGATGAGGATCGGCAGCTCGATGTCCAGCGCGCTCATCCTCTGCGCCGGCGACAGGCTCCGCGCCACGCCGACGACGCGAAAGCCCCGCGTGCGCAGATCGTCGGTGACGAAGCGGCCGATCAGGCCGGAGGCGCCGAGCACCAAAACGGTTCGCTCACTCATCGCTTCTCTCAAAACGGTTTCGCGATCATCAGCCACAGGATGGCCATCGTCGCGCCGAAGCCGGGGAAGCCGAACGCGAACCAGCGGCGGAATAGCACGAAATAGCGCTGTGGGAGCGCACTGCGCTGCGCAGCAGCCTTGCGCGCGAGGTCGCGCATCTCGATCTGCATGAACACGACCGGCACCCAGAACAAGCCGGCAATCGCGTAGAGCGCGAGTGAGGCCAGCAGCCAGCGCTCCGTGATCGAGGTCGCCGACAGCATCATCAGCACGCCGCCGCTGACCGGCTGGAGGATCACGGCCGACAGCGTGAAGATCGCATCCGCGATGACCACGACCGAAGCGGTGCGGGCGATGAACTCCGGGTCCTGCGTGCGATGCGCCATCAGCATGAAGAAGGCGATGCCGGTCCCGGTGCCGAGAATGACGATGGCTCCGAGGACGTGTACAAATTTGACCAGGAAATACAGCGTCATGGCTTCTTGGTCGCCACAGGCTTGGGCGGGTTCAGCGCCCGCGCGAGCTCGCCGCTGGCGGCTTTGACGCCGGCTTCGGTTTCGATCATCCAATGGCCTTCGCTGCCGACGGCCGCCAGCGGGCGAAACTCAGCCTTGCCGCCCGTGCCGCGAAACGCATCGACGAGTTTCTGCGAGAATGCCGGCGCGAAATAGCTGTCATTGGGCGCAACGAGCCAGGTGACGGGAATGCGCGCGGTCTTGCCGAATTCCGCTGCGGCGGCGAGCAGGGTGTGCGGCGCGCAGATTCGGTTCGGTTCATCATTGGCATGGCCGCCGCGTCCCGGTGCAAACACGGTGATGGCGGAGATCACCTTCGGATCGGCACCGGCGAGCGCCAGCGCACCCCATCCGCCGGCGGAATGGCCGATCACGATCGCGCCATCCTTGCGGATGAAATCCTGCTGTTGCAGCTGGACCAGCGCCAGTTTGATTGCGTCGGCCGTTGCGCGGCCCGAGCGCGTGTAGTCGGGCTCGCCGCAGCCGCCCTGATCCTCGAGGTAGCGGCCGCCGGTGGCACCATGGCCTGGCCGCTCCGGCACCAGCACGGCAAAGCCGCGCGCGACGAGATAGCCGGCGAGCGGGCGGTATTCCGGCTGCGGCATTTGCACCCGACGTAGCGTGTTCTGCGTCGAGGCGTGTGCGATCACCGCGAGCCGGAACGGACCTGGGCCCGAGGGGCGAAACAGCAGGGCATGCGCAGCAAGATCGGTATCCGGCGTTGGCACGCGCCATTCCTGCCGACGAAACGGTTCGCCCTCCTCTCCCGATGGACCGAACCTGACCTCTGCGCACAGAGGCGGCGCGGTCAGCAAGGCCAGCAGAGGCAGGAGCGCGATGGTATTGAGGAGCCGCATGAATTGCCGAGGGCGAACAAGAACAGCGACAGGCACACTAGTAGGAACGAATCACAATGAGCGGACTTTCTGCGGTGCCCATTGCCGTTCTTTCGTTGCCGCAAGCAACAGGAGTTTTGCACCGACGGCACGCACGCAGGTGCCCTCGGAGTTGCCGTCCTGTCTTTTTTCGGCACAACTCGGTTGAAATACTGATGCAGAAAGTCCACAGGTTAACCGATAATTAACGATAGGTCTTGCCGCCGGCGCGGCGACTTGGTTTGATCGCGTCCATGAGCACAACCCTGATCGAGGTCCGGCCGGCCAAAGCCGCAGATGCAACTGCGGTGGCGTCGACCCATGACGAAGCCTGGCGTTCGGCCTATCAGGGCATCATTCCCGGCGCCGAGCTGGAGAAGCTGATCAACCGCCGCGGTCCGCAGTGGTGGGACAGCGCGATCCGCAAGGGCAGCCGTGTCAGCGTGCTGGTGTTCGGTGACAAGATCGCCGGCTATGCCAATTACGGCCGCAACCGGGCCCGCAGCCTGCATTTCGACGGCGAGATCTACGAGCTTTATCTGCGGCCCGAGTTTCAGGGCCTCGGCTTCGGCCGCCGCCTGTTTGCCGCCGCCCGCCGCGACCTGATGCAGAGCGGGCTGAAGAGCATGGTGGTGTGGGCGCTCTCGGACAACGATCCCGCTACCGAGTTCTACCGCGCCCTGGGTGGTCGCATGGTGGCGCGCTCGTCGGAGCGTTTCGGACCGAAGGCGCTCGACAAGGTTGCCTTCGCTTGGACCAATTGAGCTGCTGAAACCCTAGCCGGGCAGCGTTCCCATCCGTCGATACCGCAGGCCGCTTGCGCCGGTGATCGCCGGATTCATTATTTCACAAAAACGCGATGGATCAGCGGGCCAAGCCCGCGTATGACAGCGCCAAAATCGCTGCCGGGCGCGATTTATCCTCGGCAACAACGGAGCCTTGAATGCGTATCGATGCGGTCTCGATCGGAAAGAACGTCCCCCACGACGTCAATGTCATCATCGAGGTCCCCGTGGGCGGCGAACCGATCAAGTACGAGATGGACAAGGAGGCCGGCACGCTGGTGGTCGACCGCTTCCTCTACACGCCGATGCGTTACCCCGGCAATTACGGCTTCATCCCGCATACGCTGTCGGATGACGGTGACCCCTGCGACGTGCTGATCATCAACACCCGCGCTATCATCCCCGGCGCCGTCATGAGCGTGCGCCCGGTTGGGGTGCTGTTCATGGAGGACGAAGCCGGCGGCGACGAGAAGATCCTGGCGGTGCCGTCGTCCAAGCTGACGCAGCGCTACGACAAGGTGAAGTCGTATTCCGATTTGCCTGACATCACGCTGCAGCAGATCCAGCACTTCTTCGAGCACTACAAGGATCTCGAAAAGGGCAAGTGGGTGAAGATCCTGCGCTGGGGCGGCCCGGAGGAAGCGCACCAGCTGATCCAAGAAGGCATCGAGCGCGAGAAGAAGAAGAAGGGCTGATCCGCACGGTCATTCCGGGGCGCGTCAGAGCGAACCCGGAATCCAGAGGTCGGGGCGCGAGATTCCGGGTTTGGCTCTGCGAGCCGCCTCGGAATGACGCTCAACTACACCGCCGGCTTCGGCAGGCCGGCGATCGCGCAGGCCGCGCGGAGCGTGTTCACCAACAGGCACGCCACCGTCATCTGGCCGACACCGCCCGGCACCGGCGTGATCGCGCCGGCAACGGCAAGCGCTTCCTGATAGGCGACATCGCCGACGAGGCGCGTCTTGCCGTCCTCCTTCGGGATGCGATTGATGCCCACATCGATCACGGTCGCACCCGGCTTCAGCCAGTCGCCGCGCACCATCTCTGGCCGGCCCACCGCCGCATAGACAAGATCCGCTTTCTTCACGAGGCCAGGCAGGTCGCGCGAGCGCGAATGCGCGATCGTCACCGTGGCGTTCTCGTTCAGCAGCAACTGCACGAGCGGGCGGCCGACCAGGTTGGAGCGGCCGATGACGATGGCGTTCATGCCTTCGAGCGAGGCGTGCACGCTTTTGGTCAGGATGATGCAGCCGAGCGGCGTGCAGGGCGACAGCGCCTCGAAGCCGCCGGCGAGCCGGCCGGCATTGTTCGGATGCAGCCCGTCGACATCCTTGGCGGGGTCGATGGCGTTGATGACGGCCTCGGTGTTCAGCCCCTTCGGCAACGGTAATTGCACGAGAATGCCGTGCACGGCGGGATCCCGGTTGAGCTTTGCGACCAGCGCCAGCAGATCTGCCTGGGAGACGTCGGCCGGCAGCTTGTGCTCGAACGAGGCCATGCCCGCGGCCTGGGTCTGGGTGTGTTTTGAACGGACATAGACTTCGCTGGCGGGGTCGTTGCCGACCAGGACCACTGCAAGGCCTGGCACCAGATTGTGCTCGCGCTTGACGCGGGCGACCTCCTCGGCGACGCGGCCACGGAGTTCCGCCGCAATGACTTTTCCATCGATGATATCAGCGGTCATGTCCGTTCTCTCAATCTGTCGGTTTGGCCGATGTGAGCTGGCGCAGGGTTTCGCCGAGACGCGCCGGATCGCCGTCGACCGCGATCTGCTTCAGCCGCGACGTGGCTCCGGATAGCAGCTTTACATTGCTCTTGGGCACGCCGAGCGATTTCGCCAGCAGCGCCAGCACGGCCTTGTTGGCCTCGCCGCCATCGGCAATGGCGCGCACCCGCACCTTGAGCACGCTGCGGCCATCCGAAAGCTGCTCGATCCCGTCGATGTCGTCGCGGCCGCCGCGCGGCGTCACCCGCAGCGCGATGCTGATTCCTGCGGCCGAGTAGCGCCAAGGGTCCTTAGGGCAAGGCTCCTGACAACAAGGCTCCTTGTTGGCAACCAAGGCGCTCCCGCCCGCTTAGACCACGTTCGGGTAGATGTAGTACAGGATCACCCGCTCGATGAACATGATGATCAGGATCAGGATGATCGGCGAGATGTCGAGACCGCCGAGGCTGGGCAGGAAATTGCGAATCGGCGCCAGCAGAGGCTCGGTGATCCGGTAGAGGAACTCCGCCACCGCCGACACGAACTGGTTACGGGTGTTCACCACGTTGAAGGCGATCAGCCAGGACAGGATCGCGGAGGCGATCAGCAGCCAGACGTAGAGGTCGAGCACGATGATGACGATGTCGAGAACGGCACGCATGGCTTATGAGGCCTCTGGCTTTTGGAAACTCTGGCTCGGTCGGGATTGACGCCCCGTTTGCTAGATATCGGTTCCGTCAGGCCCAAACAAGGGAAGTCGGCACCCTGAGAGCTAAAACCGGGTTACGCCCGTCCTTGACTTGACCTTGGCGGGGACTTAAATGGCGCCCGGTTGTCGGCCGCGTTCACCAGAGCGGCCAGCAAAGGGGCCATAGCTCAGCTGGGAGAGCGCGTCGTTCGCAATGACGAGGTCGGCGGTTCGATCCCGCCTGGCTCCACCACGCTTCGCCCTTCGGGCTACGCGTGGCGCAGCCGCGCGGAGCCCGAAGAGTGAAGCGTGGTGTCCGGCGAAGCCCGCAGGGCGAAGACGGACTGGCTTGGCGAATTCCCCTACCTCCCCGTAAACCTTGGCGGCCGCTTCTCCATGAAGCTCGCCACGCCCTCCCTGAAATCACTCCCGTTCAGCGCCACCATCATCTCCCTGTTGGCCTCGATCGTCGCCTCGGCCAGCGTCTGGAACGGCACCTCGTAGAGCTGGCGCTTGATCACGGCCATCGCGCTCGGCGAGACGAAATCGGCGAGATCGCGCGCGTAAGTATACGTCTCTTCACGCAGCTTCTCCGGCGGACAGAGCCGGTTGACCAGCCCGATCCGCAGTGCCTCCTCGCTCGACACGCGCCGCGCCGAGAGCAGCAGATCCAGCGCATTGGCGTGGCCGACGATGCGCGGCAGCATCCAGCTGATGCCGTGCTCGGCGATCAGGCCGCGCCGCGCGAAGGCGGTGGTGAACACGGTGTTGTCGGCGGCAAAGCGAAGGTCGCAATAGAGTGCATGCACCAGTCCAATGCCTGCCGTCGCGCCGTTCAGCATGGCGATCACAGGCTTCTTGATGGAAGGATAATAGCCGTACCGCGTCTGCCAGTCCGGCCGGCGATTCATGTCGAACGGCGGCAGGTTCGAGGCGCGCCTGACGTCGTTGGGATCGAGGCCCTTCAGCGCATCCATGTCGGCGCCGGCGCAGAAGGCGCGGCCCGCGCCGGTGAGGACGATGACGCGGACATTGTCGTCGGCGCTCGATGCCTCCATCGCGTTGCGCACGTCGCGCTCCATGACCGGCGTCCATGCATTCATGCGATCGGGGCGGTTGAGCGTGATGGTCGCGATCTTATCGCTCACCTCATAGAGAATGTGTTCGTAGGCCATGACGCTCTCCCTTGTTTGCCGGCACGCGTTCGCACGCGCTCGTTAGAAGCGAGCCTAGCATACCCCGGGATGGGAGAAGGACTTGCGCCAAGGACCTGCGCCAAGGACTTGCGCCAAGGACTTGCGCGAAGCCGCGATCACTCGGCGGCTTGCGCCAGCATCGGCCGGCGCTCCAACCAGCCGTCGAGGAAATGATCGAGCCAGGCGCGTTCGGCGACATCGTAGACGGCGCGATCCGCGAAATGATGATGCCGCTGCCGTGCACCGGGCGCGCTGAAGCCGTCGTAACCGCGCGTGGTCCAGCGGCACATCATCGCATAGGTCACATCGGGGTGGAACTGCACGCCGAAAGCATTGCCCGTGCGGAACGCCTGCACCGGGAAATCATCGCCTTCGGCGAGCAAGTCGGCGCCTTCAGGCAGCTCAAAGCCCTCGCGATGCCAGTGATAGACCTGCGCCGGCCAGTGCGGGCAGAGCGCGCGGCCCGAGGCGGTCGGCCTGATCGGGTAGTACCCGATCTGCGTCAGCGCCTGCGCATGCGGCGCGACACGGGCCCCGAGCTGCATCGCCAGCATCTGCGCCCCCAGGCAGATGCCGAGCAACGGGCGCTGCTCGCGGAGCGGAATTTCGATCCAGTCGATCTCACGGCGAATGTAGTCGTCGGAATCATTGGCGCTCATCGGCCCGCCGAAGATCACGGCCCCGGCATGCTGATCGAGCGTCTCGGGCAGGGGATCGCCGAAGCGAGGACGGCGGATGTCGAGGCGGTGGCCGAGCGCGCGCAACGCATTGCCGACGCGGCCGGGTGTCGAGCATTCTTGATGCAGGACGATCAGAACCGGCAGCCGGGTTTCAGCGGCGGCGACGCTCGCCGCCCTCTGTGGGAAGGCGACCACCTCTGCGCCACCAAACCTGTCCGTCCGGAACGACATGGCCTCTGCGAGTGCTATCGGTTCAGACCGCCAGCATAGCTAAGCGATGGTTAACATCGTGTGAGTTTGCGCACACACGCGCACGTCTGGAAGCAAGCTCCGGGCCACTACGGACGCGGGCGGCGGCGTTCAGCATGATCCGGAAAAGTGTGAAGCGGTTTTCCGAAATGATCATGCTCAAACAAAGAGCTAAAGCGCGATGACGATTCATCGCGTTTTAGCGCCGCTGCCGCTGGAACCGGCTAGTGGCCGCCAGGATGAAGCCGCGTGGGAAGAAGCGCAGCGCGAACGGCACAATCTTGTTGCCGAGGCCGGGCAGCACTGCCCGTTTGTTGGCCATCAGAGCGCGATACGCCTCCCGCGCAACCTCGGCAGCTGAGACGTTGAGAAAGGCCGTGTCATGTTGCGAGCCGACGCCGGCGCGGGCCTGGAATTCCGTGGGGACCGGGCCCGGGCAAAGCACGGTGACACGGACGCCGCGGGGAGCGAGCTCCGCCCGCAATGCTTCGGTGAAGGAAATCACATAGGCCTTGGATGCGTAGTACACGGCCATGCCGGGGCCGGGCAGGAAGCCTGCAACCGAGCCGACATTGAGAAGACCGCCCTTGTTCCGGATGAGCTGATCGGCGAAGCGCAGCGACAGATCCGTCAGGGCGCGGACGTTGACATCGACGATACCGAGCTGCGCGACGCGATCGCGCTCGATGGCATCGCCGAATACGCCGAAGCCGGCATTGTTGACGAGATGATCGAGCTCGACGCCTTCGGCGGCAAGTGTCGCGGCGATCCTCTCACCGGCATGCGGGTCCTCGAGATCGCAGGCGATCACGATCGGCTTCTTGCCACCCTTGGCGGCGATCTCGTTCGCGAGCGCTTCGAGCCGATCCACCCGTCTCGCCGTCAATGCGAGGCGATGTCCATTGGCGGCAAACACACGCGCCAGCTCCATCCCGATGCCCGCCGAGGCACCGGTGATCAACGTTACCCGCTCAGTCACGATCGAAGTCTCTTGAGTTGAAGTCTGTGGTCCCGGCAATACCAGAACGAGAGCATAAGCCGTGCGCGCCAGGCAAGCGGCGCTGGCAGCATGGCTGCTTGTGAGAGCGACAGTGGAAGCAGGAAAGACGGGTATTTGCAGTCGAATCCGCAGAAGCGGGGGACCGCCGGGCTTATATTAAAGTTTCGTCATGTGGCTCGCAGGCCAGGCAATCCGCCGGGGACCGGTCCGACGGCGCGATCCTTGACCTGGCCACCGGCACGCTCCGCAATGGCGTGCTTCAGCTCGATCCGGTCACGCTGGGAGATGCCGAGCAGGTCGGACGCGCGCCAGACCACATTGTCCTCGAACTCGCTGACCTCTCCGTCGGCATAGACCAGCTCCCACATCATCTGCACGATCCGCTTGCGACCCGCTTCGTCGAGCGAGCGCATGATGACGCTGGTGAAGTGATAGAGGTCGACGGCCTCGCCTTCGACCTGGGTGGCGTCGGCGATGAGACGGTCAGCGGTGCCGCGGTCGAGCCCGAAATGGCTTTCGATCAGGCTGTGCAGCTTGCGCTGCTCGGCCGCGCTCGGCTGGCCGTCCAGCGAGACCACATGGACCAGCAGCGCGGTCGCGGCCAGCCGGTAATCGCTGTCGCCAAATGCGCGGTCCTGGGCTTGGGGACCGACAATGTCGGCGATGAATTGGCGCAAGCCGTCGAGCATAGGTCCTACCGAGATTGATGACGCCGCAAGGAGCGCGGCCGTTACCAGCATTATATGAGCAAGAAACCCAACCGGCGCAACGTGCGTCAGTTCCGCGCGCGTATTACGTTTCGGCAATCTGTTCACCGTCATTCCGGGGCGATGCCCCAGCATCGAACCCGGAATGACGAATGGTGCCTCACGGTATCTCGTACACCACCATCTTGTCGGCGATGCCACGGAGCGCGGCCTGCTTCTGGATCGGCTTGATGGCGCGCTGCTCGAGCACCTCGGCGACTGCGGGAGCGTCCAGCACCGGGCCGGTGATGTGGATCTCCTGCGCGGTCGACAGGCTCTGCACGCGGGCGGCGATGTTGACGGTCTGGCCGAAATAATCCTGCCGCTCGTTGAGCATGACTGCGAGGCAGGGGCCTTCGTGGATCCCGATCTTGAGAATGAGGTCGTTGGCGCCGCGCTGCTTGTTCAATTCGACCATCGCGGCGCGCATGCGCAGTCCCGCGGTGATGGCGTGCTCGGGCCTGACGAAGGTCGCCATCACGGCATCGCCGATCGTCTTCACGACCGCACCCTTCTCGGCGGCGATGATCTCCAGCAGCGCGCGAAAATGCGCCCGCACGAGATCGAAGGCATTGAGGTCGCCGACCCGCTCATACAGCGCCGTCGAACCCTTCAGGTCGGTGAACAGGAACGTCAGGGACGTGATCTTCAGTCGCTGGTCGACATTGAGGTTGTCGGCCTTGAAGACGTCGCGGAACGTCTGGTTGGACAGCATGCGCTTGGCGGTCAGGATCGGCTTGCGCTTGCCGATCATCTCGTGCAACGCGTGGTCGGCAATCCAGACCGAGGGCAATACGCGACTGTCCGATTGGTTCTCGAGCATGAGACGCAACGGTCCGGGGCGCATCACGGTGGTCCCCGTCGGCGCCTCCAGCTTGTTGAACATGATCGACAGCTGCTGACGCTCGCTGGTCGGCTCACCCTGAACGTCCAGGAAATGGGCGGAATGGGTGACCGGCTCGAACACGATGATGAACTGGCTCGGCAGATTGAGTGAGAGGATCGCCTTCTCGCCGGCGGGCAATTCGAGGGCTTCGAGCGTTACCTGGTTGATCAGGCGGGAAAAGGATTCGTCGTTGATGTCGACGCCTGAGCTCCAGAACATCTGCCGCACATACTCCCAGATCGGCAACGTGTCGGGATCATGAGCACCGATGCGGCGGACCCGCGGGCTGACGGTGAAGGCCACTTCGACCATCTCGTCGACGGAGGCCTCGTATCCGGCGGCGCAGAGCGCGCAATTGTAGTCGTCGTGCTTCAACGACTTCAGTGTGGCGTGGGCGCCCAGCACACCTCCGCAGCCGGGACACAGCACGTTCCAGCTCATGTCGAACAGGCCGAGCCGCGAGGCGTGCAGGAAGCCGGAAATGACCTTCTCCTGGTCGAGCCCGGTCCGGTCGGCAAAATCCAGCGCATTGATCCGGTTGAGATCGCGATCATGACCGTTGGCGATCAGCTGCGCGATGGCCTCCACCACAACGGAATCGGCGGTCTGCTTCAGAACGGAGAACTGGGCCTGGATGTCGCTCATGGCGGAACTCTATGTAGGCTGGGTCACGCCAGCGGCCAGACGCGAGCCTGTCACCGACGCGTGATGCGGAACAGGGGTGAATGGTCCGGCTGGGTGGTGACGACGCCGAGCGGAATTACGGGGGTCGCGGGGTCGGCAAGCTCGATTCGGTACGCTCCGATCAGCCGCGCCAGCGCCAGCACGGATTCGGCTTGGGCAAACGGTGCGCCGATGCAGACGCGCGGACCTGCGCCGAATGGCAGGTAGGCAAAACGGTCCGGCGCCTCCTGCGACATGAAGCGCTTTGGAATGAATGCGTTCGGCTGATCCCACAGCTTCTCGTGCCGGTGCAAGAGCCAGGGCGCGATCATGATGATGTCGCCCTTGCCGATCTCGACGCCCGCCGCATTGTCCCTATCGCGCGCGGCACGCGCGACCAGGAAGGCCGGCGGATAGAGCCGCATGGTTTCGTCGATCACCGCGCGGGTGAATTTCTGGCGATCGATGTCGGCCATGCTGTCGAGATGCTCGCCGCGGGTCTCGGACGCCACCTCCTCCTGCGTATCGGGATCGAGCGCGAGCAGGTAGAGCGCCCAGAACAGCGCCGTCGCCGTGGTCTCATGACCGGCGAGGATCATGGTCGCGACCTCGTCGACCAGCTGCTCGTCGGAGAAGCCCTGGCCCGTCTCGGGATCGCGTGCCTCGTCCATGAGATCGAACAAATCGCGCGGCGGCGCACCGTCCTTCTTGCCCGCCTTACGCCGCTCGGCGATCAGCATGGCCACGAACTCGGTCCAGCGCTTGCGGAAACGGGCGCGGGCAAAATCCATCGGGCTCGGCCAGGACACCGGCAGCACCATGTCGAGGAAGTACGGACGCCCCAACCGCGCGGCATATTCCATGATGAAGTTGCGCAGGGTTGCGCCGTGCTGGTCCATGCCGAACGAGAACATCGTGCGACCGGCGATCTCAAGCGTCATGCGCTGCATGATCGCGCGCAGGTCGACCGGCTCACCGGTTTGCGCGTCCAGCTTGGCGATGGTTTCGTCGAGCACGGCCGTCATGTGCGGAACGAGGTTTGCGGTCGCGCGCGGCGTGAAGGCCGGGGCGAGCGTGCGGCGCTGAAACGTCCAGGAATGACCTTCCGCAATCAGAAGGCCGTCGCCGAGAACGGGGCGCAGCATGCGGATGCCGGCCGGCGTGCGCGTGTAGTTCTCGTAATTGCTGAGCAGCACGTGCCGGATCGCGTCCGGCTGGTTCAGGATGAAGCTATTGCGGAAGAAGAAGCGGCCAGAAATGACCTCTTCCTCGTAGGCGCGTTGACCCCAGGTCGCGATCATATTCTGCCTGATGACCGCGAGCCGGCCGAAGAACGACATATCGTCGGGCGCTCGCGGAGGAGCCGGAGGGGTGATGGGCCGACGCACGCTGGCGATATTCATGGCTCTCTCCCGCAAGGTGGGACGCAGGTAAATAGCTAGTAAGTCAGCTCGGCGATGGCAATCCGGTTCTCGGACGCAGCCCAGGCGCGTGCCACAATCCGTTCTTCGCCGAATTGGGCCACGATGTTACGGCCAACCTCGGTGGCGGGAAGCCGCAGGGTGGCTGCCGCATCCGTGGGCACGCCCGGCTTGACGTCGGCCGGCTCCTTGCCGTCGAGCAGCACCACGTCGCGCGGCAGGCCGAAATAGCCGCGCGGGCGCGACATGATCACGACGGCGCCGGCGGCCTTGTCGGCCGGCCCGAGCGGCCGCGCGGGCCGCAGATGCACAACCTCGGACGAGCGCGGGAAGGGCGAGCGGTAGATGTGCGTCGTCGGCGCATCCGGCGAGGTCAGCACGAATTCGAGCGACCAGGCGGGATCGACCTGCGCCGGCCCCCAACGGCCATCTGAGCCTGTTGTCGAGCTGTACAGCGCACCGTCTTTGCGCTCCCCGGTATCAGGATCGACACGGAAGACATCGACGATTGCACCCGCGACCGGACGATTGGTCGGCACGCCGCCGGGCGTACCCGTGACGAGGCCGCTCAATCTCACGCTGGTCTCCGGCACGATCGCGATGCGCGCAGGTTCGCGCCCCGCGATGAACTTGTAAATCTCGCGGAACGCGCGCGGGTGAAACGCCACCTCGCGATGGTCGAGCGCGCCAAGCACCATATTGGTGGCGCCCTTCAGCTCCGGCCCTTGGGCGGTGACATTGGTCGGCGTGCCGGGCTTGCCGATGAATCGGCCGTCGCTCTGCGCAAATTTGTCCATGCCATCGCTGCGCAGCGTGAGGAAGGCAACGCCCGGCGTCACCTCGCTCTCGCCTTCGTTCAAGCTGCGCAGGAACGTGCCGCGGCCGTTGAATTCGTTGTTGGGCTGGTCGTCGGTCGCGAACACACCGTGATTGGGCGTACCGCACAGCACCGCATGGCTGACATCACCGGCGCCGCCGTTCTTGATGACGTTACGGATCGCGTAGCCGCCGCGCGAGCTGCCGACCAGCGCCACGCGGGCTGCGCCGGTGCGGCGCTTCAGCTCGGTGATGGCGGCAGCGAGCTCGAGGCGCTGATCCTCGGTCGAGGAGCGACCCGCCTGCTCGACCTTGTCGTCGTTGCGCGCCAGCGGGTCGGTGAAATTGATCGCCATCATGCGATCGCGCGCGATACCGTTGGACTCCATCCGCCAAAGCGTCGTCATCCAGAGCGCGCCGTAATCGCCATTGCCGTGGACGAACAGAATCGGCGGCAGCTCCGTGGCGGGCGCGGTCTGCGCCAGCGCGCCCGTCCGCAAGCTCGCAAGTGCGAAAGGCACGCTCGCAGCCCCTTGCAAGATCGTCCGTCGCGACAGCTTCATCTGTTCCTCCCCGGCAAACCTAGCTCTTTGCACTGCTTATACCGGCCTAAGCACTGGACAGCGAACGACTTTCGCGGGCATCACTGAATTGGCCGGAATCACCACGACCACTTCTGCCATCCGACATGGAAGGGGATATGACCGAGCAGCCGAACCGCCCGAAAATGGCCGCCGACGGCATCACAGCGCCCCTGCGGTACACCGTGTTCCGGCGGATCTGGCTCGCCAGCCTGCTCTCCAATCTCGGCCTCCTGATCCAGGGCGTGGGTGCGGCCTGGGCGATGACGCAGATGGCGGCCTCGGCAGACAAGGTGGCCCTGGTGCAGACCGCGCTCATGCTGCCGATCATGCTGATCTCGATGCCGGCCGGCGCCATCGCCGACATGTATGACCGCCGCATCGTCAGTGTGATTTCGCTGTCGATCGCGCTGATCGGCGCGAGCGTGCTCACCGTGCTGGCCGGCTTCAACCTGATCACCCCGGAATTGCTGCTCGCCTTCTGCTTCATCGTCGGCAGCGGCAATGCGCTGTTCGGTCCGGCCTGGCAGTCCTCGGTCAGCGAACAAGTGCCGCCCGAGGCATTGGCGTCCGCGGTGGCGCTGAACGGCATCAGCTACAACATCGCGCGCAGCTTCGGTCCGGCGGTCGGCGGCGTCATCGTCGCTGCGCTCGGTGCGGTGGCCGCATTCGCCTGCAATGCGATCCTCTATCTGCCGCTGCTGGTGGTGCTGCTGCTCTGGCGCCGCAACACCGAGGTGTCGCGCCTGCCGCGGGAAAAGCTCAACCGCGCCATGGTCTCGGGCGTGCGCTACATCACCAATTCGCCGCCGATCAAGATCGTGCTGTTGCGCACGCTGGTGATGGGCCTGATCGGCGGCGCGGTGATGGCGCTGATGCCGCTGGTCGCGCGCGACCTCCTGCATGGCGGCGCGCAGATGTATGGCATCATGCTCGGCGCCTTCGGCATGGGCGCGGTGATCGGCGCGCTCAACATCCACGAATTGCGCAAGCGCATGAGCGGCGAGGCCGCGATCCGCGCCTGCACCATCACGATGGCCTTCACCATGGCCGCCCTCGCTTTGAGCACGGAGCCGGTGCTGACGGCGGCCGCGCTGGTGCTGGGCGGCGCAGTCTGGATGGCGGCGATCGCGCTGTTCAATATCGGCGTGCAGCTCTCGGCCCCGCGCTGGGTCGCCGGTCGCTCGCTCGCAGCCTTCCAGGCCGCGATCGCCGGGGGCATCGCGATCGGCGCCTGGGGCTGGGGCCATCTCACCGACTATGCCGGCGTCGAGATCGCATTGCTGACCTCGGCCGGCCTGATGCTGATCTCGCCGCTGCTCGGCATCTGGCTCACGATGCCGCGTGTCGGCGCCCGCAACGAGGATGCGGACATGCTGGCCGATCCCGAGGTGAGGCTGTCGCTGACAGGGCGCAGCGGCCCGCTCGTGGTCGAGATCGAATATCGGGTTGCGCAAGAGAATGCGCGCGCGTTCCACAACGTGATGCAGGACGTGCAGCTCTCGCGCCAGCGCAACGGTGCCTATGGCTGGTCGATCGCGCGCGACATCGCCGACCCCGAGCTGTGGACCGAGCGCTATCACTGCCCGACCTGGCTCGACTATTTGCGTCAGCGCAACCGTGCGACCCAGTCCGAACGCGCGCTGCATCAGCAGGCGATCGATTTCCACATCGGTCCCGAGCCGGTGCGAATCCGCCGCATGCTGGAGCGCCCCTTCGGTTCGGTGCGCTGGAAGGACGACACGCCGGACCGCGCCAACAGCGAGGTGCTGCCGGTGGTCGCGACCGCGGCGGGAAGCAGTACGTAGGCCTCTCGTCATTCCGGGGCGCGCCGTAAGGTGCGAACCCGGAATCCATTTATCGCAGGAGTTGGTCGCGCGATGGATTCCGGGTTCGCGCTTCGCGCGCCCCGGAATGACGATCACTGCCCGTGCTGGGTCAGCACCTTGTCGCAGGCCTTGCTCAGCTTGGTGCGGTTCTGCTTCAGGCAGGCCAGCACGGCACCGTCGCCATTGTCCATTACGGGACGGCAGAAGCGCGTGACGTCGCGCGCGCAGGCATCATGGCCGGGCTGCTGTTGCGCGGAGGCGCTCGATGCGCACAGGAGCAAGGAAATAACGAAAAGCAGTCTGGTCATCGCGCAATTGCCTCTTACCCGGAAAGACGTGCGGGCGAAGCTAGTGCGACGATCCCGCACCTGCAACGGCTTTGTTGACTAGCTGCAGCGCGCCGCCGCCATCACCCCGGCTTCATGCCAGGGGACATGGCGAGGGGAGCTGCCGGCGCAACCGCCGGCGTCTTGGTTACTGTGTGTCCTGAGCGTCAGCGACCTTGCGCGAGGCGCCCTTGGCGAGGGTCTTGTCCATCACCGCGCGGCATCCGGCGCTGAGGTCCGAGCGATGCTTGATCATGCACGCGGTGATCTTCGGGATATTGGGGATCTCCGCCGAGCAAAGACGGAAGGCATCGCCCGTGCACATCTGCTGCGCCTCGGCCGAGAAGGCGAAGCTCGCGCCCGTCGAAGCGATGGAGACGATCGCGGCAAAGCCCAGGGCCAGGCTGGCGTCGCGGATCTTGCCGGTAAACGACTTGGTCATTTGAAGCTCCCATTGGCGCCGCCACAGCGGGCCCGTTGTCGATGGGAGCTACGATGCTCCGGCAAAACCGTTTCCACTGTGATGACGCTCACGGGAGACCCGTCCTCTGTGATCTCAGTCACTCAGACGCAGCCCACTGAAATTCCTTCGCAACCGCTGTCGTGTTGGTGTCACGTTAACTCTTACTTCGCATTAATGGCTCGTCGCGCGGGAAACTCCGCCGTTTTGGTTGCGTAATTGGAAAGAGTAACGATGCGTAATGCGTTGGGCCTGATGCTGGCCAGTGTAGTTGCGGCGGTCGTGATCGCCGCCGGCGGTTGGTTTTATTATTCCGCGCGCGCCGACCAGGGCGCTCCCAAGACAGTTGCCGCCCGTGCCGCCGACCCATTGCCGGCACAGGCGAAGCTCGCCGCCAAGGACGACGTCGAGACCACCGCGGCCGTCGCGGCCAAGCCGGCCGCAGCAGCTCCAGCACCTGCCCCCGTGCCGGTCATGCCGATGCAGCCGAAGCAGGCCTGCGCCAATCCGAACGCGCTGGGCGTGTCCCGCGTCGTCGAGATCGACACGACGGGCGGCCCCGGCTTCGGCTTCGAGCATTTCAAGCAGTTCGACTTCCTGACCGAGAAGGAGGTCGTGCTGACCTTCGACGACGGTCCGTGGCCGGTCAACACGCCCACGGTGCTGAAGGCGCTCGCGGACGAATGCACCAAGGGCCTGTTCTTCTCGGTCGGCAAGCACGCGACCTACCATCCGGAGATCCTGAAGCAGGTGCTGGCCCAGGGCCACACGGTGGGCACGCACACCTGGTCGCATGTCAATCTGAACAGCAAGAAGTTGACCGAGCAGCAGGTCAAGGACGAGGTTGAGAAGGGCTTCAGCGCAGTGAAATTCGCGCTCGGCACCAACCCGGCGCCGTTCTTCCGCTTTCCGCAGCTTCAGCACAATCCCGCGATGGTGAGCTATTTCGGCACCCGCAACGTCGCGATGTTCTCGACCGAAATCGACTCCTTCGACTTCAGGAAGGGCGCGACGCCGGAGAAGATCGTCGAGACCGTGATGACGAGGCTGGACAAGCTCGGCAAGGGCATCATCCTGATGCACGACTTCCAGAAGAACACGGGCCTCGCCCTGCCGACGCTGCTCGCGCGGCTGAAGGCCGGCGGTTACAGGGTCGTGCAGATGAAGGCCAAGACGAGCCTCCAGACGCTGCCGGAATATGACGAGGCGCTGATGAAGGACATGAAGGTGCCGACCGCAGGCACGAACTCCCGTCCGATCGCGAGCGTCGTGCAAACGATCTCGCAATAAGCGCCAAATCCAAAACTCTTGCGTCATGGCCGGGCTTGTCCCGGCCATCCACGTTTTAGGATCAGGCGCGACGACGTGGATGCCCGGGTCAAGCCCGGGCATGACGGCGAGATCAGGGTACAGGTCGGCGCCTCACCAATAGATGCCGTGGCGATGCAGCTCGCTGATGATGCGGCGCTCGGTCCAGCTGCGCTTGGGCTTCGGCTTGTCCGCCTTTGCCGTGGTCTTGGCGGCGGGCTTGGGCGTCGTGACCGGCGCGGAGGCCGTCGCCGGTGTGGTGACGGTCGGAGTGGTCGCCACTGTCGGCGCGGAGAGCGACACCGCCGGCGGACGATCATGATATTTCTGAACCTCGGTGGCCGGCGCGGCTTCGCTCACCTGCGCCGTCACGGTGCTCGCCGATGTCGTGGTTTGCGGAGTGGAGGTCTGTTCGCCTGCCGCCGCCAGCGACAGACCGCGGGAGCCGCCTGCCTGGGCGGAGGCCGAAGCCAGCAGCATGGCGGCAATCAGAATGATCTTGCGCATGTGAAGTCTCCCCGTGTTGGCGTGACAGGACGTTAGGGGAGCCATGTCTGCGATTATGTGATCGCGATCACGCAGCCGAGCGAGCCCTGATGCAGGCTGATGCCTGGTCATCGGAGCGCTTGGGGTCGGATGAACCGGGGCGCTGGTGCCGCAAGAGGGATTCGAACCCCCGACCCCGTCATTACGAATGACGTGCTCTACCGACTGAGCTATTGCGGCGAACCTGCCGGGACCAAAGCAATGCCGGCCCCGATACGCGCGCCCCTGATATCGGGCATGGCCCGAATTGGCAAGGACAAGCGGGAGGCGAAATACCGCTCACGCGCCCCAGCGGGACCAGAATCCGCGCCAGCCGCCCGCCTGGGCTTTGGGCGTGCCGATTTGTTCCGTAAATTCGTCGCTTGGGCCGTCGTCGTCGATCCCGGGATCGTCCGGTGCGCGGACGATCGGGATGACGGTCTGGGTCGGCGCCGATGCGGGCTTGCTGAGGTCGGCCCGGGTCCGGAAGACCGGCGTCGGCGCCGGCGGCGATGATTCGGCGGGCGCCGGAGCCGGATTCGCCGGCTCGGCGGGCGTGACGACCGGCTCGTCGACCTTCGCAGTTTGCTCCCCAGTCTCCTTGGCCACTTCCTTGGTAGCCTCCTTCGCGGCGTCCTTGGCCTGAGGGGGTGAATTGTCCTGCGCGGCCGGTGCCGGCAGCGGGGCCACCTCCGGCGGTTCCACCGCGGCTTCGCTGGGAGCGGCGGTCACCCGCTTCGGCGGCGGAGCGGCCAGCATGGCTTCCTCGAAGGCCGAGGATTCGAGCGTGGGGCCCTTGTCCGAGGGCAGGCTCGCGACCGGCGCCTGCCACTGGAACGCATCGAGGCGGCCGGTGACCGGGGAGACCGGACGCCAGCGGTCGCTGACATAGCCGTCCGCGGTCCAGGCGGGATCGAGCCGGGCGCGCACCGCGCGCAAGGTCCAGGCGCGGGCGCGGCCGCCGTCACCATGCTCTGTGCGCTCGATCTCGGCCATCAGCAGCGCGACGCGCTGGGTCGGATCCTTGAGATAAGGCGCGAGCACCTCGCGCGCGCGGGCGAACTCGGAGGCCTCGATCGCAGCACGCGCGATCGCGAGCTGCCCTTCGACATAACCGGGCTTGTCGGCGGGGGTCTTCGCGGCGAGAGTTTCTACCCGCTGCAAGCGGTGCCATGCGGAATCGCCGAGCTTCACATGCGCATATGCGTCCGCGAGATCGGGATGCGGATTGGAGAGCCAGGCGGCTTCCACCAGCTTCATGGCGCGGCGCACCTGATGCGCCTCGCTCTCGAATTTTGCCGCGAGCACGGCCGCCGGCACCAGGGTCGGCGCGAGCTTGACCGCCTCCAGCACGCTCTCGCGCGCGACGTCGCGGTCCATCGTTTCCAGCTCCAGCGCACGCGCGGCGAGCAGCACACCGCGCTGCCGGCGATAGGTCTGCTTGTCGATCAGGCCCGCGGACAGATTCGAATCGAGGATCGCGAGCGCGCCGCTCCAGTCGCCGCGCGCGCAGCGGAAGCCGAGCACCGCGTGCGAGGCCCAGGTCGCGGACGGCGACAGCTTGATCGCTTCCTCCGCGATCATCACGGCGCCGACCGCATCATCGGCGCGCTGCGCCTCGATGAAGAGACCGCGCAGGCCGAGCAGCCGCGTGTCCTCGCGTTCGGCCATGGCGCGGAAGACGCGTTGCGCCTCGTCGCGATTGCCTTCGAGCTGCGCCGACTGCGCGTGCAAAAGCAGTGCGAGCGGATCGTTCGGTGCATGCCGCCGCGCCGCCTCGGCGTGCCGGCGCGCGAGCGCGGAATCGCCGTGGCCGATCGCGAGCAGACCATGGGTGATGGCATGACGGCCGCGGGCATGACGCTTGTCATGACGGCGGCGGCGCAAGCGCCCTGGCATGCGCCAGATCGTCGTCAGGATGCTCCAGACCAGCACGACGGAAGCGGCGAAAAGGCCGAGCAAGAACACGAACCTCGGCAGCGTCGTCGAGATGCGGAAGGTGCCCGCGGTCAGGACGAGGTCGCCGGACTGGTCGGCGACCCAGGCCGCGCCGGCCGCCGCCAGTGCGATCAAGACGAGAAAGAGGACGATGCGAAGCATGGCGATCCCTATACGCGCCGATTGTTGCGCGAATCTTATTGAGTAGATTTGGCGAGATCCGCCATGGCATCGTCGGCGAATTTGCGGGACGCGGCGAGCGCGGCGTCGCGGGCGTCGGCTTTGTCGAGCCAGGCCTGCGCCGGAGCACGATCAGCCTCGGGCAGCGTCTTCAGCTCGCGCCGCGCTTCGGCGAAATCGCTGCGGAGCGCCGCCGCCGTGACGCGCGTCACGATGGCGCCGCGATCGTTGCCGACGCCATCGGTGCGCTCGATCCGCACGAGCTTTGACGCACCCGCCTGGAGCCGCTCGACAATGCCGGCTTCGCTCGACGGAGCTTCAGCCGGCGGCGACAGCTTCGGCACGATATTGAGGAGCTCGCGGCTCAGCGCCGCCGATGTCGGGATACCGGACGATGCAAACGCCTCGAGCGGTTTGAGCATGTCGGGCTTGGTCGCCAGCGACCGCGCCGCGGCCAATTGCGATTGATAGGGATCGCCGTGGCGAACGGCAACGTCGAGCAGGGACGCCGCCACCACATAGCGGAGCGGCTTGTCGTCCATCGTCTTGGCCTCGGCGATCTTCTCGCCCTGCTGCGCAAGCTCGGCCCGCTCGGTCTTGCTGGCGCGCTCGAGCTGAGCGATGCGGTCGATGAGCGCGGCAAGATCGGGCGCGGCACTCGGCGACGCGGATTTCGCGTCGTTCAGTGCGCTCGCCGTCTTATCGAACTGTGCGCGCAAATTGGCGATGTCGCCGCGCAGTGCGCTCGCCGCTTTCTCCAACGCGTCGATCCGCGCGACTTGGGCCGGATCGGCCGCCGGCCTCGCGGCCCTGGCTTCGACCGCGGCAACGCGTCCGCTCAGCGCATCGACGGTCGCACTGGTGACCTGCGGCGCGGCCGGCGGGGCCTGCACCGCGGGCCAGCCCAGCATCCAGCCGACTGCGATCACGACCGCAGCCGCGGCAACGCCGGAGAACGGCGCGATGACCCAGGGCGAAATCGGCGCCGATACAGGCACCGCCGCGGAGGCCTGCTGCTCTGCAGATTCGGACTGAGGCTCGGCCTTGACCTGTTCCGAGCCGGGCTCTTCCACCCTGGCCTGCTCCTGCGCGACATGCTCGGATGCCTCGGACTCGCCCGCGACCTGCTGCGGCTGGGTCGAGACTTCCGTCGCCTCGAGGTCGATGGTGGGCGGGGTGCGCTTGGCACGACCCGGATCGGGCGCCAATCCAGCGTCTTCAGGCTTGTCGTCGGCCATCGTGACGGTTCCTCACACTTCCATACCAGGGATGGATTAGATTGCGTCGGATTCGGCCCGACCTTTACGCCAAACGGGTCCGCAACGCACGCTCCAAGGTGTCGAATAAGGCAGTTTCGTCCGGCGTTGCGGCCACCAGAACCTGTGACGCGCCGGCATCGCGCAGCACGCCCGCAACGGTCTCGGACAGGCAGCAATGCGGGATCGCCAGCGCCGAAATTTCGACACCTTCGTCCCGCGCCGCATCGAGGAACGCACGTGCGCTGCGCCGGGAGTAGTGCAGCACCGCCTCGATCCCGTGGGCGGCAAAGCCCTCGCACACCTCGCGCGGCAGATGCTTCACCGGCGCCATGCGGTAGGTCGTCTGCGTCACCACGCGGAAACCTCCCGCGCCGAGCTCGCCGCCAAGATCGCGCGACAGATCCGCGCCCGCCAGATACAACAGCGCGCTGTTTTTCTTCAGCACCTTGTCGCGCGCGCTCTGCATCACCTTGTCGCGCAAGGACGCGGCGTCGCCCCCGGCGACGATCACCTTGGCAAAACCAGCCTCTCGCGCCGCTGCAGCCGTATGTTCGCCGACCGCGAACAATGGCAGCTCCAGCAGACCGAGGTCCGGCAATTGCGGCGCTATAGCGCGAATCGCGTTGGCCGAGGTGACGAGAACGGCATCATAAGAAACTTCGCTCTCGCCTTGGAAGGCGACCGGCTCGAGCTTGAGCGCCGGCGCAAGCAGTACCGTATGCCCGCGCGTACGCAGATTGTCCGCCGTCGCCGCATTGTCGGGATGCGGCCGTGTGACAAGAATGGACATCGCTGCTGTTCCCGGACCATTTGGCGGTGACGCATTGACCAGAACCGCTGCGCGTGACGATTGCGCAAGCCGACCCCGGGATGCTACCGGACGTACCAGAACTCTGCTTTATGGATGAGCGCAAGGGCGCAAATTGGATAACAATTCGCCAATGCTGGTGCTGGGCATCGAAACCACCTGCGACGAGACCGCCGCGGCCGTGATCGAACGCGCGGCCGACGGCAAGGGCAAGATCCTGTCCAACATCGTGCGGTCGCAGATCGAGGAGCATGCCCGCTTCGGCGGCGTGGTGCCGGAGATCGCCGCGCGCGCGCATGTCGACGTGCTCGATGGGATCATCGACCGCGCCATGAACGAGGCCGGCATCGATTATGCTCAGCTCGACGGCGTCGCGGCGGCCGCGGGGCCCGGGCTGATCGGCGGCGTCATCGTCGGACTCACCACCGCGAAGGCGATCGCGATGGTGCACGACACGCCGCTGGTCGCGGTGAATCATCTCGAAGCGCATGCGCTGACGCCGCGTCTCACCGACGGCATCGAATTTCCCTATTGCCTGTTCCTCGCCTCCGGCGGCCATACCCAGATCGTCGCAGTCACCGGTGTCGGCCAGTATGTGCGGCTCGGCACCACGGTCGACGACGCCATCGGCGAGGCCTTCGACAAGGTCGCGAAGATGCTGGGCCTGCCCTATCCCGGCGGCCCGCAGGTCGAGCGCGCGGCGGCAGGCGGCGATGCCACGCGCTTTGCGTTTCCCCGGCCGATGCAGGGGCGCCCCGATGCCAATTTCTCGCTGTCGGGACTGAAGACGGCGGTGCGCACCGAAGCGAGCCGGCTGGCCGAGCTCACGCCGCAGGACATCAGCGATCTCTGCGCGAGCTTCCAGGCCGCCGTGCTCGATTCAACGGCCGACCGGCTGAGCGTCGGCCTGAAGCTTTTCCGCGAGCAGTTCGGCGCACCGCGCGCGCTGGTCGCCGCCGGCGGCGTTGCCGCCAATCAGGCGATCCGCGGCGCGCTTGACGATGTCGCGAAGCAGGCCGGGACGCAGCTGATCATGCCACCGCCCGCGCTGTGCACCGACAACGGCGCCATGATCGCCTGGGCCGGCGCCGAGCGCCTGGCGCTTGGCCTGACCGACACGATGGACGCGCAGCCGCGCGCACGCTGGCTGCTCGATGCCAACGCGACGGCGCCCGCGGGCTACGGCAAGACTCGGGCGGGATTCTAGGGATGACCGCGTTCCAATCCGTCGCAGTGATCGGCGCGGGCGCCTGGGGTACGGCGCTGGCGACGGTGGCGGCGCGAGCAGGGCGAAACGTGACGCTGTGGGCACGCAATGCCGAGCACGCCGCGCGGATCGCATCGACGCGCGACAATCCGCGGCTGCCCGGGATTCGGATCGTGCCTGAGCTCGTCGTGACGAGCGATCTGGCGCTCGCCGCGCGTGCCGACATGCTGCTGATTGCGACGCCGGCGCAACATTTGCGCGGTGCGGTCAACATGCTGGCCTCGCACATCACGAAGGCGGTGCCGATCGTCGCCTGCGCCAAGGGTATCGAGCACGGCACCCATAAGTTCATGACCGACGTGATCGCCGAGGCCGCGCCGCACGCGCAGCCGGCGATCCTGTCGGGGCCGAGCTTTGCCGACGATGTCGCACGCGGCCTGCCGACGGCAGTGACCCTGGCGGCAAGCGATGAGGCGCTCGCCAGCAGCCTGGTGCAGGCGCTGGGCTCGCCGACATTCCGCCCCTATCACTCCACCGACATTCGCGGCGTCGAGATCGGTGGCGCCGCAAAGAATGTGCTGGCGATCGCGGTCGGCATTGCGATCGGGCGCAAGCTCGGCGCCTCCGCGCAGGCTGCGCTCACGACCCGCGGCTTTGCCGAGCTGACGCGCCTCGGCCGTGCGCTCGGCGCACGCAGCGAGACGCTCACCGGCCTGTCGGGCCTCGGTGATCTCATTCTGACCTGCTCGAGCCCGCAATCGCGCAACTTCGCGCTCGGCCTCGCGCTCGGACGCGGCGAGCAGCCTCCCGCCGGCAAGCTCGCCGAGGGCGAGTTCACCGCCCCCGTGCTGATCGAGCTCGCCGCTTCGCAAAACATCGAGTTGCCGGTATCTGAGGCGGTCGCATCGATCCTGAGCGGCAAAAGCACGATCGATGCCGCGATCTCGGCGCTGATGACGCGCCCCTTCAAGGCAGAGGAATAAGCATGGCGTACTGGCTCGTGAAATCCGAACCGTCGGTGTGGTCCTGGGACCAGCAGGTTGCGAAGGGCGCCAAGGGCGAGGCCTGGACCGGCGTGCGCAATTTCACCGCCCGTCAGAACCTCGTGAACATGAAGAAGGGCGACAAGGCGTTCTTCTATCATTCCAACGAGGGCAAGGAGATCGTCGGCATCGCCGAGATCATCAAGGAGGCCTATCCCGATCCAACCGACAAGACCGGCAAATTCGTCTGCGTCGACATCAAGGCCGACAAGCCCCTGAAGACGCCGGTGACGATGGCCGCGATCAAGGCGGAGAAGAAGCTCGCGGATATGGCGCTGGTGAAATATTCGCGCCTCTCCGTGCAGCCGGTGACGGCAGAGGAGTGGAAGCTCGTCTGCAAGATGGGCGGGATGTAGTTACGTCGTTTCGTAGCCCGGATGGAGCGCAGCGCAATCCGGGAAAGTCTCGATTGAAGCCCGATCCCGGATTACGCTTCGCTCCATCCGGGCTACGATATCCGGGCTTGCGACTCCTCCAGCGCAAACACCTCGCACGGCGCGGCAATGCCGCGCAGCTCATGCGTCCCAAGCGCAACCAGCGGCATCTCTGTCTCGGCGGCGAGCGCGCCCGACACCAGCACCGTCCGGCCCAGCGGCTTGCACAATCCCTCCAGACGGCTGGCGAGGTTGACGGCGGGGCCGATCGCGGTGAAGTCGAGCCGGTTCGCGGCGCCGATATTGCCCCAGAGCATCTCGCCGAGATGGAGCGCGGCGCCAAACGACAAAGGCGGCAGCCCTTGCGCGCGGCGCTCCTTGTTGAGATACGCCATCCCGGCTTCGGCTGCGCTTGCCGCGCGCAAAGCAGCGTCACAGGCGCTGCGCGGGGACGCCTCGAGCACCGGAAAGATCGCGAGCACGCCGTCGCCGATGAATTTCAGCACCTCGCCGCCGAAGGCGTGAACCGCGCCGGCGATGCGATCGAACCAGGCATCGAGCGCCGCAATGATATCGGCCGGCGGTGTCGTCTCCGACAGGGTCGTGAAATTGCGCAAATCCGCATAGAGCAGTGCGGCCTGGATGGTCTCGCCGAGATCGCGGCGCAGAGGCGCCGCCAGTACCCGCTCCGCGCTGCGCGTGCCGAGGTAAGCATCGAGCGTCGCCCGCAAGGTCGCGCGCGCGGCGAGGAGGGCCAGCGGCGTTGCGGCGAAACGCGCGGCCTGACGCAATTGCTCGATCTCATCCGCCGTGAACGGACGCGGCCCGATCCAGCCGAGCAGCGGGCCATCGGGCTGTCCGGCGACATCTTCATGCACATCGCCGCCGGCGATATCGCGCAGCCAGCGGCGGCCGGCGTCGTCGGGTGGATCGGGCGCGAGGCCGCCCGGCGCGAAGCCGAGCGCTTCGATCACCTGGCCGCTGTCGGCACGCCACAGCCAGGTCCGCTTCGCGATCAGCGGATGCGGCACCTCCAGCGTCAGGGCGCCTGCCGCGAGCGGCACGCCATCGGCGGCCAGATGCGCGCCGAGCTCCGCGAGCAGGTGGTCGGCCCCGCGACAATCCGAGGCCGCGTCGAGGAGCCAGGCGAGGGTCGGGGAGAGCTGCATGAGGCGATCATGGCGAAACAGGGCCGTCTTTGCCACGGACAATCCTTGACGGAGCGCAGGGCCGCCGCCATGTCCCATCGTCAGACCAGGGATGATTGCCGATGCCCGAACCCTTCATAGTGCGACGCGAGACCCAGATCGCGGCCCCGCGCGCCACTGTCTTCGCCTACCTCACCGACCCCGAAAAGATCCTGAGCTGGATGGGCTCCGACGCAACCACGGAGCCTTATCCCGGCGGGCTCTACCTGCTCAAGGGCGTCAGCCCGGACGGCGCCGCCGCCCGCGGCGCGTTCCGCGAGGTCGTGCCGGTGCATCGTCTGGCCTATACGTTCGGCTGGGAGGGTGGTCAGGAAGTGCCGCCCGGCTCGAGCCTGATCGAGATCGACCTGATCGAGCAGGACGGCGGCACGCTGCTGCGCATGACCCATAGCGGCCTGCCGAACGAAGCGCAGGCGGCCGCTCATGCAACGGGTTGGGCGCACTACCTTAAGCGGCTCACGATCGCAGCCGCAGGCGGCGACCCGGGTCCTGACAAGGGTGTGTCAGATAAGAAGTAGCTCTCGTAGGGTGGACAAAGGCGCGCTCTTCGCGCCGTGCCCACCACCCGTCACCATGGGCAAATGGTGGGCACGCTTCGCTTTGCCCACCTTACGAGAGCGGCGCTTCGTTACACTGCCGCGGTCGCCACCACCTGCGCCAGCAGCTGCTCGCGCCTGGCCTGCGAGCGCTGACCCGTCATGGTCGCGGCGAAGCGCTCGAGGATGCCCTCCTCGAAGGCGGTGACGATGGTGTCGTGGACGTAGCTCTTGCGGCAGATCGCCGGCGTGTTGGAGAGCTGGTCGGCGGCGGCGCGGATCGCATCCAGCACCTGCTTCTTGCGGCCGCGCTGGCTGCTCGCCGGCGTGATCCGCGACAGCGATTCCACCACGACGGCGGACGCCATCAGCGTGCGGAAATCCTTCAGGGAAATCTTGATGCCGGCGATCTCGCGCAGAAACGCGTTCACCTGGGTGGTGCTGACCGCGCGCACGATGCCGGAGGCATCGCGATACTGGAACATGCGCTTGCCGGGAACGCTCTGCAAAATGCCGATGGCGCGCACCAGCTTGGCGGCGTCGCACTCCTTGCGCACCGCCTTGCCGCCCTTGGCCTTGAAGGTCAGCACGAAACAATCGTCTTCCAGCGTGACGTTTGACTTCAGCAGCGTGGTCGCGCCGCGGGTGCCGTTGAGGCGGGCGTAGGATTCGTTGCCGGGGCGGATCGCGGTGCGCGCGATCAGCTCGATCACGGCCGAGAGCGCGAACTCGCGCGTCGGCTGGTCCCCTGACAGGAACGCCGAGACCTTGCGCCGGATTTTCGGCAGCGCGCCGACGAGCTTTGCCAGGCGATGCGCCTTGCGCTGCTCGCGGACCTTCTCCCAGTCGGCGTGGTAGCGGTATTGCAGCCGGCCCGCGGCATCGCGGCCGACGGCCTGCAGATGCGAGTTCGGGTCGGCGGAGTAGCGCACCTCGCGATAGGCCGGCGGCACCGCCATGGAATGCAGCCGCCGGATGGTGCGGGCGTCGCGGATATGCGCACCGTTGGGGCGGACGAAGGAATAGCCCTTGCCGCGCCTGATACGACGGATGGTCAGCTCGTTCTGGTCGCCGAGCCGCAAGCCGAGCTCCTTGGCGAGGGCCTCGACCGTCGCCGCAGGCGCCGTGTCGTAGGTCTTCTTGGGGCTCGGGCGCCTGAATCCACCCGGTTTCGGCCATTGTCCGAGGGCCTTGGCTAGGGCAATGGCTGCAGGATCGGCTGAAGCGGGCCGTATCGTCCCGAGATTCTGCTGATCCATCATGGTCTTACGCCTTAGCCCTGTCCTGTTGTCGATCAATGCCGCTGTTGTGATTTTTGTTCCGAGGAGTCTCTTTGGACCCGGGTTGGCCATTTAGGGTGTTCCGAACACGATTGCGAGTCCCGAATCAGTGAGAAGAGGTTACTAAATACCTCTCCTCGCCGCATGGGGGCTCTGCGGTCTCTGTTCTGGCGGTTTGGGTAGAGAGCCGGAAGGTGCCCGTCGGCCCTATTTCAGATTTGCGACAGTGGGCCTTCCGGACCTTGATCCTCCGCATGGCCGGCTGCCCGCCGAAGGTCCAGCTTGTGCTCCTTGTCCGGTCCGGTTAGCCCGACGCATAATCCATCAAATGATGCTGTCGGCATTGCCTTAGCTTGCCGCATGTGGAGGGAAGCATGTCCGAGAAGATCTACGATATCCCCGCGGAGTGGGCGAAGCGCGCCTGGATCGACCAGGCCAAGTACAAGGAGATGTACGCCCGCTCGATCTCGGACCCGAACGGTTTCTGGGCGGAGCAGGCCAAGCGCATCGACTGGATGAAGGCGCCGACGAAAATCGAGAACGTCTCGTTCGCGCCGGGCAACATCTCGATCAAATGGTTCGAGGACGGCATCCTGAACGTCGCCTACAATTGCATCGACCGGCATCTCGCCAAACGCGCCAACCAGACCGCGATCATCTGGGAGGGCGACGATCCCTCGCAGTCCAAGCACATAACCTACAAGGAGCTGCATGACGAGGTCTGCCGGATGGCCAACATCCTGCGCACCCGCAACGTCGGGAAGGGCGACCGCGTCACCATCTACCTGCCGATGATTCCCGAGGCCGCCTATGCAATGCTGGCCTGCGCGCGGATCGGCGCGATCCACTCCGTGGTGTTCGCGGGCTTCTCACCTGACAGCCTCGCCCAACGCATCAACGACTGCCAATCCAAGGTGATCATCACCGCGGACGAAGGCCTACGCGGCGGCAAGAAGGTGCCGCTGAAGGCCAATGTCGATGCGGCGCTTAGCAAGGCCGACGGCGTCGACTGGGTCGTCGTGGTCAAGCGCACCGGCGCCAAGGTCGACATGAACCCCACGCGCGACCTCTGGTACCACGAGGCCGCGGCGATGGTGACCACGGAATGCCCGGTCGAGCACATGCACGCCGAGGATCCGCTGTTCATCCTCTACACGTCGGGCTCGACCGGCCAGCCCAAGGGCGTGCTGCACACCTCCGGCGGCTATCTCGTGTTCGCCTCGATGACGCATCAATACGTCTTCGACTATCACGACGGCGACATCTACTGGTGCACCGCCGACGTCGGCTGGGTCACCGGCCACAGCTACATCCTCTATGGGCCGCTCGCCAACGGCGCGACCACGCTGATGTTCGAGGGCGTGCCCAATTATCCGGATAATTCGCGGTTCTGGAACGTCATCGACAAGCACAAAGTCAACATCTTCTACACCGCGCCGACCGCAATCCGCGCGCTGATGCAGTCCGGCGACGAACCGGTGAAGAAGACCTCGCGCGCCTCGCTCCGCCTGCTCGGCTCGGTCGGCGAGCCCATCAATCCCGAAGCCTGGGAGTGGTATCACCGCGTCGTCGGCGACGACCGCTGCCCGATCGTCGACACGTGGTGGCAGACCGAGACCGGCGGCATCCTGATCACGCCGCTGCCGGGCGCGACCAAGCTGAAGCCCGGCTCGGCGACGCAACCGTTCTTCGGCGTGGTGCCTGAGATCGTCGATGCCGACGGCAAGGTGCTGGAAGGCGAGACGTCAGGCAATCTCTGCCTGACGCGGTCCTGGCCCGGCCAGATGCGCACGGTCTACGGCGACCACGCCCGCTTCGAACAAACTTACTTCTCGACCTACAAGGGCAAATACTTCACCGGCGACGGCTGCCGCCGCGACGCCGACGGCTATTACTGGATCACCGGCCGCGTCGACGACGTCATCAACGTCTCCGGCCACCGCATGGGCACCGCCGAAGTCGAGAGCGCGCTGGTCGCGCATGAGAAGGTGTCGGAAGCCGCCGTCGTCGGCTTCCCGCACGACATCAAGGGTCAGGGCATCTACGCCTATGTCACCCTGATGGCCGGCGTGCAGCCGAGCGACGAGCTGCGCAAGGAGCTCGTCACCTGGGTGCGCAAGGAGATCGGCCCGATCGCCTCGCCCGACCAGATCCAGTTCGCCCCGGGCCTGCCCAAGACCCGCTCCGGCAAGATCATGCGCCGCATCCTGCGCAAGATCGCCGAGGACGAGCCGGGCAGCCTCGGCGACACCTCGACGCTCGCCGATCCCGCCGTTGTCGATGATCTCGTCAAGAACCGGCAGAACAAGAAGTCGGCGTAAGGCGAGTTCGTGCCCCGGACGCGGCGCAGCGCTCCTTCAGCGGTGCGCTGCTGAGCCGGGGCCCATCTAAACGTCAGAACGTGTAGCTTCCTGGATCCCGGCTCTGCGCAGCAGCGTTTCACGCTGCAGCGCATCCGGGACACGCGATTAGTTTTCGCGTCAGCGCGCCCTCTCAACCAACGGCCATTCACACCCTCACGCTTTTGTCAGCGGGCGCGGCAGCGCGCCTGCATCTTTCCCGCCGAGTGTTGTTTTCAGGTCATTTACTTTATTTCGAACATTTTCTTTGTTCCCCCTGCTGGCCGGCCCTCGGCAGCCGCGGCTGGAAACCATTGGGTTAACGGGCGCGGTTAAGGATGAGCATTGACGAGGGCTTGGTGCGGCGACGATTGCCGGTTCTGCGTCATTTTGGACGATCCGTTTTGGGCAAGGGGAAGCATCGATGTCGATGAGGATTGCGGTGGCGCTGGCCGCCACCATCGCGGCTGGGGCCTTGACGTCGACGGCGGCGCAGGCGCGGCCGGAAATGGTGGGGGCGCACCTGGCCGACTATTCGCCGGGCACCATCGTGGTCAAAACCAGCGAGCGGCGGCTTTATCTCATCCTCGGGAACGGCCAGGCCGTGCGCTATCCGGTCGGCGTCGGCAAAGCCGGCAAGCAGTGGGCCGGCACCACGAAGATCGACGGCAAATATCTCAATCCGGCCTGGGCGCCGCCCGCCGAGGTGAAGCGCGACAAGCCTGGTATCCCCGACGTCATTCCGGGCGGCTCGCCGCGCAACCCGATGGGCGTTGCGGCGATGACGCTCGCCGGCGGCGAATATGCGATCCACGGCACCAACGTGCCGGGCTCGATCGGCGGCTTCGTCTCCTATGGCTGCATCCGCATGCTCAACGACGACATCACCGATCTCTACGGCCGCGTCTCCGTCGGCACGACGGTGGTCGTGACGCGCTGATCGCCTGAATCAGCCGAGATGAAATGAAAGGCCGCGTCTTCGACGCGGCCTTTTTATTGCCAGAACCGCCAGCCGCGCGCGCACCAGCCGTCGCGATGGCCGCCATTGTAGCTGCGCACGAAGCCGCCGGCGAGCAGTGCCGCCGAGACGTTCGCAGTCCGCCGGGTCGCGACGTCGGCGAGGACTCGGCCGTATTTGTCGGGAGCGAGATTGGTGATGGTCACGCCGCCCTGGCCGAGCAGATCGCGCAAGGCACGGGCCGCAGCTTCGGCCTTGTCCAGCTCCTCCTGGCAGGATGCTTTCAGTTCGGGCGCATCGATGCCGCGCAGCCGAATGCGGACCACAGGATCGCGTCCCTCGTGCAGACGAACACGGGCGAGAAAAGTGTCGCCATCGATGGCGCGGATGAATTCGACCGGACGCACATCCGCGTGGCCGGTCTGCTGAAGAACGATCTCGGCATCTCCATTGCGATCGGTATCGCGAACAAGCCAGTGCGTTCCATGACGGAATGTGAGCACGACGGCCAGCGCGATGCCCACCACGAACATCCAGGGCAATAGGCCGGAGAGGCGGCGGCCGAACGGCGAGCCGCTGAACTGCGGCCGGTAGGAATTGGGGCGATCCTGGAAACGCATCAACTCACGCTATGTCTGAGTCGGGGGAACTCACAAGCACGAGCGTGTCCATAAACGACGCCGAATGCGCCGGAGGCCATGCACGAAAGTTCCGTCTGTCAAGGAGGTCAGCCGTAGTTCTACTGGGAATCCGCGAATATTTTCCAATTCTCAATCATTGGTTGCGAATAGCTATTGATACGACAAACCGAGGGGAGATTGCCGTGGGGTCATTCGGGTTTCGCATTGGAACAAAGCTCGGCATCGTGACGGGCGTGAGCGTCTTGCTGGTCGGCGGCATGCTGACCAATCAGATGCTCGGCAACCGCTCCATTGCCGAATCCAATCGCCTCGTCACAATTAACTATCTCAACAAGGGCAATGCGCAGGCGGCTCAGACGGCGATGGCACGCGCGCAGCTCGCCGCTCTCGAACTCGGCTCGGCACCGTCAGCCGGAGAGGTCGACAGGCTCCTCGAGCTTCTCCGTACCCGGGCCGGCGAAGCCGGCACCGAAATCGATGCCGCGAGAGAGCGGGCGACCCGCAAGGTCACACAGGACGCTTACCGCGAGGCCAAGAAGTTCGTCGATGCGTATCTGGCCAGCGGCGTCGAGCTCGCCGCGGCGCAAAAGGCGGTCATCGCCGCCCCCGCGGGTGGCGCCAAGCTTGCAGCAGAGTCGGCCAAGGCAAGTATTCTCGCAGAGCATATGCGTCCGGCAGCGCAGGAAGTCAGCAAGCGCGTCGACGATCTCGTCGGCGTCGCCAACGAATTCGCCGCGCGCCGCAAGGGCGAGATGCTGGCCGAGTTGGACCGCGTCGCCAATTTCGCTTTGATCGTCGGCCTATTCGTCGTCCTGACGTTGGTCGGCTCCGCAGTCTTTTCCGTCTTGAACGTCGCCCGTCCGATCCGTCGCATCGGCGATGTGCTCCTGCAGCTCGCCGGAGGCAACAAGGCGATCGAAATTCCCTACACCCGCCGTGGCGACGAGGTCGGCGACAACGCCCGCGCGGCACAGACCTTCAAGGACAATCTGATCCGCATCGAGCAGATGGAAGCCGAGCAGAAGAACCATCAAGCCGCTGCGGCCGCTCAGCGCAAGCAGGAGATGACGCGGCTTGCCAACGCGTTCGAAACTGCGGTCGGCGGCATCATCAACTCGGTGTCAGCCGCATCCCAGGAGCTCGAATCCGCGGCCGGCACGTTGTCGGGTACGGCCGAACAAACCCAGCAGCTCTCCGGAATGGTCGCCGCCGCCTCGGAGGAAGCCTCGACCAATGTCGGTGCCGTGGCGTCCGCGGCCGAGGAAATGAGCACGTCGGTCGTCGAGATCGGCCGTCAGGTGCACGATTCCAGCCGTATCGCCGGCGATGCGGTCAAGCAGGCCGAGCGCACCGATGCCCGGATCAACGAGCTGCTCAAGGCGGCGGGCCGCATCGGCGACGTCGTCAAATTGATCACGGCGATCGCCGAACAGACCAACCTCCTGGCGCTAAACGCAACGATCGAGGCGGCGCGCGCCGGCGAGTCCGGCCGCGGCTTTGCGGTCGTGGCGAGCGAGGTCAAGGCGCTCGCGGCGCAAACCGCGCGAGCGACCGAGGAAATCAGCGCGCAGATCGCCGGCATGCAATCGGCAACGCAGGACTCCGTCGGAGCGATCAAGGAAATCGGAACGACCATCGGCCGCATCTCCGATATTTCCACGACCATTGCCGCGACGATCGAACAGCAGGGCGCAGCGACGGCCGAGATTGCGCGAAACGTCAGCGAAGCCGCCAAGGGAACGGTCGAAGTCGCGGACAAGATCGCCCAGGTCAGCCATGGCGCGAGCGCGACCGGCGCGGCGTCGGGACAGGTGTTGGCGTCGGCGCGTTCACTGTCGAGCGAAAGCAGCCTCCTGAAGACGGAGGTCGAGAAGTTCCTCAGCACCGTGCGCGCTGCGTAATGCACAACGAAGCCGCGAGCACGATTGCCGTGCTCGCCGGACATTCATGAGGCCCCGGGATTTCCCGGGTTTGACCGGGGTCGTAATCAACAGTAGGTTGAACATTGAGCCGTAAGCAACTCGCTTGCGGAACCTGTTCAGCGAGTCCCCCGCCATGAATATCGATGCGTCGTCCCCCGATTCGCTCGAGCGAATCGCCGAACTCGTTCGTCGGCAAGATAGTTCTCTCGACACCACGCTGCTTCCGCCGGTGGAGGGGTTCCAAACCAGGACCGTCGCGCTCGAAACACTGATGCGCGAGGTGACGGAGTGCCTGGCGGACGGCTTCCGGCATCGCTCGCCGCAAGACTTTCCCATGCTCTATTTTGCATGCGGCAAGGCGCGCGTCGGATCGACGGCCCTGAGCAATCTGTTCGGCATGACCGGGATGCCTTCCTACTATCAGCCTTTGAAGGCCATGCTGCGCGATGCGCTCGTCGGCAAGAGGCCGGCGCCGTGGGCCGTGCCGTCGGCAGACGACGAGCCGCACATCTTCAGCAAGGAAACGATCGGGCCCTACGTGCTCGCCGAGAGCCTGTTCAATCCGCTCAAGCTGCTGATCGAGGCGGGCTATCCGCGGCACCGGCTGCATCTCATCATGCTCGACCGTGAGCCGGCGAGTTCACTGGCATCGTGGCTCGACAAGCTGATCTCGCGCGCGCCTGAAGATGTATTGCTGCGGCACTATGTCGTCGCCGCGCTCAGCGCGGCTCAAGTCGCAAGCTACGCCCAGCGACAGGGCGTTGCCGTCACTCACTACGTCTACGAGGTGAGCAAGGAGGCCGTGTCCTCGGTTCGTGTCCTGTTCGAACGGATCGGCCTTTCGGGCAGCTTCAACGAGAATGCCGTGACGTCCTGGCGTGAGCCGGGAGACTCGCACGCGAACAATGCGCGCGTCATCTTCCCGAGCGAAGCGACGATCTACAAGGTGCCCAATTTGCACACCTCCGACAGTGCCTATCGCTACCAGCGCCGTGCGACGGCCTCTCTGAGCGAAGCGCAACGCGAAGCTCTGGAGCGCTGCGGGGTCAACGATGCCTATCGCGTCGCGGTCGCCGCCTGTGTTCGCGATCTCGGCCTGAATGCGGCACTGTCGCAACGTCTGTTCGGCGACTGGTTTGCTGCGGCTGCGTGATGGTCATGCTGGACGTTCCCACCGGAGCCGATTCCGCACTCCGTGAAGGTGCTGGCGGCAAGCAGCGTCACGTCGCCAGCCACCTCCGCCGTCTGGAGGCGGAAAGCATCCACATCCTGCGAGAGACGGCGGCCGAGTTCCGCAAGCCGGTCATGCTGTATTCCATCGGGAAGGATTCCTCGGTGCTGCTGCATCTGGCGATGAAGGCCTTCGATCCCGGCAAGCCGCCGTTTCCGCTGCTGCATGTCGATACGACCTGGAAGTTTCGCGAGATGATCGCGTTTCGGGACCGACGCGCGCGCGAGCTCGGTCTCGACCTGATCGTCCATACCAACAATGACGGATTGAGCCAGGGAATCGACCCTTTCACCCACGGCTCGGCCCGCTACACCGACGTCATGAAGACGCAAGCGCTGCGACAGGCGCTGGACTTCCACGGCTTCGACGCCGCGATCGGAGGCGCGCGGCGCGACGAGGAGAAGTCGCGCGCCAAGGAGCGCGTGTTCTCGCACCGCAGCGCTGCGCATCGCTGGGATCCGAAGAACCAGCGGCCGGAGCTGTGGGGCCTCTACAACACGAGGCTCGCGCCCGGCGAGAGCATGCGGGTGTTTCCGCTGTCGAACTGGACCGAGATCGACGTGTGGGACTACATCCTGCTCGAGGACATCCCGATCGTTCCGCTCTATCTCGCAGCGTCGCGCCCGGTGGTCGAGCGCGACGGAGCATTGATCATGGTGGACGACGACCGGATGCCGCTGCAGCCCGGCGAGGAGCCGCAATCGCGCTCCGTCAGGTTTCGCACCCTCGGCTGCTATCCCCTCACCGGTGCAACGAGCTCGACGGCGGCAACCCTGCCCGAGATCGTGCAGGAGATGATGGCGTCGCGCACCTCCGAACGACAGGGACGCATGATCGACCGGGACAGTCCCGCATCGATGGAGCGCAAGAAGGCGGAAGGTTATTTCTGATGTCCTATCACGAGGCACCGGCGATCGCCGCCGCCGATGCGCCGCAGCTCGAGCAAGACGATCGCCCGACGTTGCGTTTCGTCACCTGCGGCAGCGTCGACGACGGCAAGAGCACGCTGGTCGGTCGGCTGCTCTACGATTCGAAGACGCTGCTCGACGACCAGCTCGACGCGCTCGCCTCGGAGAGCAGGACCGCCGGCACCACCGGCGGCGACCTCGACTTCGCGCTGCTGGTCGACGGGTTGCAGGCCGAGCGCGAGCAGGGCATCACCATCGACGTGGCCTACCGCTTCTTCGCCACGAAGCTGCGCCGCTTCATCGTCGCCGACACGCCGGGACATGCGCAATATACGCGCAACATGGCGACCGGTGCCTCCAATGCTGATCTCGCCGTGGTGCTGGTCGACGCGCGCAAGGGCGTTATCACGCAGACGCGGCGTCACAGCCACATCCTGTCGCTGCTCGGCATCCGCCACGTCGTGCTCGCCGTGAACAAGATGGACCTGATCGGATTTGACGGCGATCGCTTCGCTTCCATCACCGCCGAATACCTGACTCTGGCCGGTCAGCTCGGGATCTCCCAGGTCCAGTGCATCCCGGTCGTGGCGCCCGACGGCGACAACATCGTCGCCGCGAGCACGCGCATGCCCTGGTACGAGGGACCGACCGTTACGGCCTATCTGGAATCCGTGGACGTGGCCGGGGACACCTCGCAGCAGCCGTTCCGGCTGCCGGTGCAATGGGTGAGCCGGCCGCATGCGGATTTTCGCGGCTTCTGCGGACGGATCACGAGCGGAACGATCTCGGTGGGCGATGCCGTTCGCGCGCAACCGTCGGAACACCAGACCCGCATCGCGCGCATTCTCACGCCCGCCGGCGAGCGCAATCACGCAAGGTCGGGCGAGTCCATCACCCTAACGCTCGCCGATGAGATCGACGTCAGCCGCGGCGACGTGCTGACCGCCGGATCTGCAGCGCCGGTGTCGGATCAGCTTGCGGCCCATCTCGTCTGGTTCGATGGCGAGGCCATGGTCGCCGGCCGGCGCTATTTGCTCCGGTGCGGTACCGCCTCGACCGGCGCGGTGATCACGGAACTCAAGCACCGGATCGCCATCGACACCATGGCGCGGGAAAGCGCCGCCACGCTCGACGTCAATGAGATCGGCTATGTCCATCTCGATCTCGACCGCCCGCTGGTGTTCGAGGCCTATCGCGACAACCGCGAGATGGGCAGTTTCATCCTGATCGACCCGATCAGCCATCGCACTGCCGCGGCGGGAATGATCGACATGTCGCTCCGCTGCGCCACCAACGTTCATTGGCAGCGGCTTGCGGTCGACAAATCCGTGCGAGCCCGGCTGAAGCAGCAACGGCCCTGCGTGCTCTGGTTCACGGGGCTGAGCGGCGCCGGCAAATCGACGATCGCCAATCTCGTCGACAGCCGGCTCGCCGAGCTCGGGCGCCATGCCGCGTTGCTCGACGGCGACAATCTTCGTCACGGCATCAACCGCGACCTCGGCTTTTCCAACGCGGAGAGAACGGAGAACGTCCGGCGCGTCGCGGAGATCGCGGGGCTGTTCGTCGAGGCCGGCTTGATCGCGCTGGTGGCGCTGATCTCGCCGTTCCGCAGCGAGCGGGAGCTGGCGCGCCAGCGGCTCGAAGCGGGCGAGTTCATCGAGGTCCATGTCGCGACGCCGCTTGCCGAATGCGAGCGCCGCGATCCCAAGGGGCTCTATCGCAAGGCTAGGTCGGGCCAGCTACCGGCATTCACCGGCATCGACGCCGCCTATGAAGCGCCGCTGGCGCCCGACATCACCATCGACACCTCGGAGCTGTCGAGCGAGGCGGCCTGCGAACGCATCATCCGCTACTTGCGAGCGCACAACTACCTGTGACGACCGGGACGAGATCTGCCGGCGTTATCCAGCCGCTCCGACTGCAAGCTCAGAAGTCGGAAGCGATGCCCCTGCGCTCCCAATCGCCGTAGCGGGTGGGCTCAGGCCCCTGCGGCCCCTGCAGCTCCTTCGCCTTGGTCTCGTTCTTGGCCTCATCCTTGGCCTTGGCGGCCGCAGCCTGCCGGCGCGCCTCAGCCTCGGCCAGCGCGCGCTGGGCAGCCGGCGACAGCGGCTTGCGATCGGGAACGGGGTCACTCATCGCCGCGCTTTCTAGCGCAGGACCGCGCACAACGCGATGCCCAATAACGCATTCCTGAAATCGGCTCGGAGCGCTGAAAAACCCGCAAGCGATTCTTACATTTGGCATATTCGCGTGTCAGAGATCGCCTTCTCAAGGCATGCGCCCATCGCGGCGGAACTGCCGCTCGTTCAGAACCTTGCTGCCGCATGCCATCTCAACGTTTCGTCCCTCCGTCCGAAGTGCCCGGCCTTGCGGCGCGACGGATTGCCGCCGACATCGTCGACGGCGTGCTGCACAAGCACCGCACGCTCGACGACCAGCTCGACGGCGGCGGTGCCCATCCCGGACTGAAGACGCTGGCCGACCGCGACCGCGCGCTGATGCGGCGCCTGGTCGCCACGGTGCTGCGCCGGCTCGGCACGCTCGGCCATGTGCTGTCCCGCCTGCTCGACAAGGGCGTTCCCTCCGACGCGCCACGCGCGCAGAGCGCACTTTTGATCGGCGCCGCCCAGATCCTCTGGATGGACGTGCCGGATCACGCCGCGGTCGATCTCTCCGTCCGCCTCGTGCAATCCGACCGCCGCGCCGCGCGCTATGCCGGGCTCGTCAACGCCGTGCTGCGCCGCTGTGCGCGCGAGGGCAAGGCGCTGGTCGAGGAGGTCGCGACGCAATCGCTGGATCTGCCGCCATGGCTGCTCGCGCGCTGGAGCGCTCATTATGGCGAGGCGACCGCACGAGACATGGCATCGGCGCTCGGCCACGAGCCCTCGCTCGATCTCACGGTGAAATCGGATCCCGCCCAATGGGCAAGCCGCCTGCATGGTGAGATGCTGCCGACGGGAACGGTGCGGATGCTGCTGCATGGTGCGGTAACCATGCTGCCCGGCTTCGCCGAAGGACAATGGTGGGTACAGGACGCCGCCGCCGCGTTGCCCGCCCGGCTGTTCGGCGATGTCAAAGGCAAGTCCATTGCCGATCTCTGCGCCGCCCCTGGCGGCAAGACCGCGCAGCTGGTGCTCTCGGGCGCGCAGGTCACGGCGATCGACCGCTCGCCGGCACGGGTGGCGCGTTTGCGCGAAAACCTGGCGCGGCTGTCGCTGCAGGCCGAGACCGTCGTCGCTGACGCCGTGGAATGGGCCGGCCCGGCGGAGGCGTTCGACGGTATTCTGATCGATGCTCCCTGCACCTCCACCGGCACGATCCGCCGGCATCCCGACGTCGCATGGCTGCGGCAGGACTCCGACATCGCTACCCTGGCCGCGCTCCAGCAGCGGCTGCTGCGCAAGTCGGTGTCGCTGCTCAAGCCGGGCGGGACGCTCGTCTATTGCACCTGTTCGCTGGAACCGGAGGAGGGCGAGCAGGCGGTGGCGGCACTGCTCGCCGCCGAGCCCGCGCTTCGCCGCGCTCCGATCGTGGCATCGGAGGTTGCGGGCCTCGACGAAATCCTCAACGGGGACGGCGACCTGCGCACCCTGCCCTGCCATCTGCCGAACGCCGATCCCAGGCTCGGCGGGCTCGACGGATTTTTCGCGGCCCGGCTCGTTAAATCCTGATTTTGCACTGGATTTTGCGACCACGAGCCTGATTCGCGCCGTTCAAGGTGGTGTCAGGCGTCCGATTTTGGGATTAATAAGGATTCGTCACTGATCCTCTCCCCCATCAAGGCAAGGCGTGTCGGTCGCTCAACGCAGACGTATCTCGACGCTGGTCATGAACCGCTTCGCGCGGAACATGCTCGCGCGCGCGAGCGGCGGTTCCGTTGTGCTGTCGCGGGTCTGGCCCGGCCGCACCGACCGGCTGATCATCGCGCCGCATGACCTGCGGACCGCGGATGCGACTCGCGCTGCCGAGATCTATGCCGGTCGCTTCGTCTTCGCCGGCAAGATCGTCAATTGCCACGGCCGCTCGATCTTCGACCTCGAGCCGCCGTCGGAGGATTGGGAGGTTGCGCTGCTCGGCTTCGGCTGGCTGCGGCACTTGCGCGCCGCCGATACGGCGCTGACGCGGGCGAATGCGCGCGCGCTGATCGAGGACTGGATCTCGAATCCCGCCAACAAGCGCCGCCCCGTCGCGCGCCGTGCCGACGTGCTGGCGCGGCGCGTGATCTCGCTGCTGTCGCAGGCGCCGCTGGTGCTGAGCGAGACCGACAACAAGTTCTACCGCCGTTACTTGCGGGCGCTGGCGCGCGAGATCCGCTTCCTGCGCTATACCATGGTCGACATTCCGGACGGGGTGCCGAAGCTGCAGGTGCTGATCGCGCTGTGCTATGCGTCCCTGTGCCTCGCCAACCAGACGCGTCACATCCGCAGCGCCTCCAAGAAGCTGTCCGACGAATTGCAGCGGCAGATCCTGCCCGATGGCGGCCACATCTCGCGCAATCCGGGGGCGCTGATCGAGCTCCTGATCGACCTCTTGCCGCTGCGGCAGACTTTTGCCGCGCGCAATATCGCGCCGCCGCCGGCGCTGCTCAATGCGATCGACCGCATGATGCCGATGCTGCGCTTCTTCCGGCACGGCGACGGCAATTTCGCCCTGTTCAACGGCATGAGCGCGACATCGTCCGACCTGCTCGCCACGCTGCTCGCCTATGACGACACCCACGGCGCGCCGATGGCGAACATGCCGCATACCGGCTTTCAGCGCCTCGATGCCGGCCAGACCACTGTGATCATCGACACCGGCCCGCCGCCGCCGGCCGGCGTCAGTCACGACGCCCATGCCGGCTGCCTCTCGTTCGAATTGTCGTCCGGCATCAGCCGCATCGTCACCAATTGCGGCATGCCGACCACCGGCCGCGACAATTGGCGGCCGTTCGCACGCAGCACGGCGGCGCATTCGACCCTGACCTATCACGAGACGTCGTCATGCCAGTTCGTCGAGATGTCGGCGATGAAGCGGCTCCTGCACGGCGCGCCCGTCACCAGCGGCCCGGTCGAGGTCGAGAGCTATCGCGAGGTCGTGCAGAACGGCACGCTGCTCACGACCTCACATGACGGCTATCTCGCCAAGTTCGGCGCGATCCACCGCCGCGTGCTGATGATCGCCAATGACGGCGCGCGCATCGACGGCGAGGACGCGCTGTCGCCGCCGCAGGGCGGACGCTTCAAGGGCGCCGATGCCGATTTCGCGCTGCGCTTCCATCTGCATCCCGCAGTGAAGGCAAGCCGGCTGTCGGATGCGCGCGGCGTCATGCTGGTGCTGCCGAACCGCGACGTCTGGACCTTCGAGGCATTGGACGACAAGGTCGATCTCGAGGACAGCGTATTCCTGGCCGGCAATGACGGCCCGCGCCGCACCGCCCAGATCGTGATCCGTCAGAACGCCCGCCAGGCCCCCTCGATCCGCTGGAGCTTTGTCCGCTCCACCGCCTCGCCCGCAGTGACCAATGCCCGCCGCAACGCCCGGCGCGAGCCGGAACTTCCGTTGTAAACAGGCGCGATCCGGCCCTATCTACCCGTTGAGAGCGACGCCAAAAGCTGCTATCGAGCGCTCGCTCGCGCGACTGGCGACCTTGGATGGAGCACCATCGGGAAGCGCGGGACATATAAGCCGCGCGCCTGGGCATAGACACTCCCTGAACAGAGGATCTTGCTCATGACTGACCATCCCCGCCGCGTCACCCGCGCCCTTCTCTCCGTCTCCGACAAGACCGGCCTAATCGAGTTCGCCAAGGCGCTCGCCGCGCACGATGTCGAGCTGGTCTCGACCGGCGGCACCGCGAAAGCGATCGCCGCGGCCGGCCTTAAGGTGAAGGACGTCTCGGAGCTCACCGGCTTCCCCGAGATGATGGACGGCCGCGTCAAGACGCTGCATCCGAAGGTGCATGGCGGCTTGCTCGCGATCCGCGACAACAAGGACCATGCGGAGGCGATGCAGGCGCACGGCATCGCGCCGATCGACCTGCTCGTCGTCAATCTCTATCCGTTCGAGGCCACCGTCGACAAAGGCGCGGGCTTCGAGGATTGCATCGAGAACATCGACATCGGCGGCCCCGCGATGATCCGCGCCGCCGCCAAGAATCACGACGATGTTGCCGTCGTGGTCGAGGCGCAGGACTATCAGGCCGTGCTCGACGAGCTCGCCGCCAACAAGGGCGCGACCACGCTAAAGCTGCGCCGGCGGCTCGCCGCGAAGGCCTATGCCCGCACTGCGGCGTATGACGCCGCGATCTCGAACTGGTTCAACCGTCAGCTCGAGATCGACGCGCCCGACTTCCGCGCTTTCGGCGGCAGGCTGATCCAGTCGCTGCGCTATGGCGAGAACCCGCACCAGACCGCCGCCTTCTACGCGACGCCGGACAAGCGCCCCGGCGTCTCCACCGCGCGGCAGCTCCAGGGCAAGGAGCTCTCCTACAACAACATCAACGACACCGATGCCGCCTATGAATGCATCGGCGAGTTCGACGCCAAGCGCACCGCGGCCTGCGTCATCGTCAAGCATGCCAATCCCTGCGGCGTCGCCGAAGGTCCGAACCTCGTCGAGGCCTATCGCAGGGCGCTGGCCTGCGATTCCACCTCGGCCTTCGGCGGCATCATCGCGATGAACCGCGCCCTCGATGCCGATACCGCGCGCGAGATTACCAAGATCTTCACTGAGGTCATCATCGCGCCCGACGCCAGCGAAGAGGCGATCGCCATCATCGGCGGCAAGAAGAACCTGCGCCTGCTGCTCGCCGGCAGCCTGCCCGATCCGCGTGCGCCGGGCCTGACCGCCAAGACGGTGGCCGGCGGCCTGCTGGTGCAAAGCCGCGACAACGCCGTTGTCGACGACATGACGTTCAAGGTCGTCACCAAGCGCGCGCCGACGGATGCGGAGATGCGTGATCTGAAGTTTGCGTTCCGGGTGGCAAAACACGTCAAGTCCAACACCATCATCTACGCCAAGGATCTCGCCACCGTCGGTATCGGCGCGGGTCAGATGAGCCGGGTGGACTCAGCGCGGATCGCCGCACGCAAGGCGCAGGATGCTGCCAGCGAGCTGAAGCTCGCCGAACCGCTCACCAAGGGTTCGGTGGTGGCCTCGGATGCATTCTTCCCGTTCGCCGACGGCATGCTCGCCTGCATCGAAGCCGGCGCCACCGCCGTGGTGCAGCCCGGCGGCTCCATGCGCGACGACGAGGTGATCAAGGCCGCCGACGAGCACGGCATCGCCATGGTGTTCACGGGAACGCGGCACTTCAGGCACTGAGTTGCTGTCATTCCGGGGCGCGCGAAGCGCGAACCCGGAATCCATTGTGCAGGGTCCCATGCGGAGAAATGGATTCCGGGCTCGCGCCAAGCGGCGCGCCCCGGAATGACGATGGGGATGCTAATCCCGCACCCGCATCAACAGCCCCAATCCCGCAACGAAGAACACCACCAGCACGGCCATGCCGGCCTTCTGGCTGGCGGTCAGCGCGGTGACCAGGCCGATCAGGAGCGGGCCGATGAAGGACGTCACCTTTCCCGTCAGCGCAAACAGGCCGAAATATTGCGCGATGCGATCCTTCGGCGCGAGATGGATCAGCAGCGTGCGGGAAGCGGCCTGGAGCGGGCCGCCGGCTGCACCGATCAGGCAGCCCAGCACGAGATAGGCGCGCTCGGCCGTACTCGAGAACAGGGCAGCGCCCGCTTGCGGCGGCGCGGTCTTGACGAACAGGACGCTGTCCTTGTCGACGAGGAGAATCGCGGCCACCGACAGCAGCAGGACCAGCAGGCTGCCGGCGATGACGCGCTTCGGCCCGAGACGATCATCCAGCTTGCCGCCGAACCAGGCGCCGAGCGCGCCGGCGATCGCGAGCATGATGCCGAACGTCCCGATCTGGATGGTGTGCCAGCCGAAGGTGCCCGCGGCATAGATGCCGCCGAAGGCGAACAGCGACACCAGACCATCGGTGTAGATCATGTTGGCGAGCAGGAATGCCGCGAGCGATTTCTGCCTCGGCAGACTCTTGATCGACTGCTTCAGCTCCGACAGGCCTTCGCGCAACGCCTCGCCCAGCGGGCGCTTCGCCGGATAATCCGGCGTGAACAGGAACATCGGGGTCACGAAGATGATGAACCACAGCGCGGTCAGCGGCCCCGCGGCACGATCGCCCTGACGTGTGAGGGGATCGAGGCCGAAGAGCGGCGTGACGCCGAGCAGCGTGCGGCCGGTCTCGGGATTGGCGGCGAGCAGGCCGAGCACGATGATCAGGCTGACGATGCCGCCAATGTAGCCCGTGGCCCAGCCGGTGCCGGAGAGACGGCCGATTCGCTCCGGCGGCACCAGCGTCGGCATCATCGCGTTGTTGAAGAGCGTGGCAAATTCCGCACCAACGCTGGCGAGCGCAACTGCGGTGAGCACAAGCGGAATGACCGCATGATCGCCGGGCTTGCCGATCCAGAGCGTGCAGGACGCCAGCACCAGCACCGTACCGAAACCTGCGATCCACGGTTTCCTGCGGCCCGAAGCGTCGGCGATGGCGCCGAGCACCGGCGACAACAGCGCGATCGCAAGGCCCGCGGCCGCCATCGCAAAGCCCCACAAGGATTGACCGGCGGCGGGATTTGGCGCAATGGCCGTCGCGAAATAGGGCGCGAACACGAAGGTCGTGATCAGCGTGAAATATGGCTGCGCGGCCCAATCGAAGAAGATCCAACTCACGACGGCGGCGCGCGGCGGATAGGTCCGCGCCACGCCGGCCATGCGCGCATCCGGAGCGATTGTCGTCATCACGCAGCACCCATCACGAACAGTTTTGCCTCTCTTAGAGCAAACGGTATAGCATTACAGTGACGGGTGTGAACCGGTGCAACGCCACGGCGGGAATTCGATGATGTCGTCATATTCGACACGGCGGAGATTTTTAGCCGCCATTGCCGTCCTGGTGCTCGGTCTCGCCCCTGCGACCGCTCAGGATGCAAGGCAGGGCTATGTTCCGCCCGCACGCGAGGCAGTGCGCGCCGTCGCCGCCGAGCACGGCATGGTGGTGGCGCAGGAGAAGATCTCTGCGCAGATCGGCGCCGACATCCTGCGGCGCGGCGGCAATGCCATCGACGCTGCGGTCGCGACCGGCTTCGCGATGGCCGTGACCTATCCGCGTGCCGGCAATATCGGCGGCGGCGGCTTCATGGTGATCCATTCCGCCGATCGCAATGAAGACATCACGATCGACTATCGCGAAACCGCGCCGGCCGCGACCACGCCGCAGATCTTCCTCGGCGCCGACGGCAAGCCCGACGCGACGAAGTCACGGGATTCCGCGCTCGGCATCGGCGTGCCCGGCACCGTCGCCGGCCTTGCGCTCGCGCTCGAGAAATACGGCTCGGGTCAGTTCACGCTGGCGCAACTGCTGGCGCCTGCGATCGCGCTCGCACGCGATGGCTTCATCGTCAGCGACGACATGGCCGATACATTGCCGGGCTGGCACCGGCGGCTGGCACGCTGGCCTTCTTCGGCCAGGATATTCTCGCGTCCGGATGGCACGCCGCTGGGCGAAGGCGATCGGCTGGTGCAGGGCGATCTCGCCGAAACGCTGGCGGCCGTCGCTGCACAGGGGCCGCGGGGATTCTACGAGGGGCCGGTCGCCGAGAAGCTCGCCAAGGCCGTGACCGATGCCGGCGGCATCATGACGCCGGCCGACCTCAAGGCCTATCAGCCGGTCATCCGCACGCCGGTGCGTGGCAGCTACCGCGGCTATGACATCGTGTCGATGCCGCTACCCTCATCCGGCGGCGTCGTGCTGATGGAGACGCTCAACATCCTCGAGGGCTTCCCTCTGGCCGATCTGAAGCAGGGATCAGCGGCGTCGCTGCATCTCTTGATCGAAGCCATGAAGCGCGCTTATGCCGACCGCGCCCGCTATCTCGGTGATCCCGCCTTCGTCAACGCGCCGATCGAGACCCTCATTGCGAAGGACTATGCCGCGAAGCTGCGCGCAAACATTTCCCTCGAACGCGCCACACCGTCAAAAGAGCTCGTGACCTCTCCTGCGGCGCCACGTGAGGGCAGCAACACCACGCATTTTTCCGTCGTCGACGCCCGCGGCAATGCCGTCAGCAACACCTACACGCTGAACTTCAGCTACGGCGTCGGCCTCGTCGCCGACGGCACCGGCGTGCTGCTCAACAACGAGCTCGACGATTTCACCGCGGCAATCGGCGCCTCCAACGCCTATGGCCTGGTCGGCTTCGAAGCGAATCTTCCCGGTCCCGGTAAGCGGCCGCTGTCGTCGATGTCGCCGACCATCGTGCTGAGGGACGGCAAGCCGGTGCTGGTGACGGGCTCGCCCGGCGGCAGCCGCATCATCTCGACCGTGCTGCAGGTGATCGTGAATGTGCTCGACTACAAGATGGATGTTGCGGCCGCGGTCGCAGCGCCGCGGCTGCACCACCAATGGCTGCCGGATGAAGTGCGCGTCGAGCGCGGCTTTCCCGAGGGCGTGCTGCTCGAGCTGAAGGCGATGGGGCACCTCGTCCTCGAGCCGATGGGGCAGACATCTGCCAACTCGATTCTGGTGACGCCGAACGGAACGCTGGGCGCAGCCGATCCGCGCACGCGCGGCGCGGAGGCGGCGGGGCAGTAACCTGCTCCCGGAATGACGGAGTAAGGGAGCTTACCGCCCGACCTGATACGGCCCGCCCTTCTCCAGCGCGCGCGCATAGGCAGGCCGGGCGTGGATGCGCTCCAGGAACGCCATCGCCTTGGGATGGCCCTGCTCGAGGCCGCCGCGAGCTTGGGCGGCTTCGAGCGGAAAGCTCATCTGGATGTCAGCCGCGGTGAACTCGCTGCCGGCGAACCATTCGCTCTTGCCGAGCTCGCCTTCCCAATAGTCCATGTGTTGCTTGAGCTGCGGATTGACCAGCGCGGTCAGCGCCTGGTTGCAGACCTTGCGCACCAGCGGGCGCAGCAGGGCCGGCGCACGCTTCGGCATCAGCGTGAACAGCAGCTTGAGCAGCAGCGGCTGCATCGCGGATCCTTCCGCATAGTGAAGCCAATAGGTGTAGCGCAGCCGCTCCGGCGTGTTCGGCGGCGGGATCAGCCGCCCGTTGCCGTAGGTGGCGATGAGATATTCGATGATCGCGCCTGATTCGGCGATGGTGTTGCCGTTGTCGGTGATGACGGGCGATTTGCCGAGCGGATGGATGGCGCGCAGCTCCTTCGGCGCGCGCATGTCCGGCTGACGCTGATAGCGCACGATCTCGTAGGGAACGCCCAGCTCCTCGAGCAGCCACAGCACGCGCTGCGAGCGGGAATTGTTGAGGTGGTGAACGGTCAGCATCGCGGGGTCCTCAAGGCTTGGTCTTGGTCATCGGCCGCGCCGTTGGTGCCAGCCCGGGAACACATTGTCGAGCCGTCGCTGCTGATATTTTTATCCGGGTATATTGACGCGAGTAATTTACCCGGGTATTAAGAAACCCAGCATCGTCAAAATGGCAATGATTCCAATGCAGAAATTTTTCACCGCTTTCCAGGGACAACGCCGCCTGGTGTCCGGGCCGGCTGGAGAGGTCGCGCTGGTCGTCAAGCGGGTGGCGTCACAGCCGGACGAGCCAATCATCATCTTCGAGGACGCCACGGGCCGATCGATCGACTTCGATCTGCGTGGTGGAGATCGCGAGGTGTTGGCGCGCTTGGCGAAGCTTGTCCCGCCGTCGGCTGAGGCGACCGAAGCACCCGCAGAGCCGCGCGGTCGCGGCCGGCCGAAGCTCGGCGTGGTCGCGCGCGAGGTGACCTTGCTGCCGCGGCACTGGGAGTGGCTCAACGCACAGGCCGGCGGCGCTTCGGTCGCGCTGCGCAAGCTCGTCGACGAAGCCAGGCGCGCCAGCGGCGACAAGGACCGCGAGCGGCAGGCGCGCGATGCGGCCTACCACTTCATGTCGACCATGGCCGGCGATCTGCCGCAGTTCGAGGAAGCCTCGCGCGCCCTGTTCGCGGATGACCGGCGACGCTTCACCGGCCTGATCGCCGACTGGCCGACCGACATCCGCGACCACATCGTCAAGCTCGCCTACAGCGACCGCGCTTAAACCGCGCGCCGCTTCTCACGCTCCATCGACGGCCGAGCCGCGCATTGCGCGGCAACGGCTTCGCACGCCCTGATGAAAGGCCAATGCCATGTCTGCCGCAAAGCCGCTCTGGACCACATTCCTCCGCTTTCTCGCACCCCTGATGCTGAGCAACGCGCTGCAATCGCTGTTCGGCACCGTCAGCAACGTCTATCTCGGCCAGATGGTCGGCGTCGGCGCGCTCGCCGCGGTCTCGGCGTTCTTCCCGGTGATGTTCTTCCTGTTCGCCTTCGTCATGGGCCTCAGCACCGGCGCCACCGTGCTGATCGGCCAGGCCTTCGGCGCCGGCGAGCATGGCCGGATCAAGATCATCGTCGGCACGACACTCGCCGTCGGCCTGCTGCTCTCGATAGCGATTGCACTCGTTGGCGGGATCTTCAGCCGGCCCCTGATGGTGATGCTCGCCACGCCCGCGGACATTCTCGATGAAGCCAGCGCCTATGCGCGCATCATGCTGTTGACGATGCCGCTCGGCTTCATCTTCCTGCTGATGACGGCGATGATCCGCGGCGTCGGCGATGGACTGACGCCGCTGCTGGCGCTGGCCTTGTCGACGGCGATCGGCCTGATCCTGACGCCGATGCTGATCCGCGGCACGTTCGGATTGCCGGCCGTCGGCATCACCAGTGCTGCCTGGGCGGCTGCGATCTCGAACACGCTGACGCTGATCGTGCTGGCTGCCTATCTGCTGCGGAGAAAGCACGCGCTCGCGCCGGATGCGACGCTGCTGCGTCACCTCCGGCTGAACGGCGCCGTGCTCGGCAAAGTCCTCGGGATCGGCCTGCCGAGCGCGATCGGCATGGTGGTGATGGCGATCGCTGAGCTTGTGCTGCTCGGCCTCGTCAACGGCTTCGGCTCGAATGCCACCGCGGCCTATGGCGCCGTCAACCAGGTGATGGGCTACACCCAGTTCACGGCGATGTCGATTTCGATCGCGGTCTCGATCCTCGGCGCCCAGGCCGTCGGCGGCGGCGACCGGGCCCAGCTTGACGGCATCGTGCGGATGGGCCTTGCGTTCAATATCGTCCTGACCGGCGGGTTGGTGGCGCTGATCTACCTCGCGCCACGCGCGGTGCTCGGTATCTTCATCACCGAGGGCGCCGTGCTGGATCTGGCGAAGGGATTGCTCAACATCACCTTGTGGAGCTCGGTGCCGTTCGGGCTCGCCACGGTGTTCTCGGGCGCAATGCGCGGCGCCGGCGTCGCGTTGACGCCGATGCTGCTGTCGATCTTCGCGATCGCCGCAATCGAGCTGCCGGCTGCAATCATCCTGAGCCACACGGTCGGCCTGACCGGCGTGTGGGCCGCCTATCCCATCGTGTTCTGCGCCATGTTGATTCTGCAGATGGGCTATTACCATCTGGTGTGGCGCAAGCGGGCGATGCAGCGCCTGATCTGACGGTCAAAGTATTATGACCGTCATTAAACGATAGACCTGTGGCGCGGCCTGCGCCACAATGAGAAAAAGCCGCTCAGAAAGCCAGGCCAGGGAGAATGATTTTGACCCGCACCGCCCCGCAATTCCTGTTCGATTTCGGTAGCCCCAACGCCTATCTCAGCCATCTGGCGATTCCAGCCATCGAACAGCGGATCGGCGTCAAGTTCGAATATGTGCCGATCCTGCTCGGCGGCATCTTCAAGTCGACCAACAACAAGTCGCCGGCCGAGACGCTCGCCGGCATCAAGAACAAGCGGGAGTTCCAGCAGGTCGAGACCGAGCGCTTCATCAAACGCTTCCATGTCCAGCCCTATGTCTGGAATCCGCACTTTCCCGTCAAGACGCTGAACCTGATGCGCGCAGCGATCGCAGCGCAGCTCGAGGGCGTGTTCGAGACATATGTCGAGGCCACCTTCCACCACATGTGGCGCGAGCCGAAGAAGATGGACGATCCCGAGATCGCGGCGAAGGCGCTGGCGTCGTCTGGTCTCGATGCGCAAAAGCTGTTCGCCCGCGCCGGGGAACCCGAGGTGAAGGCCAAGCTGATCAAGAACACCGAGGAGGCGGTCGCCCGCGGCGCCTTCGGCTCGCCGACCTTCTTCGTCGGCAATGAAATGTTCTTCGGCAAGGAGCAGTTGCGCGAGGTCGAGGAGATGGTGTCGGGAAAGTGAAGCGCGCGAATGGCGGGTAGCGAATAGCGAGTGGAAATCGCGCCAACTATTCGCTACTCCCTATTCGCCATTCGCTAATAATAAAAGCGGAGTTCTCCCATGCGCATCCTCGTGGTCGGCGCCGGCGCCATCGGCGGCTATTTCGGTGGCAGGCTGTTGCAGGCCGGCCGCGACGTGACCTTCCTGGTTAGGCCGCGCCGCGCCGACGAGCTCGCGAGCGCCGGCCTCGTTATCAAGAGCCCGAACGGCGATGTGACCTTGAAGAACCCGCCGACGGTTCAGGCCGACGCAATCAAGGACACGTTCGACGTCGTGCTGCTCAGCTGCAAGGCATTCGACCTCGACGATGCCATCAAGTCGTTCGCCCCCGCGGTGGGGCCGAACACCGCGATCATCCCGATGCTCAACGGCATGAAGCATCTCGACACGCTGGACACGAGGTTCGGCAAGGAGCGCGTGCTCGGCGGCCTCTGCGCCATTGCGGCCACGCTGAACGAGAAGCGCGAGGTGGTGCAGCTCCAGCCGATGCAGTCGCTCAGCTACGGCGAGCGCGACGGCGGGATGTCGGACCGGGTGAAGGCGATCGACGAGGCCTTCAAGAGCGGCATCCATGGCGCCAGCGCCAGCCAGAACATCATGCAGGACATGTGGGAGAAGTGGGTGTTCCTGTCCTCGCTCGCTGCAAGCACCAGCCTGATGCGGACGTCTGTCGGCAATATCCTCGCCGCGCCCGGCGGCCGCGATTTCCTGCTCGGCATGCTGGATGAGACCAGCGCGGTTGCCACGGCGTCCGGCTATCCGCCGGGCGGCCCGTTCTTCGATCGCGTCAAAGGCAATCTCACCACCGAGGGCTCGCCGCTGACGGCGTCGATGTTCCGCGACATCAAGGCCGGCCTGCCTGTCGAGGCCGATCACGTCATTGGCGATCTCATCGCGCGCGCCGACTCCGCCAAGGTGCCGGTGCCGAAGCTGCGCATCGCCTATACGCATCTGAAGGCGTATGAGAGGCAGCGGGCGGGGTAGGGCGTAACCACACATTCGGTGTCGTCCCGGGGCTCGCGACTGTGTCGCGCCCCGGGGATGACGAGCTGCGATTGACGAAACAGCTCAGCGCTATTTCAAGTGCGCGAGATAGTGCGAGACGGCGGTGATCTCCTCATCGCTCATGTGATAGGCGACGTCGGCCATCGCGGCGACGCCGCCGCCGACACGCTGGCCGGCCTTGTAATCGTGCAGCGCCTTGACGAGATATTCCTCACGTTGCCCCGCGAGCCGCGCCACCGCCTTGGTGCCGGCATAGCTGTCGGTATGGCATGAGGCGCAGCGGCGGCCGGCGGCCACCTGCGCCCCCTTCTTCGACAGGTCGGGATCCCCGTCTTCGGGTCCCTTCGGCGGCGCCAGCGAGGCGAAGTAAGCGCCGAAATTGCGGATATCCTCGTTGGTGATCCCTTCCACGATCGGCTGCATCTGATCGTTCTTGCGCGCGCCGGCGCGGAAGAACACGAGCTGCCATTGCAGGAATTGATCGGGCTGGCCGGCGAGCGAGGGGATGTTCTCGGTCTGCGAAATGCCGTTCTCGCCGTGGCAGCCGGAGCAGGCGGCGGCCTTCTCCTTGATCGCGGCATTGTCGGCGGCATCGGCTGGAATGAAGGCGATCACTGCTAGCGATAGCGCGCCGATTACGGACCAAGAGAACTGACGGCGCATGATTGGAAATCCGTTCTGTACTGCGTCATTCCGAAGCGCGCCACTTAGCGCGAGCCCGGAGTCCATAATCCCCGTTCGTGGTTATGAGTTCCGGACTTGCGCGCAAGTGGCGCGCAATCCGGGACGACGGCGTGGGGCTTCAAAATGGGAGAAGCTGCGGCCGTCACCCGGTCGCAGCTTTCTCCGTCAGGTCGCGCTACTTCTTGCTGTAGCTGATGCGATAGATCGCGCCGGCCCAATCGTCGGCCACAAGGATTGATCCGTCCTTGGCGATGATGATGTCGTTGGGACGGCCGAGATAGCCCTGGTCACCCTCGAGCCAGCCGGAGGCGAAGACCTCCCGCTTCGGGTTCTTGCCGTCAGGCCCGACGATCACCCGCACGATGCGCGCGCCCTGGTACTTGTGGCGATTCCAGGAGCCGTGCTCCGCGATCAGGATGTTGTTCTTGTAGTCGGCGGGGAACTGGTCGCCGGTGTAGAACTTCATGCCGAGCGGTGCGACATGGGCACCGAGGTTCAGTACGGGCGGCGTGAACTCGGAGCATTTGTGGCCCATCGCGAACTTGTCGTCAGGCAGATTGCCCTGATGGCAATAGGGATAGCCGAAATGCTCGCCGATCCGGTTGATCATGTTCAGCTTGTCCGAGGGCAGATCATCGCTGATCCAGTCGCGGGCATTCTCCGTGAACCAGAGCTTGCCGGTGCGCGGATCGACGTCGCCGCCGACCGAGTTGCGGACGCCGAGCGCCCAGATTTCGGCGTTGCCGGTCTTGGGATCGACGCGCCGGATCTGCGACACGCTGGTCGGCGGAATGCCGATGTTGAAGGGCGGGCCGAACGGCAGGAAGAACCAGCCTTCCTTGTCGACCGAGATGTATTTCCAGCCATGCGCGGCATAGGACGGCATGTCGTCATAGACGACCTTGCCCTGGCCGAGATTGTCGAGATTGGCTTCGGCGTTGTCGTAGCGGATCAGCTTGTCGACGGCGATGACGTAGAGCGCGCCGTCCTTGAAGGCGAGACCGGTGGGCATGTTGAGGCCCTTGAGGACGGTCTTGACCTCCTTCTTTCCGTTGTTGTCCTTGATGGCATAGACGTTGCCGAGGCCGAACGAGCCGACGAACAACGTGCCCTTGTCGCCCCAGGCCATCTGCCGCGCGGCCAGCACGCCCGAGGCGTAGACCTCGATCTTGAAGCCCGGCGGCAGCTTGATCTTCTTGACGATGTTGGCGAGCTCGGCGTCGGAGGCGCCGGTCGGCGGGCCCGACGGCGGCGCGAGGCCCTTCTGCGCCTCGGTCTCGTCACCGAGGAACCAGTCATCCGGCGGATGGGTCCAGAACTCCTTGGTGCTGGAGTCGTATTTCTTCAGCGGCTTGCTCTTGTCCTGCTGCTGCGCGTTGCCGGCGCCGGTCCCCGCGAGAAGGGCCACGGCCGCAAGCGCCAACACGGATCGATGGAACATCGATGTCATCGCATCACTCCCCTAAGGCAGCCGTCAGGGCTGCGCATTATTTTCTTTTGCTAGTCGAGAGGCGAAGTCTTGAGCCCGTCGGGACGACAGGCGCAAAAAGGTTAGCACATCTGCCCATCGTGAGAAGCGCGTCGGATGCAGCGCGGCTGCGCGCAGCAAAAATTGAGACGGAATGTCAATGAACGGATGAACGCTGCGACGACCGCGCCTCGCGCTGCAACGCGGAATCAACAGCGCGCGCGCAACGTCGTCAGGCGCTCCGCCGGGGTGGGCATACAAAAGTGCGAAAACAACCCCATGCACAGTAGAACTGCGCAAGTTGATCCGCGCGCGGTGACGCCGGACAATCATTTGAAGCGTCGAGCAAAATAATCGCGGCGCTCACGAGGCGACGGGGTAGGGTCCGTCGTCGAACAGCGTGTCGTGATAGCCTTTCGATCCGACCTCACGCGCCAGCGTGCTGCGGAAGTCGCGGCCATCGCGCAGGCTGCGCAGCACATGCGCGAAGTCGAATTCGGGTCGCCAGCCGAGCTCCCGCCGCGCCCGCGCGTTGACATAGACCCGGTCGATCGCGGGGAAGAGCCGCCAGCCGCGCGCTGCATAGAGCTGCGCGCACTCCGGATAGAGCTCGCGCACGACAGTGGCGGCATCGCGCGCCAGCGCTCCGAGATGACGTTGCTCGAACGGGCTCGTCGCCGAGACGATGTAGCGGGCGAAGCCGATGCCGGGCGCACGCTCGACGGCGAGCAGATGCGCGCTCACTGCGTCCGCGATATCCAGCCGGCGGTAGAGCAGCTCGTTGGCCTGCGCGTTCTCCAGCGTGTAGGTCGACCGCATCAAAGGATCATCATCGTCCTCCGGAAAGAAGCGCGAGGTCCGCAGAACCACGATCGGTAGCGCGCGCTCGCGAAAGAACAGCTCGCAGAGGTTCTCGGCCATCAGCTTGGTCGTGCCGTAGATGTTCTTCGGCACCGATGGCAGCTCCTCGCTGACCCACACCGCCGCCTGTCCCGCCTCGGGCCGCAGCTGCGAGCCGAATGCGCTGGTGGTGCTGGTGAAGACAAAGCTCTTCACGCCGGCCGAAGCGGCCGCCTCGAGCAGATTGAGCGTGCCTGAGACGTTGGTGTCGACAAAGTCCTGCTTGGAATGGGTCGCCACATGCGGCTTGTGCAGCGTCGCGGTGTGGATCACGGCGGTGACGCCGTCCATCTGGCGCCGCACGAAATCGGGATCGACGATCGAGCCGACGACGTCGGTGAAGGGGGAGGGCTTGAGATCGATTCCGCGCGCGGGCGACCCGCGCCCGCGGAGGGTCCGGAGAATGGCTTCACCGAGGTGGCCCGCGCTGCCGGTGACCAGGATTGTCATGTTAGACTGTCTCAACCACCCGCTAACGACCCCAAAACCGCGCTCCGTTCGATACGACTGGTGGAGCTTTGCTGTGAAGCCACCGGCCGAATGGAACAAAAGGCCAACAAGTTGACCACCAAGGCTGTTAGGGGGAGTGTAAGGGCTCCATGTCAATCCTATATCGACCGAGTAGCGATTAGTGACGCAGATGAAGAGCCCCGTCCTCGTTCTGACGACCGTGAACGCGCCGTATAGCAGGAAGCTAAACGCGCAGGAGCTCGTCCATTGTCTGCTGGATCCCTCTGCGGCCAAGGCCGCCTGCGGCCCGATGTCGTCGTTTTTTGGGGACGTTGAGCCCGAATTGCAGATCGCATTCGCTGAGGCGCACGGCATCAGCCACGATCAATTGGTTGCCGCAGCGAAGGCGTTTGCCGAATTTTCGGGACAATCCTTTCCGCTCGCGGCGTAAGGAATGAGCTCACTTAGATCGGGCGCAACCTTTTCGCATCACCGACCGATCTATAAACGCCCGGCTCGGCGATCCGGCGGAGTATGATCATCCCTTGAAGGTGACCCCTGCTGGGCGACTACTGCTGACTGGAAGGCAGCACCGGATCCCGTTGATTTGGCAGACAACTCTGATTTCCACATGCGTTGCGAAAGGGCCCCCAGTCCTACCTCGCTAGGCTTGCTCTCTAGCAGCCATCGGTAACTCTGACGCGTACATCATCATAAGTGTCCCATACTCATCGGATGCTTGCTCCTGAGCGATGCGCCCCAATAGAAGCCTTGTTCGAAAGACGTTTAGCTTGGTGTACATAAGTAAGTGAAATTTCCATTTCTCTCTGAAGAGAAGACTTTTCTCCGTCCCGACCAAAACCGTGGCAACGCCTGCGAGTATTGCGGCGACTTCAGATGCGCCACTCGCCGCGAAATAGGTTGCTCCCGCGGAGCAAACAAGTGTTCCGACCGTTGTAAGAACGTAGGCGCTCATAGACAGAAGACGCCAACGCTTCTGGAAAGCGAGTTGCGAAGCTAGATCCGCGAATAACGTCGAATGCACTTCTGAAGTATCAGAAATCGACATGAGAAGCTTCCTTGAAAGCTCGGAATCAGGGTTTCGTCACGGGCCTGACGGTGCTGCCGTAAATCCACTCAGGCGTAGGGCGCTGTTCGTCAAACTCGTCAGCCGAAAATGAAAAAAGCTGAACCTGCTCTGACTTGAGATACCTGAGAAGCATCAACGACGTCGAAAAGTCGCTCAGTCTCCAAAAGTCTGGATGCATTCGCTGTAGCCAAGCCAAGGGACGCCTGATCTCAGCCTCTCCCTCAACCAAATGTTCTGCTCTATCTTCATTGGCGCCAGACGCCTCATTCAGTCGAAATAGGGAAACGGCGAATCGCCCGTCTTCGTCAGCATTTCTGCTCGCGGACGTGCGCACCGCCACAGTCGGCGCTGCGCCGTTTCGGTCTAGATCAATTATCGCGTCTTGTTCAAAAAATTGCCACGTCCCGGCTCCCTCTTTGGCGGCATCAAGAGCTCTGCGCAATTTGTTTGTTGTATGCTCGTCGGCAGCGACTGAGTTAGCTTCCTCAAAGAGCCGCTCCGTATCGTTGAACCAAAAATCGATGCGGGCCGCCGACCAAGCGAGCTCGCGTCCGTGAATGGCCGGATGGAACACGATCGAACGTGGCTGTTCTCCGTGGGTCGCCTGATATTGTTTTATCGTTTCCCGAACTGCCTCTACTGCGCTTTTGGCCGCGTCAATCTCTTTAGTCAGCTGACTCAGCTTCGCCTCAAGCTTCTTGATGTCTGCTGCTGGATTGAGGGGATCAAACTGTTTGTCAAAATCGAGCCCTTGATTGGACTTCTGAGACAACAGCGAGTGTCTTGCAGCTGAGACTGTAGCATTATACGACGCGATCAAGCCTTCGTATTTCCGGATCGCATCCTGTTCCTTGTTGGCGAGTGTCTCCAATCCTGGCGGCAACACCCAAGGATTCATGCTCATTAGTACCGTGATTTCACCCTCGACGAACTGAGCTTCTGTGTTGAAAGATCCCCATAGTAGCTGATTTGCAGCCATGAAGCTGTCAACATGTAATCGCTTTGATGCTGCGACTATTGGGTCTCCGTTACACTGGCCCAGCATTTCCCAAACGAACTTGAACCAATTTTCTTTACAAGGAGCGAAGGAGATTACCAAGCGTCCAAAGCGTTCGCTTGTTTTATCTGCGATCCAATATGCCTTAAGCGGACGTCGGGCTACCTCGCTTGTCATTTCGGCGCCAACAGCGATGCCTCTCGCCGCTCTCGGTGACATGATTGCGACTCGATAACTTCGTGGTACGGGCGGCGCGCGCGATGCCCACGCCGGAAGTGGCGGCGCACTTCCTATGTTGCTTCTTCTCTGGAAACTCTGCTCAACGTATTGCTGATGTTTTTGTGCAAGCCCAGTACCCCCGGCGGCCCGCGGTTGCGGAAAAGGACCCCCACCGCCGCCCGCTGGCGGGACATCACCGGCGGACTCTGCTGCTTTAGACAGCGCTAGGGCTATCTTTGCGTCGGACGATTTGGCATCAACCGACGACTTTGCGACACCCTGATTTATATCGTGATTTTGTTGGAAAGCTGCGTCACTTTGAACGAGTCTGTGTTCGGCGACGGTGAGTTCGCTCGAGAGGCCCTGCATAACTTTGGCTACAGCCGGGTCAACAGCGAATGCACCGCTGGATCGGGCGAAGTCCTCGATGACCCGCTGAACAGCTATTTGAAGCTTGGGAGGCGGAAGGTGAGCAGTAAACGCGGCTGCTATCACGCCTTTTCTGCTCGGGGCGCTGCGTATTAGATCGTCAAACTTGCGTGCAGCATCTTTGGCGTCCTTTGTGCTATCTAGGTTCAAGTTTCGAAGGAGAACACCCCGTAGGTGCCCCAAGCCTCGCGAACTTGTGTGCTCGCTAAGGATGGTCAGAGCATCCTGGACCGCCGGCGATATTTTCTTTGCGGTGACGTTAGCATCTATGCTGGCGATATCCGCGAAAACGATAGGCCCTGACCGCCTAGGGATGCCATCAAGAAATTTGAGCCTTGGGTCTTCGGCGAGGGCAGCTGAGGAAGGCGTTAGGGCATCTTTTAAGCGGGCCAGGAATAATTCACCTTGTCCAGATCCCCCGGCTTCGGCTCTTTGGTAAAGCATTTCAATTTGCGATCGTGCCGAAAAATTATAGTATTTGAAGTCTGTTTTCTCTTGAGCATCACGCAACGCTTGTTGAACGTCGGGTCCAAGCCGGTTGAGCACTTGACTGGTTGACTGGACCCCCTGAGCGAGCGCCTGCTCAAGCACGCCGGTGAATGATGGAGCGTCAACAAAGCTCGGTTTGACCTCTGCTGAGGCGACGGTAAAGTACGCAGAGAAAATCAGAGTAGCGGCAAAAAAGATTTGGCGAATAAATCGATTTGCAAACATCGAAGTTACTCCAGGGATTCGAGAGTTCTCCTCAATTCATTGAACGCATGCACTGCGTCTGGCCCGTACAAGGCCGGATCCGGAGCGTTTGGTGCTATCGTGAATGCAGCAAGGGTTCGCCTTGATTTGTTTCCGGCAAGCGTCAAAACCTCGGTCCAGAAGTCGATGAAATTCCCAGGCGACATGCCGAGGTCGTGGGGCTCTATGAGAATTTGTTGCTCCGTGTTGTGCTCCGGATTCAGCTTAATTCGCAGGGCATTTACACCGTTGATAAAATTCCTTGCCGCGGGCAACGTCGAGTACGTGCGAGCGAACGCTTTGATCGTCTCATAAGGTATCTCGTGCGGCTTTACGGCGGGGTAGTTCTTGATCCCCAACAGCCATTTCTCACTCTCGCTTCTGCTGCACGAGAGGCGAGACGGGTTCTCCAAGGTGGGGCTGTTAACTTGTTCCTTGGAAAGCGAATCTTGCCCATTCAATTCGGTCGAGAAGCAAGTCCAAATGAAACGCTCGATGGTCACGTATAGAAGGTCTTCGCGGGACTCAGGCTTGCATATCGTGAGATGCGTGCCGTCCAGTGGTATTGCAGCAACCGCCTCAATGGTGGGATCAGCTGCAGTCTCGTCGACGACTAGAATTCCGTGCGTTGGTTGTTTCTCGTAGAATGGAAGCGTCTTGATATTCAATCCTCGGGCAGAGTTTCGGTACCATTCATTGATATCTCGCAAGCTTGGGCTGTTTTTTGCCAGTTCTGTAATCGAAACCGAAGTGCCTAGGATCGTTCCGAGCCGGCTCAAAGTCCCAGCGATGTCAGCGCCCGTGTGAGGCGTTCCCAAAAAGACGACGCCTCTTGTTTGATCAGCAATAGCGCGCCAGTTATCGATGCCGCCTGTACTGGCCAGGCGAATCATTTGCTTTACGAGAAGTCCGCCGAGACTATGACAGATGAAAACGAGCGGCTTCTCCGAAAGGGGCTCAACCCAAGTGAGCGTTTGCTTGGCTCGATCAAATATCGGCATCGTGGTGCCCAGCCAAGCTAGCGGCGCGGCCTCGTAAGATAACGAGTAGATGTCAAGCTGCGGAAAGTCGTCGGCGAGCCATTGCGGCCAGAAAAGGCTTTCTTCTTTCCCCTTTCGCCAAGTCGCGAACGCATCGCCGCCGAGTCCATGGACAAAAATTACGGTCCCGCGTGAGGGTTGTATTCGCTTCTTCGATATTCTGTGAAGCCTGCTCAAGGGTTTCACCTGCGTTCTGATTAATAAAACAACTTAGCAATATGCAGTCTATTCGATGATTGTATTCCTAGCGAGCATGCCGCCTAGATAGTAGCACACTTTAGGGTTGTTTGGCCAGACGGTCGATTCTATGGTGATCGACTGGATGGATATCCTGGAAAAACGATTGCCGCCCCCTCGCAAAAGAAGAGCTGGGCGAGGACAGCGTAGAAGCTGACGCCGCTCATTGCTCTGGCCCAAATATCGCAATCTCAGACTCAGCGTTTCGGCCGTGGCAAATCTCCGCCCATGCCCGCTGCTTCTCTTTTTCTTTGTACGCACGCGAGAACCAAAGCGGCCTCCTCGCCAACGGCTGGTCTGTCGGGAATGCCGCACTGGAGCGAGTTCGGCATCCCGAATTCGGAGAAAATTCGATTCTCAAAGCATGTCCAAGCCCTAGCGGAGCGGCAACGAGATTTCCTTGGGAGATAAGGAGTAAGAAAACGGCCGAATTCGTTAGATCATCTCTATCCCGAAATACATGGTTTGGCTGGCAGACCGAGCAACAACGTCTCGGACTGGCGATACCCCCAAGCGCAGCAACCGCTCCCCCCAAGATCAAAAAAGAAAGGATTGCGACGGGGAATTATCTAAGACGTTCGGGAACCAAGAGAAAACTGGAGCGGGCGAAGGGGCTCGAACCCTCGACCCCGACCTTGGCAAGGTCGTGCTCTACCACTGAGCTACACCCGCATCCTGTGTCGGTCGCGTGACGCGCCGGCAACGGCTGTCGTATGCCAAAAGCGGGAGGGGAATGCAACAGCTACAGGCGGCCTCAATTCGCAATTCGGACCCCGTATGGAGCCCGAAGCCGGCCAAATCGACCGGAAACGTCTCGGAACCGGCGAATCGGGGTGCCTGGATTGAAATTCGGCCCATTCGGCCCAATTTAGGAGCCGACCACAAGCATATGACGCGGCGGCGTGCTAAAGAGCCGCCATTCCAGACATGACGAGGGAATCCCGTGACGATCATCGACCAGGGTAACGGAGCGGCGGGCCCGGCTGCGGCCGACCTGATCAAGGACACCACCACCCAGACCTTCGTGAAGGACGTCATCGAGGAATCGAAGCGCCAGCCCGTGCTGATCGATTTCTGGGCGGAATGGTGCGGCCCCTGCAAGCAGCTCACCCCCGTCCTGGAGAAGGCGGTGAAGGCGGCCAAGGGCAAGGTCAAACTGGTCAAGATGAACATCGACCATCATCCGGCGGTCCCGGGCCAGATGGGCATCCAATCGATCCCGGCCGTGATCGCCTTCGTCAACGGCCAGCCGGCCGACGGCTTCATGGGCGCGGTGCCGGAGAGCCAGGTCAACGCCTTCATCGAGCGGCTGACCAAGGGCGTCACCGCGCCGGGCGAGGTCAACGTCGCCGAGATCGTGCAGGAGGCCGACGCGGTGCTCGCCGAGGGCGACGCGGCGGCGGCGGCGCAGATCTATGCCGAGGCGCTGCAGCATGATTCCACCAACATCGCGGCGCTCGCGGGCCTTGCCAAGTGCTACGCCGTTTCCGGCGCGATGGAGCAGGCCAAGCAGACGCTGGCCATGGTGCCGGAATCCAAGCGCAACGACCCGGCCGTGAAGGCGGTGCAGACCGCGATCGATCTCGCCGAGCAGGCGAAATCGCTCGGACCGGTTGCCGAGCTGGAACAGAAAGTCGCCGCAAACCCGCTCGATCATCAGGCCCGATTCGACCTCGCCACCGCGCTCAACGCCCAAGGCAACCGCGCGGCGGCGACCGAGCAGCTGCTCGAGATCATCAAGCGCAACCGCAAATGGAACGACGACGGCGCCCGCAAGCAGCTGGTGCAGTTCTTCGAGGCCTGGGGCGGCACGGATGATGCAACCGTCGAAGGCCGCAAACGTTTGTCGACGATCCTGTTTTCGTAACGGCCTTTTTTGAGCATGATCTGTTCGGAAAACCGCTCCACACTTTGCGCTAACGCGGTCCTTCGGATCCGGATCATGCGCTAGCAACGCCAGGGGACCGGGCAGATGCCGATCAACATCGAATATCGCGGGCCCGCCGACCTCCCGGAGATCATTCCGGTCTTCCCGCTGCCGGGCGCGCTGCTGCTGCCGCGCGGCCAGATGCCGCTCAACATCTTCGAGCCGCGCTACCTTTCGATGGTCGACGATTCCTTCCGCGACGGCCATCGCCTGATCGGCATGATCCAGCCCGACATCGCGCATTCGCGGAAGGATTCCGACAAGCCGGCGCTGTTCCGCGTCGGCTGCGTCGGCCGCATCACCCAGCTCGCCGAGTCCGGCGACGGCCGCTACATCCTCGAGCTCACCGGCGTTTCGCGCTTCAAGGTGGTCGAGGAGCTCGAGGTGCTCACCCCCTATCGGCAGTGCAAGGTGGACTTCTTCGCCTACGTCGACGATTTCACCGCGCGCCGCGGCGAGGAGGAGGTCGACCGCGAGGCGCTGCTGGCGGTGCTGGCGGACTTCCTGAAGGCCAACAACCTCAAGGTCGACTGGGAGGGCGTCGAGAGCGCGCCCAATGAAGCCCTCGTCAATGCGCTCGCGATGATGTCGCCCTACGGCCCCGCGGAAAAGCAGGCCATGCTGGAGGCGCCCGACCTGAAGACCCGCGCCGAGATCCTGATCGCCGTCACCGAGATGGACCTCGCCAAGAAGCGCACTAGCGGCGACCCGCCGCTGCAGTGATCGTCAAGCGACCCAAAGCGCGATGCGATTAGGATGAATCCTCATCGCGCTTTGGGTTTTTTGGTTTGAGCATGATCTTTTCGGAAAACCGCTACACACTTTGCGCTGACGCGGCCCTTCGGGTCCGGATCATGCTCTATGCGGCAAACTCGCCGGCCTCGGCCTTTCGATCCGCAAGCCGTGCGATCGTCGAGGCTCGTATCGGCGGGCTGAGGTGGAAGCCCTGGGCCTCGACGCAGCCCTCCTGGCGCAGGATGTCCAGCTGCTCGGCGGTTTCGACGCCTTCGGCGGTGGACGTCTTACCGAGACTCGTGGCGAACTGGACCACGGCCCGCGCGATCCGATGGGGCTCCTCCATCGGACTGGACAGCTCGCTGACGAAGCTGCGATCGATCTTGATCTTATCGAAGGGAAACTTCTGCAGAAAGCTGAGCGACGAATAGCCGGTGCCGAAATCGTCGAGGGCAATCCGCACCCCGAGCTCGCGCAGCTGGCTGAGTGCTGCGAATACGGTCCCGCTGTCATGCATGATGACGGTTTCGGTGACCTCGAGCTCGAGCCGGTCTGAAGCAATCCCCGACGCCGCCAGTGCGCTCACGATCGTCGACACGAGCTCCTTGCTCCTGAATTGCGCTGGAGACAGGTTGATCGCGATCTTCAGGTCGGAACGCCATTTTGCCGCTTCGGCACAGGCGGTTCTCAACACCCATTCCCCCAGCGGCAGGATCAAGCCAGTTTCCTCCGCGACGGGAATGAATTCGCCGGGCGAGACCAGACCCCGCTCGGGGTGGTGCCAACGCAGCAACGCCTCGAAGCCACAGGTCTCGCCGCTCTTCAAATTGACGAACGGCTGGTAGTGGAGCTCGAATTCGCTCCTCGCAAGCGCCTTCCGCAGATCCCGCTCCAGGTTGCGGCGCGCATGCAGGAGCCGGTCCAGCTCCGGCTCGAAGAAGCGGAATGCACCACGTCCGCCGCTCTTGGCCGAGTAGAGGGCAAGATCTGCGCTCCTGAGGATCGTGTCGGAATCGGCGCCGTCTCGGGGCGCAAGGGCGATCCCGATGCTGGTGCCGACAATGACCTGATGATCGCCGAGATCGAACGGCTCGCTGAGCGCGCCATGGATCGCCTCGGCGAGAGAGGCCGCGTCCGCAGCCGGATTGGTCACGTAGTCGACGATTGCGAATTCGTCGCCGCCCAGTCGGGCGACGAACGTCGTCTCCCTGATGCAATCCAGCAAGCGCGCCGCGACTGAGCGCAGCAGCAGGTCGCCCGCCGGATGTCCGAGCGTGTCGTTGACCTCCTTGAAGCGGTCGAGGTCGAGCAGGAGAACCGCCAGATGGAGATTTCCGCCACGCGTATCGGCGAGTGCAGGCTCCAGACGCGCCTTGAGCAGCACGCGGTTCGGCAACTCGGTGAGCGCATCGTGTTCCGCCATGTAGGTGATCTTCGCTTCGGACCGGCGTTGCTCGGTGACATCCAGATGCGTAGCCACCCAGCCGCCGCCGGCCATCGGCTGCCGCGTCACGCAGATCAGCCGCCCATCGGCGAACGCATCGATGCGGCTCGAGACGGCATGGATCGGCAGTGCTTCGAGCCTGGCGATCTGCCGTTCGGCGGCGAAATCGCTGGCCTCGCCTTCGAGTATGCCGCTGGTGACGCGATGACGGATGATGTCGCGGTGCGGAGTTCCCGCACGCAGCAATTCCGGCGGCAGCCGGTACAAACGGGCGTAACGCTCGTTGCAGATGACGAGCCGCTTCCCGGCGTCGAACATGCAAAGGCCCTCGACCATATGGTTGATGGCCGTGTCCAGCCTCAGCTTCTGTTCCTTGAGCTCGTTCTGCGACCCTTCGAGCTGCTGCCGGGCGATGGAGAGCTGGCTGATGATCTCCTCGAACCTGGCGGTTCTGGTCGCCAGACGACGATCGGCCAGCACTCCGATCAGGCTCATGCCCAGCACGGACAATGCGACGCCGGCGATGGCGAGCGCGAGGAAGGCCGGAGACAGCGAAAGCGTATCGGTCGCGAGCGCCGGATCCGGTGTGATCTGCACGGCGCCCATGGCCGTGAAGTGATGCGACACGATGGCGAGCGTCAGCAGGGTGGCGGCTGCCAGCGTGCCGCTATAACCCTGACGGGTGAGCGCTGCCGCCAGCGCAGCGTAGCCAAAACACATGCCCAGAACGATGGAGAGGAGCACGAGGTCCACGGACCAGGAGACTCGGCCCGGCACTTCGAGCGCCCACATTCCGAGATAGTGCATGCTGGCAATGCCGCCACCGATGATGACGCCGCCAGCCGCCGCGCGCCAGCGGCCGGACGTGACGACCGCGACGCCGAAGCCGACCGAGGTCAGCAGCATTGCCGCCGCGAGAGAGGACGCCGTTAACACGATGCCGTAGCCCGTCGTGACCCCGGGCTCGTAGGCGAGCATCGCGACGAAATGCGTAGCCCAAATGCCGTATCCGATGGCCGCGCCGGCAATGGCGATCCAGATCCACCGGGTTCTCCCGAGCGTTGCGATCGCGCGGTGGAAGATGCTGACCGCGACGATGCTGGCAACGAAGCAGACCAGAGCAGCGAGCACGACGAGCCGCCAATCGTGCTCGGCCGTAAGGCAGGAGAAAACGCGGAACATTCAGTTTCGCCCCATCGTCGATATTGTTGATGTTTGTCGATGCTGGACCGGCTAATCGCCCTTCGCGTTAATTTTGTGCCGCGCCTGATCGCATGCTTAGCGGCTTGCCAACACCGTCCGTAAAATTTGATCTGTGGGGCTAACACGTTCCGCGCGCCGGTCGCGCCGGAAGCCCGCTGCGCGCGTTTGCGGATGACTGGAGATGGACGCGGATGCGCTTGCGTCCGGTGATCATCGCGCTGCAGGAGTCCCATCAGCGCCACACCAGCAACGTGGAGCACGATCGGGACGATGACGGCATCCGAAGAATGCCTGGTCGATCGGTAACGGATCTGGTCCGCTTTAGATGAGTTCTAGTACCCGGCAACCGACATCACGACGACCGCACTGAGCGCCATCCAGCCGAAATGCCGGCCCCGCGTCGCCCATGCGTTGGCGAGGGCGGAGCAGCCGAACACGCAGGCCATGGTCGCGACGATCCAGTGACGAGCCGGCTCCGATTGCATCCACGGCGCCGCGATCAGCAGCACGCCACCGCCGATCCAGGCCACGGTCGAGGCCTGCCACACCAGCCGGATCAAGGTGCGGAGGCGCTCCGGCTCGATGCGCGCGCGGGCGAAGACCTTGGCTTCGCCGAGGTAGCCGTGAACGAGCGCAACGGCGATGGTCACGACGCCCGCACACTGGAGCAGCAGATCCCGCATCGACGCCTCCATACACTCATGTATGTTTCGATAGCGTCTGGCCAAGCGCTTGTCAATACACTAGTGTATGGTGCGCTTTTCGGGAAACGACATGAACCAACAGCTCTCCGCTGACGATTGGACTGGCCAGGGCCTCAAGGCCCTGGCCAAGAGCGGCTTCACGGCCTTGAAGGCCGAGCCGCTCGCCAAGGCCATGGGCGTGTCGCGCGGCAGCTTCTATTGGCATTTCGCCGATCTCGCCGCGTTTCACGCCGCGGTGCTGAGGCGCTGGCGCGAGATCGCGGCCGAGCGGATCATCGCCGACGTCGAAGCCGCCGGCGACGAGCCGGTCAAGATGCTGCTGCGGAGATCCTTCGGCGCGCGGCTCGACCTCGAACGCGCGGTGCGCAATTGGGCGGCGTTCGATGCGAGCGCGCAAGGGGCGGTGCGTGCCATCGATCGCCGCAGGCTCGATTATATCGAGGAGCTGCTGCAGAAGCGGGGACTCGCCCCGGCAACGGCGCAGGCCCGCGCGCAGATCCTGTACTGGACATTTCTCGGTTTCGCCCTGTCAGGCCCGTCAATCCCGGCCGCGCGGCTGCGGACCATGCTCGACGAGCTCCTGGCGATGGTCTCCGCCTAAAGCGCGATGGCGGGCGCGAATTTCTATGCTAAAGGCAAGCAAGTGCCGGAGACTTCCATGAACGCGCCCACCGAACGTCCCGAAGCCAGCGTCGATCCAAAATTGCTGGAGATCCTGGTCTGCCCGCTGACCAAGGGTCCGCTGGAATTCGATGCTGAGCGGCAGGAGCTGATCTCGCGCAGCGCCAAGCTCGCTTATCCCATTCGCGACGGCATCCCGATCATGCTGCCGGAAGAGGCGCGCAAGATCGATTGAGGATGGCGAATAGGGAATGGCGAATAGCGAATGGGTCCACTCGATACTCACCATTCGCCCCTTACAACGCCTCGCCCTTCAACAGCCGCGGCACCTCGCCGGTGAGGCCTGCGGCCTGGCGGATGAAGAGGTTCTTCAGCGGCGGGGCGCGGTCGACGAGGCCGAGGCCGATGTCGCGCACCGTGCGCAACAGCGTCGACTGGTTGGAGAACAGGAAGTTCAGCGAGTTGGTGGCGACGCCCATCGCCATGGTGTCGAACCGGCGCCAGCGCTGGTAGCGTTCGAGCACGTCCGCCCCGCCGATATCCAGGCCGAGCCGCGCGGCATCGACCACCACTTCCGCCAGCGCAGCGACGTCCTTCAGGCCCATGTTGAGGCCTTGGCCCGCGATGGGGTGGATGACATGGGCAGCGTCGCCGACCAGCGCGAGGCGCTCGGCGATGAAGGACCGCGCGACGAAATAAGACAGCGGAAACGCCCGCGGCTTGTCGAGCACCTTGACCTCGCCGAGATGCAGGCCGAAGCGCTGCTCGAGCTCGGCGTGGAATTCCTCGTCGCTGAGGGCGATGATGCGCGCGGCCTCAGTGCGGCGCTCGGTCCACACCAGCGAGGAGCGTTTGCCGGTGAGCGGCAGGATCGCGAACGGGCCGGCCGGCAGGAAGTGTTCCTCGGCGCGGCCCTCGTGATCGCGCTCGTGGCCGACGGTGACGACGATGCCGGACTGGTCGTACTCCCAGCCATGAGTGACGATGCCGGCGCGCTCGCGCAGCTTCGACCGCGCGCCATCGGCGGCGACCAAGAGGCCCGCCGCGATCACGCTGCCGTCGCCGAGCGTCACCTCGATGCCGTCGGTGCGCGCATCGTAGGAGGCGACCGGGGTGGCGCGAAGATCGATGCCCTCGGCCTCGGCGCGCACCACCAGCGCATCGATCAGGCGGCGGTTCTCGATCATATGCGCGAACGGCTCGCCCGGCGCGACATCGCCGGCGAAGTTCAGGAACACCGGGCGGGTGGCGTCCTCGAGCTTGGAATCGGTGACGACCATGTCGAGGATCGGCTGGGCCTCGCCCCGGACGTCGTCCCAGGCGCCGATCGTCTCGAACAGGCGGCGGCAGGCGGCGACGATCGCGGTGGCGCGGGGGTCGCGGCTCGGCCGCGTGCCGAGCGCGGGATCGGCAACGACGATTGGGATCTCGGGCCCGAGCCCCTGGCGTAGCGCCAAGGCCAGCGCAAGGCCGGCAAACGCGCCGCCACCGATGACAATGCTACCCTGTACCGACATACCAAAGCTTCCCGGACAATTCTCGGTCTTGCTAGCAGACTTGAGCTGGGCGAAACAGTGCGGTGAAACGAGGTCCGCTAGCCCTTCGTTCCGTCATTCCGGGGCGCGCAACGCGCGTACCCGGAATCCGGAGGTTTATCAGCTCGAGATTTTCGGGTTCGCACCGCGTGCGCCCCGGAATGAGGCATCACTGGAAAGCACCATCATGTCCAAAGGACTGATCGACCTCATCGGGATCCTCGACCTCGAGCAGCTCGAGGTGAACCTGTTCCGCGGCAACAGCCCGAAGACGAGCTGGCAGCGGGTGTTCGGCGGCCAGGTGATCGGGCAGGCGATGGTCGCGGCCTGCCGCACCGTGGAGGGCCGGCTGCCGCATTCGCTGCATTGCTATTTCATCCTGCCGGGCGATCCGCAGATCCCGATCATCTATCAGGTCGAGCGCCTGCGCGACGGCAAAAGCTACTCGACCCGCCGCGTCACCGCGATCCAGCACGGCAATGCGATCTTCTCGATCATGGTGTCGTTCCACGCCGAGGAGGAGACTGCGTTCGACCACCAGGACAAGATGCCGGACGTGCCGCCGCCGGAAAAGCTCACGGCGGAGGAGGTGGCGAAGCAGCCGATGTTCAAGGAGATGCCGGACTTCATCCGCCGCTACTACGAATCCGATCGGCCGATCGAGCTGCGCCCGGTCGAGCTCGGCCGTTATTTCGGCCAGAAGATCGACGACGGCCGCATCCACGTCTGGATCAAGACCGCCGCCAAGCTGCCCGACGATCCGGCGCTGCACATGTGCGCGCTCGCTTACGCCTCGGACTTCTCGCTGCTCGATGCGATCATGGCGCGCTATGGCCGCACGCTGTTCGACAAGCGCATGATGCCGGCGAGTCTCGACCACGCGATGTGGTTCCATCGCCCGTTCCGCGCCGACGAATGGCTGCTCTACGCGCAGGATTCGCCGAGCGCGCAATCGGGCCGGGGGCTGACCCGCGGCTCGATCTTCAAGCCGGACGGCACGCTGGTCGCCTCCGTCGCGCAGGAAGGCTCGGTGCGCGAACGGAAGGCCTGATCGCTTCAAGCAGCGCCTGAAGCGTTCAGATCATGCCCCGAGCGAGCCGCGCGGCGCGAGCTCGGTCTGCGAGGCGAACCAGTTCATGATCCAGCGGTACACCCACGGGATCGGGATGATGAAGCACATCAGGATGGCGGCCACGATGCCGCGCCAGAGGATATCGAGGCCGCTGCCCTTGAAGACGATCTCGCGCCGGGTGCCCTCGACGTTGCGGCAGAACCAGCGCATCTGAGCCGCGGCCACCCAGGCCCAGCCGATGATGGTGATGATGGAAATCGCGAACAGCAGATTCCAGCCGATATAGGCCCAGACCGAACCGGTGAAGCTGAGGCCCAGCGGCTGCTCGTTGGAGGCGAGGTTCGCGACCATCCATTTGATCAGGAGCCAGTAGAGCACGATCTGCACGATGAACAGCAGATTGCTCAATATCTCGCTGCCGACGAAGCCGAGCGCGATGGCGAGAACGATGAAGCCGAAATACCACGGCACCAATGTCATCGCATTGCCGGTGAAGCTGAGGTTCGGCCGCCCAGGGACCTTCACGCAGGAGACGATCCATCTGGTGTACCAGACGAAGGCCCAAGGCGCCGGGATGACGAAGATCATTCCGATCAGCAGGACGATGCTGCGCCAGGTGAATTCGAGGATGCTGAAATCGACCGAGAGCGATCCACCGCTTGCATAGCCGGCAGCGCCGCCATAGCCACCTCCGCCCGTCGGGACCATCGGCGGCGCACCGCCGCCGATCAGGCCGGGAATTTCGGCGGCCTTCTGCCAGCCGGCCATGCCCTCGGTCCAGACCAGGGTGTCCGGACGCACGACGCCCTGCGCAACGAGGTCGCGGAATTGCCCTTCCGGAAAGGGCCCCTGCTGCTTGCCCTCGGATGCGTAAAACCAACTCGCCATGGAACGTCCCCCTCGAACTTACGTATGTACCGGCCGGGACGCTTCGGTTCACGCCTGGGTTCACCGCATCCATGCCAAAAATGCATTGTGAATGATGAACAGCTGCCCTGTACAGAGGCGGCCGTTCACATGATCGCCGTTGGCCAAACGTTTTTCCGCTTCAATCTGCAACTTTTTTGTGCCATTTGCCCGGAAAGATGCCAGATTGACGCAGCGCCGGGGACATACGGCGCGGCGCATCCCGGGGAATAGGCCTGACCATGAAACTCGTCGTCGCGATCATCAAACCCTTCAAGCTCGATGAGGTCCGCCAGGCCCTGACGGCGATCGGCGTGCACGGCATGACCGTGACCGAGGTGAAAGGCTATGGCCGGCAGAAGGGCCACACCGAGATCTATCGCGGCGCCGAATATGTCGTGAACTTCCTGCCGAAGCTGCGCATCGAGATCGCGGTCGCTTCCGACGTCGCCGACAAGGCGGTCGCCGTGATCACCGCGACGGCGCGCACCGGCCAGATCGGCGACGGCAAGATCTTCGTCACGCCGATCGACCACGCGCTGCGCATCCGCACCGGCGAGACCGACAGCGACGCGCTTTAACACAAATTATTCTTCGATCGCACCGGGCAACGACGCCACAGCGTGCGACGTAACGACTGTGCTGGGGGAAACGACATGGCGGGATATTTGCGCCGCGCAGCCGCCATGGCTGCGCCGATCGGATTTGCGTCGCTCGTTGCTGCGCCGGCGCACGCGGCGGCAAACGAGATCAGCACCGCCGACACCGCCTGGATGATCGTCGCGACAGCGCTGGTGCTGATGATGACGATCCCGGGGCTTGCGCTGTTCTACTCCGGCATGGTGCGCAAGAAGAACGTGCTCGCCACCATGGCGCAGAGCCTGGCCGCGGTGATGCTGATCTCAATCCTCTGGGTGGCGTTCGGCTATTCGCTGTGCTTCGTCGGCGACGGCCCCTGGATCGGCACGCTCGATCGCTGGTTTCTCGCCGGCATGACCATGGACAGCGTCAACCCCGCGGCGAAGACGATCCCGGAATCGCTTTTCATGCTGTACCAGATGACGTTTGCCGTCATCACGGTGGCGCTGGTCGCGGGCTCGGTCGCCGACCGCATGCGGTTCTCCGCCTATCTCCTGTTCTCGGTCGCCTGGTTCATCTTCGTCTACATTCCGCTGGCGCATTGGGTGTGGGGCGGCGGCTTCCTCGCCAGCGTGGGCGTGCTCGATTTCGCCGGCGGTCTCGTCGTGCATCTGTCGGCCGGCACCGGCGGCCTCGTTGCAGCCAAGGTGATGGGACGCCGTCACGGCTACGGTACCGAGAATCTCTCGCCGTTCGATCTGTCGCTCGCAGTGATGGGCACCGGCCTGTTGTGGGTCGGCTGGTTCGGCTTCAACGGCGGCTCGGCGCTCGGAGCGAACTCACGCGCGGTGATGGCGATCATCGCGACCCATCTGGCCGCCTGCGCGGGCGCGCTGACCTGGGGCGCGATCGAATGGGCGACGCGGCGCAAGCCCTCGGTGCTCGGCATGATCTCCGGCGCGGTCGCAGGTCTCGGCACCATCACGCCGGCCTCGGGCTTCGTCGCGCCATGGCACGGCATCGTCATCGGCATCATTGCCGGTGCGCTCTGCTACTGGGCCTGTACCTGGCTGAAGCACCGCTTCGACTACGACGATTCGCTCGACGTCTTCGGCGTCCACGGCATCGGCGGCCTGACCGGCACCCTGCTCGGCGGCGTGTTCGCCACCAGCGCCATCGGCGGCACCGCCGGCCTGCTGGAGGGCAATCCGCAGCAGCTCCTGCTCCAGTTCTATGGGGTCGCCGTGACCTTCGTCTGGTCGGCGGGCGTCAGCTTCATCCTGCTCAAGCTGGTCGGCCTGTTCGTGCCCTTGCGCGTATCCCGTGAGCACGAGCTGGAGGGTCTGGATATTTCGCAGCACGGTGAAGCCCTGCAATAGGCGCCGACGCTACGTAAATACCGCCTCGTTGCCCGACACGTGAGCAACATTGTGTCGGGAGCCTGTCTTGCCCTTATTTTCAGCAGGTGTGACCACGTTTTGAGCGCGACGTAATAGCGCACTGCATCGCAACACCCGCCAAAGGCGAAAACCCCCGTCTTCATAGTCCGTTAGGCAATCCGCCTGATCTGGCACGGCATTTGATTCTAGGGGTCCGGCTGTGCCCGCGTAGTGAAACTTCTCCCTCGTGGCGAACCAGTCGAGAACGCCCGGCCACGTCCGGACCGGGCCCAAGCGGGGATAGGACCCATGAAAATTGTTATGGCGATCATCAAGCCATTCAAGCTTGAAGAAGTCCGTGACGCCCTGACCGCCATCGGCGTTCACGGTCTCACGGTGACGGAAGTCAAGGGGTATGGCCGCCAGAAGGGCCATACGGAAATCTATCGCGGCGCCGAATATGCCGTGAGCTTCCTGCCCAAGATCAAGATCGAGGTCGCTGTCGCCTCCGACCAGGTCGACAAGACCATCGATGCCATCACGTCCGCGGCGAAAACCGGACAGATCGGCGACGGCAAGATCTTCGTCATCAACCTCGACCACGCGGTGCGTATCCGCACCGGCGAGGCCGATGCCGCGGCCCTCTGATTTCGCGCTCAACCTTATCCAAGCAGGAGTAAACAATATGACGTTCAAGCGTCCCTATGGCGCGGGACTGGCGGCTCTCGCAGTCGGCCTGTTCGCTGCGACCGCAGCCTACGCCGAGCCAACGGTCAACAAGGGAGACAACGCCTGGATGCTGACATCGACAGTGCTGGTGCTGTTGATGACGATCCCCGGCCTCGCGCTGTTCTACGGCGGTCTGGTTCGTTCCAAGAACATGCTCTCGGTCCTGATGCAGGTGTTCTACACCGTCTGCGTCGTCTGCGTGATCTGGGCCGTATACGGCTACAGCCTCACCTTCACCGGCGGCTCCGACTTCATTGGCGGCTTCTCCAAGGCCTTCATGATGGGCGTCACCACCGACACGAAGGCCGCGACCTTCTCGGTCGACGCCAACATCTCGGAGCTGATTTACGTCTGCTTCCAGATGACCTTCGCGGCGATCACGCCCGCTCTCATCGTCGGCGCCTTCGCCGAGCGCATGAAGTTCGCGGCGATCGCGCTGTTCGTTCCGCTCTGGGTGACGCTGGTCTATTTCCCGATCGCGCACATGGTCTGGTACTGGCAGGGTCCGGACCTGATCCAGGATGCGGCCAAAGCGTTGGCTGCCGCTACTGACGCGGCGGCGAAGACCGCGGCCCAGGCCAAGCTCGACGAGCTCAACGCCGATGCCGGCTGGATCTTCAAGATGGGCGCGATCGACTTCGCGGGCGGCACCGTGGTGCACATCAACGCCGGTATCGCGGGCCTCGTCGGCGCTCTCCTGATCGGCAAGCGCGTCGGCTACGGCAAGGAGCTGATGGCCCCGCACTCGCTGACCATGTCGATGATCGGCGCCTCGCTGCTCTGGGTCGGCTGGTTCGGCTTCAATGCCGGTTCCAACCTCGAGGCCAGCGGCGGCGCTGCGCTCGCCATGACCAACTCCTTCGTCGCCACCGCAGCCGCCGCGCTGTCGTGGATGTTCGCGGAGTGGATCATCAAGGGTCATCCCTCCGTGCTCGGCGTGATCTCAGGCGCCGTCGCGGGCCTCGTGGCCGTCACGCCCGCCGCCGGCTTCTCCGGCGTCATGGGAGCGATCGTCCTCGGCCTCGTCGTCGGCGTGGTCTGCCTGTTCTTCTGCACCGTGGTGAAGAACGCGCTCGGCTACGATGACTCCCTCGACGTGTTCGGCGTGCACTGCATCGGCGGCATCGTCGGCGCCATCGGCACCGGCATTCTGGTCAACCCCGCGCTCGGCGGCGCCGGCATCATCGACTATTCGGCGATCCCGCCGAAGGTCGCCGATTACGACTTCGCCACGCAGATGCTCGCCCAGATCAAGGCCGTCTGCACCACGCTGGTGTGGTCGGGCGTCGGCTCGGCGATCCTCTTCAAGGTCGTCGATGTGATCGTCGGCCTCCGCGCCAATGTCGAGAGCGAGCGTGAAGGCCTCGACATCACCGAGCACACCGAGCGCGCCTACAACATGTGACCCTCTCCTCCCGGGCGCGGTCTCTTCGGGGACCGCGTCCACAACTACGGTTCGGGCACATACCCGGCAATGCCCTGACCGTTGAGGGGCTCCAGCGCAAGCTGGAGCCCCTTTCTTTTGATGGCTCCGCCTGCAGGCACCTCCAGGGGAGGGTGGACCGTCCATGTACGCCGCTATCTCCGGCCCCATTATTCCCGCTCTGGACGCGGGCGGCGGCCGATGGTTAATCGCGTCTTAACCTCGCCCTATCTATGGTGAACTGAACCGCTTCCCGCCGGCGCCTATGGTAGCGACCGGCCGTTCCAAGAGTACTGGCGCCCAACGAATGGCTCTGACCGCTTCATCCCGTGCGCCGCAGGGCGGTAATGGCTCCGATTCCGAACGCTCGCCCTTCGTCCGGCTGAACGAGCTGCTGGCCCCGCACCAGCCGGGCAAGCCCTTGATTTCGCTTGCGGTCGGCGAGCCCCAGCATCCCGTGCCCGACTTCGTCGGCCCGGTGCTGGCCAAGCACATCGCCGATTTCGGCCGTTATCCCGCGAACAAGGGTACCGATCCGTTCCGCAACGCCGCCGGGGCCTGGCTGTCGACGCGCTTCAAGCTGCCGCGGCCGCTCGACCCCGAGAGCGAGATTCTCGTCCTCAATGGCAGCCGCGAGGGGCTGTTCCTCGCCGCGATCGCGGCCGCGCGCTATGTCGGCCCGCGTCCGGGCAAGCCCGCGATCCTGATGCCGAACCCGTTCTATCCGGTCTACGGCGCGGGCGCGCTTGCGGCCGCTTGCGAGCCGGTCCATCTGCCGACCACGGTCGAGAACGGCTTCCTGCCCGACCTCGACGCGATCGACGAAGCGACCCTGGCGCGCACGGTGGCGTTCTACCTGGCTTCGCCCGCCAATCCGCAGGGCTCGGTGGCGAGGCCCGGCTACTTCAAGCGCTTGAAGCAGCTCGCCGACCGCTACGGCTTCGTGATCCTCAGCGACGAATGTTATTCCGAGATCTACACCCGCGAGGCACCCGGCAGCGCGCTGGAATGCGCCGGCCCCGACTTCACGCGCGTGGTCGCGTTCCAGTCACTGTCGAAGCGCTCCAACCTGCCGGGCCTGCGCGTCGGCTTTGCCGCCGGCGACAAGAGGTTCATCGGCATGTTCCTCGAGCTGCGCAACATCGCCGCGCCCCAGGTGCCGGTGCCGCTGCAGCATGTCGCGACGGTCGCCTATGGCGACGAGGCGCATGTCGAGGAGAATCGGCGGCTGTACCGGATCAAGTTCGACCTCGCCGACCAGATCATCGGCAATCGTTACGGCTATCGCCGCCCCGATGCCGGCTTCTGCGTCTGGCTCAACACCTCCGAGATCGGCGACGACGTGTCGGTGACGCTCAAGCTGTTCAAGGAAGCCGGCGTGCGCGTGGTGCCCGGCAGCTTCCTGGCGCGACAGCAGCCTGACGGATTCAATCCCGGCGCAGGCTATATCCGCCTCGCACTGGTGCAGGACGGCGAGGCCACGGCGCAGGCGCTGCACCGGCTGGTCGAGACTCTGGGTTAGGCGGGGCCCGTGAGCATGTCGGCAATCGAACGCGTCATTCCTCTGGTCGGCCATCTGCCGCCCTCGATCCGCGAGGGGCTGGCGCGGCGCATGCGCGAGCTCGCCGGCCTCGGCCTGATCGCGCTGGCGGGCATCGCCGCGGCGGCGCTGATGACGTGGTCGGTGCAGGATCCCAGTCTCAGCCACGCGACCTCGCGGCCGATCCGCAACATCCTCGGCTATGCCGGCGCGATCGGCGCCGATCTCGCCATGCAGATCCTGGGGCTCGGCGCGATCATGCTGGTCCTGACCGTTGCGGTCTGGGGCTGGCGTATGATGACGCATCGGCCGTTCGACCGCGAGGCGCTGCGGCTCGGCTCCTGGATTCTCTGCACGGTGATCGCGGCAGGCTTCGTCAGTTGCTTTCAGCATGGCGGGGCCTGGCCGCTGCCGACCGGCCTCGGCGGTGTGGTCGGCGATGCGCTGGTGCGCGCGCCCGCGGTGATCTTCGGGCCGGCCGGTACGATCTATCGCATCGTGCTGGGCACGATCCTGTTCGCCGCGATGACAGCGACCTTCCTGATCGCCTGCGGCCTCGGCGCGCGCGAGCAAGACGACGAGATCGCTGAGGTCGCCGATGACGACAAGCCGCTCGACGAAGACGAGGAGAGCGATCGGGGTTCGGTCTCGCTGGGCTGGCTGTTCCATGCATTGATGAGCGCCAAGGCGCGGCTGATCTGGCTGTGTGGTGCGGCCTACCGCTCGCTGGTCTCGAGCGGACCGAAGACCAAGGCCGCCCAGTTCAGCCGGCAGGAGCCGAATCTCGGCGGCGGCCGCTCGGCGCCGTCGATCTCGCCGCAGTCTCAAGACGAGGGCTACGAGGACGAGCACGAAGACGAATTGGAGGACGAGGAGGAGGAAGAGGAGGAGCCCGCCGCGCGCGCCCCGAAGAAAAAAGCCGCGCCGAAGCCCGCTTCCAAGAAATCCTCCGACAAGTTCGACCTCCCGTCCGTCTCCATGCTGGCCGCACCAAAGGCCGGCGATCGCCAGCCGCTCAGCAAGGCCGAGCTGGAGAACAATTCCCGTTCGCTCGAAGGCGTGCTGCAGGATTTCGGCGTGCGCGGCGAGATCGTGAAGGCCAATCCCGGTCCGGTCGTTACGCTGTACGAGCTGGAGCCGGCGCCCGGCATCAAGTCCTCGCGCGTGATCGGCCTTGCCGACGACATCGCCCGCTCGATGAGCGCGCTGTCGGCACGCGTCGCCGTCGTGCCCGGCCGCAACGCGATCGGCATCGAGCTGCCGAACGCGCATCGCGAGAAAGTCTATTTGCGCGAATTGCTGGTGGCGAAGGAGGCGACCGACACGGTGGCGAAGCTGCCGCTCTGCCTCGGCAAGACCATCGGCGGCGACCCCGTCATCATCGACCTCGCGCGCACCCCGCACATGCTGATCGCCGGTACCACCGGCTCGGGCAAGTCGGTCGCGATCAACACCATGATCCTCAGCCTGGTCTACCGGCTGCGGCCGGACCAGTGCCGCCTGATCATGGTCGATCCGAAGATGCTCGAGCTCTCCGTCTATGACGGCATTCCCCATCTGCTCACGCCTGTTGTGACCGACCCCAAGAAGGCGGTGGTCGCGCTGAAATGGGCCGTGCGCGAGATGGAAGAGCGCTACAAGAACATGGCCAAGCTCGGTGTGCGCAACATCGACGGTTACAACACGCGCCTGCTCGAATTGAAGGCCAAGGGCGAGGAGCCGACGCGCACGGTGCATACCGGCTTCGACAAGGAGACCGGCAAGGCGATCTACGAGGAAGAGAAGCTCTCGCTCGATCCGCTGCCCTACATCGTCATCATCGTCGACGAAATGGCCGACCTGATGATGGTCGCCGGCAAGGACATCGAAGGCGCGGTGCAGCGTCTGGCGCAGATGGCGCGCGCCGCCGGCCTGCACGTGATCCTGGCGACGCAGCGTCCGTCGGTCGACGTCATCACCGGCACCATCAAGGCGAACTTCCCGACCCGTATCGCCTTCCAGGTCACCTCCAAGATCGACAGCCGCACCATTCTCGGCGAGATGGGCGCCGAGCAGCTGCTCGGCCAGGGCGACATGCTCTACATGGCGGGCGGCGGCCGCATCAGCCGCGTGCACGGACCGTTCGCCTCCGACGAGGAAGTCGAGAAGGTGGTGCGTCACCTCAAGACGCAGGGACAGCCGGAATATCTCGAAGCCGTCACCGCCGAAGAGCCGACCGAGGACGAGGACGGTGCCGTGTTCGACGCCACCGGCATGGGCGGCGATGGCGGCGGCGATCTCTTCCAGCAGGCGGTTGCGATCGTCAAACGCGATCGCAAGGCCTCGACCAGCTACATCCAGCGCCGTCTGCAAATCGGCTACAACCGCGCCGCATCGCTGATGGAGCGCATGGAACTGGAAGGCATCGTCGGTCCCGCCAACCATGCCGGCAAGCGCGAGATTCTGGTCGAGGAAGAAGACAGCCATATGTGAGGCGAGGAGCCTCTGAGCAACATTTCACGCAAATTCGATATCTGCTTTTGCCCGAAATCACGGTAAAAGGGCGCCCAGCCACACAGGACGACGCGTTGATCAGACATCCGGACATTCGATTCGCTGCCACGATCGCCGCGCGAAGCGCGCGCATGGCCGGCGTGCTTCTCGTCACCGCCGCGATGGTGACCGCTGCGTCTTTCGCGCAGACCGTGCCGGTGCCGAAGCCCGCGCCGAAGGGGCGTGACGGCGGCGCGACCGCCGGTGGGCCGGCCGTCACCGGCGCGACGCAGGCGCCGCCCAATCCGGTGATCCCGGATCCGCGGCGCAACGTTCCGAGCAGCATCTTCCAGACCTTCGACGCCAACCAGAAAGCGCAGGCGGCCAAGGTCAGCGCCTATCTGTCGTCGCTGCAGACGTTGGTCGGGAATTTCGTCCAGGTCGGTCCCGACGGCAGCAAGACGCAGGGCGACTTCTACATCCAGAAACCCGGCAAGGTACGCTTCGAATATGATGCGCCGAGCCCGATCGACATCGTCGCCGACGGATCCTCGCTCGTGGTGCGCGACCGCAAGCTCGCGACCCAGGACGTCTACCCGCTGTCGCAGACGCCGCTGCGCTTTCTATTGTCCGACCGCATCGACCTGATGAGGGACACCAATGTCGTTGGCGTCTCGGCCGACGACGTCTTCGTCAGCGTCACCATCGAGGAGAAGCAGGCCCTGGTCGGCACCAGCCGCTTGCTGCTGATGTTCGGCGCCAAGGACGGCCAGCTCAAGCAGTGGACCGTCACCGATCCGCAGGGCTACGACACGACGATTGCGGTGTACAATCTGGACTCGAGCAAGAAGCTCGACCCCAACATGTTCAAGATCGATTTCACCAATTACAACACGCCGTCGCGGGGTTAAGCGCTCCGCTGCCGTAGGGTGGGCAAAGGCGCTCTTGCGCCGTGCCCACCACCTCTCCTCACGGCCATCACGGTGGGCACGCTTCGCTTTGCCCACCCTACGAGAGCTCGCTGTGGACAAGCATTTTCCCCACGCCAATCCATGCTAAGACGCATTTCCTATGCGTCTTTCCCTGACAACCTGGAACATCAATTCGGTGCGGCTACGCATCGACCTGGTCGCGAAATTTCTCAAGAGCGCGCGGCCAGAAGTGCTGTGCCTGCAGGAGACCAAGTGCATCGACGATGCTTTTCCGCTGAAGCGCTTCAAGCGGCTCGGCTACGAGCACGTCGCGCTGAACGGTCAGAAGGGCTATCACGGCGTCGCCATCATCTCGAAGATCCCGTTCGAATCGAAGGACATCCGCACCTTCTGCGACAAGGTGGATTCGCGCCACATCTCGGTGTCGTTCGGTGAAAAGGCGGGCATCGCAAAACCACTGGTGCTGCATAATTTCTACGTGCCCGCGGGCGGCGACATTCCCGATCCCGCGCTGAACGAGAAATTCGACCACAAGCTCCGCTTCCTCGACGAGATGAAAGCGTGCGAGCCGCTGCATCCGCGCGGTGAGGACCGCCACATCCTGGTCGGCGATCTCAACGTCGCCCCGCACGAGAACGACGTGTGGTCGCACAAGCAGCTGCTGAAAGTGGTCTCGCACACGCCTGTCGAAACGGAGAAGCTGAAGGCGGCGCTCGCGGCCGGCGAATGGGTCGACGTCGCGCGCGAGCGCATCCCGATGTCGGAGAAGGTCTATACGTGGTGGAGCTACCGCTCCGCCGACTGGACCATCGGCGATCGCGGCCGCAGGCTCGACCACATCTGGGTCTCGCGCGCGCTGAAGGATGCAGTCAGCGATTTCAGGATTCTGCGCGATGCGCGCAGCTGGGAGCGGCCATCGGACCACGTGCCTGTGACGGTGACGCTGGAGGTGTGAGCCGCCCTCGTCATTCCGGGGCGCGCCACTTGGCGCGAGCCCGGAATCCATTCATCAACTGACTCTGCCGCTCAATGAATTCTCAGGTGCGCAATTGCGCACCATAGTTCGCGACTTCGTCGCGCCCCGGAATGACGAGTGGAGAGAGCTACGACGTCAGCTTCGCACCCGCCATCAAAATATCGCTGGCGATCTGGCTGGAGCGCACCGCGAACTCGTCGCGCAGGCGCACCGCCGCAGCGGGATCGCTTTCGAGCACGCGCTGGAACAGGCTGCGGGCGACGCGGATGACGGAGGAATGCTCCAGCGCGACCGCGCTCGACGGCCGCTTCATCGGCACCACCAGCGCGAGCTCGCCGATCAACGCGCCGGGACCGGCGATCATTTCGGCGCCGGCGCCGTCTTCAACCCGGAAGGCGCCGCGCTGGACCACGAAGCCGGCGTCGGCGTCGTCGCCGAGATTGAACAGCACGTCGCCGCGGACGAAATCACGCTGCTCCGAGCCGATCGCCAGCATGCGCAACGAGGCGTCTCCCAACAGGCGCAGTGTCGGGACACGCTCGAGAAGCGCTACATCATCGTCGATTGACATTCAGGTCCGAGGCTCGAAGGCGTGCGATCTAAAACGATTCGCACGCCATCGAAGCGTATCACGGCACCAGCTTGTAGCCACCGGCTTCCGTCACCAGGATCTCCGGGTTGGCGGCGTCCTTCTCGATCTTCTGGCGGAGGCGGTAGATGTGGGTTTCCAGCGTGTGCGTGGTGACGCCGGAATTGTAGCCCCAGACCTCCTGGAGCAGGGTCTCGCGCGACACCGGCATCTGGCCGGCCCGGTAGAGGAAGCGGAGAATCGCGGTTTCCTTCTCGGTGAGGCGGACCTTGCGGGCATTGGCCGCGGTGAGCATCTTCGAGCCGGGACGGAAGGAGTAGGGTCCGACCGAGAACACCGCGTCCTCGCTGGCTTCATGCTGACGGAGCTGGGCGCGGATGCGCGCCAGCAGCACCGCGAAACGGAAGGGCTTTGCCACATAGTCGTTGGCGCCGGATTCCAGGCCCAGGATCGTGTCGGAATCGGTGTCGTGCCCGGTCAGCATGATGATCGGGGCCTTGAAGCCGCCCTTCCGCAGCGAGCGGACAACCTCGCGGCCGTCGGTGTCGGGCAGGCCGACATCCATCAGAACCAGATCGGGGGAATTGGCCTTCGCGGCGCTGGCGCCCTTGGCGCCGGTATCGACCGCAGAGGCTTCGAATTCTTCGTGTAGCGATAATTGCTCCACCAACGTGTCGCGCAGATCGGTATCGTCATCCACGATCAGGATCTTGCGGGCATTGGCCATGGGGGGTCATCCTTTTGGGGTCCGGCTCGGCGGCACATCCATGCCGCACCCAGCCGCGAGGGGAAGTTTAAGGTCGCCGTGATTATTGTTGTTCGTGTTGAAGTAGTGGGCTGTTACCGATTCACAAGCCAGAAGCACTCTAACTCAGAATAGCAGGACGTTTTGATGAATGTCCTGTAATGAATTCGACATTGCACGTTCACATGAAAAACAAAGCAGCTTCAGTCGGTTACATCAGGAATCGAGGCCCCGGGCCGCTCTCGGCGATCCGCGTTAAGCCTGCTGCCGGCAATCCGCGCCGAGGCTGGCTGACGGCGGGAGCGCTGACCATTCCGGTTGCGCTGGGGCGAGGCGGCATTCTCGCCAACAAGCGCGAGGGTGATGGCGGCACCCCCAGAGGCAGCTTCCGGCCCAGGCAATTGTGGTGGCGGGGCGACCGGCACAGCCGTCCCCGGACGTTCCTGCCGGCCCGGATGATCACCGGCGTGGACGCCTGGTGCGAGGATCCGCGGGACCGCCGCTACAACCAGAGCATCCGGCTCGGCGAGGGGCAGGGCGGCGACCGGCTCCGGCGCGCCGACCATCTCTACGACTTCATCATCGAGATCGACCACAACACGCGGCCCCGCATCGCCGGCCGCGGCAGCGCGGTGTTCCTGCACCTTGCCCGCGACAATTTCGGCCCGACCGCCGGCTGCGTCTCCATGACGAAATCCGCCATGCTGCAATTGCTGCGGCGCCTGGGCCCGCGCACAAAGATCATCATCGGGTGAGGCACACCGCCGTCATTGCGAGGAGCCCTTGCGACAATATTGACAGCGTTCGGGCGGCATCGGCCCTCGCCAACGGCAATTACCGATGCCCGAAGATCGCGCTGCCGACGCGCACATGGGTGGCACCCAGCATGATGGCGGTCGCGAAATCGGCGCTCATGCCCATCGAGAGATTCGTCAAGCCATTGCGCGCGGCGATCTTGGCCGTGAGCGCAAAGTGGGCGGCGGGCGGCTCGTCGACCGGCGGGATGCACATCAATCCGGAGATCGTCAGCCCGTAGGTGTCGCGGCAGCTTGCAATGAAGGCATCGGCCTCGCCCGGGGCAATCCCGGCCTTCTGCGGCTCCTCGCCGGTGTTGATCTGGACGAACAGCTGCGGGTGCCTGTTCTGGGATTCGATTTCCTTGGCTAACGCTTGGCAAATGCTCGGACGGTCGACCGAATGGATGGCGTCGAACAGCGCAACCGCCTCTTTCGCCTTGTTGGATTGCAGCGGCCCGATCAGATGCAGCGCGATATCGGGGTAAGCAGACGTTAACGCCGGCCACTTGGCTTTGGCCTCCTGCACCCGATTCTCGCCAAATACGCGCTGTCCTGCGGCGATAACCGGGATAATTGCATCCGCCGCGAACGTCTTGGACACGGCGATCAGCGTGACCGAGGCGCGGTCACGCTGCGCGTCCCTGCAGGCGCGTGCAATTTCGGCTTCGACCGCGGCGAGCGCGTTTGGTGAATGGCCGGTGACCGGCGCGACGTTGGCTTCCGTCATGACGTCTCTTGGTTGTGACCTTAGCCCGAGTTAGGTCCAATTTTACCGAGTTCAAGAAACAGTTTTTGAACCCTTCGCTTTACCTTAGCCCGCGGGGTGGGTAGCGAAAATGGCAAGCGTCAGTCTCAACCGCAAGCGCGCGAAACTCAAGCAGGTTCTCGGTATCCGGGCGCGGCTTGCGTTGCTCGCGGTGATTCTCGTGACGCCCTTGATGATCGAGCGCATCCGTTCCCTCGAAGACACGCGCGCGCGGCAAGTTGCGCAGGCCGCGGCTGAATTCACCACGGTGGCGAGGCACAGCGCCGATGCGCAGCGCCAGGTAATCTCGTCGGTCGAGACCATTCTGAAATCGGAGGCCTTCATCCGCGCCTCCGCCGGCGGCATCAGCAAGAGCTGCGACGTGCTGCGCGCGAGCCTGCCGTCGAGCCTGCCCTGGATCCGCACGCTTCTGATCGCCGGCCAGGACGGCCGCATCCAATGCGCCACCAACAACATGTATGTCGGCCTCGATCTCAGCGACCGACCGTACTTCCAGCAGGCCCAGGAAACCGGCCGCTTCGTGCTGAGCGACTTCATCATGTCGCGACCGGTACCGTCGCCAACGGTGATGGCGGTCTATCCGGTCTCCGCCTTCAGCGGTGTGGCTGATGCCGTCGTGCTCGCCACCGTCAATCTCGACTGGATGTCGAAGGTCATGAACAATCTGGGCGGTCGCGCCGGCATCACTGCGGTGCTGGTCGACAGCGCGGGCACCGTGCTGGCGGCCCCGGCCGATCAGCACAGCGCGGTCGGCCGTCCGCTCGACAACATGCCGCTGATGTCCGCGATCGCCGACAAGGCGCTGCGCTCCGATCAGGATGAGGGTTCGCTGTCCTTTCTCGCCGCCGACGGCTCCCGCCGCGCGGTCAGCTATATCCGCATCGCCGGCACCAATGCCCGCCTGATCGCCAGCATCGACGAAGACAAGGTATCCGCAGCGGTCAGCCGCGACATCCGCACCGCCTATCTGCAGCTCGCCTTTGTGCTCATGTTCGTCCTGCTCGGCGCGCTGATCGCCGCCGAAAAGCTCGTGATCAAGCCGATCGAGATGCTCGCCGACATGGCCAAGCGGCTCGGCGAGGGAGACCTGTCGGCGCGCGCCGCGCGCAATCGCCTGCCCGCCGAGTTCGTGCCGCTGGCCCGCGCGTTCAACGCGATGGCCGCGCAGCTGAGCCAGCGCGAGCGCGAGCTGATCGCAAGCAACGACCGCCTGACGGTAATGGCGTCGATCGACATGCTGTCCGGTCTCGCCAACCGCCGCGGCTTCCAGAGTCGGCTGGATTTCGAATGGATGCGCGCGCAGCAATATGGCAGCGAGCTGGCGCTTCTGATGATCGACGTCGACCATTTCAAGCTGTTCAACGACACCTACGGCCATCTCGAAGGCGATTCCTGCCTGACGCGGCTCGGCGAATCACTGTCCGGCATCGCCGCCGACACGATGGGCTTCGCGGCCCGCTACGGCGGCGAGGAGTTCTGCCTGCTGCTGCCGAACACCGACGTGACGCGCGCCGTCGCGATCGGCGAGCAGGTGCGTTCGGCGGTGCTGAGGCTCTGCCTGCCTCACATCACCTCGAACCACATGATCGTCACGGTCTCGATCGGCGTCGCCGCGACCAAGCCGAACGAGTCCTTGCGTCCCGGCGACCTGATCGAAGCCGCCGACGCCGCGCTCTACGCCGCCAAGCATCGTGGCCGCAACAATGTCGTCGAGCACGGCGTGCAGGCGATCGCGACCGGCACGGCCGAGATGATGATGGTGGCGAGCGCCTAAAGCGCTGGTACTTCACCTCGCTCCGCTTGCGGCGGGCTATCGCGTATGAGATGTGGGCCATGGGCACCGACTATCTCCACGTCGTCATGGCCGAGCTTGACGCCTCTCGAAAATTCAAATGCGATTGCCCTGCCGCAAGCGGGGCGAGGGAGCATACCGTCGCTGACCGCTAGCCCGCAGCCCCGGCGCGATCGAGCTCGATCTCCGTCACCACACGATTGCGGCCGCCGCCCTTGGCGAGATAGAGCGCACGGTCGCAGCGTTCGATCAGATCCGTGATCGCCTCGCCGACCCGGTATTGCGCCACGCCGATCGACACGCTGATGCCGGGCAGGGTCTCGCCGGTCGAGCGACGCGTGAGCGTGCAATCTGCGATCGCGCGCCTGATGCGTTCGGCGATCTCGGCGCAAGCGGCGAGATCGGCGTCCGGCAGCACCGCGATCAGCTCCTCGCCGCCATAGCGGGCCGGCAGATCTTGCGCGCGAACCTTCTCGCGCAGGACCTTGGCCATCAGGCGCAGCACCTGGTCGCCGACACCGTGGCCGAAATTGTCGTTGAACGACTTGAAGTAGTCGATGTCGAGCATCAGCACGCTGAGCGGCTCGCCCCATTCCGCGGTCGTCTGCGCCTTGCGCAGGAATTCGTCGAGGGCCCGCCGATTCGCCAGCCCGGTCAGCGTGTCGGTCCGGGCGCGCTGCTCGGACCGCGACAGCGAATCGCGGATCACGTCGAGCTCGCGGGTCTTTTCCGCAAAGCCCGCCTCCAGCCGCGTCGCCCGCGTGGCCGCCCGCGCCAGCTCGTTCATGAGCTGGGCAACCAGCAGCTTTGGATCGACGCCGGCCTTGCCCTGGTCAGCCACCTGGCTGATGACCTGCATCTGCGAATGATTGTCGGCGATCGCCGTCGCCAGAAACTCCTTCGCCGTCCCCATCAGCGCCTGCAGCCGCTCGGACGTGTCGACCACGACGGCACTCACCTGCGGCGCGACGTAGGTCTCGAACAGATCCTGATTGGTTTGGGCGTCGAAGGGACGATTGTGGTCGATCAGGAGATCGATCGCGTTGCGCAGATCGTCATGGCTGCCCGCGAAATACTGGAACCAGACGGCAAAGTTGGCCGGGGTCGGTGCAATCCGCTGTTCGGCCATGCTCCGCATCGCCCGCCCGGCGACGGACGCGGCATAGTCGTAATCGGGATCGTCGAAGCTGGAATCCATGTGCGGTAACGCGGCCTTGTCGGGCTGCAACTTGGCATCGACGCCTTAATCACACCCCAACGCGGACCCTCGTAGTTATGCGGAGGGGTCAAAGTTCCAAAACGCGGCAACCCATTGACCCCTTAAGGGCTTCTATGGCCTAGTCCGCCGTCTTGAGACGGCCGAACCACGAAAACCCAACGATTCCATGACCTCCGAACGCTATAACGCCCGCGACGCCGAACCGCGCTGGCAACGCCTCTGGGACGAGCAGGCGATCTTCGTCTCCAAGAACGACGATCCGCGGCCGAAATATTACGTGCTCGAGATGTTCCCCTACCCGTCCGGGCGCATCCATATCGGCCATGTCCGGAATTACACGCTCGGCGACGTGCTGGCCCGCTTCATGCGCGCCAAGGGGTTCAACGTGCTGCATCCGATGGGCTGGGACGCCTTCGGCCTGCCGGCCGAGAACGCCGCGATCGAGCGCAAGGTGGCGCCGAAGGCCTGGACCTACGACAACATCGCCGCCATGAAGAAACAGCTCCGCTCGATCGGGCTGTCGCTGGACTGGTCCAGGGAGATCGCGACCTGCGATCCCTCCTATTACAAGCACCAGCAGAAGATGTTCCTGGACTTCCTGCGCGCAGGACTTGCCGAGCGCGAGAAGCGCAAGGTGAACTGGGACCCCGTCGACATGACCGTGCTCGCCAACGAGCAGGTGATCGACGGCCGCGGCTGGCGTTCGGGCGCCGTCGTCGAGCAGCGCGAGATGAACCAGTGGGTCTTCAAGATCACGAAGTACTCGCAGGAGCTGCTCTCGGCGCTCGACGGGCTGGACCGCTGGCCCGACAAGGTGCGCCTGATGCAGCGCAACTGGATCGGCCGCTCCGAGGGCCTGTTGATCCGCTTCGCGCTGGATGCGGCGACGACGCCGGCCGGCGAGAGCGAGCTGAAGATCTTCACGACGCGCCCGGACACGCTGTTCGGCGCGAAGTTCATGGCGATCTCGGCGGATCATCCGCTGGCGCAGGCGGCGGCAGCAAAGAACCCTGAGCTTGCGGCGTTCATCGCGGAGATCAAGAAGATCGGCACCGCGCAGGAGATCATCGACACCGCGGAGAAGCAGGGTTTCGACACCGGCATCCGCGCGTTGCATCCGTTCGATCCGTCCTGGAAGCTGCCGGTCTATGTCGCCAATTTCGTGCTGATGGAATACGGCACCGGCGCCATCTTCGGTTGCCCGGCGCACGATCAGCGCGACCTCGACTTCGTCAACAAGTACGCTCTCGGCAACACACCCGTCGTGTGCCCGGAAGGCCAGGATCCCAAGTCCTTCGTCATCACCGACACCGCCTATGACGGCGACGGCCGCATGATCAATTCGCGCTTCCTCGACGGCATGACCATCGAGCAGGCGAAGGAAGAGGTGGCGAAGCGGCTCGAGACGGAGCTGCGCGGCAACGCGCCGGTCGGCGAGCGCCAGGTGAATTTCCGCCTGCGCGACTGGGGCATCTCGCGCCAGCGCTATTGGGGCTGCCCGATTCCCGTCATTCACTGTCCGAAATGCGACGTGGTGCCGGTGCCGGATGCCGACCTGCCCGTGAAGCTGCCGGACGATGCGACCTTCGACAAGCCGGGCAACGCGCTCGATCATCATCCGAGCTGGAAGCACGTCACCTGCCCGCAATGCGGCGGCAAGGCGCAGCGCGAAACCGACACCATGGACACGTTCGTGGATTCGTCCTGGTACTTTGCGCGCTTCACCGATCCCTGGAACGAGGCTTCGCCAACCACGCCTGCGGTCGCCAACCGGATGCTGCCGGTCGACCAGTATATCGGCGGCGTCGAGCACGCGATCCTGCATCTGCTCTACAGCCGCTTCTTCACCCGCGCGATGAAAGCGACCGGGCATATCGCGCTGGACGAGCCGTTCGCCGGCATGTTCACGCAAGGCATGGTGGTGCACGAGACCTACCAGAAGGCCGACGGCAGCTATGTGCAGCCGGCCGAGGTGAAGGTCGAGGTCGGCGGCAACGGACGCCGCGCCACGCTGCTGACGACGGGCGAAGACATCGCGATCGGCCCGATCGAGAAGATGTCAAAGTCGAAGAAGAACACGGTCGACCCCGACGACATCATCGAGACCTATGGCGCCGATGTCGCCCGCTGGTTCATGCTGTCGGACTCCCCGCCCGACCGCGACGTGATCTGGAGCGACGAGCGCGTCCAGGGTGCCTCGCGCTTCGTGCAGCGGCTGTGGCGGCTGGTGAACGATGCCGCCACCCTCGGCAAGGCTGCGCCGGCGGCCCGGCCGGCCAGCTTCGGCCCGGACGCCACGGCGTTGCGCAAGGCCGCCCACGGCGCGCTGGACAAGGTCACATCAGGAATCGAGCGGCTGCACTTCAACGTTTGCCTGGCGCATATCCGCGAATTCACCAATGCATTCTCGGAGGTGCTCCAGCGCGCCGGCCAGCCCGCCCCGGATCTCGCTCCAGATTTGGCTTGGGCGATCCAGGAGGCCAGCCAAATCCTGGTCCAGCTGTTCTCGCCGATGATGCCGCACCTCGCCGAGGAGTGCTGGCAGGTTCTGGACCAAAAGGGGCTGGTTTCGGAGGCCGATTGGCCGCAAATCGAACGCGATTTGCTGGTTGAAGACAGCGTGACCCTGGTGGTGCAGGTCAACGGCAAGAAGCGGGGTGAGGTCACAGTTGCAACAGCGGCCCAAAATCCGGAAATCGAGGCTGCCGTTTTGGCCCTCGATGCGGTAAAGCTGGCCCTGGACGGCAAGCCCGTCCGCAAGGTGATCATCGTTCCCAAGAGGATCGTGAATGTTGTCGGCTAGGACCCGTATCGCAGCCCGCTTGCTGGCAGTTGCCGCACTGGCGGCGCTGACGGCCGGCTGCTTCCAGCCGATGTATGCCGAGCGCAGCGACGGCACCCCGGGCCTGCGCGAGAAGCTGATGGGGGTCGAGCTGCCCCCGATCAACAAACCCAATGCTTCCCGCGAGGCCCGCGTCGGCGTCGAGATCCGCAACGCGCTGGCCTTCAAGCTTTACGGCACGGCGACGGGCATGCCCCCGACCCACCGGCTCGACATCCGTTTCACCACCAGCCGCTCCTCCCTGATCGTCAGCTCCGCAACGGGATTGCCGACCAGCGAAAATCTCGGCATCGACGCCCAGTACAATCTGGTCGAAGTCGTAACCGGCAAGTCTGTGATGACCGGCTCGACCTTCTCGCGCGTGTCCTATGACATGCCGGGGTCCTATCAGCGTTTCTCGCGCACCCGCGCCGTGCGCGATGCCGAGGATCGCGCCGCCAACGAGATCGCCGAGAACATCACCACCCGGCTCGCCTCGTTCTTCACCGCGGGAACGTAATACGCTTCCGTCATTCCGGGTTCGCCTTCTGACGAGGCATTCCGGAATGACGAGTATCGGACGATATGGTCGCACTGCGCGGAAAAGAGATCGACGCCTTCCTCGCCCGCCCCGATGCGGGCCGTCCGATCATCCTGCTCTACGGTCCCGATGCCGGCCTCGTGCGCGAGCGCGCCGACGCGCTGATCGCGTCCGGCGTCGACGATCCCAACGATCCGTTCTCGCTGGTCAAGCTCGACGGTGACGAGCTCTCCGCCGAGCCGTCGCGCCTGGTCGACGAAGCCATGACGGTGCCGCTGTTCGGCGGCCGACGCGCCATCCGCGTTCGCGCCGGCTCGCGCAGCTTTGCCTCCGGCATCGAGACTCTGGCCGAGATGAACGTGAAGGATTGCCGCATCGTGATCGAGGCCGGCGAGCTCCGTCCGGAATCGCCGCTGCGCAAGACCTGCGAGAAAGCCAAGACCGCCGTGGCGATCGGCTGTTATCCCGACACCGAGCGCGATCTTGCCAAGCTGATGGACGACGAGCTGCGGATCGCGAATTTGCGCATCGCGCCGGACGCCCGCGCGGCGCTGATGTCGTTCCTCGGCGGCGACCGTCAGGCCTCGCGTAACGAGCTGCGCAAGCTGACGCTCTACGCCCATGGCAAGGGCGAGGTCACGCTGGATGACGTCATGGCCGTGGTCGCCGATGCCTCGGAGCTGAAGCTCGATCCGATCGTCGACGGTGCCTTCGCCGGGCGGCCCGACATCGTCGAGACCGAGTTTGCGAAAGCGATGATCGCCGGGACCTATCCCGGCGTGATCATCTCGGCCGCGCAGCGCCAGGCCGCGTGGCTGCACAAATCCGCGCTGGCGATTGCAGACGGCACGCCTGCCTCCGCCGTGCTCGACGGCGGCTTTCCGCGCCTGCATTTTTCACGAAAGCCCGCGGTCGAAACCGCGCTGCGCAATTTCAGCCCGGCGCGGCTCGCCGCTGTGATCGAGCAGCTGGCGACCGCCGCCCTCGACACGCGCAAGCAGTCCACCCTCGCCGCTGCCATCGCCCAACGTGCGCTGATGGCGATCGCCGCGAATGCGAAACGGCGGGGCTAGACCTCCGCTCTCTCCACGTCATTGCGAGCGCAGCGAAGAGTCCCTCCGCGGAAAGATTCTGGATTGCTTCGCCGCTTCAGCGCAAAATTGCTTCGCAATTTTGTCGCGAGCTCCTCGCAATGACGCGTGGAGAGAGTGGCGTGAAAATGGCTCTACAGCGCGCCCTTGGCCAGCCGCTTCATCACCTCGTCGAGCTGATCGAGGTTGCGGTAGTTGATCTGCACGGAGCCGCCGGGATCGCGGTGATTGACGGTGACCTTGAGCCCGAGCGCGTCGCTGACGCGCTTCTCCAGATCGATCGTGTCGGGATCCTTCTCCTTGCCCCCGCTGGCGCGCGCCTTCTGCGGCTTGCGCTCCGGCACGCCCTCTTCATGCGCAAGCGCCTCGGCCTGGCGGACGTTGAGACCTTCCTCGACGATGCGCTTGGCGGCGGCGAGCGGATCGGGCACGCCGATCAACGCGCGGGCGTGGCCGGCCGTCAGCTCGCCGGTCGCGATGAAGGCCTGCACCTCCGCCGGCAGCTTGGTCAGCCGCATCATGTTGGCGACGTGACTGCGGCTCTTGCCGACGACCTTGGCGATGTCCTCCTGGCTGCGTTTGAACTCGTTGGCGAGCGCATGATAGCCCTGCGCCTCTTCCATCGGGTTGAGGTCCTCGCGCTGCACGTTCTCGACGATCGCGAATTCCAGCGCATCGCTGTCGCTGATGTCGACCGGGACGATCGGCACCTCGTGCAGCCCGGCCATCTGCGAGGCGCGCCAGCGTCGTTCGCCGGCAATGATCTCGAAGCGGTCCTGCGCGCCTTTCACCGGACGCACCACGATCGGCTGGATCACGCCATGCTGCTTGATGGACTCCGAGAGCTCCTTCAGCTCGGTGTCCGAAAAGGTGCGGCGCGGGTTGCGCGGATTGGCCTTGATGAATTCGATCGGCACCTTGCGCTGCGCGCGCGGACGATCGACATGCTGAGCCTCGCCGCCGACGTCACCGATCAGACTTGCAAGACCCCGGCCCAGTCGCGAACGCGCTTCGTCGGCCATCGCCAGCTCCCTTGGATTCACGGTGCAGCACTCCAGAACTGAATTTCGAATCGTAGGGTGGGTTAGCGAAAGCGTAACCCACCTCCTCTGTTTCCACTGAGATAGACCGTGGTGGGTTACGCCTTCGGCTAACCCACCCTACGGCAGCGTCAATGCGTGGTGCGCAACTCGCGCTCGCGCTGGATCACTTCGGTGGCGAGGCGCAAGTAAGCTTCGCTGCCGACGCATTTGAGGTCGTAGACCAGCACCGGCTTGCCGTAGGACGGCGCTTCCGAGATGCGCACGTTGCGCGGGATCATGGTCTTGTAGACCTTCTCGCCCATGAACTGGCGGACGTCGGCGACGACCTGGTTCGACAGGTTGTTGCGCGAGTCGAACATGGTCAGCACGATGCCGTGGATCGACAGGTTCGGATTGAGCGTCGAGCGCACCTGCTCGACCGTCTGCAACAATTGCGACAGACCTTCGAGCGCGAAGAACTCGCATTGCAGCGGCACCAGAATCGCATCCGAGGCCGCCATCGCGTTGACCGTAAGCAGGTTGAGCGAGGGCGGGCAGTCGATCAGCACGTAGGTGTAGTCGGCGTCCGGCGAGACGTTGTTGTTGAGCGCGCCGATCGCATCGCGCAACTTGAAGGCGCGGCCGGGCGTGGTGCCGAGCTCGAGCTCGAGGCCGGAGAGATCCATGGTCGATGGTGCGATGTGCAGCCGCGGCACCGCGGTCGAGACCACCGCCTCGCGCAAGGCGGCTTCGCCGATCAGCACGTCGTAGGTCGAGCAGGAGCGGTTGCGGCGATCGATGCCGAGGCCGGTCGAGGCGTTGCCCTGAGGATCGAGATCGACGATCAGGACGCGCTCGCCGATCGCCGCGAGCGCCGTGCCCAGATTGATCGCTGTGGTTGTTTTCCCCACCCCGCCCTTTTGATTCGCCAGCGCGAGGATGCGCGGATGGCCATGGGGGACCTCGTCGGTCTTTTGGGCCGTCTGTTCTCGCTGCGGTTCGTCAATCACGCTCATCGCAATTCCCCAATCACCCCTCAACGCCTCAGCTGCGCCGTTCGGCGGCATTGAGCTCCACGATCCAGCCGTCGCCCGTGCGGCTTTGGTGGAGCTGCGGCCGAATATTCCAATATTTAGCGGCTTCGGTCAATTCAGCCTCTACATCTTGACCCTTGGGAAACAACGCTTTTGCGCCCTGGCGCATCAGCGGCTCCGCAAAGCCGATGAGTTGATGTAGCGGAGCCAGCGCACGCGCGGTGACGCAATCGACGGGGCCGGTGATTCTATCCACATTATCCCCGATCTCAGCGAGATGTACGACTCCCGGAGATGTGGTGACGCGGATCGCTTCGCGCAAAAAAGCGGCCTTCTTGGCGATTCGCTCGACCAGATGGACGCTCGCGCCAGGCGTGCCGGCCATAGCGCAGGCGAGCACGACGCCGGGAAATCCGCCGCCGCTCCCGAGATCAGCCCAGCGTTTTGCAGCCGGTGCGAGATCGACGAGCTGGAGCGAGTCAGCGATGTGCCGGGTCCAAAGGTTTGGCAAGGTCGATGGCGCGACGAGATTTGTCTTGGCCTGCCACTCCCGAAGTAGCGCGATGTAGCGATCAAGCCGCTCCTCGGTTTCACGTGAAACGGGAGCGAGCTTCATAGCGGCGGTCTTGTCAGCGGCGATGATCGAATCGAGCACCTTGTCGTTGGCCGCGGCCTTGCTGATCTTCGGGCTGGCCACTCCAGGTTCACTTCGCTGCCCGGCGCCCTCACCCGCTCCGGGTCTTCGCGATGGCGGTCGATCTCCGCCCGATCCGCGCTGTTTCACGTGAAACGCCTATGCGATTGGCTTTATGCGATTGCTTTGGAAGTCTTCCGTGCCTCGCGGCGGAGATAGGCCGCGAGAATGCCGAGCGCCGCCGGCGTCATCCCGTCGATCCGGCCGGCCTGGCCGACGGTGAACGGTCGTGCCTTCTCCAGCTTGGCGCGCACTTCATTGGAGAGACCGGGAACGAGCTGGTAATCGACATCCGCCAGCACCATGCCCTCGTCGCGCCGGAAGGCTTCGACGTCGGCGCTCTGGCGCTCCAGGTAGACGTCGTACTTCGCGTCGATCTCGAGATGGGTCGCGATGACGGGATCGATCGCCGACAGCTCAGGCCAGATCGCGCGGACCTGGCTCCAGCCGATCTCCGGATAGGCCATCAGCTCGAACGCCGAGCGGCGTTGGCCGTCCCGGTTCAGCGACAGCCCGTGCTTGATGGCTTCGTTCGGGGTGATGGTCAGGGACTTCGACAACGTCCGGGCAGCGTTCAGGGCGTCCGTCTTGGCGCGATGATGCCTGATCCGGGCGCTGCCGACACATCCCAGAGCGATCCCTTTCTCGGTCAGACGCTGGTCGGCATTGTCGGCCCGCAGGGTCAGCCGGTACTCGGCCCTGGAGGTGAACATGCGATAGGGCTCGCTGATCCCGCGGGTGACGAGGTCGTCGATCATCACACCGAGATAGCCGTCGGCACGGTTGAACACGGTGAGCGCGGCACCGCTGGCGGAGAGCGCGGCATTCAGGCCGGCGACGATGCCCTGCCCGGCGGCTTCCTCATATCCGGTGGTGCCATTGATCTGCCCGGCCAGGAAGAGACCGCGCAGATGCTTGGTCTGGAGGGTCGGATCGAGCTCGCGGGGATCGATGTGGTCGTATTCGATGGCGTAGCCGGGACGGACCATCCTCACCCGCTCCAGGCCGGGGATGCTGGCGAGGATCGCGAGCTGGACCTCTTCGGGGAGCGAGGTCGAGATGCCGTTGGGATAGACGGTCGTGTCGTCGAGCCCTTCCGGCTCCAGAAAGATCTGGTGACCGTCGCGGTCGCCGAAGCGGACGATCTTGTCCTCGATCGAGGGGCAATAGCGTGGACCGGAGCTCTTGATCTGGCCGGAGTACATCGGGGAGCGATGGACATTGGCCCGGATCACCTCATGGGTCGCGGACGTGGTCCGGGTGATCCCGCACTGGATCTGCGGCGTCGTGATCCGCTCCGTCATGACCGAGAACGGCTCCGGCGGCTCGTCGCCGGGCTGCATCTCGACTGCGGACCAGTCGATGGTGGTGCCGTCGAGACGCGGCGGCGTCCCGGTCTTGAGACGTCCAAGAGTGAAGCCGGCGCGCTCGAAGGAGCTGGAAAGGCCCATCGCAGGCGCCTCGCCGACGCGTCCGGCGGGCCAGTTCTTCTCGCCGAGATGGATGAGACCGCGGAGGAAGGTGCCGGTGGTCACGACAACGGCTCCTGCCCTGAGCTCCCGGCCGTCGGCAAGACGCAGTCCCGTCACCCTGCTATCGGTCACGACTAGCTCGTCGGCTTCGCCCTCGATGACGGAAAGACCTTCGGTCTGGCGGATCGCCGCCTGCATCGCCGCCGCATAGAGTTTTCGGTCGGCTTGGGCTCGGGGTCCACGTACAGCAGGACCTTTCCGGCGATTGAGAACGCGAAACTGGATGCCGCCGGCATCGCTCACACGGCCCATCAGGCCGTCGAGCGCATCGACCTCGCGGACCAGATGCCCTTTGCCGAGCCCGCCGATGGCGGGATTGCAGGACATCGCGCCAACGGTCGAGAAACGGTGCGTTACCAGAGCGGTCGTGGCACCCATCCGGGCAGAAGCAGCCGCGGCCTCACAGCCGGCGTGACCGCCGCCGATGACGATGACGTCGAAGCTCTCTCGCTCTGTTCGCATGGACGGACTTCTAGCTTAGCGGAGAGAAAGCCGGAAGTAGAAACTCGGGTGAAGTGTTTCACGTGAAACAAGCGCGGTCCAGGTCGGAAGCACTTTTGCGAAAACAACCCCATGCACAGTAGGAGCGGCATTGAGCCACATCGCGTTTCACGTGAAACGGAACGGGGACCTAATTCCACGACCATCGAACACAACCCCCGATCCGTCCCATTGTCTCTTTGGCGGAGCTGCCAGTCGAACGCGGGGCAACCGCGTCATACTCCGTCATTGCGAGCGCAGCGAAGCAATCCAGGGTCTCGCGGCGGAGACAATCTGAATTGCTTCGTCGCAAGGGCTCCTCGCAATGACCAGACTCGAAGCACGGCCGTCGCCTTGGCGCTCTCTCTCTCTTAGATCGGAACGGCCGACCGACACTGGGCCCCCGGTGCTGTTTCATGTGAAACGACCAGAAACCACCGTGCGGAACCGGAACCCCCGTTTCACGTGAAACAGAAGAAATGGAACAGGGCCAGTTCTACAATGAAGAACTAGCGCTACTTTCCGATGCAGAACTTCTGGAAGATGGCCCCAAGGACGTCCTCGACGTCTACCCGGCCCAAGAGCCGGCCTAGGGCATAGGCGGCCGCCCGCAGCTCTTCGGCCGCGAGCTCCTCGCCGTGTTCTACAAGGTCCAGACTCCGGCGCAAGCTGGCTGAGGTCCGGCTCAACAATTCGCGCTGGCGGGCCCGGGTCACCATGGCGCCCTCGGTGGTTCCGAAGAACTCCGAAGCGAATTTCACCAGCGCCTCGACCAGCTCAGGCATGCCGTCGCCCCGGCTTGCCGAGATCCCGAACTCGCTCGGCCTGGCTGCTCCGACCCTGCCGAGATCGATCTTGTTGCGCACGATCCAGACCGAGCCGCCGGACGGAACAGCACCATCCGCCAATGTCCAGCGCGAGCGCATTGTATCCGGATCGACGGCTTGTCCGCCCTCCACCAGCCACAGCACCAGGTCGGCGTCCTCGGCGCGCGCGCGGGCGCGGCGCACGCCTTCCTGCTCGACCGGATCGTCGGTCTCGCGGATGCCAGCGGTGTCGATGACCGTGACGGGATAGCCGTCGAGGTCGAGCTGCACCTCGATGACGTCGCGCGTCGTGCCGGCATGCGGCGAGACGATCGCGACCTCGCGGCGCGCGAGCTGGTTGATCAGCGTCGACTTGCCGACATTCGGCTCGCCGGCGATGGCAACGACAAGGCCCTCGCGCAGCCGTTCAGAATGCCCCTGTGCCGCAAGCACTTTCGCGATTTCATCGTGAAGCGCTCTGATCGCTTTCACCGCCGGCGCCCGCAGCTCCGCCGGCACGTCGCCTTCATCGGAAAAATCGATGCCGGCCTCGATCAGCGCGGAGGCCTCGATGATGCGCTCGCGCCAGTCGCGCGCGCGGTCGCCAAGCAGGCCCTGCAATTGGCGCAGCGCTTGGCGGCGCTGGCGATCGGTGTCGGCGTGAATGAGGTCGTCGAGCCCCTCGGCCTCGGTCAGGTCGAGCTTGCCATTCTCGAAGGCGCGGCGCGTGAACTCGCCGGGGTCGGCCGCACGCGTATTCGGGATATCGGAAATTGCAGCGAAGAGCGCCGCCAGCACCGCCCGGCCGCCATGAACGTGAAACTCGGCAACATCCTCGCCGGTCGCGCTGGCCGGTCCTGGAAACCAGAGCACGACCGCATCGTCGATCGGCTGGCCCGCCCCGTCCCGGAGCAGCCGACGGCTCGCCTGTCGCGGCGCCGGCAGCCGGCCCGCAAGCGCGGTCAGCGCCGCGCCGGCTTGCGAGCCGGAGACGCGGACCACGGCGATCGCGCTGGGCGCCCGCCCGGATGACAGCGCGAAAATGGTCTGGTCTCGCGGATGCATAGCCTATTTGTCCGGCTGCGGCCGAAAACGCAAACGTCCGTTTCTCGCGATCGAGAGCAACCGGATTTGCTGCACCAGGTTCTGCAGCAAATCGATTTTGCACCGCAATATAACCGCAGCATTCTGCTGCAGTTGGCCTGATCGCAGGAGGAGGCCGACTAGGATTTCAAGAGTTACTTTTCATATCAACAGGTTAGTGAGAAACCTAGGTCGAGCACCGGCTGGCGCTCATGCTGCACCTTCGCTGCAGCAAAACCGCAACAAAAAGGGCGCCCGAAGGCGCCCGGAAGTCTTTATTGCAATGCACTCAGGTATTCATCGAGTCGAAGAACTCCGAATTGCTCTTGGTCGAGCGCAGCTTGTCGAGCAGGAAGTCGATCGCGTCCATCGTCCCCATCGGATTGAGGATGCGGCGGAGCACGTACATCTTCTTGAGCACCTGCGGATCGGTGATGAGCTCCTCCTTGCGGGTGCCGGAGCGCGAGATATCGATCGCCGGGAAGGTGCGCTTGTCCGAGACCTTGCGGTCCAGGATCAGCTCCGAATTACCGGTGCCCTTGAACTCTTCGAAGATGACTTCGTCCATGCGGCTGCCGGTATCGACCAGCGCGGTCGCGATGATGGTCAGCGAGCCGCCCTCTTCGATGTTGCGGGCAGCGCCGAAGAAGCGCTTCGGACGCTGCAGCGCGTTGGCGTCGACACCGCCGGTCAGCACCTTGCCGGATGACGGCACCACGGTGTTGTAGGCGCGGCCGAGGCGCGTGATCGAATCGAGCAGGATCACGACGTCGCGACCGTGCTCGACCAGGCGTTTTGCCTTCTCGATCACCATCTCGGCGACCTGGACGTGGCGCACCGCCGGCTCGTCAAAGGTCGAGGACACGACCTCGCCCTTCACCGAGCGCTGCATGTCCGTGACTTCTTCCGGACGCTCGTCGATCAAGAGCACGATCAAATAGCATTCGGGGTGATTGTGCGTGATCGAATGCGCGATGTTCTGCATCAGCACGGTTTTACCGGTACGCGGCGGTGCCACGATCAAGGCGCGCTGGCCCTTGCCGATGGGCGCGACGATGTCGATCACGCGTGCAGACAGGTCTTTCCGCGTGGGATCGTCGATCTCCATGCGGAAACGCTGATTCGGAAACAGCGGCGTGAGGTTGTCGAAATTGACCTTGTGCTTGGCCTTTTCCGGATCCTCGAAATTGAGCGTGTTGACCTTCAGCAGCGCGAAGTAGCGCTCGCCCTCTTTCGGGCTGCGGATGTGACCTTCGATGGTGTCGCCGGTGCGCAGGCCGAAACGGCGGATCTGCGAGGGCGACACGTAGATGTCGTCAGGACCCGGCAGATAATTCGCGTCGGGCGAGCGGAGAAAGCCGAAGCCGTCGGAGAGAACTTCGACGACGCCCTGGCCGACAATATCGGTCTCGGCGAGCGCCAGCTGCTTGAGGATGGCGAACAGCAGCTCCTGCTTGCGCATGGTGCTGGCATTCTCGACCCCATTCTCCTCCGCGAACGAGACGAGCTCGGCCGGCGTTTTGGACTTGAGGTCTTCGAGTTTGATTTCCCGCATTGGGGTGGTCCTGTGGGGTAACCTGAAAAGAGGGGGTGCGAGGAGGCTCTGAAATGCGGACGCGAGCAGGTGCAGGTAAGGTCCGCAGGTCTGGCAAGGTGAACGCCGGTGAGGCTTCAATCCTGATGCGGGGTCCGGCCTCTGGAAGGCTCGGACACAACCACATCCGCCTGCGTTGGGTGGGATATCGATAATATAGAAAATCGCCTAGCGCTCCGCAAGCCGAAGCGCTGAGCGAATCGTCGCGCAGTTTGCCTAGAACGGCTTCACGATCACCATGATAACGATGAAAATCATCAGGACGGTCGGCACCTCGTTGATAATCCGATAGAATTTCTGGCTTCGCGGGCGACGATCGGCGGCGAAATCCTTGACCCAGCGTGAAAAATAGCCGTGGACCGCCGAGAGCACGAGGACCAGTGCCAGTTTGACGTGCAGCCAGCCGAACGAGAACCAATGCCCGGACCAGGCGAGATAGAGCCCGGCGAGCCAGGTGACCATCATCGCGGGGTTGATGATCGCCTTGAGCAGCCGGCGTTCCATCACCTTGAACGTCTCCGACTGCTTCGAGCCGATTTCGGCCTCGCAGTGATAGACGAACAGCCGCGGCAGGTAGAGCATGCCGGCCATCCAGGAGATGACGGCGATCACGTGCAGCGCCTTGATCCAGAGATAGACGTCTTCGAACATTTTCGGGGGTCCGGCTTGCTGCCCAGCGCAGGGAACGCTGGGGATAGTAAGAACCCGTTAAGGTCTTACCCCGCACACATATCCCTCTGTAGCGCCTTCCTCAAATCTAGAATCTTAGATTCTTAAGGTTTGAGTCTATGTGACCGTGGATTGGACTCACGCAATTCCGTCCGCGCGTTCACGCGCGCTTGTTCACATCCATCCACATATTCCGGACAGCCTTTGTCGACTTCCGATAAGTCAGCCGGCTTCAAAGGCTTGCGCGATTGTATCGGCAGCTTATCAAGGGACTTGTCCGCGCAATCCCGCTTCCCTCTCGGCGAGGCGTCGGATTTGTCCTGACCGGCAGCGGTGTGAAGAAAATCACGCCTTGTCCCGCCCCTGGTGTCGCACATCCCTTTCCGAGAGGTTAAGCTCCACAGAAATCCACAAACCACCCCAACGAAATTCAAAGGGTTTTTGTGCCGACCTCGAACAATTATTTCCATCTCCACCTGGTCTCGGACTCCACGGGTGAGACGCTCATCACCGTGGCGCGCGCGGTCGCGGCCCAATACGCCAACGTGACGCCGGTCGAGCACGTCTATCCGCTGGTGCGCAGCCAGAAGCAGCTCGACCGCGTGCTTGATGAGATCGAGGAAGCGCCAGGGATCGTGCTGTTCACGCTACTCGAGAAGGATCTGGTCGCCAGACTCGAGGATAAGTGCAAGCAGATCAATGTTCCGAGCCTGTCGATCATCGGACCGGTGATGCAGCTGTTCGAGGCCTATCTGGGAGCAGCGACCACCGGCCGTGTCGGCGCCCAGCACGTGCTCAACGCGGAATATTTCAAGCGCATCGATGCCTTGAACTACACGATGATCCATGACGACGGTCAGCATGTCGAAGGTCTCGACGAGGCCGACGTGGTACTGGTCGGGGTGTCCCGGACATCGAAGACGCCGACATCGATCTATCTCGCCAATCGCGGCATTCGCACCGCCAACGTGCCGCTGGTGCCGGGCATTCCGGTGCCCCCGCAATTGGAGACGCTGACGCGGCCGCTGGTGGTCAGCCTGCACGCGACGCCGGAACGCCTGATTCAGATCCGGCAGAACCGCCTGCTGTCCATGGGCGCCGAGTCCAGCAGCGGTAGCGATACCTACACCGACAAGCAGTCGGTCACGGAGGAGGTCGCGTTCGCGCGCAAGCTGAGCGCCAAGCATGACTGGCCGCTGCTGGACGTCACGCGCCGCTCCATCGAGGAAACCGCGGCGGCGATCATGAAGCTGTATAGCGATCGCCAGCGCAACCGGCCGTCCGAGTAAGTGTCGCCGATGAGTCTGTGGCGCGGCAAAAGTCCGTTGATCCTGGCCTCGCAAAGCAGCGCGCGCAAAATGCTGCTGGGCGATGCCGGGCTCGACTTCGAAGCCGTCACCGCCGATATCGACGAGCGTGGCATCCAGGCCGCGTCAAAGCTCTCCAACCCGCGCGAGATCGCCCTGCTGCTGGCCCGCGAAAAGGCCAAGGCTGTTTCTGCCTGTTATCCCGGACATTATGTGATCGGCGCCGACCAGACGCTGGCGCTTGGGAGCCGTCTCTTCAATAAGCCGGCAGGCCGCACCCAGGCGCTGGCGCAATTGCGCGATCTCGCCGGTCAGACGCACGAGCTGAATTCCGCCGTCGCCGTGGCGCAGGATGGCAGGATTCTCTTCGAGGACGTTTCCGTGGCGCGCATGACCATGCGGGGAATGAGCGAAGCCGATCTTTCGGCCTATCTCGACGCCGCGGGCGACGCTGTGACCAGAAGCGTCGGCGCCTATCAGCTCGAGGGCCTCGGCATCCATCTGTTCGAGCGCATCGAGGGCGACCATTTCACCATTCTCGGCCTGCCGCTGCTGCCGCTGCTTGCGTATCTGCGCAGCGAGCAGCTAATTGCGGTGTAGATGCGAGAGAAGGCTGGGTGCTGATGCGAATTCTCGGACTGACCGGCTCGATCGGGATGGGCAAATCCACCACCGCGACATTGTTCGCGGAGGCCGGCGTCCCCGTCTACGACGCCGATGCCGCCGTGCATCAGCTCTATGAGGGCGAGGCCGCTCCCGCGATCGAGGCCGCCTTCCCCGGCACCACCGCGAATGGCAAGGTCGACCGGCAAAAGCTGTCGGCGCGTGTCGTGCACGATCCCGCCGCGATCAAGCAGCTCGAGCAGATCGTTCATCCCATGCTCGGCGCGTCCCGGCAGAAATTCTTTGCCGACGCCGAGGCCGCCAAGGCGCCGGTCGTGGTGCTGGACATCCCGCTGCTGTTCGAGACCGGCGGCGAGAAGCGGGTCGATGCCGTGGTCGTGGTCTCGACCTCGCCCGAGCTGCAGCGCCAGCGGGTGCTGGCGCGCGGCACGATGGACGAGGCCAAGCTCGATGCCATCATCGCCAAGCAGATGCCGGATGCCGAGAAGCGCAAGCGGGCCGATTTCGTGGTGGATACCTCACACGGACTTGACCCCGTACGGGCCCAAATCGCGCACATCCTGGCCGAGGTCGTTAAGATGCCGCAGCGGCGGACCTGATTCGCCGCCTCACACGGCTTCCAAGAGACATGCGCGAAATCGTCCTCGACACCGAAACCACCGGCCTCGATCCGCTGCGCGGCGATCGGTTGGTCGAGATCGGCTGCGTCGAGATCTTCAACCGCATGCCGACCGGACAGACGTATCACGTCTACATCAACCCCGAGCGGGACATGCCGGCGGAAGCGTTTGCGGTACACGGATTGTCGTCCGAATTCCTGGCGACCAAGCCGTTGTTCCACGAGGTCGCCGACGACTTTCTGGCGTTCATCAGCGACGCCCCGCTGGTGATCCACAACGCCTCGTTCGACATCGGCTTCATCAACGCCGAGCTCGACCGCATCAAGCGCGCTGCGATCCCGCGCGAGCGCCTGGTCGATACGCTGCTGCTGGCGCGTCGCAAGCATCCCGGCGTGTCCAACCGGCTCGACGATCTCTGCTCGCGCTATTCGATCGACAATTCACACCGTACCAAGCACGGCGCGCTGCTGGACGCCGAGCTGCTCGCCGAGGTCTATGTCGATCTGGTTGGAGCGCGGCAGTCGCAGCTGCTGCTGGCCTCGGACGCCGAGGAGATCAGGGTCAATAGCGCCGGCGATGCGCCGCGGCGGCAACGCCCGGTGCCGCTCGCGCCGCGGATTTCCGAAGCCGAGCGCGAGGCCCATCGGGCCTTCATCGCAACGCTCGGCGACAAGGCGATCTGGAACGAGTACCTGCCCGCTCCAGTCGCGCTGGCGGCGGCTCAGGCCTGACCGGCCTGTCCGCCCTGAGCGGCCATTTGCCGCTCCATGTTCTGGCGGTACAGACCGACGAAGTCGACCGGATCCAGCATCAGCGGCGGGAACCCGCCATCGCGCACCGCCGTCGCAATGATCTCGCGTGCGAACGGGAACAACAGGCGCGGGCACTCGATCATGACCAGCGGGTGCAGGTTCTCCTTGGGCACGTTGACGATCCGGAACACGCCGGCATAGGCGAGCTCGAACGAGAACATCACTTTACCGGCGGTCTCGGCTTTGCCCTCGACCGACAACGTCACCTCGAATTCCTGTTCACTGAGATTGTTGGCGTTGACGTTGATCTGGATGTTGATCTGCGGCGGCTGGCTCTGCGGCTGCAGCGAGCTCGGCGCGTTGGGATTTTCGAACGAGAGGTCCTTGGTGTATTGCGCCAGCACGTTGAGCTGGGGAGCCTGGGCCGCCTCGGGAGGGGTACCGTTACCGTTGGTCATGAAAGTGTCTCCTTACCCGATTGGGGCTGAATTTCGCGGCGGTTGGCTAACATAGGGCCGGCTCGTTCCACAAGGACGAACGGTCCCGGACCGGGAATTCGGGCCGCAATCGCGCCTTTGACGTTCCTCCTGCCTTTTCCGCGAAATTTCGCCTTAAACGATTGAAGATGCGCCATTTCCGGGCAGGATCGGGTTTCCCCTTAAGCATAAAACGCGCTACACTTGGCGCTGTGCCAAAAGGCGCCATTGGCCGGGCCAGATTTCGTGCCTACATCCCACGGACCTGACGTGGACCCAAAATGGTGATGTAGACTTGCCGTTTCCGTAAGGAACGGTCTACTGGCCGGATTGATTTTCCCGGCAACGAGCCCTGCAAAGACCAGAAAGCGAATACGACGTGGACATCTACACCATCATATTCCTGGCGCTGGCCGTCTTCATCTTCTTGCGGCTGCGTAGCGTGCTGGGGCAGCGCACCGGCAACGAGCGGCCGCCGTTCGATCGCACCGCCGCCCGCAACGCGCTCGGAGGCGCCCAGGACAACAACGTCGTGACCATGCCGGGCAAGGTGATCGACCAGGCCCCGCTGGCGCCGACGGCCGAGCCGACCGCGCCGTCCGATCGCTGGAAGGGGCTGACCGAGCCGGGCACGCCGCTGGCGCAGGGTCTCGATGCCATCGTCGAGAAGGATTCCAGCTTCGACCCGCGCCATTTCCTCTCGGGCGCGCGCGGCGCCTACGAGATGATCGTGCTCGCTTTTGCCAATGGCGACCGCCGCGCGCTGCGCGATCTGTTGTCGTCGGACGTCTATGAAAGCTTCGACGCTGCAATCAAGGAACGCGAGAAGAACGAGCAGAAGACCGAGACGCGCTTCGTGTCGATCGACAAGGCCGAGCTCGTCGGCGCCGAGTTGCGCGATCGCAGTGCGCAGCTCACCGTGCGCTTCGTCTCGCAGATGATCTCGGCCACCCGCGACAAGGCCGGCAACATCGTCGACGGCAGCGCCGACACGGTCGCCGATATCACCGATATCTGGACTTTCGCCCGCGACACCTCCTCTCGCGATCCGAACTGGAAGCTGGTTGGCACCGGAAGCGCGAATTAAGATCTTCCTGAAGAACGGCGCGACGGCGCTTTGCGCAGCTGCCGTCGCGCTGTCGTCGTTTTCGCTCGGCGCCGAGGCGGCGCGGCGTCACCATCGCAGCCACCACCACCATCTGCCGCGAACGCCTGCCGCTCCGCCACGAGCCTTGCCCTATCCGCAGCTCACCCTGCCCTTCGAAATTCCCGGCGCGCAATATCTGCCGCTGGCCTGGGCGGACGTGAAGGGGTGGGGCGACGACAATCATCTCGCCGCGTACAAGACCTTCCGCGCCAGCTGCAAGCCGATCAATGCGCAGAACGGCGAAGCCAAGGCCGAGCCCAAAGCTTTGGGCACATCGCTGGGTGAGCCCTGCCGCGTCGCTAAAACGCTCGATCTCGCCGACGACGGCAAAGCGAAGACCTTCTTCGAGGAGAATTTCACGCCGCTGCGGATCTCGCGGCTCGGCGAGCCCGAAGGCTTCGTCACCGGCTATTACGAGCCGGTGCTGGAGGGGGCGCGCACGCAGTCCGATGTCTACAACGTGCCGGTCTATCGCCGTCCCTCGAACTTGTTTGTGCGCGGCTACAAGCAGGATGCGCTCAGCCTGCCCAACAAGGGCCCGGTCTATCGCAAGATCGGCCGCCGCAAGCTGGTGCCCTATTACGACCGCGGCGAGATCGAGGACGGCAAGATCGCCGGCCGGGGGCTCGAGATCGCCTGGCTGAAGGATCCGACCGATCTGTTGTTCGCGCAGATCCAGGGCTCGGCCCGCATCAAGTTCGACGACGGCAGCTCGGTTCGACTCAATTACGACGCCTATAACGGCTATCCCTACACGGCGGTCGGTCGCATCCTGATCGAGCGCGGCATCATCCCGAGAGAGGAGATGTCGATGCAGAAGATCAGGGAGTGGATGGCGCAGAATCCCGACGGCGCCAAGGAGCTGCGCCGCGCGAACCGCGCCTACATCTTCTTCCGCGAGGTCAATCTCTCCGACAAGGAGGAGGCAGTCGGCGCGCAAGGCATTCCCTTGACCGCGGGGCGCTCCATCGCCGTCGACAAATCGCTGCATGTCTACGGCACGCCGTTCTTCATCGAGGGCGAGCTTCCGATCGAGTCAGAACGCGCCAAGACGCCGTTCCGCCGGCTGATGATCGCGCAGGACACCGGCTCTGCCATCATCGGGCCAGCACGGGCCGATCTGTTTTTCGGCGCCGGCGCGGATGCCGGCCGTGTCTCCGGCCGGCTGCGCCACCCCATGCAATTCGTGATGCTGGTGCCGAAGAGCCTCGATCCCGCCCCGCGCGCCGCGAAGCTGCCAATCCCGGACCCAAGGCCCGCCGAGAAGATCGCAAAGCTGTTTCCGCAGACCGATCCGGCAAAGACCGGCACGCCCGTCGCCGCGGCGGCGCAAGGCAAGACCGAAACAGTCGCCGTCGCCGGCCCGGTTCCGCTGCCGGTGCCGCGTCCCGCGATCGAGCCTGCCCCTGAGCCGCGCCGTCCGGCAAAGAATCGTCCTCATCGCCCGCAATGAAACGGCCGTCCCGTCCGCCCGTGCTGGAGCCTCGCTCCTCGCCGCGCCGTCGCGCGCTGAGCGAGGAGGAGCGCGAGCTGTGGGATCTCGTCGCAAAGCATGTCAAGCCGCTGCGGAAGCATCGCGGGGCCAAGGCGCATGCTACCCCGCGCGCCGAATCTTCGCCCGGGTCCCAGGTGACGAGGACTTCGCCACCGTCAAGGCCGGTTGCCGCTGCACCGGCGCCGCGCGCTGCAAAGCCGTCGATTCCGCCGCTAGCGCCGCTCGGCAAGCGCGAGCGAACCAAGCTGTCGCGCGGCCGCAGCGAGATCGAGGCGCGGCTCGATCTGCACGGCATGACCCAGATGCGCGCCCATCGCGCACTGGCCGGCTTCCTGCACCGCGCCCATCAGGACGGCCTCACCTTCGTGCTCGTCATCACCGGCAAGGGACGCAGCGGCGGCGAAAGCGGCGTGCTCCGCCGCCAAGTGCCGGAATGGCTCAGCCTGCCGGAATTCCGCGCCTTCGTAGTCGGCTTCGAGGAAGCCGCGATCGGCCACGGCGGCGAGGGGGCGCTGTATGTGCGGATCAGGCGGGCGAGAGGGTAGCAGTCTCGGCGCATGCGGCTTCCCTTGCCTCTCCCGCTTGCTTGCGGGAGAGGCCGACGCGCGAAGCGCGGCGGGTGAGGGTTCTCTCCTCTTGGGGAATCCCTCTGTGGAGACACCCTCTCCCCAACCCTCCCCCGCAAGCGCAGGGCAATCGCATATGACTTGTGGCGGCGGTCTGCGCGCACGCCTCGTCCTTCGAGACGGCGCTGACGCGCCTCCTCAGGATGAGGCTAATCGGCGTCAGTGCCCGTTGAAACTGCCACCGCGCACTCCGACCTCATCCTGAGGAGCCCGCCTCAAGCGGGCGTCTCGAAGGATGGCCGCAGGGAAAATCTCAAATGCGATAGCCCTGTCCGCAAGCGGGTGAGGGAGCTCACCTTCTCTGAGGCTGGGTCTACCTCTAAAACGGTCGGATGATTCCGACGCGTGGGATCAACGTGAGGATCAAACCGAAAATGCTGGTCTTGCGATCCTCCGCCGGAATCGGCGCTGCTTCCTGCTTGGCCGGCAGCATCTTCACCGCGTGCAGGATCAGGAACATGCAGACCGCCCAGTTCGAGATCCAGCGTGAATAGTCGAACACCATCGCGAACATCACGAGATAGGCGACACTGATGCCGACCAGTGCTGCGATGACGAGCCGCTTGTGCAGATCGCTGGCGAGCGCGCCGATCAGGCTGGCAAAGAAGCGCCACAGCGGCGCGTGCAGCCAGATCAGAGCTGCGAACACGGGCACGCCGAGGATGTTGTGCGGCAGGCGGCCCCAGGTGTCGGCAACCTCCTTCGCCAGCGGCTGGTACCAGATGTAGGCGAATTGCAAGAGGTCGATGCGCGCAGGATCGGCCATCCGGCTTTTGAGATAGGCGACGAAGTCCGCTTCGGGGACCGGCATCGTTCCCAGAAACTGCGCGGCGAAGAACAGCGCGGAGACAATGGCGAGAGCGACCCCGCCGAAGACAACATTGCTGCGGTCACAACCGTAAGCAAGGTAATGCCGGATCACGACGATGGTGATGATCGTCGGCACGTACATCAAGAGATGAATGTGGTGGATCAGCACGAGAACGATCGAGAACAGCGCAGCCGTCGCCACGAAGACCAGCGAGCCCGCCGGCATCAGCAGCAGGATGATCGCCGGCGCGCAGCCATAGATATCGAAATGGCCGAGCGTGTGCATGAAGTTCTTCAGGAAGAACGGCGAGCCCGCGGTGAAGACGAACAGCGGCAGCGTTTTCGCGGAGAAGCCGAACGTGTTCTGGAAGAGCCTGGCATAGAGACCCAGCGTTGCCAGCCACGTCGCCCCGCCGAGCGCGAACACCGGCCATACCGGCACCTTGTCGGTGAACAGCGCGACGATTGCCCCGATCAGCGCGCGCTTGATGAAGCCGAAATGATAGTCGACCAGGAGATGGATGTAGGGGACGTAGGGCGGCAGCTGGATCTTGTGAATGAGCACGCCGACGATGACCGCCGCGTTGATCGCGAGCAGGAGCCGCCAGGGATTTTGCAGGATGCGTACGGTCACGCCGCATCAATAGCGTGACCGCTCCGAATCACAAAATGAAGCGGCTCAGATCCGCATTCTTGGCGAGGTCGCCGATGTGCTTTTGCACGTAATCCGCATCGAGCCGGACCGTCTCGCCGTTGCGGTCGGGGGCGGTGAAGGAGATCTCGTCCAGCACCCGCTCCATCACGGTCTGCAGCCGCCGGGCGCCGATATTCTCGACCGTTGAATTGACGGCAACCGCAATGTCGGCCAGCGCATCGATGGCGCTGTCGGTGATGTCGAGTGTCACGCCTTCGGTCTGCATCAGGGCGACATATTGCTTGATCAGCGAGGCCTCGGGCTCGGTCAGGATGCGGCGCATGTCGTCGCGGGTCAGCGCCTGCAATTCGACGCGGATCGGCAGGCGGCCCTGCAATTCCGGCAAGAGGTCGGACGGCTTGGCGACGTGGAAGGCGCCGGAAGCGATGAACAGGATGTGGTCGGTCTTGACCGCGCCGTGCTTGGTCGAGACCGTGGTGCCCTCGATCAGCGGCAGGAGATCGCGCTGCACGCCCTCGCGCGAGACGTCGCCGCCGACGCGGCCGTCGCGGGCGCAGATCTTGTCGATCTCGTCCAGGAACACGATGCCGTTGTTCTCGACCGCGCTGATCGCCTCCAGCGTCAGCTGCTCGGTGTCCAAGAGCTTGTCGGATTCCTCGTTGACGAGGATCTCGTGCGAGCTTTCCACTGTCAGCCGGCGAGTCTTGCTGCGGCCGCCGAGCTTGCCAAAGATGTCGCCGAGCGAGATCGCGCCCATCTGCGCGCCCGGCATGCCCGGGATCTCGAACATCGGCATGCCGCCGCCCGACGACTGCGTCTCGATCTCGATTTCCTTGTCGTTCAGTTCGCCGGCGCGCAGTTTCTTGCGGAAGGATTCCCGTGTCGCCGAGCTCGCATTGGCGCCGACCAGCGCATCCAGCACGCGCTCCTCGGCGGCAAGCTGGGCGCGCGCCTGCACGTCCTTGCGCTTTCGCTCGCGCACCTGCGCGATTGCGACCTCGACGAGATCGCGGATGATCTGCTCGACGTCGCGGCCGACATAGCCGACCTCGGTGAACTTGGTCGCTTCGACCTTCAGGAACGGCGCATTCGCGAGCTTGGCGAGTCGCCGCGCGATTTCCGTCTTGCCGACGCCGGTGGGGCCGATCATCAGGATGTTCTTCGGCAGCACCTCCTCGCGCAAGGAGCCGGTGAGCTGCTGCCGCCGCCAGCGGTTGCGCAGCGCGATCGAGACGGCGCGCTTGGCGTCGCCCTGGCCGACGATGAAACGGTCGAGTTCGGAAACGATTTCGCGGGGGGAGAAGTCTGTCATGTCTGATTAGCTAGGGCGAGAGACGGCCAAGGACAAGCCGCATTTTGGGTCAGATGATCGGCGGGCCGGATTGCCACTGCTTCACGGCATCGATCGGATGGATCAGCATCAGGATATTGAGCGTCAGATTGTCGCGAATGTGGAGCGCCAGCACGATCTCGAAGGAGATGCCCAGCAGCACGGTCGCGGTGACAGGCAGCGCGCGAGCGGCCAGGAACCCCAAGATCATGGCCAGATTGTCCGAGACCGAATTGAGGATGCTGTCGCCGTAATAATCCAGCGAGATCGTGCCGGCGCGGTAGCGCTCGATGATGAAGGGCGAGTTCTCGACGATCTCCCAGGCGCCTTCGATCAGGATGGCGATGATCAGCCGTGCGGGCCAGGAGAGAGACAGCAAGGGAAACCGCGCGAACAGCAGCCAGGTCAGGCCGTAGAACAGGAAGCCGTGCAGGACGTGTGAGAACGTGTACCAGTCTGCAATCTGCTGAGAATTCTCCGAGCTGTTCACCACGCCGTGCCACAGCTTGATGGTGCCGCAGGCGCAGATCGGCACCCGCCCCATCGCCAGCAGGATCGCGGCCTGCAGCGCCAGCAGCAACAGCGCGATGCCGGCCCAGGCGAGCGGCGGGAATGTGGTCTTGGCGGCGGGGCTTGCGGCGAGCGTCATGGGTCTCGGATCATCAGGAGTGCGGGACCATCGGGCGTGACGATCTCGTGCTGCGGCACGAAGCCAGCTTTCTCATAGGCACGAATCGCGCGCGCATTGGAAGGACTCGGGTCTATCACGATGCGCGGCACACCGCGCGCGAAGAGCTGGTCGGTGAAGGCGCGGATGAAAGCGGAGCCGTGGCCGCATCCGAGCATGTCGGCCTCGCCGATGAACTGATCGAGGCCGCGAGTGCCCACGGGCTGCGGGCCGAAGCTGATATGCCAATCGCCGAGCCGGTAGCACTGCAGGTAGGCGAAAGGCCGGCCGTCAAGGCTGACGATGAACTGCGCTAGGTCAGGATGATCGAGGTCGCCGCCGACGAATTCAAGCGTCTCCGGATCATGCCACCATTCGGCAACATGCGGTGCGGCGAGCCAGCGCCGGATCAGCGGCATGTCGGCCGCGGTCATGGGACGGAAGGCGTAGGCAGGCGCCATGACCTATCCCGTCGCCAGGCTCTCGATCGTCAGATTCCGGTTGGTGTAGACGCAGATGTCCGCGGCGATGTCGAGGGAGCGGCGGACGATGGTCTCGGCGTCCTTGTCGGTGTCGAGCAGGGCCCGGGCCGCCGCCAGCGCGTAATTGCCGCCGGAGCCGATCGCCATCACGCCGGCCTCGGGTTCGAGCACGTCGCCGGTGCCTGTGAGCACCAGGGAGACGTCCTTGTCGGCCACGATCATCATCGCTTCCAGCCGCCGCAAATAGCGGTCGGTGCGCCAGTCCTTGGCGAGCTCCACCGCCGCCCGGGTCAGCTGCCCCGGATATTGCTCGAGCTTGGATTCGAGCCGCTCGAACAGCGTGAAGGCGTCAGCCGTGGCGCCGGCAAAGCCGCCGATCACGTCGCCCTTGCCGAGCTTTCGGACCTTCTTGGCATTGGACTTGATCACGGTCTGGCCGATCGAGACCTGGCCGTCGCCGCCGACCACCACCTTGCCGCCCTTGCGGACCGTTAGAATCGTGGTGCCGTGCCAGCCCGGCGAGCTGCTCTGGGAGTCCTGCATGAATACCTCACTGTCCGGCCTGATTTAGGCGGTCGGGACGAAGGGCACAACGGGCCGTTCCGGGCCGAATTTCGCTCACCATAGGCAGAAGTAGAGGTCCGGCCGGCCGTTCCCGCAGTAGCGAAGGTGTCATTTGGCTGTTAAGAGACTGGCGTTTTCGGCTCCCTAGCTAGGATGAAAGCCAGCTTTCAATGCGCACCGCGACGATCAAGCGCAACACCAAGGAAACCGACATCGAGGTCTCCGTGAACCTCGATGGCACCGGCGTGGCCAATATCGCGACCGGCATCGGCTTTTTCGACCATATGCTCGATCTTCTCGCCCGCCATTCCCGCATCGACCTCACGGTCAAGGCGGTGGGCGACCTGCACATTGATTATCACCATACCACCGAAGACACCGGCATTGCGCTTGGCCAGGCGGTCAAGCAGGCGCTCGGCAACATGGCGGGTATCACCCGCTATGCCGGCGTGCACATGCCCATGGACGAGACGCTGACGCGCGTGGTGATCGACATCTCGGGCCGCCCGTTCCTGGTGTTCAAGGCCGACTTCCCCCGGCACAAGATCGGCGAGTTCGACACCGAGCTGGTGCGCGAGTGGTTCCAGGCTTTTGCCATCAACGCCGGCGTGACTCTCCACGTCGAGACCCTATATGGCGATAACAGCCATCATATCGCCGAGTCCTGCTTCAAGGGTCTGGCTCGGGCGCTCCGCGCGGCCGTGGCGATCGATCCGAAGGCGGCGGGCGAAATCCCGTCCACCAAGGGCTCGCTCGGCGGCTGACATCTTCCGTCTTGCGGCGATCGCTGCTGGCGGCATCACTGAATTTCGAGAACGGGGCATCACCATGCCTGTCTACACAGTTCACGCTCCCTCACCCGCAGGAGCCGACCCGCGCGCGACCGACAAGTTCGTGTTCGTGCGCGACGGCTTTCATTTCTGGGCGATGATCTTCGGTCCGTTCTGGCTGTTGTGGAATCGGCTGTGGCTGGCGCTGATCGGCTATCTGATCTTCCTGGCCGCGTTCAACGCGGGGCTGTCGAGCCTCGGCGTCGGGCGCTCCTCGATCTTCTTCGCCGATTGCATCGTCGCGGTGCTGATGGGCCTCGAAGCCTCGAGCCTGCGCCGCTGGACCTTGTCGCGCGGCAAGTGGCGGCAGCTCGACATCGTCGTCGCCGACGACAGCGATACTGCGGAGCGCCGCTTCTTCGAGCGCTGGAGCCAGAAGCAGAACGGTAGCGCTGGCGATCAATGGGCCGTCGACCGCGGCGGCCCGCCGCCGACCCGGAATGTGCCGGGTCAGCCATTCTCGAACCCGCCGCCGATTCCGGCCGGCGGCATCATTGGGTTGTTTCCAGAACCGGGAGGGTCAAGATGAGCGTCGCCATCATCGATTACGGTTCCGGCAATCTGCATTCCGCCGCGAAAGCCTTCGAGCGCGCCGCGCGCAGCCTGGAGAGCCCGCAAAAGGTCTTTGTTACCAGCGATCCGGACCAGGCTTACGAGGCTGACCGCCTGGTGCTGCCCGGTGTCGGTGCCTTCGCCGATTGCCGGCGCGGGCTCGATGCCGTCAACGGCATGGTCGAGGCCATCACCGAAGCGGTGCGCGTCAAGGCGCGGCCGTTCTTCGGCATCTGCGTCGGCATGCAGCTGATGGCGAGCCGCGGCAAGGAGCATGTCGTCACCGAAGGGCTGAACTGGATCGGCGGCGACGTCGAGAAGATCACGCCGCGCGATGAAAGCCTGAAGATTCCGCACATGGGCTGGAATACGCTCGAGGTGCTCAGGGAGCATCCGGTGCTCGACAAGCTGCCGCTCGGCCCGAAGGGCCAGCACGCTTATTTCGTGCACTCCTATCACCTCAATCCCGCCAGCGAGGCGGACGTGCTCGCGCGCGCAGACTATGGCGGACCCGTCACGGCGATCGTCGGCAAGGACACCGCCATCGGCACGCAATTCCACCCCGAGAAGAGCCAGCGTTTCGGCTTGGCCCTGATCTCGAACTTCTTGCGATGGAAACCGTGATTCTCTTTCCCGCGATCGACCTCAAGAACGGCCAGTGCGTGCGCCTCGAGCAAGGCGACATGGCGCGCGCGACCGTGTTCAATCTCAATCCGGCCGCACAGGCGCAGAGCTTTGCCGCGCAGGGCTTTGAATATCTCCACGTCGTCGACCTCGACGGCGCCTTCGCCGGCAAGCCTGTGAATGCTGACGCCGTCGAGGCGATGCTGAAGACGATCGAGATCCCGGTCCAGCTCGGCGGCGGCATTCGGGATCTCGCGACCGTCGAAGCCTGGCTCGACAAGGGCATCACCCGCGTCATCATCGGCACCGCCGCGGTGCGCGATCCCGAGCTGGTGAAGTCCGCCGCGAAGACATTCCCCGGCCGCGTCGCGGTCGGGCTCGACGCGCGCGACGGCAAGGTCGCGGTCGAGGGCTGGGCCGAGACGTCGCAGGTCACGGTGCTCGAGATCGCCAAGCGCTTCGAGGATGCGGGCGTTGCCGCCATCATCTTCACCGACATCGCGCGCGACGGCTTGCTCAAGGGCTTGAACTTAGAGGCGACCATCGCGCTGGCCGATGCCATTTCGATTCCCGTGATCGCCTCCGGCGGCCTCGCCTCGATCGAGGACGTGAAAGCCATGCTGACGCCGCGCGCGAAGAAGCTCGCCGGCGCGATCGCCGGCCGCGCGCTCTATGACGGCCGGCTCGATCCCGCCGCCGCCCTCACCTTGATCCGCGACGCGCGCAGGAGCTGACCCATGTTCAAGGTGCGCGTGATCCCCTGCCTCGACGTCAAGGACGGCCGCGTCGTCAAGGGCGTCAACTTCGTCGATCTCAGGGATGCCGGCGATCCCGTCGAAGCCGCCATCGCCTATGACGCCGCCGGCGCCGACGAGCTCACCTTCCTCGACATCACCGCGACCCACGAGAACCGCGGCATCATGCTGGACGTGGTCCGGCGCACGGCGGAAGCCTGCTTCATGCCTGTGACCGTCGGCGGCGGCGTGCGCGAGGTCAACGACATCAAGACGCTGCTGCGCGCCGGCGCCGACAAGGTCTCGATCAACAGTGCCGCGGTGTCGCGGCGCGAATTCGTCAAGGAAGCCGCTGAAAAATTCGGCGAGCAGTGCGTGGTGGTCGCGATCGACGCCAAGCGCGTCAAGCGTCCGGGCGGCGACCGCTGGGAGATCTTCACCCATGGCGGGCGCAACTCGACCGGCATCGACGCGATCGAATACGCGCAGGAGGTGGTTTCGCTCGGCGCCGGTGAAATCCTGCTCACCTCGATGGACCGCGACGGCACAAGGCAGGGATTCGATATTCCGCTGACCCGCGCGATCGCCGACAGCGTTCCCGTTCCCGTGATAGCCTCGGGCGGCGTCGGCAATCTCGACCATCTCGTCGACGGTATCCGCGACGGGCACGCCACCGCGGTGCTGGCGGCTTCGATCTTCCATTTCGGGGAATTCACCATTCGTGAGGCCAAGGAGCACATGGCGCGGCGTGGGCTGCCGATGCGCCTGGATGCCTGACGACTCCGGTTCGTAACGATGCTACATTGGCGGATGTGGATGGCCGCCGTGGCCAAATGTGTTGCCAAGCTTGCTTTCAAGCGTGTTTCCGAGTGAGTCCGATGCCGCGTTTCACGATCCATGATCTGGCCGAAACCATCGACGTCCGCGCAGCGTCCGGCGGCGAAGCATCCTATACCCGCAAGCTGCTCGACAAAGGCCCCGAGCATTGCGCCAAGAAGTTCGGCGAGGAAGCAGTCGAAACCGTAATCGCTGCAGTCGAAAACGATCGCGCGCATCTGATCGCTGAAAGTGCCGACCTGCTCTATCATTTCCTTGTGCTGCTGAAGGCGCGCGGCATAAAGCTGGAAGAGGTCGAGGCCGCGCTGGACAAGCGGACCTCGATGTCGGGGCTGGAAGAGAAGGCGTCGCGCAAGGGCGGCTAGGCAAGGGCGAATAGATCGCAACGGAAAGGCGGCGTCATGGATATCCGCGCACCCGAGCAGCAGTACAATCCCTACCGCGTTTATACGCGTGAGGAATGGGCGCGACTGCGCGACGATACGCCGATGACGCTCGAGCCGGGCGAGTTCGACCGGCTGCGTTCGCTGCACGATCGCCTCGACCTGCAGGAGGTCGAAGACATTTATCTGCCGCTGTCGCGCCTGTTGTCGATCTACGTCGATGCCATGCAGCGGCTGTATTACGCCGAGCGCCAGTTCCTCAACATCAGGGACCGCAAGGTGCCCTACATCATCGGCGTCGCCGGCTCGGTGGCGGTCGGGAAATCCACCACGGCACGCGTGCTCCAGGCCCTCTTGGCGCGCTGGTCGCCGCGGCCGAAAGTCGAGCTGATCACCACGGACGGATTTCTCTATCCCAATGCGGTGCTCGAGCGGCACGGCATCATGCAGAAGAAGGGTTTTCCGGAGAGCTACGATCTGCCGATGCTGCTCAACTTCCTCTCCGACATCAAGGCTGGCCGTCGCCACGTCCGCGCGCCGGTCTATTCGCATCTGACCTACGACATCGTGCCGAACCAATGGGCCGAGATCGACCAGCCCGACATCCTGATCGTCGAAGGCGTCAACGTGCTGCAGACCGGCAAGCTGCCGCGCGACGGCAAGGCGGTGCCGGTGGTTTCCGACTTCTTCGATTTCTCGGTCTATATCGACGCCGACGAGGCGGCGCTGCGGCAATGGTACATCAAGCGCTTCCTGGCGCTGCGCGACACCGCATTCACCAATCCAAAATCCTACTTCAACCGCTATGCTCTGTTGTCGGACGAGGAAGCCACCGCGACCGCGATCGCGATCTGGGAGCGTACCAACCTCGCCAATCTCGAGGACAACATCCTGCCGACCCGGCCCCGTGCGACGCTGATCCTCAAGAAGGGCGCCGACCACACGGTGGAGAGCGTGGCGCTCAGGCGGCTGTAATCGCCTTGGTGCCCGGGCCCTGCCCATTCGCGCAGAGTATCTTTTGATGCAGACCAACGATGGGTATTCCGCTATTCCTTGGAAAACGGCGGGGGCACACCATGGTTGATCGTCTCAGGAGCGCTGCGGAGCAGCTGGAAGCTCCGGTCTGCCCGGACTGCCATGTCGAGATGAAGTGGTTCCGCTCGGAATTGCTCACGGACGAGCCGACCCCGGTCATCGCGCATCTCTTCGTGTGCCCCCATTGCAAGCGCGCCGCGCAGGCAAATACCGTCTTCCGGGGAGGCCAGACGACGCCGGACAAGCTGTCTGCACCGCGCTTTATTGTCTCTGCTGCATGAGATTGCGCATCGGCCGGATCGCCCGCTCCAGGCCCGGCATGACGATCATTTCGGGGCCCCCTGTTTCGACTTCGAGACGACGAAGATGTGCCACGTCGTCAGAAACATTGCAGCGACGAGCGGGCCGATCACGAACCCGTTCGCTCCGAACGTCGCAAGGCCGCCCAGCGTGGCGAGCAGCACGATATAGCTCGGCATCTGGATCGACTGGCCGACCAGGATCGGGCGGAGAAAATTGTCCGCAAGGCCGATCACGAAGGTGCCGAAAGCGAGCAGGATGAGTCCCTTCGTGACCGAACCTGCCACAAGCAGGTAAAGCGCAACCGGAACCCAGACCAGCGCGGAGCCGAGCACCGGCAGCAGCGAGAGCAGCGCCATCAGCGCGCCCGCCAGCAGCGGCGCGGTGAGGCCGAGCAGCCAGAAGATGAGCCCGCCGAGTGCTCCCTGTATCAACGCGACGAGAACGATCCCCTTGATCGTTCCACGAACCGCCAGGGTGAAGACATCGAGAATTTCCGCGGTATGGTTCGGGCTCAGCGGGAGCGCCTCGCGAATGCGGGCATTGAGCTCGTCACCGTCGCGCAGCAGGAAGAACAGCAGGTACAGCATCACGAGCAGGCTTGCGACGAACTCCAGCGTCACCTGACCGATGTTGATCGCATGCCCGGCCAGCTGTTGGCCGGCAGGGACGACCAGACCCGACAGGCGCTCCCTCAGGGCCGAAAAATCGATGCCGGCCAGACGATCCCCGAGCGACGCAGCCCAGGCGGGCAGCGCGGATTTCAGCTGCTGCAGGGGATGAGCGAGGCTGATCTCCCCGCTCTGAACGCGCTGATACAGCTCCCCGCCCTGGTCGATGAGCGACGCGATGATGATCGCCACGGGGATCAGGACCATGACGACCACCACGATGACGGTGACGAGGGCGGCAAGGTTGTGCTTTTCGGGCACGGATTTCAGGATCCGTCGATAGAACGGGGCGAAGATGATGGCCAGCAGCGTGGCCCACAACACGGCACCGGAGAACGGCCAAAGCACCCAGACGAACGCGACGGAGATCGCGCCGAGCAGGATGAGGAATGAACGATTCTCCGATGTTCTCACGTGTTCGCCAGCTCTTCGCTCGTTCGCCAGATGATGTCCGTAGCACAACATCGTGGCGGAGCGGCAGGTCCTCACCTGCCCGCTTTTGCGATCCAATCCGCAAGCGTGATGCGCCCTGCGAAGGTGGCCGGACCCGAGCTGCCGGCCTTGTAGACGAAGGCCTCGCCTTCCCCGACGTTGCCGGCGTCCTTGCCGAAGGCATCGGCGATGTTGGTCTTGTGGGTGACCAGGACGGTGTTGGTGCCGGCTTGCGGCGGCGCATCGACGAGCTGACGCACGGCCTGCCCGGCCCTGGCATTGGCGCCGGTCGGGTTTGCCATTCCCGATGCGCTGGCGTTGCTGCTGTCGGTCAGGGCATCGACCGGCTTGACCTCACGGCCGGAGATCAGCTTGCCGGCCTCGACCGCGCGGTTCAGGCGGCTGGTGTAGACGTCGCCGATGGGGATCGCGAGGTCCTTGACCGCCGTCCCGATCTGGCGCGCCGCGTCCCTGCCCTTCTCGCTGAGCTGACGCTGGGCACTCATGTCGTCGAACTTGAAGGGATAGACATCCTTCTGGCTGTCGTCAGTCGCGGTGTGTCGGAAGATCAGGACGTAGCCGCCCTGCTTGAGCGACGAGATGAGGTCCGGTGTGTCGGCGGCTGCGTGGCGGGAGATTCCAGCCAGGAGAACAATCAGGGCGAGGCGGCAAAGCACGTTCATGCGCAAATCCTTTGGTTGCAAAATGCCCCCGGTGGGATCGTGACGCGCAACGCGCTCAATTTCAATTGCGATCGTCAGACGAGATCAGGTTCCCGTGAGATCCGGAACCGTCTGGTGCCGGGATGCGGCGAGGCCCGCCAGAGCCTCCTCGAGTTTCTCACGGTCGACCGGCTTGATCAGAAATCCGTTCATGCCTGCCTCGAAGCAGGCATAACGATCCTCCACCAGCGTGTTGGCGGTGAGCGCCAGGATCGGCGTCTGGGAATCGCCCAGCGCGGCCTCGTGCGCGCGGATGCGCTTTGTCGCCTCGATGCCGTCGAGCTGCGGCATCTGGATGTCCATCAGCACGAGATCGTAGGGCGTGCCGGCCGATGAGGCGGCGAGCCAGGATTCCAGCGCGGCCTCGCCTTGGACGGCAATGACGACGCGGTGGCCGAGCTTGGTCAGCAGCGAGCGCATCAGCAAGGCGTTGATCTCGTTGTCCTCGGCAACGAGGATCGACAGGCCTTTCACCGGCGCGGGGCCGGCGGAGGCCGGCGGCGGCTCCGGCGCGAGATCGGGCGAGGCGACCTCCGGCGTCAAAGCGAGGCGTGCGGCAAGCGAGGCCGCGCGCAGCGGCTTCACCAGAAAGCCGGTGAAGGCCGCCGACAGCTTCTCGTGCCGCGAGCTCGACGTCAGCAGCACGAGGCGCTGCAAGGCATGCGCGCGGGCGGCCTCGCCGAGCTGATCGGCCGCGGCGGGGCCGATCGCCCGATCGATCAGCACCGTGTGCCAGGAGCGTTCCGGCAGCAATGCTTCGGCGACCGCCGCATCTGCAACCAGGCAGGTCTGGCCGCCCCAGCGTTCGAGGCGCCGCGCGATGAGCGAGGCTTCGATGCCGTCGGCGACGAGGAGCATCGACTTGCCGGTGAGGTCGGGACTCGGAAAGGCGGTCTGCCCGGCGCCGCCTTGCGACGGCGGAAGCGGCACCGCGACCTCGAAGGTCGAGCCCTTGCCCGGCTCGCTCGTGAGAGTGATCCGGCCGCCCATGCGCTTGACGATGCGCTCGCTGATGGCGAGGCCAAGTCCGGTGCCGCCATAGGTGCGGGCGACGCGCTCGTCGGCCTGCTCGAATTCGCGGAAGATGCGCTGCTGGGCTTCGGCTGCGATGCCGATGCCAGTGTCGCGAACCAGGAAGCTGATCTCGTTCGGCCAGATGCCGGGCTCGACGATCAGCGCCACGCCGCCGCTGCTCGTGAACTTGATGGCGTTGCCGGCTAGATTGAGCAGCACCTGGCGCAGCCGCGCGGCGTCGCCGACCACTTCGAGCGGCAGGCGCTCGTCGACATAGGCGGCGATCTCGAGCGACTTCGCCTGCGCGCGGGGCGCGAGCAGCTCGGTGATCTCCTCGACCAGGGTCGAGAGCGCGAAGGGACGTTGATCGAGGTCGAGCTTGCCGGCCTCGATCTTGGAATAGTCGAGCAGCTCCTCGATTAGCGCCATCAAGGCTTCGCCCGAGGTCTTCACCGCCCTGGCATAGGTCGCCTGCTCCGGCGTCAGATCGGTGTCGAGCAACAGGCCGCCCATACCGATGATGCCGTTCAGGGGGGTGCGGATCTCGTGCGAGGCCATCGCCAGGAAGCGCGACTTGGCGCGGTTGGCGGCGTCGGCCTGGTCGCGCGCGTCGGACAATGCGCGCTCGGTCTCGGTGCGGTCGGTGACGTCGCGTCCGACGCTCTGCAACTCGGCGGGCTGGCCGGCATCGAGGCGGACATAGCCCTCGCGCCAGGCGATCCAGCGCGCGCCGAGCGGGGTTGCGATCTTCTGGTCGTGGATGCGCGTGCCGCTGCTCTCGCGGGCACTGTCGCCCTGCTCCAGCACGTCGAAATCGAATCGCGTGCCGACCAGCGCGCTGCGCGCCTGTCCCGCGAGCGCGCAATAGGCCTCGTTGGCAAAGGTGATGCGGCCGTCGGTAGCGCGCAGCACGATGAGGTCGCCCTGCTGCTCGAACAGGCTGCGGGCGCGCTCTTCCGCTTCCTTCAGCTCCCAATTGCGGTCGATCAAGGCTTCGTTGTGGGCGGCGAGCGTCCGCAGCCGCTTATTGACGAAGCGCAGACGCATGCTCAGCGTCGCAAGGCCGAGGCAGGCGAGCGCGAACAGGAAGCTGGCACCGATCGCAAAGGTATGGGGATCGTAGCCGGAATTGTCCGACCGGCTGCCGGAGACGAAACCATAGGCGCCGCCAAACGTCGCCGAGAAGATCATGAAGGAGCGGATCGCGAAAGCGAGCCTCGGATGCCGTCGCCTGAAACGACGCATGCGCACCTTGATCCGGAACGTCCGACCCATCGCAACCGACCCTTGCCTGAAACCCCGCCGCCGCGTGCGACGATGGCCCGCCGACCTTGCGAACAAATTGCGGCGGTGGCGCCGCCTCCGAACAGGGTTGACGAGACGTTAACGGGTCAGAGCATGATCCGGACCCGAAGGGCCGCGTTAGCGAAAAGTGTGCAGCGGTTTTCCGATCAGATCATGCTCAAACACAAAGCTCTAAAGCGATGCCGCCTGGAAGCGGCCATGGCCGCCGCGGGCGCCGACGATCAGCGCCGCCGCCTCGCGCGGCGAGAACGTCTTTGAGCGCACATAGATGCGGTAATCCGCCGGTCCTTCGCTGGAGAGATAGACCACCTGGCCGCCGTCGACCGGCTGCGCGGCGATCGCGACGAGACGCGTCGAAGGGCTGGCCTGGCAGGTGTCAGGCTCGGAGCCGAGGCCGTCGTCGACCACGGCAAAATCCGCGGCGTCGGCATCCTCGGTGATCTGAACCCGCACCGTTGCCCGCGCGGGATCGTCGGTGAAGGCGACATGCACACCGGCGGTCCAGAACAGCGAGGTGAGCTCGACCGATGTGTCGCCGAGCGCGATGCAGGGATGCGACACCGATCCGATCTCGGCGCGGGCGAACACCGCAGCCGCCAACAGGGGAACAGCCGAGGCCAGGAACTTGAAACGCAACATGACGCTCTACTCGCTAGGCCCCGGGAACTCACAACCGAAACGCGTCGGGCCTTATGGTTTGCAGAGCGTAAAGGAAAGTCGTTACCGCCGGGTTGATGCGCGGAATGATCAAGCCAGCTGGCGCACATCCTCCGCGAGTGCGCGGTACGACAGCGCTTCGGCGAGGTGCAGCCGGCCGATCTTGTCGGCATGGTCGAGGTCGGCCAGCGTGCGCGCCACCCGCAGCACGCGGTGATAGCCGCGCGCCGACAGGCGCATGGTCTCCGCGGCGTCGCGCAGCAGTTTTTGGCCCTGCGCGTCCGGCTTTGCGATCTCCTCCAGCACGGAGGCGGGGGCTTCAGCATTGGTGCGGACATGGGGCAGGCCTGCATCCGCATAGCGCGCCAGCTGGATGTCGCGCGCCGCCGCCACGCGGGCGGCGACCTCAGCTGATCCTTCCGACGGCGGCGGCAGGATCAGGTCGGCGGCGGTCACCGCCGGCACCTCGATGCGCAGATCGATGCGGTCCATCAGCGGACCGGAGATGCGCGCCTGGTAATCGCCGGTGCAGCGGTCGATGCGGCCGCGCTTGCAGGCATAGCCAGGCTCGAACGCATTGCCGCAGCGGCAGGGATTCATCGCCGCGACGAGCATGAAGCGGGCAGGGTAGGTGACGCGATGATTGGCGCGCGACACCGCGACCTCGCCGTTCTCCAGCGGCTGGCGCAGCGAATCCAGCACGCGCGGATCGAACTCCGGCAATTCGTCGAGGAACAGCACGCCCTGATGTGCCAGCGAGATCTCGCCGGGCTTGGCGCGCGCGCCGCCGCCGGTGAGCGCGGCCATGCTGGCGGAATGGTGTGGCGAGCGGAACGGGCGCCGCGCCGTCAGCGCGCCGCCTTCGATCTCGCCGGCGACCGAGGCGATCATGGAGACCTCGAGCAGCTCGCTCGGCGACAGCGGCGGCAGGATCGAGGGCAGGCGCGCGGCCAGCATCGATTTGCCCGCGCCCGGCGCGCCGATCATGAGCAGGTGGTGCCCGCCGGCGGCCGCGATCTCGAGTGCGCGCTTGGCGCTTTCCTGGCCCTTGATGTCGCGCAGGTCGAGGGTCGAGGCGGCGGCCTCGTGCACCTTCGGCGTCGGCCGCGACAGCACCTGGGTGCCCTTGAAATGGTTGGCGATCTGGATCAGCGAGTGTGCGGCAATGATCTGGATGTCCGGGCTCGCCCACGCCGCCTCGGAGCCGCAGGACGCCGGGCAGATCAGACCTTCCTCGCGCATATTGGCGCCGATCGCGGCGGGAAGGACGCCGGCCACCGGCGCGATCGAGCCGTCGAGGCCGAGCTCGCCGAGCACGGTGAAGCCGGTCAGCGCATCCGGCGGGATCGCGCCGATCGCGGCCATCAGCCCGAGCGCGATCGGCAGGTCGTAATGGCTGCCCTCCTTCGGGAGGTCGGCCGGGGCCAGATTGACGATGATCCGCCGCGCCGGCAGCGCCAGCCCTGAGGCGATCAGCGCCGAGCGCACCCGCTCGCGCGCCTCCGACACCGCCTTGTCCGGCAGGCCGACGATAGCAAAGGCCGGCAGGCCGGGCGCGACCTGCACCTGTACGTCGACCGCACGGGCCTCGATCCCCTCAAAGGCGACGGTAGAAACCCGCTGAACCATGCCGAACCAGCCTGCCCATTGCTGCAATTAGGGGTAGCAGAGCGCGGCCGTTTCCGCAAGAACAATACGGGAACAATCGCTTGGCGGCCGGTCAAATCCTAACCAGGCGTAAACGCGGTCCCGACACTACGTCTCGAATGCCACCTTCTCTCCTCAGCACATTCCAACGAATGTCCGCTACTCCTAGGGCTGCGGGATGGGCCGTGGTCTAACGGGTGAACAGTTCAAATGCTTGCAAATCGCCGGAGAAGCGAACGTCGGGTGTGCAGCCGACTCGCCAAGATCCATTTTGGCGCGGGCTCGCTGCCGCGGGATTGCACGATCACGGACATTTCGGACGGCGGCGTGAAGGTGGTGGCGGAATTTCTGGAAGTGCCGCCGCAATTCACCATCATCTTCGCGCCTGATTATTCCCGCCAATGCCGCCTGCGCTGGCGCATCGGCTGCGAATTCGGCGCCGAGTTTGTCGACTGAACCTCAACAGGCGCGCCTCCTTAACGGGACTTTAGCGTTAATGGGTAAGCATCTCTGATCAGTTGCCGAGTGATCAGAGTATGCCCAAGCGTTCGTTCCTCGCCTTATCCCCGGCGGGATATCTGTGTTCCGCCGTCCTGATCCTCGCCCTCGGCGGCTGTCAGACGGCCGGCATCGACGACGTCACCGGTGCGCTCGGCGGCAAGCGGGAGTCCGCCGCCAAGTTTGACGGCAAGTCCGACAGCAAGGCCGACCCCACGCCGGAGATGGACGCACTTCGCGAGCGTTATCGCGCCAAGCCGAGCGATCCCGCCATTGCTCTCGAATACGGCAAGGCGCTGCGTGGCAGCGGCCAGCGCGCGCAGGCGGTCGCAGTGCTGGAGCAGGCCGTGCTCGCCCGTCCTGGCAACAAGGCACTGCTCGCCGGCTACGGCCGCGCGCTCGCCGACAACGGCAATTTCCAGCAGGCCTTCGACGTCCTCGGCCGGGCGCATTCGCCCGAGGATCCCGATTGGCGCATCCTGTCGGCGCAGGGCGCTGTGCTCGACCAGCTCGGCCGCAACGAGGAAGCCCAGCAATATTACGCTGCGGCGTTGAAGATCGTGCCGAACGAGCCGACCGTGCTGTCCAATCTCGGCCTGTCCTACATGCTGCAGAATAATCTATCGAAGGCCGAACAGGTGCTCGGCCGCGCCCATCAGCGCAATCAGAACGATGCGCGGGTCCGCGCCAATCTGGCGCTCGTGCTGGGATTGCAGGGTCGCGAGGCCGAGGCCGAAATCCTCGTCAAGGCAGATCTGCCGCCGGACCAGGCCGCGGCCAAGGTCGCGGCGCTGAAGCAGCTGCTGGCGAAAAAGCAGCAGCGGGCGGACAGGTAGTCCGCCCTAGAGCATGATCCGGACCCGAAGGGCCGCGTCAGCGCAAAGTGTGAAGCGGTTTTCCCTCGCGACAAACGCGGAAGGCGTTTGCGCGGAGATCATGCTCAAATAAGCCGCGCCTACGACGCCTTGCGATGCGGGGCCGAGCTGCGCCCCGACTTGCCCTTCAGCTTCTTCAAAAGCGGCTCGAGCAGCGAGCGCTTCGGCTTCTTCACCTCGCCGCGGCCGGCGAGGCGGTTCGCCATATTCTGGAACAGAACGGTGGTGCGGTGGGTCCTGGAGACCTCCGCGATCATCTGGCCGTTATTGGCCGCGGTCGAGAACAGTTTCGAATCGAACGGGATCACCGCGATCGGCTGGCTCTCCATGGTCTTGGCGAAGGCCTTGACCTCGATCTCCGCACGCTTGTGCATGCCGACCTGGTTGAGGCAGTACAGCGGCGGCCGGTCGTTCGGTCGCGCCGCCTTCAGCACGCTCAGCATGTTCTTGGTGTTGCGCAAGTTGGCGAGATCGGGCTCGGCCACGATCACGATGTCGTCGGCGTTCACCAGCGCGCGCCGGGTCCAGCCGGACCATTGATGGGGCACGTCGAGCACGATGCAGGGCGTCGTCATGCGCAGCGTGTCGAACACGGCATCGAAGGCTTCAGCACCGAAATCGTAGACGCGGTCGAGCGTGGCGGGCGCTGCCAGGAGGCTGAGGCGATCGGTGCATTTGGCGAGCAGGCGCTCCATCAGCGCCGTGTCCGGCCGGTCCTGCGACAGCACCGCGTTGGCGATGCCCTGCACCGGATCCTGGTTGTAGTCGAGGCCCGCGGTGCCGAAGGCGAGGTCGAGATCGATCACGACGGAATCGAGCGAGAGATCGCGGGCGATGGTCCAGGCCAGATTATGCGCGACGGTGGACGCGCCGACGCCGCCTTTGGCGCCGACCACGGCGATGACGCGGCCGGTGATGATGGCTTCCGAGGCCGAGAACAGGCTGCAGATCGAGCGGACCACGTCGATGGTTTCGACCGGGCCGACCACGTAGTCGTTGACGCCGCGGCGCACCAGCTCGCGATAGGGCGCGGTGTCGCTGGGGCTGCCGATCACGACCACGCGTGTGCCGGGATCGCAGACGCCGGCGAGGTCGTCCAGTCCTTCGAGGATGTCGCGCGTGCCGTCGGACTCGATGACGATCACGTTCGGCGTCGGCATCGATTCATAGGCTTCGATCGCCGCGGCGAGGCCGCCGTCCTTGGCGCTGAGATGGGCCTTGGCGAGCCGGCGATCCTGGCCAGCCGCCGTCACCGCCTTGAGCGTCTGCTCGGTCTCGCAGAAGGCTTGCACCGAAATGCGAGGAACCGGCGCGATGTGTTCCTCGGGGTGCTGCGGATCGTCCGCGTCTTCGTCGTGGATGCCTGTCATTTGGCGGTATCGCTGAGTTTGGCCTTGTCGGATTCGGGATAGGTGGTCGTCGTCGTCGTGCCCTTGCGATAGCGATCGAACGCGATGTCGCGCCGTGCGGTATAGGCGGGCGTCTCGGCGCGCGGTTGCTCGAGGTCAGCCGGGTTGTCGATCATCGCGGCGAGATTGCGCTGGCTGGCGCAGCCCAGATTGAAATAGGGGCGGTTCTCAGTGTAGCCGGAGTTGAGGATGTTGGGGCCGACATCTTCGGGCCACAGCCCGCAGGGGCCGGCGACCGCGGTGATCTTCGAATAGCTCAGGCGGATGGTGGGCAGCAGCCCCGGATCATCAGGGCGATAGGGCCGCTGGGCGATGGCGCGCGACGGCACGCCGCCGGACGTGAGCACCGAGCGGATCTCCTGATAGGTTGCGGCGGCCGCTCGCGAATTGGCGGTGTCGACCGGCACATCGACGACGACCGAGCCGGTGCCTTCGCGCATCCAGTCCCGCGCGATGCCCGCGACGTCCGAATGCTGCGCAGCCGAGAGGCCGCCTCTGCTCTTGCCGACGAAGATCACGATCGACTTCTTGCCTTCCTGCACCGCAATCGGATGGCGCTGGCGATAATCGGTCGGCACCGTCTGGGTGACGATCTCGGTGGTGTTGCAGGCGCCGAGCATGACGGAGAGGCTCGTCAGTGCCAGCGCGAGCCGCAAATTGCGCCGTCGATCGGCTGATGTTGTCGTCATCCCCTGATCCCTCCTGCCCCTGCCTTGCCCGGTCCCCAAACCGTTCGTCTCAGTCGATGATGAAGCCGAAATCGCCCGGCGTGCCGGCCACCGGATCGACACGGCTCGCGATGCCATAGAGGCGGTTGACCCTGCCGAGCAGCGCCCTCTGTGCGTCCGAGGCCGGCGCGAAGCCGTCGTCGGGCCGCGACAATTCCTTCTGGGCAACCGCGCGCACCACGTAAGGCGTCACGATCACCATCAGCTCGGTCTCGTTGTTGACGAAGTCCTGGCTGCGGAACAGCGCGCCGATGATCGGCACCTGGTCGACACCAGGCAGTCCGTTGATCGCCTGCTTGGTCTGCTGCTGGATCAGGCCAGCCATCGCCATCGAGCCGCCCGAGGGAATCTCCAGGGTCGTTTCGGCGCGGCGGGTCTGGATCGATGGAATGGTGATCGAGTTGGTCGAGGACCCGGTCACGGCCTGCGTTAACGTGATCGAGTTGGTGTTCGACAGCTCCGAGACCTCGGTCATCACGCGCAGGCTGATGCGGCCTTCGCTGAGCACGACCGGGGTGAAGTTCAGCGAGATGCCGAACTTCTTGTAGGTGACCTGGGTGGTACAGACGTGAGTGACCGGATCGCAGGCATAGCCCCCGGGAATCGGGAATTCGCCGCCGGCGATGAAAGTGGCGGATTCGCCCGAGATCGCGGTCAGACTCGGTTCGGCCAGGGTCCGCATGACGCCGGCGCTTTCCATTGCCCGCATCGTGGCGTTGACGGTGGCGACGCCCTTGGCGAGGCCGGTGACGCCGAGCCCATTACTGCTGACGATCGGTCCGCCAGAGACCGAGAACGGGTTGGAATTGTTGAAATTCACCACCGCCGTGCCGGCATTCAGGCTGGCGCTGAGATCGACGCCGAGCTGCTTGACGATGTCGCGGCGGACTTCGCCGACCACGACCTTGAGCATGACCTGGTCGCGGCCGCGCACGACGATGTTGTTGACGACCTTGTCCGCGCCGCCGACCAGCTTTGCGGCAACGTCGCCGGCCTGCTGGGCCTCGACCGGGCTTGACACCGAGCCGGTCAGCATCACGCTGTCGCCGACGCCCTCGATCTGGACGCCCGGCAGCGACTGGCGCAGTGCCGAACGCATGCCGTTGAGGTCGCGCTTCACCGCGATGTCATAGGAGGCGACCTGCTGGCCATCGGCCGCGAAGAACACGACGTTGGTCTGGCCGACCTGGCCGCCGATGATATAGGCGCGCTGGGCCGAGCGGATCACCGCATTGGCGATCTTGGGATCGGCCACCAGCACGTCCTTGACCTCGCGCGGCAGGTCGATGACGACGGACTTGCCGATGCCGAGCGACAGAAAGCGCGACCGCGCCGGTGCGATAGTCCCAACCGACGATAAGCCGAGATCCGACGCCTGCATCGGCGCCTGGTCGCCGACCGGCGCCTCCGCAGCACTGAGGACGCCGGAAGCCGCGAGCAGCCCTAGCACCAACATCGTCCCCGCCAGGACCGAGCGCACGCGCTTCCCCCGAATGCGCAAGCCCGTCCGATCACCCCCGTAGTTCATGCTGTCCCCATCACTTCTGTGACGTCAGTTGCCGTGCCTGGACGCCGTAACGGATTACGTTCACGCCGCCTGGGCGCTTGATCGCCTGGTCCTCGGGCGTGCCGTCGACTGCGTTGGCATCGACGATGCTGCGCAGCGCGAGTGTCAGAGTGCCGCCCTGCCGTGCGGCCGAAAGCGTAGCGATCTGGTCGGGCCGCAGCTCGAGCGTGACGGTCTTGCCGACCACCGCGTTCTGGCCCTCCTTTTCCTTCGGGGCCTGGTCGATCGCGAGCACGCGGATGTTGGTGAGAATGACCTCGGACAGGATGAGGTCGTTGCCGCCGGTCGGGCCGTTGGTGTTGCCGCCGTCCGGATTCTTCAGCCGGCGGGTCAGGACGATGTCGACGCGGTCATTCGGCAGGATGAAGCCGCCGGCGCCGGTTTCGGCTGAAATCTCGGTGGAGACGGCACGCATCCCGGACGGCAGGATCGCGGCCATGAAGCCGGAGCCTTCGGCCTTGACCAGCTTCTGCTCGCGGATCGGCTCGCCCTGCATCAACGGCACGCGCGCGATCGAGCCCGCGATCTGGGTCGGTGCCTCGGGCCTGCTGTCGCGGCGGATGAAGGCGCTGCTGGCGGTTGCCGCGGGCCAGGCCTGCCATTGCAGGTCCTCGGGCTTGACGGGCTGGCCGAGCTGGATGTCGTTCTTGGCGATAAGGACCTCGACCGTCGGCAGCTTCTCGGCGACGGGCAGGACGGCCGCGGGCGGATTCTGATAGCCGCTCGCCAGATATGCAGCGACGCCGCCGGCGCCGAGAGCGATGACGAGAACGACAATGCGTGCGGTATTCATACGCTTCTACTCTTACGCGGGGCACTCGAACCGCACCTGGCGTGTTCCCCCGCATCGATGAGTAGGCAGCAAAAAGTATAAGGGGTGTTGCGAGGCCGAACGTGATCGCCGGCCGCGATGCTGGTTTTCGGCAGATGGTGAACGCGGCGTTATTGGGTCGGCCAACAGCCCCGTAGTTTCACCTACGCGGGCACGTACGTTCGCACGGCGCGCGCGGCGTCATGGTGAATACGTCGTTAGCATCCCGGACTTCGCTAACGCTCCATCCGGGCTGCGCGCAGAGCTCTACTTCTTCCGCTTCGCTTCGATCACGTCCCAGATCTTCGCCGCGACATCCGGGCCGCCGAGCCGTGCGATGGCGCGGATGCCGGTCGGTGAGGTCACGTTGATCTCGGTGAGATTGCCGTTGATGACGTCGATGCCGACGAACAGCAGGCCGCGCTCGCGCAGCGCCGGGCCGACCGTGGCGCAGATCTCGCGCTCGCGCGGGGTGAGCTCCGTCTCCTGCGCCGCGCCGCCGCGCACCATGTTGGAGCGGAGGTCATCGGCGGCCGGCACGCGGTTCACCGCGCCGGCGAACTCGCCGTCGACCAAGATGATGCGCTTGTCGCCGTGCTTCACCTCGGGGATGAATTGCTGGATCACCCAGGGCTCCCTGAACGTCACCGAGAACATGTCGAACAGCGAGCCGAAATTCATGTCCTGCGGTATCACGCGGAACACCGCCGCGCCGCCATGGCCGTGCAGCGGCTTCATGACGACCGCGCCGTACTTGTCGCGGAACGCGTTGATCTCATCCAGGTCGCGCGAGATCAGCGTCGGCGGCATCAGTTGCGGAAAATTCATCACGAACAGCTTTTCCGGCGCGTTGCGCACCGAGGCGGGATCGTTGACGACCAGCGTCTTCGGATGGATGCGCTCCAGGAAATGCGTCGAGGTGATGTAGGCGAGGTCGAACGGCGGATCCTGGCGCAGCAGCACCACGTCGAACCCGTTCAGCGCCTCGCGCCTGGGCTCGCCAAGGGTGAAATGGTCGCCGGGCTCGTCGCGCACGGTCAGGAGCTGAACCGGCGCGACCAGCTCCTCGCCGACCATCGAGAGCTTGTCGGGCGTGTAATAAGACAGGCCATGGCCGCGCTTCTGCGCCTCCAAGAGCAGCGCGAAGGTGGAATCGCCCTTGATGTTGATGCGGGCGATGGGGTCCATCTGGACGGCGACGTTCAGTTTCATGGGCTGCCTTTCAGGTCGAGGCGTCGAATGCCGCCAACACATGGCGCGGAAGCGAGCGCGGCGCAATCAGCATGGCGTCGAATCGCAATTCGAATTCGGCATGCTCGGGATGCGCTGCGAGCCAGCCTTGGGCGGCGTCGATGATGCGCTGCTGCTGGCGCGGCGTCACGGCGAATGCGGCCTCGTCCAGCGTGGCGCGGGCCTTAACCTCGACGAAGGCGATCAGATTGCGGCGCCGCGCCACGATATCGATCTCGCCATGCGGCGTGCGGTAACGTTTGGCGAGAATGCGGTAGCCCTTGGCCATGAGGTAGGCGGCGGCACGGCTCTCAGCGGAAATACCGGTCTGGAACGCTGCGACGCGCTCGGGCGACGCGACCTTCGGTTCCGCAGGAATCTCAGTCTTCGCCATCGCTGCCCCGCGAATCCTTTGCGAGCTCGAGCGCGCGGGCATAGACCTCGCGGCGCGGCCGGCCCGACAACGCGACCGCGTGCGCCACGGCATCCTTGACGCTGTGCGCGGAAAGCTGCTCGCGCAACAGACTATCGAGCGCGTCCGATGTCAGAACCTCGGCGTCGGCCGCGGGCGGAGCGATCACCAGCACGAATTCGCCGCGTGTCTCCAGCGTTGCAGCCTCGCGCGCCAGCTCGCTCAGCGTGGCGCGCGAAATCTCCTCATGCAGCTTGGTCAGCTCGCGGCAGATCGCGGCCTCGCGCGGCCCCATGATCTCGGCGAGATCGGCCAGCGTATCCTGCACTCGGTTGCCTGACTCGAACATCACCAGCGTCGCGTCAATGCGGGCGAGCTCGGTGAGACGGCTGCGCCGCGCGGCTGATTTCGCCGGCAAGAAGCCTTCGAAGAAGAAGCGGTCGGTCGGCAGCGCGGCGACCGACAGCGCGGCCAGCACCGAGGACGGGCCGGGCAGCGCATACACCGCATGGCCGGCGGCGCAGACCTCGCGCACCAGCTTGAAGCCGGGATCGGAGATCAGCGGCGTGCCGGCGTCCGACACCAGCGCGACCGAGCCGCCTTGCCCGAGGGCTTCGAGGATTTTGGGACGCGCGGCCTCCGCATTGTGCTCGTGATATGGCTTGAGCTGGGCCGTGATCGCATAGCGCTCGGTCAGGCGGCGCGTGATGCGGGTGTCCTCACAGGCGATGACGTCGACGCCGGCGAGCGTCTGCAGCGCCCGCAGGGTGATGTCGCCGAGATTGCCGATCGGGGTCGCGACCAGATGGAGGCCCGGCGCGGCCTTCGGCGCCGCGAGCCGATGGGCATCGATGGAGAAACCGCGCGAGGCGGCGTCTTGAGCTTCAGGCGTATTTATCGGGGCCGGCTTTGCGCGCATAATGGAGCCAACTTAGGCACGATCGCTAAGGCTGGGAACCGGCTCGCCGAAAAAGATCGTGCCCAAAGATCGTATCCAGGTGAGGGGCGAGGAACGGACGGGAATGTGATCGGTCGAGATCGCGCCGGGAGGCAGGAGCGGCCCTCGCGCCATATTCGCGACGGAAACGCCGCCTTGATGAGTGAATGAGTGACGGCGAAGAGCTGCCGGGACGGGATTGCGGCCGCGTTAAGCGGTTGTTATCCTTTTGTTTTGGTTAACTATTTGCCGACACACTGCCTGAATCCGCGGCTCCCCGTCGCGGAAAGCAATGTCGTGATCAGCCGGCGACGGCGGGTCGGAAGAGAAGCTGCCATGGTCGGCCCGCGTCATCCAAAGTCTCACCTTCCGGGATCCCGATCGCCAGGGGCGACCCGGCGGACTGCGCTCGGCCTGTTGCTCGGCGCGCCCGTGCTGTCGGCCTGCGCCGGCGTGCAGCAAAGCCTCAGCCAGTTCTCCAACCCGTTCTCGAGCTCCGCGCCGCCGGCCCAGCCGGCAGGACCGCAGCAGCAGGCGACGACCGCCGGCACCGGCGGCGTGAAGGTCGGCCTGATCCTGCCGCTCTCCGCGGCCGGCAATGCCGGGCTCGCCGCGCAATCGATGCGCAACGCCGCCGAGATGGCGTTGGCCGAGTTCCAGAACCCGAACATCCAGCTCCTGATCAAGGACGACAATGGCAGCCCGCAAGGCGCGCAGGCCGGCGCGCAGCAGGCGGTCGACGAGGGTGCCGAGATCATCCTCGGGCCGCTGTTCGCGCAATCGGTGCCGGCGGTGGCGCAGGTCGCGCGCACGCGCGGCATTTCCGTCATCGCCTTCTCGACCGATTCCAGCATCGCCGGACGCGGCGTCTATCTGCTCTCGTTCCTGCCGGAGTCCGACGTCAACCGCATCGTCGAATATTCCGCCGGCATCGGAAAGCGCTCCGTCGCGGTGCTGGTGCCCGACAACGCCTATGGCAATGTCGTCGAGGCCGCGGTGAAGGCGGCGGTGCCGCGGCGCGGCGGGCGCATCGTTGCGTTCGAGAAATACGGTGCCGATCGCGCCACGCCCGCGCGCACCGTGGCGCAGCAGCTCGGCAGTGCGGACGCGCTATTCATTGCCGATGACGGCGATGCCGTCGTGTCAGTGGCGGATGCGATGACGGCCGCGGGCGCGAACCTGCGCAACATCCAGCTGCTCGGCACCGGCCTGTGGGACAATCCGCGCGTCTATGCCAGCGCCGCGCTGCAGGGCGGCCTTTACGCCGCGCCCGATCCGGCCGGCTTCCGCGCCTTCTCCGGCCGCTACCGCACGAAATACGGCGCCGAGCCGATCCGCACCGCGACCCTTTCCTATGACGCGGTCGCGCTCGTTGCCGCGCTGGCGCGCACGCAAGGCGGCCAGCGCTTCTCCTCCGACGTGCTCACCAACCCCTCAGGCTTCGCCGGCATCGACGGCCTGTTCCGCTTCCGTGCTGATGGCACGAATGAACGCGGACTTGCCGTGATGAAGGTGACGCAAGGCGGCGGCGTTGCGGTGGCGGGCTCGCCGAAGAGCTTTGGGGCGTAATGGTTTCGTAGCCCGGATGGAGCGCAGCGTAATCCGGGTTCTGTCCACGCGGTGAGACCGTCCCGGATTGCGCTACGCTCCATCCGGGCTACGAGATCCGCTAAGCCGCCAAATCCGCGACCACGGCATCCAGCACCGGAAAACCGCTGCTGGTCACGCGCAGCCGTCCCGTCGCATCCACGGTGATCGCGCCTTCCTCGCGCAAGAGCGCGATGCGGCGGGGGTCGAGCGGGCGGCCGGCGAGGGCCTTGTAGCGTTCGGGATCGATGCCTTCGGCGAGCCGCAATCCCATCAGCAGGAATTCGTCGGCGCGTTCCTCGCTGTTGAGGAGCTCGTCGCTGACGACACCGTCGCCGTTGGTCTCGACCCGCATCAGCCAGGCCTCGGGACGCTTCTCGGTGGCGGTGGCGTGGCGCACGCCGTCGATGTCGAGACGGCCATGTGCGCCGGGGCCGATGCCGGCATATTCCTCGCCGCGCCAGTACACCAGATTGTGCCGGCATTCGGCACCGCGCCGCGCGTGATTGGAGATCTCGTAGGCGGGCAGCCCGAGCTTGTCGCAGGTCTCCTGCGTGACGTCGTAGAGCGCGCGGGCGACCGCTTCGTCCGGCGTCTTCAGCTTGCCGGCCTGGTGCAGGCCGAAGAAGGGCGTGCCTTCCTCGATCGTCAATTGATAGAGCGACAGATGCTCGGCCGCTTCATCGATGGCGTGCCGCAGCTCGCCCGCCCACATCGCCGGCGTCTGGTCGGGGCGGGCGTAGATCAGGTCGAACGAATAGCGGTCGAACGCGCGGCGCGCGATGGCGACGGCATCGAGCGCTTCGCGCGCGCTGTGCATGCGGCCGAGCGCCTTGAGCGAGGCGTCGTCGAGCGCCTGCACGCCCAGCGAGACGCGGTTGACGCCGGCGATGCGATAACCGGCAAAGCGCGTGGCTTCGACGCTGGTCGGGTTCGCTTCCAGCGTTACCTCGACGTCGCCTGCGACGGTCCAGTGCTTGCCGATCGCGTCTAACACCGCGCCGACGGTGGCGGGCTGCATCAGTGACGGCGTGCCGCCGCCGAGGAAGATCGAGGTGACCTCGCGGCCGGGCGCGCGCTCGGCGGTCGTTGCGATCTCACGCGCGAAGGCGGCGGCGAAGCGCGTCTCGTCGATCGCGGCATGGCGGACATGGCTGTTGAAGTCGCAATAGGGGCACTTCGACAGGCAGAACGGCCAGTGCACATAGACGCCAAACGCATCCTTGTTAGCGCGGCTCAAGGCAGATCTCCGCCAGTTTCCGAAAAGCGCGGGCGCGGTGCGACAGGCCGAGGCCAAGCGGCGGCAGGCCGTGCTTCTCGATGCTGGTCATCTCGCCGAAGGTGCGGCTGTGCCCGTCCGGCAGGAACATCGGGTCGTAGCCGAAGCCGGCCGTGCCGCGCGGTGGCCAGATCAGCGTGCCGTCGACGCGCGCCTCGACCTCCTCGCGATGATCGTCGGGCCAGGCCACGCAAAGCGCGGAGACGAAGTGGGCCTTGCGCTTGTCCGGCGTGGTGGCGCCGCGCTCCTGCAGCAGGCGCTCGATCTGCGCCATCGCCGCGTTGAAATCCTTGGATGGACCGGCCCAGCGCGCGCTGTAGATTCCCGGCGCACCGTCGAGTGCGTCGACGACGATGCCGGAATCGTCGGCGAAGGAGGGCAGCTTGGTCGCCTCCGCCGCGGCGATCGCCTTGATCGCGGCGTTGCTGCGGAAATCGTTGCCGGTTTCCTCGGGCTCGTCTAGGCCGAGCTCGCCGGCCGACACCGCCTCGATCCCGTACGGCGCGAGCAGCTCCCTCATCTCGGCGAGCTTGCCGGGATTGTGGGTGGCGATGACGAGCTTGTCGGTGATTCGGCGGTGCATGGGCCTATTGACTACGCCACGGCCAGTTTCTGCAAGTCCACCAGACGCGCAATGCCCTTCTGCGCCAGGGCGATCAGCTTCAGGAACTCGTCCTGCGTGAACGGCTCGCGTTCCGCGGTGCCCTGCACCTCGATGATGCGGCCATCGCCGGTCATGACGAAATTGGCGTCGGTCTCGGCTTCCGAATCCTCGGCATAGTCGAGATCGAGCACCGGCGTGCCGTTGTAGATGCCGCAGGAGATCGCGGCGACGTTGTCGCGCATCACGTTGGCCTTCACCATGTTGCGCGCCTTCATCCAGTTGAGGCAATCGGCAAGCGCGACCCAGGCGCCAGTGATCGAGGCCGTGCGCGTGCCGCCGTCGGCCTGGAGCACGTCGCAATCGACCGTGATCTGGCGCTCGCCAAGAGCTTCGAGATCGACGATGGTGCGAAGCGAGCGGCCGATCAGGCGCTGGATCTCGACGGTGCGGCCGCTCTGCTTGCCGGCGGAGGCCTCGCGGCGGGTGCGTTCGGAGGTCGCGCGCGGCAGCATGCCGTATTCGGCGGTGACCCAGCCGCGGCCCTGCCCCTTCAGCCACGGCGGCAGGCGATCCTCCAGTGTGGCGGTGACCAGCACATGGGTGTCGCCGAATTTAACGAGGCACGAGCCTTCCGCATATTTGACCACGCCGCGCTCCAGCGTCACGGGGCGCAATTCGTCGGGCGCACGGCGGCTTGGCCGCATGGGAAATCTCCAAAACTCACGGGAATAGGCTGTTCGCGGTGCTTGTAGGTGGGGCGGGGGTGGGCGGCAAGGGCTTATTCACCCCCTGACCGTCGGCCTGCAAACGCCACGCTTGTCAGACGCGGCCCGGATGGACAAATTATAAGGATCCGAGAGGAGTTACCGTCTGTGGCCCATCACGATCCGATCCATCTGATCGCGCCGCGCGCAGGCCTTGCCCAGCTCAACGAGCGTTCCCGCGACATCTTTCGTCAAATTGTCGAAAGCTATCTCGCGACCGGTGAGCCGGTCGGCTCGCGCAACATTTCCCGCCTGATTGCGATGCCGCTGTCGCCGGCATCTGTGCGCAACGTCATGGCCGATCTGGAACAGCTCGGCCTGATCTATGCCCCGCACACCTCCGCCGGCCGGCTGCCGACGGAACTGGGCCTGCGCTTCTTCGTCGATGCCCTGATGCAGGTCGGCGACCTCAACGAGGCCGAGCGGCAGGCGATCCAGAGCCAGCTCTCGTCCGTCGGCGAGGCGCAATCGGTCGAGGCGGCGCTGGACCAGGCCTTGATGCGGCTCTCCGGCCTGACCCGGGCCGCCGCCGTCGTGCTGACGCCGAAATCCAATGCGCGGCTGAAGCACATCGAATTCGTCCGCCTGGAACCGGAAAAAGCGCTGGTGATCCTGGTCGGCGAAGACGGCCAGGTTGAAAACCGCGTGTTGACGCTGCCGCCCGGAGTTCCCTCTTCGGCGCTGACAGAGGCCGGCAATTTCCTCAATGCGCGGATCCGCGGCCGGACTTTGGCCGAAGCGCGGCTCGAGCTCGAGACCGCACTCGGCGAGGCCCGTGCCGAGCTCGATCAGCTGACACAGAAAGTGATCTCGGCCGGCATTGCCAGCTGGTCCGGCGGCGAGAGCGAGGACCGTCAGCTCATCGTCCGCGGCCACGCCAATCTGCTCGAAGATCTGCACGCGCTGGAGGATCTGGAGCGGGTTCGCCTGTTGTTCGACGACCTCGAGACCAAGCGCGGCGTGATCGATCTGCTCGGCCGGGCCGAGACCGCCGAAGGCGTGCGCATCTTCATCGGCAGTGAGAACAAGCTGTTCTCGCTGTCGGGGTCCTCCACCATCATCTCGCCCTATCGGGATGCCGCCGGCCACATCGTCGGCGTTCTCGGCGTGATCGGCCCGACGCGGCTGAATTATGCCCGCGTGATCCCGACCGTGGACTACGCCGCCCGCATCGTCAGCCGCCTGTTGGGGGGCTGACCGGCCTTTCTGCCGATCACGGGCGCTTGATTTTCGCGGGCTTAAGCACGATATCCGGGCCAACATCCCTGAAACGAGTTCGAGATCAGAGCCGATGACCGAGCAAGACCGGCAACCCCAAGACACGACTGCAGCGACCGGCGAGCCCGTGGTGTCGAAACCCTACATCATGCCCGACGATCCCGAGCCGGGTTCGGTCGAAACCCTGCAAAAGGAAGCGGCTGAAGCGCGCGACCGCATGCTGCGGACGCTGGCCGAGATGGAGAATTTGCGCAAGCGCACCGCCAAGGAAGTCGCCGACGCCCGCCTCTATGGCATCACCGGCTTCGCGCGCGACGTGCTCGACATCGCCGACAATCTCCAGCGCGCACTCGATGCCGTTCCGGCGGAGGCGCGTGCTGCGGCTGATCCCGGCCTGGTCTCGTTGATCGAGGGCGTCGAGCTCACGGAGCGCGCGCTGCTCAACGCGCTGGAAAAACACGGCGTGAAGAAGCTGGATCCTCAGGGCCAGAAGTTCGACCCGAACTTCCACCAGGCAATGTACGAAGTGCCTGACGCGTCGGTGCCGTCGGGCACCGTGGTGCAGATCATGCAGGCCGGCTACACCATCGGTGACCGCGTGCTGCGCCCGGCGCTGGTCGGCGTCGCCAAGGGCGGCGCGAAGACTGCGCCCGCGGCGAACAACAACGAATCGAGCAGCGCGGCGAACTGAGTGTTGGCGTCATTCCGGGGCTCGACGAAGTCGAGAACCCGGAATCCATTGAACAGCAGAGACAACCGCACAATGGATTCTCAGGTGCGCAAATTGCGCACCATAGCTCGCGCTGAAGCGCGCCCCGGAATGACGGAAGGATAGCGCGCCGCCTACGCGCTCACCGCGATATCCGCAGACTGAATCCGCTTCACGCCCGCCTTGGCCATGTCGGCCCAGGCCTTGGCGAGCGAGCCCTGCGTGTCGATGCCGCGGCAGGCGTCTTCCACCACATAGACCTCGAAGCCCGCCTTGCGCCCGTCGAGCGCGGTCCAGGCGACGCAGAAGTCTGTCGCAAGACCAGCGACGAAGACGCGCTTGATCTTGCGGCCCCTCAGGTAGCCGGCGAGCCCGGTCGAGGTCTTGCCGTCGGCCTCGAGGAAGGCCGAATAGCTGTCGACGTTCTTGTGAAATCCCTTGCGGATGATGAGCTCGGCGTGCGGGATCGACAGGTCCTTCGACAGCGCCGCGCCCTCGGTGCCCTGCACGCAATGGTCCGGCCACAGCACCTGCTTGCCGTAGGGCAGGTCGACCGTTTCGAACGGCTTCTTGCCGGAATGAACCGACGCAAACGAAACGTGGCCCGGCGTGTGCCAGTCCTGCGTCAGCACCACATTCGCAAATGCCTTCGAGATCTTGTTGATGACCGGCACCACCTGCTCGCCTTCCTTCACCGCGAGGCTCCCGCCGGGCAGGAAGCAGTTCTGCACGTCGATCACGAGCAGCGCGGACGCTTCGTCCGGCTTGATCGGTGCGGCCGCGAACAGCGCGCTTGGCGCGAGCGTCGCCAGCGCCGTCGTTCCAAGCATTGCCAAGACCTGTCGCCGAACCAGCATGTCTACCTCCCCTCCAGGATGATCCAACGGGAGGAAGCCTAGTTCCGTTCGTGTACGAACAGAAGCCCGAAAATGCGGCCGGTTCTGTCCAGCGCGTGGGCTGACAAAGCCCATAGCGCCGTCATCCCGGGGCGCGCAAAGCGCGAACCCGGGATCCATAACCACAGGGAGAAGTTGGGCGAAGGTTCTTCGTGAAACTGCGACCAACCACGATTAGCGCCGGCTTCGCCCTACCCCTTCGGCTGAATCCCGTCGCGCACGGCACGGAAGCGGGTGAAGGCGACTTGCCATTGGTCGCGCGGGGCGCTGGCGATGATGCGCAATGAAGCGCCGCCGCTCGAGAAGCGGATCCACTGCACCACCGTCACCGGGACCTTGTCCTTGCCGCTGACGCCGTCGATCCGGGTCTCGAAGCCTTGCTGGCCGTTGATGCGGATCGGCTCGGACATGGTGATGCGCGACTCGCGCACGCCGGGAATCTGGAGCGCCGCCTCCTGGGCGAAGCGGGCGCGGTCGTCGGCGGCTTGCGGGGTGGCGCCGATCAGGCCGAGGATCATGAACGGCCTCGCCTCGTAGCCCACGCTCTCATCGCCGTCGGCCAGGATGATGCTCGAGCCCGGTGCCAGGGTCTTGATGTCCTTGAAGTCGGCGAGATCGGTGATCTTGAACGGCAGCAGCGCGATCTGCTCCTCGGCCGAGACCTGCCTGCGGGTGGTGGCGCTCGCGAACATCTGTCGCACCGCCTCGTCCGTGTAGATCTTGGTCGCATTCTCCGGGATCTGTACCGCGACATAGCCGGAGAAGCCGGCGCCGGGCACGATCATCGAATACCGCTTCACCGGGGTATCGCCGGCCTTGCCGCTTTCGGTGGTGAAATAGGCAAGGCCAGCGGGGGTCTCGACCTTGTCCTGCTTGACGCCGCCGGTCCCGCCGGGATTGGAATTGAAGGCGCTCACGACCTCGCCATAGGCGGCCGGCGGCAGCTCGGTGACCAGCACCTTGACGTTGCCGTCCTCGCTCTCGAAGCCCGGAAAGGTCTTGGCCGTGCTGAGGCCGATCAACGGCACCATGCCGAGACGCAAGCCGGGTGGGAAAACGACGTCGGCGGCGAAGGCCGGAAGCGCTGTTACGGCGAGGAGGGCGAGCGCGGCGAGGGGGCGGGTCAGCTTCATGGCCACTCTGATTGGTTCACATTGAGGCCGTTCGATGGTCGGCCACCGGGCCGCTTTGTCGCGCGAAGCAGCTGCGCTGGCTGTGCGGTCGGTCCGCCTTTTAGCCGGTTTGGCCTCGCCGCAACAGGGCGGGCGGGCTTGCGGGTGCGGGGGCTTGCCGACGCCCGGACCTGTTAATAATTCCTCACCCGCAAGGGCGGTTGAGCCCGGATATCACCTTCCAAAACCCGATGTTTTAGCGGCAGAAACCTAGCTTCGGTCCTTGCGGGCCCCTCCCCCCCTCCTATATGAGCCTCAATCATCGCAATATCGCGGATGTTTGATCTTAGGGGGTTTCGGTTCGGGTGCCTCTTGGGCCCAGCCAACCTGCCGCAAAAAGAAGGATATCAGGACCATGGGAAAGGTCATTGGGATCGACCTCGGCACCACGAATTCGTGCGTCGCCGTGATGGATGGCAAGAACGCCAAAGTCATCGAGAATTCCGAAGGCATGCGCACGACGCCTTCGATCGTCGCCGTCACGGATGACGGTGAGCGCCTCGTCGGCCAGCCGGCCAAGCGCCAGGCCGTCACCAATCCCGAGCGCACCTTCTTCGCAGTGAAGCGCCTCATCGGCCGCCGCTACGACGACCCGATGGTCGAGAAGGACAAGAAGCTCGTTCCCTACAAGATCGTGAAGGCTTCCAACGGCGACGCCTGGGTCGAGGCCGACGGCCAGACCTACTCGCCCTCGCAGGTCTCGGCTTTCATCCTGCAGAAGATGAAGGAGACCGCGGAAGCCCATCTCGGCCAGAAGGTCGAGCAGGCCGTCATCACCGTTCCCGCCTACTTCAACGACGCTCAGCGCCAGGCGACCAAGGACGCCGGCAAGATCGCGGGGCTCGAAGTGCTGCGCATCATCAACGAGCCGACCGCGGCCGCGCTCGCCTATGGCCTCGACAAGACCAAGGCCGGCACCATCGCGGTGTATGACCTCGGCGGCGGTACGTTCGATATCTCCATTCTCGAAATCGGCGACGGCGTGTTCGAGGTGAAGTCGACCAACGGCGACACCTTCCTCGGCGGCGAAGATTTCGACATGCGCCTCGTGGGTTATCTCGCCGACGAGTTCCAGAAGGAGCAGGGCATCAACCTGCGCAACGACAAGCTCGCGCTGCAGCGCCTGAAGGAAGCCGCTGAAAAGGCCAAGATCGAGCTGTCCTCGACGACGCAGACCGAGATCAACCTGCCCTTCATCACCGCGGACCAGACCGGCCCGAAGCATCTGACGATGAAGCTCACCCGCGCCAAGTTCGAGGCGCTGGTCGACGACCTCATCCAGAAAACCGTCGAGCCCTGCCGCAAGGCGCTGAAGGACGCCGGCGTCACCGCCGGTGAGATCGGCGAGGTCGTGCTGGTCGGCGGCATGTCGCGCATGCCGAAGGTCCAGGAAGTCGTGAAGCAGCTGTTCGGCAAGGAGCCGCATAAGGGTGTCAACCCGGACGAAGTCGTGGCGATCGGCGCTGCGATCCAGGCCGGCGTGCTCCAGGGCGACGTCAAGGACGTGCTGCTGCTCGACGTCACCCCGCTGTCGCTGGGCATCGAGACGCTGGGCGGCGTGTTCACCCGCATCATCGACCGCAACACCACGATCCCGACCAAGAAGAGCCAGGTGTTTTCGACGGCTGAGGACAACCAGAACGCCGTCACCATCCGCGTCTTCCAGGGCGAGCGTGAAATGGCGGCCGACAACAAGATGCTTGGTCAGTTCGACCTGATGGGCATTCCGCCGGCGCCGCGCGGTATGCCGCAGATCGAGGTGACCTTCGACATCGACGCCAACGGCATCGTCAACGTCTCGGCCAAGGACAAGGCCACGGGCAAGGAGCAGCAGATCCGCATCCAGGCCTCCGGCGGTCTGTCGGAAGCCGACATCGAGAAGATGGTCAAGGACGCCGAGGCCAATGCCGAGGCGGACAAGAAGCGCCGCGAGGCCGTCACCGCCAAGAACGAGGCGGATGGCCTGGTGCATTCGACCGAGAAGGCTTTGGCCGAGCACGGCTCGAAGGTTGCCGAGAGCGAGCGCCGCGCCATCGAGGATGCCGTCAGCGACCTCAAGGAAGCGCTGAAGGGCGACGATGCCGAGGCGATCAAGGCCAAGACCCAGACGCTGGCGCAGGCTTCGATGAAGCTCGGCGAGGCCATGTACAAGCAGCAGGCCGAGGCCGACGCCAAGAAGGATGCGGCCAAGGACGACGTCGTCGACGCGGAATTCACCGAGGTCGACGACGACAAGAACAACAAGAAGTCCGCTTAAGCCCCGAGAGGGTGACGATGCGGACGGCTTGGACCCCACACACGCTACCGGCCTCCTCCCTCGCGGGGGAGGCCGTCGTGTCGGGACGGACGGGCCAGGACTCCTTTCAAGGCTCCTTCAAAGTCGGCCCCGTTACGATCGATCAATTCCCAGCCGTTATTCTCAGCGCTGCCAGGCTGCCCTCTGCCGCAAGGTCGAAGGGCGCTCATTCCGCCGCATGTCAGCGTTGTTCCGCGCCAACTTGAATCGCGATTGGATAGACCGAGCTCATCATGTCCACGTCCACCAAGCGCTGCTATTACGAGACCCTCGAAGTCGAACGCGACGCCGACGAAGGCAAGCTGAAATCGTCGTTCCGCAAGCTGGCGATGAAATTCCATCCCGACCGCAATCCCGGGGATGAGACCAGCGAAGTCAAGTTCAAGGAAATCAATGAGGCTTACGAGGTCCTGAAGGACAAGGACAAGCGCGCCGCCTATGACCGTTACGGCCACGCCGCGTTCGAGCAGGGCGGCGGCTTCGGCGGTGGCGCCGGTTTCGGTGCCGGCTTCGCCTCCTCTTTCTCCGACATCTTCGAGGACCTGTTCGGCATGGCCGGGCAGCGCGGCCGCGGCGGCCGCGAGCGCGGCGCCGATCTGCGCTACAACATGGAAATCACCCTCGAGGAAGCCTTTGGCGGCAAGACCGCGCAGATCGAGATTCCTGTCTCGGTCACCTGCGAGGCCTGCTCGGGCATCGGTGCCAAGGCCGGCACCAAGCCGAAGACCTGCTCGACCTGCGGCGGCGCCGGCCGCGTGCGGCAGTCGCAGGGCTTCTTCACGCTGGAGCGGACCTGCCCGGGCTGTCAGGGCCGCGGCCAGATGATCGAAGACGCCTGCCCGTCCTGCGCGGGACAAGGGCGGGTCACCCGGGAGCGGACGCTCTCGGTCAACATTCCGCAAGGTGTCGAGGACGGCACACGGATCAGGCTCGCCGGCGAGGGCGAGGCGGGGGTCCGCGGCGGGCCGCCCGGCGATCTCTACATCTTCCTGTCGCTGGCCCAGCACCAGTTCTTCCAGCGTGACGGCGCGGATCTGCATTGTCGCGTGCCGATCTCGATGGTGACCGCCGCGCTCGGCGGCGAATTCGAGGTGCCGACCATCGAGAAGGGCAAGACCAAGGTGAAGGTGCCCGCCGGCACCCAGTCGGGCCGTCGTTTCCGCATTGCATCAAAGGGCATGCCGGTGCTGCGGTCGCGCCAGATGGGCGACATGTACGTTCAGGTCATGGTCGAGACCCCGCAGAACCTCACCAAGAAGCAGCAGGAATTGCTGGCCGAGTTCGAAAAGCTTTCCTCCGGCAACACCCAGCCGGAAGCCGAGGGCTTCTTCGCCAAGGTCAAGGATTTCTTCGGCAATCGGGCGAATTGACGCGTCTTGACCGTATCGCCTCCGGCCTATACGTCTTTATGACATTTTCTGACACGCCGCGGTCCTGCGGTTCCGTCCGGTCCCGACATGCCATTGCCATCGTCCGCGCGTGCGTTGAAGAAGCCTCGTCTCGATGACGAGGTGCGCTTTCTCAGGTCGTGGATCGAAAAGCCCTTGCACATGGGCGCGGTGATGCCGTCCGGCAAGCTGCTGGCGCGGACCATGGCTCATTATGTCGATCCCGATTCCGACGCACCGGTGGTCGAGCTCGGACCCGGCACCGGCGCCATCACGTCCGCGCTGATCGAGCGCGGGATCGACCAGAAACGTCTCGTTCTCGTCGAATACAATCCCGGCTTCTGCGCGCTGCTGCGCGACCGCTACCCGCAAGCCAAGGTGGTGCAGGGCGATGCCTACCGCCTGCGCGACACGCTCTGGAATGTCTTGAGCGCGCCGGCCAGCGCGGTCGTGTCCGGCCTGCCGCTCGTCACCAAACCGATGCTGACGCGGCTGCGGCTCATCCGCGATGCCTTCACCGCGCTCGCGCCCGGTGCGCCCTTCATCCAGTTCACCTATGCGGTGGTGCCGCCGATCCCGAAATCGCTATCCGGCGTGTCCACAGAGGCCTCGGAACGGATCTGGATGAACCTTCCGCCGGCCCGCGTCTGGGTGTATCGCAAGCATTAAATCCGCCGGCTCCTCTTTGCGCGGCGGGCTCGTTTCGCCGAATGCATGAGATTGGATGCCAGCCCCCAAGATCCTGATCATTCCCGGCTCGCTGCGCACCGGCTCGCACAATGCGAAGCTGGCGGCTGTGGCTGCTTACGAATTCGTCCAGGCCGGCGTCGACGTCACCCGCATCTCGCTCGCCGATTTTCCGCTGCCGATCTATGACGGCGATCTCCAGGCCAAATCGGGCGTGCCCAAGCACGCGATCAATCTGAAGCGCATGATCGGCGCGCATCACGGTGTCCTCATCGTCTCGCCTGAATACAACGCCTCGGTGCCGCCGCTCCTGAAGAACGCGATCGACTGGGTCAGCCGCGTGCACGAGCTGCACGAGGCGCGCGGAGAGGTGTTCCGCAACCGGGTCTTCGCGCTTGCCGGCGCGTCCCAGAGCCGGTTAGGTGCCGCCCGCGCGCTGCAGGCGCTGCGGCTGATCCTCTCCGCCTGCCACGCCAACGTGATTGCCAGCCAGCTCACGCTCGCCTTTGCCGACCAGGCCTATGACGACAGGGACAGGCTGAAGAACGAGGGCGATATCGCCGCGCTGAAGGAGCTGGTGACGCAGTTGATCGACGTTTCCCAACGCATGATGTGAGGTGACATGACGCCAGCCGAGATCGCCCCGAAGGACCGCCTGATCGTTGCGCTCGATCTGCCGAGCGTTGATGCCGCGGAGGCGATGATCGCGAAGCTCGGCGACAGCGTCACGTTCTACAAGATCGGCTATCAACTCGCTTATGCCGGCGGCCTGCCGCTGATCGGCAAGCTCGCTGATGCGGGCAAGAAGGTGTTCGCCGATCTCAAGATGCACGACATCGGCAACACCGTGACGCGCGGCGTGGAGAGCGTCGCCAAGCTGGGCGCGACCTTCGTCACCGTGCACGCCTATCCGCAGACCATGAAAGGCGCCGTCGAAGGCCGCGGCAGCGCCAGCCTGAAGATCCTCGCCGTGACGGTGCTGACGTCCTACGACGACGACGATTTGCATGCAGCCGGTTATCGGCTCAGCGTGTCGGAGCTGGTCGAGGCGCGTGCGCAGCAGGCGCAGGTGCTCGGTGTCGATGGCCTCGTGTCCTCGCCGGAGGAGGTGGGTAGCCTGCGCAAGATCGTCGGCCACCAGATGAGCCTCGTCACCCCCGGCATTCGTCCGGCGGGCGCCGCCAGCGGCGACCAGAAGCGCATCATGACGCCTAGCCGTGCGATCGCCGCCGGCGCGGATTATCTGGTCGTCGGGCGCCCGGTTGTGGAAGCCGCCGATCCCAAGGCCGTCGCGGACACCATCCACGCCGAGATCGCGCAAGCGCTCGGCTAACCCACTAAACAACAGGGAGAAGAACAATGGCAAAAGGCTACTGGATCGGGCGTGTCGACGTCAGCAATGACGAGGGCTATAAGCCCTACGCCATCGCCAACGGCCCGATCTTCAAGAAATGGGGCGGCCGCTTCGTCGTCCGCGCCGGCAAGTTCACCGCCGTCGAAGGCGCCAGCCGCAACCGCAACGTCGTGATCGAATTCCCTGACTACGAGACCGCGCTCGCCTGCTACAACTCGCCGGAATACCAGGCCAACATCAAGGTGCGCCAGCCGCACTCGATCGCCGACCTCATCGTCATCGAAGGCTACGACGGCCCGCAGCCGCAGGACGGCTGAAGGCTCTCGTTCTTACCCTCCCGCTCCAGGGGAGGGTAAAGGCACGCGTCGCGCGCGTGGGCCTCGGTTGCCGGAACTGCCTCCCCCCGCTACAACGGCCTCGAAGAGGATCACACCATGTCCGACATGCGCTTGATTGTTGCGGGAGCCGGCGGCCGGATGGGCCGGGCGCTGGTGCGGGCGATTGCCGAAAGCGAGGGCGCCGTGCTGGCGGGCGCGTTGGAGGCGCCGGGCTCCGAGCTGCTCGGCAAGGATGCCGGCGTGCTCGCCGGCCTGCCCGCCAACGGCATCAAGCTCTCCGCCGATCTCTGGGCGATGTGCAAGGAGGCCGACGGCATCCTCGATTTCACGGTTCCTGCGGCGACCATCGCCAACGTTGCGATCGCCGCCGAGCGCGGCCTCGTGCACGTCGTCGGCACGACCGGCCTGTCCGGCTCGGACAATGCCGTGATCAAGAGCGTCACCAATCGCGCCGTGGTGGTGCAGTCGGGCAATATGAGTCTCGGCGTCAATCTGCTCGCCGCCGTGGTCAAGCGCGTTGCCAAGGCGCTCGACCAGAGTTTTGATATCGAGATCGTCGAGACCCATCACCGCATGAAGGTCGATGCACCCTCGGGCACCGCGCTGATGCTGGGGCAGGCCGCAGCGAGCGGCCGCGGTGTTACTCTCGATGACCATTCCGAGCGTGGCCGTGACGGCATCACCGGCGCGCGCCGGCCGGGCAATATCGGCTTCGCCTCCTTGCGTGGCGGCACCGTGGCCGGCGACCACAGCGTCACCTTCCTCGGCCCGTTCGAGCGCCTGACGCTGTCGCATCAGGCCGAGGACCGCATGCTGTTCGCCCATGGTGCGCTCAAGGCGGCGCTGTGGGCGCACGGCAAGAAGCCGGGGCACTACACCATGGCCGACGTGCTCGGCCTCGACGATATCTGATCCAATCAAGCAACGGAAAGCAGTCAATGAGCGAACGCCTTCTCGTGCTCGTGCGCCACGGCCAGAGCGAATGGAATCTGAAAAACCTGTTCACGGGCTGGAAGGACCCTGACCTCACCGAGCTCGGCGTGAAGGAAGCCAAAGAAGCCGGCCGCAAGCTGAAGGCACAGGGCCTGGTGTTCGACGTCGCCTACACCTCGGTGCTGACGCGCGCGCAGCACACGCTCGATCTCATCCTCGCTGAGCTCGGCCAGGAGGGTCTGCCGACTTCGAAGGACCTCGCGCTCAACGAGCGCGACTACGGTGATCTCTCCGGTCTCAACAAGGACGACGCCCGCAAGAAATGGGGCGAGGAGCAGGTGCTGATCTGGCGCCGCTCCTACGACGTGCCGCCGCCCGGCGGCGAAAGCCTGAAGGACACGCTCGCGCGCGCGTTGCCGTACTACGTGCAGGAGATCCTGCCCGGTGTGCTCAACGGCAAGCGCACGCTGGTTGCCGCCCACGGCAACTCGCTGCGCGCGCTGATCATGGTGCTGGAGAAGCTCTCGCCCGAAGGCATTTTGAAGCGCGAGCTCGCCACCGGCGTGCCGATCATCTACCGCCTCAACGCGGATTCGACCGTGGCCTCGAAGCTGGATCTGGCGGGGTAGACTTTGCCGCAAGCGCGGTGCCGTAGGGTGGGTTAGACGGCGACTGCGCAAAGCGCAGTCGCTGGCGTAACCCACCACTTCTGTTCTGCGGAAACCAGAGAGGTGGGTTACGCTGCGCACCCACCCTACGAAATCCTACTGCATCTTGCCTACTGCAGCCCAAGCCGCCCGGCCTCCCAGCCCAGCATCGCCTGCTTGCGGGTGATGCCCCAATGATAGCCGGTGAGCGTGCCGCTCTTGCCGAGCGCGCGGTGGCAGGGCACGACGAACGAGACCGGGTTCTTGCCGACCGCAGCACCGACGGCGCGTGAAGCCTTGGGATTCCTGATGTTGCAGGCGATGTCGGAATAGGACACTGCGCGGCCCATCGGAATCTTCAAGAGCGTCTCCCACACCCGCACTTCGAAATCGGTGCCGATCAGCACCACGCGCAGCGGCTGATCCGGCCGCCACAATTTTGGATCGAAGATGCGCGCGGCGAGCGGCGCGGTGCCTTCGTGATCTTCCACATAGGTGGCGTTCGGCCATCGCCGCGTCATGTCGGCGAGCGCGATCTTCTCCTCGCCGTGATCGGCGAAGGCGAGGCCCGACAGGCCGCGATCGGTGGCGATCACGATCGCGGTGCCGAACGGCGAGGAATGGAAGCCGTAGCGCAGGGTGAGGCCGGCACCGCCGTTCTTCCATTCGCCCGGCGACATCGCTTCATGGGTGACGAAGAGGTCGTGCAGCCGGCCCGGCCCGGACAGGCCGGAGTCGAGCGCCGCGTCAAGGATGCTGGCGGAATCCCTGAGCAGGTTCTTGGCGTGGTCGAGGGTGAGTGCCTGCATGAAAGCCTTCGGCGTGATCGAAGCCCAACGGCGGAACAGATGGTGCAGCTCATCCGGCGTGACGCCAGCGGCATCCGCCATCGCCTCGATGGTCGGTTGCGCGCGCCAGTTCGCCGAGATGAAGGCGATCGCCCGCCGCACCGAATCATAGTCGCGCAACGCGGCGTTCTGGGTGCCCGGCCTGGCCAGGCGCTGGTCATGTATCGCAAGGGTCATCATGACCGGAAATGTAGGGGAGGCGCTGGCGCGAAACCACCCGATTTCCGACTGTGCTCAGGTCGCCGGATGATAGGTCGGGCCGCGCCGCGCGGCGTTGAGAGCCCCCACTAAGGCATTGTAAAAGCTGGCCTTTTCTGCCGGCCCGAGAAAGCCCGCGATGAGCAGGCGGCGGCCGCGGGAGATCAGATAAAGGTGCTCGATGCCGTATTCCTCATCGACCTCCTGGTCGAGCCGGACCCAGAGCGGATTGAAGGTCCATTCGGAAACCTGGCCACGATGGCTGACGCGCCGCACCCGCAATTCCGACGGCGTCACCACGATTTCCTCGCTGGCCCGTGCGGCGCGAAAATTGACCTTGAAGGCCCACCAGATCACGAGCACGTCGAGACCGAAGAAGCCGAACACCGGCCAGGCGCCCATCATCAGGAAAGCGAGGCCCGTGACGAAGCCGACGGCGCTCAGGAACAGCATCACGGCGAGAAAGCCGGTGCGGTTCAGCGAGCGGTGCGGCGTCAGCAGCGCGGAGAAGATCTGAGGCTCATCCTCGCTCTCGGATCGCGACCGCGCTATTTCGTTGCCTGTGCTCATCGTCCATCAGTATATCCCGATCATGGCGAAAATCACCCGCAAGCCGGTCCCGCGCAAAGCGGCGGTGCCGAAGAGAACGGCAAGACCGGTCGCGACCAAGCCGAAAGCGCCCGCGAAGAAATCACTCAAAGCCACAAAGCCGTGGACGCCGGCCGAGGTCCACGAGGTCTTCAGCCGCTTCCGCAAGGCCAATCCGGAGCCCAAGGGCGAGCTCGAGCACGTCAACCCGTTCACGCTGCTGGTCGCGGTGGTGCTGTCGGCACAGGCGACCGATGCCGGCGTCAACAAGGCGACGCGTGCGCTGTTCGAGGTTGCCGACACCCCGCAGAAGATGCTCGATCTCGGCGAGGAGCGCTTGCGCGACTACATCAAGACGATCGGCCTCTACCGCACCAAGGCCAGGAACGTGATCGCGCTGTCGGCCAAGCTGCTCAGTGAATTCGGCGGCGAGGTGCCGCGCACGCGGGCCGAGATCGAGTCGTTGCCCGGCGCAGGTCGCAAGACCGCCAACGTCGTGCTCAACATGGCCTTCGGCGAGCACACGATGGCAGTCGACACCCACGTCTTCCGCGTCGGCAATCGCACGGGCCTAGCGCCCGGCAAGACGCCGCTCGAGGTCGAGCTCGGCCTCGAAAAAGTGATCCCGGCCGAGTTCATGCTGCACGCGCATCATTGGCTGATCCTGCACGGCCGTTATACGTGCCTCGCGCGCAAGCCACGCTGCGACGTCTGCCCGGTCAACGATCTCTGTCGCTGGCCGGAGAAGACGGTGTGAGGCAACGCCGCCCCGGGCCGCTATCGCACCTGCCGCGCCGGCTCGATCAGCTCGGGCCGCGGGCCTGACAGGCGCTTGTGCATGTGGACCATGAAGGCCATGCCGAAGATCGGTGTCGCCAGGTTCACGATCGGAATCGAGACGAAGGCGGCGATGAACAGGCCGGCGGTGAAGACCGTCGCGGCATTGTCGCGCCGCATCGCCTTGGCTTCCTCCGGCGGGCGGAAGCGCATCGCGGCGAGCTCGAAATATTCACGGCCAAGCAGCCAGGCGGCGGCGAGGAAGAAGATCAGGAAACCGGCGCCGGCGAACAGCACCAGCGGCAGAGCGGCGAGATAGACCAGGATGGCCACGAGCGCGGTCTTGATGCCCTCGAGCATCGCCCGGCTGAACGGCAGTGCCGCGCCCGGCCGCTCGGCCGGATAATGCTCGCGCTCGACGATGTCGGCGACGTCGTCGACGAACAGGCTCGCCACCAGCGAGGTGATCGCCGGCATCAGGAAGATGCCGCCGAACACGACGCCGAGACCCGTCACGATCGAGACGATCCAGGAGAGAACCTCGATCGAAGAATGCCAGCCCGGCCCGAGCAGGCCTTCCAGCCACACCTCGCCGGAGGTCGCAAACCAGCTGAGCAGCCGCTGCAAGCCGATCGCCAGCACGGTGATCAGCACCAACGCGAGCCCGATCGACCGCCACAGGATCGAGCGCATCGGCGGCGAGATCAATTGCGACAGCGCCTTAATGGCGGCATCCAGCATGGGGGACCCTCTGAGATAGACACTGCGCGAGAGGTAGACACCGGATGCGGCTTCGGCAAGGGCGGTGGCCGTCTCGCCTTGTCGGTGAAGGTGGCGCGATTTCTTCTTTACCCTCCCCTGGAGGGTAAGATTCAGCCTAGTCGTGTCTATGCCCGTGCTTGCGCGCCTTCGCCGACTTGCCGTCCCCCGTCGGGATCATCACCACGCGGCCGTAGCGCACGCCGCGTTCGGCGATGATGTGATCGGCGAAATGCCTGACCTCGGAGGCCGCGCCGCGCAGCGCCGTCATCTCCATGCAATTGTTGTCGTCGAGGTGGACATGCAGCGTCGCCAGCGCGAGGTCGTGGTGGCCGTGGAATTCCTGCACCAGCCGTTTCGACAGATCGCGCGCTGCGTGGTCATAGACGTAGATGAGGCCGGCAACGCATTGGCCGGTTTGCGCGGTGTCCTCGGCGCTCTGCTGCAGGCCGGCGCGCGCGAGGTCGCGGATGATCTCGGAGCGGTTCTGGTAACCGCGCGCTTCGGCCGCGGCGTCGATCTCCGCCAGGAGATCGTCCTCGATCGTGATGGTAATCCGCTGCATCAGATGCTCCCGCTTATGTCCTCTGAACCGTAGCCCGGATGGAGCGAAGCGCAATCCGGGACGGTGCAATATGAGGCAGGACCCCCGGATTTCGCTTACGCTCCATCCGGGCTACACAGCGTCCTTACAGCCGCGTCGCACGCAGCCGCAGCGCGTTGCCGACCACGCTCACCGAGGACAGCGCCATCGCCGCCGCGGCGATGATCGGGGAGAGCAGCAGACCGAACGCCGGATAGAGAACGCCGGCGGCGATCGGAATCCCGGCGGCGTTGTAGATGAAGGCGAAGAACAGGTTCTGCCGGATGTTGCTCATCGTCGCCTGCGACAGTTTTCGCGCGCGGACGATGCCGACGAGGTCGCCCTTGAGCAGCGTCACGCCGGCGCTCTCCATCGCAACGTCGGTGCCGGTGCCCATGGCGATGCCGACCTCGGCCGCCGCCAGTGCCGGCGCGTCGTTGACGCCGTCGCCGGCCATGGCGACGCTGCGGCCGGCCTTCTGCAGCTTGGTCACTACCGCGCTCTTCTGGTCCGGCAGCACTTCGGCCTCGACCTCGGCGATGCCGAGCCGGCGCGCCACGGCCTCGGCCGTGGTGCGGTTGTCTCCGGTCAGCATGATCACCTTGATGCCTTCCGCCGCGAGCGCCTTCAGCGCCTCCGGCGTCGAGGCCTTGACCGGATCGGCGATCGCGAACAGGCCGGCAAGCCGGCCGTCGACGGCCATGTTGATCACGGTGGCGCCGTCACCGCGCAGCCGCTCGGCTTCGGCGGCGAGCGAATGGGTGTCGACGCCGATCGACGACAGATATCTGGCATTGCCGAGCACGATGGTCTTGCCGTCGACCTTGCCCGTCGCGCCCTTGCCCGTCGGCGAGTCGAACTGCTCGACCTGGCCGAGGGTGAGCTGCTTTTCCTTGGCCGCGCGCACGATGGCGTCGGCCAGCGGATGCTCGCTGGCGCGCTCGACGGTGGCCGCCAGCCGGAGGATGTCTTCTTCCGCGAAGCCGGACGCCGGCGCGATCGTCACCACCTTGGGCTTGCCTTCGGTCAGCGTGCCTGTTTTGTCGACCACGAGCGTGTCGATCTTCTCCATACGCTCCAGCGCCTCGGCGTTCTTGATGAGCACACCGCCTTGCGCGCCGCGGCCGACGCCGACCATGATCGACATCGGCGTCGCGAGGCCGAGCGCGCAGGGACATGCGATGATCAGCACGCTGACAGCCGCGACCAGGCCGAAGGCCAGCCGCGGCTCCGGTCCGAACCAGGCCCAGGCACCGAAGGCGGCGAGGGCAACGACGATCACGGCCGGCACGAACCAGCCGGAGACTTGGTCGGCCAGGCGCTGGATCGGCGCGCGCGAGCGCTGCGCATCCGCGACCATTTGCACGATCTGCGACAGCATCGTCTCGCGCCCGACCTTGTCGGCACGCATGATGAAGCTGCCGGACTGGTTCAGCGTGCCGGCAATGACCTTGGCGCCAGTCTCCTTGGTGACCGGCATGGATTCGCCTGTCACGAGTGATTCATCTAGCGACGAGCGGCCTTCGAGGATGACGCCGTCGACCGGCACCTTCTCGCCGGGACGCACGCGCAGGCGATCGCCGGCGTGCAGCGTGTCGATCTCGACCTCGTGCTCGCTGCCGTCGGCGTCGACGCGGCGCGCGGTCTTCGGCGCGAGCTGCAGCAGCGCTTTAATCGCGCCCGAGGTCGCATCGCGGGCGCGCAGCTCCAGCACCTGGCCGAGCAGCACCAGGATGGTGATGACGGCGGCCGCCTCGAAATAGACTGCGACCGCGCCCTCATGGCCGCGGAAGGTGGCGGGGAAGATCTGCGGCGTGACCGTGCCGAGCACGCTGTAAACATAGGCAACGCCCGTACCCATCGCGATCAGCGTGAACATGTTGAGATTGCGCGTCAGCAGCGATTGCCAGCCGCGAACGAAGAACGGCCAGCCGGCCCACAGCACCACGGGCGTTGCAAAGACGAGCTGGATCCAATTCGACACGGTCGGATCGATCCAGCTGTGGGGGCCTGCGAGATGGCCGCCCATCTCCAGCGCGATCGGCGGCAGGGACAGCACGCCGCCGATCCAGAACCGCCGCGTCATGTCGGCGAGCTCGGGATTGGGGCCGGTCTCAAGGCTTGCGACCTCAGGCTCCAGCGCCATGCCGCAGATCGGGCACGTGCCCGGACCGACTTGGCGGATCTGCGGGTGCATGGGACAGGTGTAGATCGTGCCCGGGGGCATCTCCGGTTCGGGCGCCTTGTCCTTGGCAAGATACTTGGCGGGATCGGCGGCGAACTTGGTGCGGCAGCCGGCCGAGCAGAAATGGAATGTCTCGCCGCGATGTGTGATGCGATGCTTCGAGGTCGCGAGATCGACCATCATGCCGCAGACGGGATCTTTGACCTTAGTTGCGGCGTCGCCGTGGTGATGGTCGTGGCCGGCATGATCGCCGTGGCCGCCGCAGCACGAGGAAGCCTCGGGTTTCGCCGCCGGCGCTGCAGCTTTCGTGGAACAGCCGCACCCGGAATGCGTTTGCGCGCTGTGACGATGCTCGTGCTCGTTGTTGTTCATTGCCATGTTCGGCCCTTGCGCCTGCTCTTGAAACCCATACCCGGTAGGGGTATATAGACCCCATGCGCAAGGACATCAAGGCATCCGTCGGAAAACGTCTCGGCCGGATCGAGGGCCAGGTTCGTGGTCTCTCGAAAATGGTAGAGGAAGACCGCTACTGCATCGACATCGTGACGCAAATCGCGGCGGTGCGCGCCGCGTTGCGCCGGGTCGAGGAAGAGGTTTTGAAGGATCACGTCGCCCATTGCGTCGAGCACGCCATCACGAGCGGCGACAAGGCCGACCAGCGCGCCAAGATCGCGGAGCTGATGGCGGTGATCGGACGGGCGGAGCGGTAGCGCGTGCGCTCTCCACCATCGGTCAGTGATCGCGCCAGAACGTGGGCACGGCGCATCGGGCCTTTGCCCACCCTACGAGACCGTGCGAACCTAAGCCGTCATCTCCCGCGCCCGCGCGCGATACATCGCGAGCTCGCTCAGTTGTACAAAATGCTCGGAGAAAGCCACGCTGGCTCGCGCAGGCGGCGCGCTCACTTCTTGAGCCGGAATTTCACCCGACGTCGCTTCGTCAGCCGCTTCAGGAGCGAGCGGCGGCGCCACGAGCGCTTCTGGAAACACACTGAATGAGCCCGCCACCTCCTCGAGCGGCTTCTGCTTGTCTGCCCAGTGCAAGGCGGTGTAGTCGAACCCGTGCACGATGGTGGGTTTGACGACTTCGAAATAGGGCGAGATATCAAAGTCGCGGGGCATGTAGAGCGAGGAATCGCGGATGTGCAGGATCTCGCGCCGTGCGGCGCGGCTGCCGGCCTTGGTGATCTTCGGCAGGATCGGGTAGCGCACGGCGTCGAAGGCCTGCGCGATCAGCGCCGAGCAGATGATCTTGGTCGGGTCGCCCGAGCCGATCGCGATCATGCGCCGGCGCCAGCGCTGCGGTATCGGCAGCGGGAACAGATAGCGCATGAGGTCGACGATGTTCTTGGTGTCGTAGCCGAAGCCGATGCGGTTGATCGCATAGCGGCACACCGTGGTGCGATCCTCATAGGACAGCCCGACCGGGCGGCAGACGCGGGTGTGATAGGGGAAATATTTCGACAGCGGCGCCGAGGTGACGCCCTCGCCGATATTGGCCTCGATCAGAACATGCGGCTCGCCATTGGGCTCCTCTGCCCCATCGATCGGACCGACATAGAGCGCGGCGTGCGACCAGGTCGACTGCGTCAGGTATTTGATGATGCCGGAGATGCGGTTGTTGCCCTCGACCAGCAGCACGTCGCCGGGCTCGATGATGCCGCGCAGATGCTCGGGGTCGCTCGGCGTGAACGGCTCATAGCCCGGCACCTCCTTTGAGAGGTACGCGGCAATCACCTTGCCGACAGAATCCAGGACCGTCCCCATCTCAACCCCCCACGGCCTTTTCCGGCCGTCTTTTTCCCTTCTCTATCATGGTCGAAACGTGTTGCAATTCGGTTCATCACTCTGTGAGATCAAGCATGGTTGATTCACCATCCTGGTTGCTGCGCAACATCGGATACGGCAAGGTTCGCGGGCTGTTCACGTTCGCCGCAAGTCCCCGGAAACCATGACATGACAATCACGCGCCGCGGCTTTCTTTCGGCGTCGGCGGCCCTTGCGGCGATGCCGGTGCTGCGCGCATCGGCCGCGCCCCTGCCGCGCGAGGCTGACATCGTCGTGATTGGCGCGGGGGCGGCGGGAATTGCCGCGGCGCGGCGCATCATCGCGACGGGCCGCAAGGTCATCGTGGTGGAGGCGGCCGCGCAGGTCGGCGGCCGCTGCATCACCGACAGCACCACCTTCGACACGCCGTTCGACCGCGGCGCGCGCTGGATGTACAATCCCGACACCAACCCGATGATCCGGCTGGCGCGCAGTGCCGGGCTGGACGTGCTGCCGGCGCCCTCGGGCCAGAAGATGCGCATCGGCCGCCGCAATGCCCGCGCGGGCGAGACCGAGCAGTTCCTGGCCGCCCTGGTGCGCGCCAACCGCGCCATCGACGAGGCCGGACGGGGCAAGCTCGACACCTCCTGCGCATCGGTGCTGCCGAAGGATCTCGGCGACTGGGCCGGCGCGGCCGAGTTCATGCTGGGTGCGAGCTTCGCCGGCAAGGACCTCAAGGAGCTGTCCGCCATCGACAAGGGACGCGCGCAGGACCGCAACGCGGCGATCGCCTGCCGCCAGGGTTTGGGCACACTGATCGCTAGGCTCGCCGAGCAGGCGCCAGTGGCGCTGTCCACCCCAGCGAGCCGCATCGCCTGGAGCAACCGCGACGTCAGCGTCGAGACGCAAGCCGGCAGGATCGCGGCGCGCGCCGCCATCGTCACGGTCTCGACCAATGTGCTGACATCGGGCGCGATCAAATTCGCGCCCGACATTCCCAAGCGGACGCTGGATGCGGCATCGAAGCTTAGCCTCGGCAGCTACGATCGTATCGTGCTGCAGCTGCCGGGCAATCCCCTCGGCCTGTCGCGCGACGACATCCTCATCGAGCAGAGCAACTCGACCCGCACGGCGCTGATGTTAGCCAATATCGGCGGCTCCTCGCTGTGCTCGATCGATGTCGGCGGCTCGTTCGGCCGCGATCTCGCCGAGCAGGGCGAGAAGGCGATGGTGGCTTTCGCCAGGGAATGGATCACGAAGCTGTTCGGCAGCGAGGCCGCTTCCGTGGTGCAGAAGACCAGCGCCACGCGCTGGAACGCCTCGCCTTACGTCATGGGCGCGATGTCGGCAGCCTCGCCGGGCGGCCAGCTGTCGCGAAGGACCCTGGCCGAGCCGATCGGCAATGTGTTCCTCGCCGGCGAAGCCACGCACGAGACGCTCTGGGGCACCGTCGACGGCGCCTGGGAAAGCGGCGAACGCGCCGCGGACGCCGCCTTGCGCAAGATCGGCGCGCTGAAGGACGAGCCGGCCGACGTGCCGACCCAGTCGACGAAGAAGCGGCGCGTGCCGAAGCAGTAAGACGATCAAGCCGCGATAAATTCCACTGTCGTCCGGACAGGCGCAGCGAAGCGGAGCGCAGATTCGGAACCCATACTCACAGGGAGTGGTTTGGCGAGACTCGGAGTTGCCACCTTGCCCCATAACCACTCCCCGGGGTTATGGGTCCCGGGCTCGCGCTACGCGCGCCCCGGGACGACAGCGGAGATGTTACCGCAGCACGCCATCCAGTACCGGCAATCCAAAGATCACCGCCATCGCAATCAGCGCGTAGCAGATGCCGCGAAACACCTTCTCGCTGGCGCGGCCGAACAATGAGCTGCCGAACCCAACGCCAACCGCATAGACCGGGCCGACGATCAGCGACAGCACCAGCGATTCGCGGCTGATCAGGCCGGTCGCCGCGTAGCTGATCATCGAGAAGAAATCCGAGGCGCCGAAGAACAGCACGATGTTGGCGCGCGCGACCATCGGCGCGATCGGGCGGCCGAGCCAGTAGCCGACGATCGGCGGGCCGCCGGTTTGCGCGAGCCCGCTGCAGAAGCCGGAGAGGCCGCCGATGCCCACCGACAGCCAGGCATGGTCCTTGCCGCGATAGCGCCAGCCCGACAGCAGCAGAAGGAGCAGCGCCGCTACGAAGCAGGAGATGATCCAGCGCGTGGTAACGGGTTCGAGCACGCTGAGGAAATAGGTGCCGATGGGTACGCCGATCAGCGCGCCCAGCACTATCACGGCCGTGGCCTTGCGATCGGCCTTCCGCCATGCATCCGGCAGCAGCGGCGCGGCTGCGACGAAATCGATGACGAGAAGCAGGGCAGCAACGAGCCGCGGTGCCGCGATGCTGCTCGCCAGCGGCATGAAGATCAGCGCCGAACCGAAGCCGGAGAAGCCGCGCGCTGTGCCCGAAACGAAAGCGACGGCGCAGAGCGCCGCCGCGATCGTGAGGCTGACGTCCTTCGGAAGGAAGTCAGCAGGACTCATCCGCGCAACGTGCCGCCGGTCTTCTTGGTGACCTCGGCCACGATGTTCGTGGCGACGGCCTCGATCTCCTGATCGGTCAGGGTCTTCTCGCGCGGCTGCAGCGTGACCGCGATCGCGATCGACTTCTTGCCGTCATCGATGCCCTTGCCTTCGTAGATATCGAAGACATTGACGCCGGTGATCAGCTTCTTGTCGACGCCTTGCGCCGCGCGAACGATGTCGCCGGCCTTGACGGCGCGGTCGACAATGAAAGCGAAGTCACGCGACACCGGCTGGAACGCCGAGAGCTCGATCAAGGGCTTGGCGCGCGTCGGCTTCTTCTTCGCCTCGGGGATGCGATCGAGGATCACCTCGAAGACGACAAGCGGCCCGTCGGCACCGAGCGCCTCGAGGGCTCTCGGGTGCACTTCGCCGAAATATCCGAGCACGTTCTGCGGCCCGATCTGGATCGTGCCGGAGCGGCCCGGATGCAGCCAGCCGGGACCACCCGCCACGATCTGCAGCGCCTGCATCGGCGCGCCGGCGGCCCCCAGCACCGCCAGCGCATCGGCCTTGGCGTCGAACACGTCGGCCTGCGCCGAGCCGGTCCAGTGCCGGCCGAGCCCTTCGGACGAAGCAAGGCCGCGGCGCACGCCACTCGCCGCCATGAACTGGTCCTGCGGGAGATCGCCCTTGAACACCTGGCCGACCTCGAACAGCGCGACATCGCCGAAGCCGCGATCGGCATTGGCCTGCGCCGCCGCGATCAGGCCGGCCAGCAGGGTCGGGCGCATGTCGGAGAGATCCGAGGCGATCGGATTGGCAACCTCGAGCTCGCGCTGTCCGCCGCCGAACAATTCGGCCGCAGATTTTGCGATGAACGACCAGGTCACGGCTTCGACCATGCCGCGGCTCGCGAGCGCGCGCCGCGCGCGGCGGTTGCGCAGCTGCAGCGGCGTCAGCACCGGCTTGCGCGGCTCGTCGCCGCGCTCGAACGGCGTCATCGGCACCTTGTCGACGCCGAAGATGCGGACGATCTCCTCGACGATGTCGGCCTTGCCGTGCACGTCGGAGCGCCAGGACGGCACCGCGACCTTCACCACCGGGCCGGGACCCGCCATCATGAAGCCGAGATGGGTCAGGATGCGCTTCATCTCAACCTGCGGCACCTCAATGCCAGACAGGCGCTTGACTTCGGTGATCGGGAATTCGATCAGGCGGTCGTCGCCAAAGGTCTTGCCGACCAGGACGGTTTCAGAGGGCGCGCCGCCGCACATCTCCATCACCAGCTTGGTCGCGAGCTCGATGCCGGGCACCATGAAGGCCGGATCGACGCCGCGTTCGAAGCGGTAGCGCGCGTCCGAATTGATGCCGAGCTTGCGGCCGGTCTGGGCGATGTTGATCTCGTTCCACAGCGCCGATTCGATCAGCACGTCTGTGGTGTTCTCGTCGCAGCCCGATGCTTCGCCGCCCATGATGCCGGCGAGCGATTCGACGCCGTGCTCGTCCGCGATCACGCAAATGGCGGGATCGAGATTGTAGGTGCGGCCGTCGAGCGCCAGCAGGCTCTCGCCCTCGCGCGCGCGGCGCACGACGAGATTGCCCTTCACCTTCTTGGCGTCGAACACGTGCAGCGGGCGCGCGCGGTCGTAGGTCATGAAATTGGTGATGTCGACCAGCGCGTTGATCGGACGCAGCCCGATCGCGGTCAGCCGCTTCTGCAGCCATTCCGGCGACGGCCCGTTCTTGACGCCGCGCACGAGACGGAGCGCAAAGCCCGGGCACAGCGTGGCATCCTCGACCGTCACTTTCACGGGACAGGGGAATTCGCCCTTGACCGGCTTGATGGTGGGATCCTTGAACTTGCCCATGTCGGCGGCGGCGAGATCGCGCGCGATGCCGTGCACGCCGGTGCAGTCCTGCCGGTTCGGCGTCAGATTGATCTCGATGACGGGATCCCCGAGGCCGGCCCATTCGGCATAGGCCGCACCAATGGGCGCGTCCGCCGGCAATTCCATGATGCCGTCATGATCATTGGAGATCTGCAGCTCGGCCGCCGAGCACAGCATGCCGCGGCTCTCGACGCCGCGGATGGTGCCGACACCGAGCGTGATATCCTTGCCGGGAATGTAGGTGCCGGGCGGCGAGAACACGCTGACGAGCCCGGCGCGCGCATTCGGCGCGCCGCACACCACCTGCACCGGCGCACCACCGTCGCCGGTGTCGACCATGCAGACGCGCAGGCGATCCGCATTCGGATGCTGCTCGGCCGAGATCACCTTCGCAATGGTGAACGGCTTCAGCGCCTTCGCCTTGTCCTCGATGTTCTCGACCTCGAGCCCGATCATGGTGAGCTTGTCGGCGAGTTTTTCGAGCGGCTCGTCGGTCTCGAGATGATCCTTCAGCCAGGAGAGGGTGAATTTCATGGCTGCTTCTTCTCCACGGAGACGGTCTGCTCCCTCCCCCGCTTGCGGGGGAGGGTTGGGGAGAGGGCTCTCTCCGCAATGGCAGTGACGATTGTTTCAAGAACACCGGAACGGTTTGTCATGACATCGAGATTGCTGAAGCGGAGCACCTTGAAGCCCTTCGCTTCGATCGCGGCTGAGCGGCGCGCGTCGGCGCGCTCGCCTTCATCCGAAAAGTGCTGGCCGCCATCGAGCTCGATGACGAGCTTGGCCGCGTGGCAGATGAAATCGGCGATGTAATTCTCGATCGGCACCTGGCGGCGGAAACTCGCGCCGCTCAGCCGCCCCGCGCGTAGCTTCTCCCAGAGGATTCGTTCCGCATCGGTCGAGTTGCGTCTGAGCGCGCGCGCATTGGCGCGCAGCTTGTCCGATATTTTCCAGTCCGGATGCTTGGGATCGACCATTGGCAGCCCCATCGCGGAGAAACCCTCTCCCCAACCCTCCCCCGCAAGCGGGGGAGGGAGTCCGACCTGTCGGGCGGACAGAGAATACGCCCCCATGAAGCAAACGCCACGCGCACGCTCTATCCGTTCCCTCCCCCGCTTGCGGGGGAGGGTCAGGGAGAGGGTTGTCTCCGCGACGGGAACGGAGAGAGTCTTCGCAGACTCAATGTCGAGTGCCGCCCTCACGTGCTCAGCCCCCCCGCCAGCGTCGGCACCTCCAGCGGCTTGAAGCCATAGTGGCTCAGCCAGCGGACGTCGCTGTCGAACAGCTGGCGCAAATCGGCGATGCCGTATTTCAGCATGGCGATGCGGTCGATGCCCATGCCCCAGGCGAAGCCCTGGTACTCGTCGGGATCGATGCCGCAGGCGCGCAGCACGTTCGGATGCACCATGCCGCAGCCGAGAATCTCGAGCCAATCCTCGCCCTCGCCGAAGCGGATCTCGCCCTTGTCGCGGCGGCACTGGATGTCGACTTCGAGCGAAGGCTCGGTGAACGGGAAGAACGAGGGCCGGAAGCGCATGTTGATGTGGTCGACCTCGAAGAACGCCTTGCAGAACTCGTGCAGGATCCATTTGAGATGGCCAAGATGCGAGCTCTTGTCGATGACGAGGCCCTCGACCTGGTGGAATTGCGGCGTGTGGGTCGCGTCCGAATCGATGCGATAGGTGCGGCCCGGGCAGATCACGCGGATCGGCGGCTTCTGGCTCAGCATGGTGCGCACCTGCACCGGCGAGGTGTGGGTCCGCAGCAGCATGCGCGAGCCGTCCTGCTTCGGATGGAAGAAGAACGTGTCGTGCATTTCGCGCGCCGGATGGCCTTCCGGGAAATTCAGTTTGGTGAAGTTGTAATCGTCGGTCTCGATGTCGGGGCCTTCGGCCACCGAGAATCCCATGTCGGCGAAGATGGTGGTGAGCTCGTCCCAGACCTGGCTCAGCGGATGGATGCGGCCGGCCTCAGCCGGCGCATCGCGCAGCGGCAGGGTCACGTCGACGGTCTCGGACGCCAGCCGCGCATCGAGCGCCGCCGACTTCAGCACATCGCGCCGTACCGCGAGCGCCTGGCTGACTTCGTCCTTGGCCTGGTTGATCGCCGCGCCTTGCGTCTTGCGCTCGTCCGGCGACATCTTGCCGAGCGTGGCGAGCAGCGCCGAGATCGAGCCCTTCTTGCCGAGGGCTGCAACACGCACGGCCTCGAGCGCGGCCTCGTCGGCAGCGGCGGCGATGTCGGCGATGATCTGGGCTTGGAGCTGGGCAAGATCGGTCATGGCAATCCCTTTTGGCCAGGATGCTGAGCCGATGATCCTAGCCCGTCACGCCCGGCCAAAAGCGCGAAGCGCATCTTCGCGTTAGATTCGCCGGGCATCCACGTCGGAGAAGTGTATGCGCGAGAGATGACGGCCGGGGCGATGAACGCGCGACACGCGCCTCTGCCCGGGCCATCACAAGCTGAACGCTGCGCAAGTCGCGCAGTGGGGCGGCTTACGCCGCCAGCGCGGCTTTGGCCTTCTCGGCGATCGCTTGGAACGCGGCGGGCTCGCGGATCGCGAGATCCGACAGCACCTTGCGGTCCACGGTGATGCCCGACTTAGCAAGGCCGTCGATAAATCGGCTGTAGGTCAGGCCGAACGGACGGACCGCGGCGTTGAGGCGCTGGATCCAGAGCGCGCGGAAGGTGCGCTTGCGACGCTTGCGGTCGCGGAAGGCGTATTGCTGGGCCTTCTCCACGGCCGGCTTGGCGGCGCGGATGGTGTTCTTGCGGCGGCCATAGAAGCCCTTGGCGGCCTTGTAGACTTTCTTGTGCTTGGCGTGGGCGGTCACACCGCGTTTGACGCGAGACATGACGAGATCCTTCAGAGATGACTTTGGTTATCGGATCGCCGCGGGATGCGCGGCAGAGGTGGCAATGATCGTGGACCCGATCAGGCGTTCGGCAAGAAGTACTTCTTGACGTTGTCGCCGTCGGTCTTGAACAGCACGCGGGTGCCGCGGAGCTGACGGATCTGCTTCTTCGTCCGCTTGATCATGCCGTGACGCTTGCCGCGCTGGGCGTGCATCACTTTGCCGGTGGCAGTCACCTTGAAGCGCTTTTTAGCGCCCGATTTGGTCTTCAGCTTGGGCATTTGGCTCTCCTAATGGCCACAGAGATCCGCCCGCGAAGGCGGCTGGACCGTCAAAAATGCTCGTTAGAGCGTTGATTGTGCTCAAGTTTTGCGAACAGGCGCGAAACCCGCACGAGACACCGCCACGGCAGCCCGTAAATCAGCCGGGCGGTGAAGGCTGGGCTTATGACAGAGGACAGGCCAATTGGCAACGATGAACCGCCGCAACCTGCCCGCCGACTATTGAACGCTGCCACCCCTCATGTCCAAGCCTTCTCGCCTGAAGCAGGTCCAAAATGGCTCATTTCCCGCAACTTCTGATTTCATTCGCCCGCCCGCGCCCTCTGGCGCTGTTCGCCGTGCTCGCCGCGGCTGCGCTGCCACAGGCGGCTGACGCCCGCGCCGGCGGCTATGACGGCATCTGGAACGTCACCTTCGCCACCACCCGCGGCAATTGCAGCTCGGGCTACAGCGTTCCCTTCACCGTGACCGGCACCCGCGTCTCCTCCGCCGGCGGCGGCCGGGTCTCGGGCCGGGTCAACCGTTCCGGCGCTGTCGCCGTGCAGGTCTCGGTCGGCGCCTCCCACGCCAGTGGTGGTGGCCGGCTCGCCGGCGTGAACGGCGCCGGGTCGTGGAAGGGAATTATCTCCGGCGACCAGTGCAGCGGAACCTGGCAGGCGACGAGGACCTGACACACAAAACGGCCCGCCGGGGATCCGGACGGGCCGTTGAAATTCTCGAGGTCCTAAAGCGTTGCGCGTCAGCGCGGCGCCAGCACCATTACGACCTGGCGACCTTCGAACCGCGCGTCCTGCTCGACCTTGGCGAGCTCGGCGACGTCGGTCTTGATCTTGTCGAGCAACTTGGTGCCGATCTCCTGGTGCGCCATTTCGCGGCCGCGATAGCGCAGCGTGATCTTGACCTTGTCACCCTCTTCGAAGAAGCGCTGCATCGCGCGCATCTTCACGTCGTAATCGTGGTCGTCGATCATCGGACGGAGCTTGATCTCCTTGATCTCGACGGTCTTCTGCCGTTTGCGGGCTTCCGCGGCTTTCTTCTGAGCGGAATACTTGTACTTCCCGTAATCCATGATCTTGCAGACGGGAGGGCTGGTATTCGGCGAAATCTCGACCAGATCCATCCCGACTTCCTGCGCCATGCGGATGGCGACGACGGTCTCGACCGTGCCTTTGTTGTCACCGGTCTGGTCGATCAGCTGGATCTGCGCATTGCGGATATCATCATTGATGCGCGGCCCGTCTTTGCTGGCAGCGGGCGGAGCTTTATTAGGACGGCGAATGGGTGGTTCTCCAAAGTTGTGAAAGAAGCGGCTATTTTGAAGGAAGATGCGTTTGCCGGCAAGCAAGTCGCTGGTGCGAGGCGCGAAAAACCCTCAAATGCGAGGCATTTTGGTCACGGCCCTCGGCACGCTGACCGACATAGACACCTTGCCTCTGTTCCGCAAGCGTCCCAAAGGACCAATACCGATGCCGGTCGTACTTTCGGAACAGGTCCGGACAGCTCAAACCGCACAGCCAGAGTAAACGTTCCATGACCGATGCAATTCCCGATGCCGTGCTTGAGTTCATCGAGGTGGGCGAGGGGCCGTCCGCACGCAGAATCGCGGTGCGCCGCCGTCCCGGAAAAGGCCCCGGCCTGGTCTGGCTGGGCGGATTCAAGTCGGACATGCAGGGCGGCAAGGCCGTGGCGCTGGATGCCTGGGCCCACGAGCACGGCCGCGCAATCGTCCGGTTCGATTATTCCGGCCACGGCGAATCCAGCGGCGATTTCGCCATTGGGACGATCGGCAGCTGGCTCGAGGACAGTGTTGCGGTGTTCGAACGCTTCTGCGACGGCCCGCAAATCCTGATCGGCTCGTCGATGGGCGGCTGGATGGCGCTGCTGCTCGCGCGCGAGATCAAGAAGCGTGCCGGCAAAGCGTCGCTCGCAGGGCTCGTGCTGATCGCGCCGGCGCCCGATTTCACCGAAGAGCTGATGTGGAAGAATTTTCCGCCCGCAGTGAAGAAGGAAATCGAGACCAAGGGCTTCTGGCTGCGCCCATCGGAATATGGCGACGGCTCGCCCTATCCGATCACGCGGAACCTGATCGAGGAGGGACGCAACCACCTCGTGCTGGGCAGCGCCATCGATCTCGGCTGCCCCGTCCGCATCCTTCAAGGCGCGAAGGATCCTGATGTGCCCTGGCAGCACGCGTTTGCGCTGACCCATCGCCTGCCGGCCGACGACGTCGTGCTGACCATGATCCAGGACGGCGATCACCGCCTCTCCCGCCCGCAGGACATCGCGCGCATTCTTGCGGCGGTGGCTGAGATCGGGTGATGTGTCCTCTTCCTTCTCCCCTTGCGGGAGAAGGTGGCTTCGCGAAGCGAAGTCGGATGAGGGGTTCTCTCCACGGGCCCGAATGAGAGTTGGACTCGCGGAAGCAACCCCTCACCCGAACGAAATGCGCGTCAACGAGCGGAGCTGGCCTCTCCCGCAAGGGGAGAGGGCATAACAACTGGGAGGCAACGCCAATGACCACCACCGCCATGCTGCGCGCCTTCTGCGATGCCGTCGAGCAGCGCAACGGCGAAGCCTTCGCCCAGCTGTTCACCGAGGACGGCGTCTATCACGATGTCTTCTACGGCGCCTTCGCCGGCCGCGCGAAGATCGCCGCGATGATCGACGACTGGTTCTACCGCACGGCGACCGATTTCCGCTGGGACATGCATGATCCCGTCACCGACGGCACCACGCTCTATGCGCGCTACACCTTCAGCTATAGATCGACCCTGCCGGAAGCAAACGGCGCGCGGGCGATGTTCGAGGGCGTTGCGATCATGACGCTGAAGGGCGGCAGGATCGCGAGCTATCACGAGGTCGCGAACACCGCGCCGGCGTTCGTCGATTTGAACTTCGCCCCGGAGCGGATCGCGAAGATCGTCGCCAAGCAGGGTGCCGAACTGAAGGCGCGGCCGGAGATGCAGCGGCATTTGGACTAGGTCGTCATTCCGGGGCGCGCGAAGCGCGAACCCGGAATCCATTTCAACTCTTGGCCTGCGGCCCGATGGATTCCGGGTCTGCGCCTGACGGCGCATCCTGGAATGACGACCGGAGAGAGGCGCGCGCTCCTACCGCTTCGACGGATTCACCATCGGCTTGCGCTGCGCCAGCGCGGCCACCGTCGCGGTGCCGATCGGACCCTGTTCGTCATAGAGCCAGCATTCGCCGATCGCGACGCCGTCGGTGGCTTGGTGGTTCACCACCTCGAAGCCGATCCACTCTGTCACGGGCAGGCGGTGCAGATAGATCGTGACATCGCTGTTGATGTAGCCGAGCCCCTGGTCGCCGGCATTGGCAAACGGGCTCGCAAAATCGGCGCCGGTGGCAACGCGGACGAACGGCGTCATCGGGGTGCCCGCGACGAGCTCACGCACCTCGCTCATCCACAATCTGCGCGGGCCGAGCGAGCCCATATGGCCGACGATCGGGCGTGTCGCCCATTTGCCGTTCATGCCGAGCCTGGGATCGGTCGGCTTGGGGATCTCGGCCGGCTTCGGTGCGTCCCAGTTCGGCGGCGACCAGACATTGCCATCGGGATTTTGCGTCTTGCGCAGCAGTTGGCACGAGGCGCGCGCCATGCTGACCCCGCCGGAAAAGAACTCCGCTTCCACCACGCGGATGCGCATGCCGTCGCGCACCAGCCGCGTCGTCACTTCAATCGGCTTGTCGATGGTCGGCAGCCGGAACATGTCGACCGTGAGCCGCGCCGGCACGAATTCGGGCCCGGAATGGCGCTCCTCGATGACGAAGCCGAGCAGGCCGACGATGACGCGTCCGTGCAGCGATTTCGGATCCCATGGACCGTTGGCGACTTCCGTCGGATGGAATGTATCGCCGTCGCGGGTGAAGAAAGGCATGCTTGTCATGACGCGCGAGATTGCGGGAATGGGCGGGGAAATCAAGGGTGGTGAGAGCATGTGCCAGCCACAACACGAGTGTCATCGCCCGGCTTGACCGGGCGATCCAGTACTCCGCGGCAGTTGTGATTGAATCGATAGGCCGCGGCGTACTGGATTCCCCGCCCTCGCGGGGAATGACTACGGTGAGCTAGGAAGCGGCGCGCCACTCCTTGCGCACACTCTCGTCGTGCTCGTTACTGATCGCAGCACCCTTCATCGCCTCAAACTCTTCGCGCGCCAGCAACTGGCCCAGCGCCCACACCGCCGCGCCGCGCACCAGCGGACTTGCGTCATCCAACAATCGCCGCGCCGCCTCAGCCAGCGCCACCTCGCCTGAGTTGCCGATCGCAATCAGCACATTGCGCACGAACCGGTCGCGGCCGATGCGCTTCACCGGCGATTTCGTGAACAGCGCACGGAAGGCCGCGTCGTCCAGCCGTGCCAGCTCAGCGAGCGAGGGCGCGCGCAACTCGTCGCGCGCGGCGAGTTTTGCCTCACGCCCCTCTTGCGCAAACTTGTTCCAGGGGCAGGCGGCAAGGCAATCATCGCAGCCATAGATGCGGTTGCCGATGCTCTTGCGAAACTCGTGCGGGATCGGGCCCTTGTTCTCGATGGTGAGATAGGAGATGCAGCGCCGCGCATCGAGCTTGTAGGGCGCTGGAAACGCCGCGGTCGGGCAGATGTCGAGGCAGGCCCGGCACGAGCCGCAATGATCGATCTCGGGTTCGTCGCGTGGCAGCTCCAGCGTGGTGTAGATAGCCCCGAGAAACAGCCACGAGCCGAACTCGCGCGAGACGAGATTGGTGTGCTTGCCCTGCCAGCCCAGATGCGCGGCCTGCGCCAAGGGCTTCTCCATCACCGCCGCAGTGTCGACGAACACCTTCACCTCGCTCGGCGCGGTCGCGACCAGCCAGCGCGCCAGCGCCTTCAGCCGCTTCTTGATGATGTCGTGATAGTCGTCGCCTTGCGCATAGACCGAGATCGCCGCGCGCGTGCGCTGCTTCAGGATCGCGAGCGGATCGGAATCGGGGCCGTAATTGACGCCGAGCATGATCACGCTGCGCACGTCGGCCCACAGCCCGCGCGGGTCGACGCGGCGCTCAGGCTGGCTGGCGAGCCAGTCCATGTCGCCATGGCCGCCCGAGGCGATGAATTCGAGGAAGTGTTTTCCGGCCGCATCGATCGTGCCGGGTGCGGTGACGCCGATGCAGTCGAAGCCGAGCGCGTGCGCTTCGCGCGCCAGCGCCGCCTTCAGTTCAGTCGGATCAAGGCTCAGAAATCCAGGTCCACATAGGTCCGCGACGCCGGCACGCCGGCCAGCCATTCGCTTAGCAGCGGACGGAACGACGGGCGGGATTTCACCCGCGCGTACCACGCCTTTGCTGCGTCGTCCTCGCTCCATGGCACGTCGCCCAGATAGTCGATCGCCGAGAGATGCGCCGCGGCGGCGAGATCCGCGTAAGTGATCCGGTCGCCGGCGAGGAAATTGCGGGTCTGCGCCAGCCAGCCGATATAGGCCAGATGATAGCGCACGTTGGCCTTTGCTGCGCGCATCACGTCGGCCGAAGGCGGCCCGCCGCCGTTCTCCTCGCTCATGAAGCGCTTGTAGATGCGCTCGGTGACGAGAGGATGCGAGACCTCCTCGAAGAACTTTTCGTTGAACCAAGCCATCAGCCGGCGCACCTCGACACGCTCGGCAAGCGTCTCCGGCATCAGGCGCTTGACGCCCATCCCGCCGCCATAGGCCTCGTCGACATATTCGGCAATGATCGCCGCGCCCGGAATCGGCGGCTGCTCGTCGTCCACCAGCACAGGCGTGGTGCCGGCCGCATTGAGCAGCAGAAACGCCTCGCGCCGCTCCCAGCTGCGCTCTTCGATCAGCTTCAGGTCGAGCCCGTATTCGCCCGCGATCAGGCGGATGAAGCGCGAATGCGGACAGAACGGATGATGAAACAGCGTAAACATGAAGCCTTTGACTATTTGATGGTGCTTAAGAATCCATCAATGTTTGTGCGGCGCCACACTAGCCCTTCAAAACCGCGAAGCAAGGGTGTGATTTGGCATTTTGCGATTGCGGCATGGGGTCGAATAGGCGAGAAGGGCCCCGCTTTTCCAGCCGAAATGGACCGTAAATATGTCAGATGCAATACGGGCAGTGATCCTCGGCATCATCGAGGGCGTGACCGAGTTCCTTCCCGTATCCTCGACCGGCCACCTCCTGCTCGCCGAGCGCTTCTTTCATCTCGGCGAAGGCGCGTTCTGGGATTCGTTTACGGTCCTGATCCAGCTCGGCGCGATTCTCGCGATCGTGGGGCTGTACTTTCGCAAGCTCTGGGACGTCGTGATCGGCCTGTTCACGGGCGATGCCTATGCGCGCCGCTTCGTGATCGGCGTGCTGGTCGCATTTCTGCCGGCCGTGATCGTCGGCCTCGTCGCCGGCAAATACATCAAGCTCCTGCTGTTCAATCCGTGGGTCATCTGCTTCACGCTGATCGTCGGCGGCGCCATCCTGCTCTGGGTCGACAAGCTCGAGCTCAAGCCGCGCGAGCATGATGCCACCAGATTTCCGCTCTTGATGTATCTCTATATCGGCATCGCGCAGTGCGTGGCGATGATCCCGGGCGTGTCGCGCTCCGGCGCCAGCATTGTCGCTGCGATGCTCTTGGGAGCTGACAAACGCGCGGCGGCGGAATTCTCGTTCTTTCTGGCGATCCCCACCATGATCGGCGCGTTCGCCTATGATTTCTACAAGAGCCGCGCCGAAATGACGATTGACCACATTAACATCGTCGTGATCGGCTTCGTGGTGTCCTTTATCACCGCGATCATCGTGGTGAAGACATTCCTGACCTACGTCACCCGCCACGGCTTCGTGCTGTTCGCCTGGTGGCGCGTCATCGTCGGCACCCTCGGCCTGATCGCGCTGGCGCTGGGACGGTAGGCTTTATTGCCCATAGCCCGGATGGAGCGAAAGCGTAATCCGGGATCGTGCCACAAGGCGCTGCCGGCCCCGGATTGCGCTGCGCTCCATCCGGGCTACGCGGCCGCGCAATCTCGCTCGCGCCTTCAACGCAATATAAGCTTTTGCTCGGTACTCAGTTTCTCCATGCCGGGCGGCGCGCCCGACACAGGAGCTGAACCATGACCCTCGTCAGCGGCTGGGGGCGCTTCCCGGTCGTCGATACCGAGATGCTGCGTCCGCGCGCGTTCGCGGCGGTTGCCGACGCCGTCGTGTCCGGCACCGTCGCGCGCGGCAATGGCCGTGCCTATGGCGATGCCGCGATCGGCGCCGTCAGGACGGTGACGATGACGGGCTTCGACCGCATCAGGTGGTTCGATCCCGTGACCGGCCGCATCCGCCTCGAGGCCGGCGTGCTGCTCTCGGACCTGATCGAGACTTTTGGCCCGCGCGGCTTTCTGCCCTTCGTGCTGCCTGGCACGCGCTTCGTCTCGATCGGCGGCGCCATCGCCGCCGACGTGCACGGCAAGAACCATCATTGTGAAGGCGGTTTCGGCCGCTACGTCGACGCCATCCTGCTGCGCACGGGCGGGGGCGAATTGATCGAGGCCACGCGCGAGCAGAGCTCCGATGCATTCTTTGCGACGATCGGCGGCATGGGCCTGACCGGGGTCATCCTCGAAGCGACCTTGCGGCTGCGCAAGGTCGAAACGGGGTGGATTCGCGAGCGCGTGATCTCGGCATCCGATCTCGATGCCGCGATGCGCGCGCTCGATGCAGGCGATGCCGCGACCTATTCGGTGGCGTGGATCGATTGTGCCGCGCGCGGCAAGGATCTCGGCCGCTCGCTGATCTATCTCGGCGAGCACGCCGGCAAGGACGAGCTCCCTGCCGGCGCCGCGGCGTTTCCCGCCGGCAAGCATCCCGGTCTTGGCGTGCCCATCGATTTGCCCTCGATGACGCTGAACCGCTTCAGCATCCGCGCCTTCAACGAGCTGTACTACCGCATGGGCGCGCGCCGCGCCGGGGGCAGCCATGTGGTCTCGCTCTATCCCTATTTCTTTCCGCTCGACAGCCTTGCCGACTGGAATCGCATCTACGGCAAGCGCGGCTTCCTGCAGCATCAATGCGTGATCCCTGAGAACGGCGCGCGCGACGTGCTCGGCGAGATCCTCGATCGTGTCGCGCGGCGCGGCGATGCCTCCTTCCTCGCGGTGCTGAAGAAGCTCGGCGAGGGCGAGGGCATCCTGTCGTTTCCGCTGCCCGGCTACACGCTGGCGCTGGATTTCCCTGTGCGCGGCGACATCCTGAATTTTCTCGACGAGATCGACCGTCTCGTTGTCGCGGCCGGTGGCCGGCTCTATCTTGCCAAGGATGCACGCCAGTCGCGCGAGACGCTCGAAGCCGGCTATCCCGCCCTGCCGCGCTTCAACGCGATCCGCAAAGCGCTCGACCCCGCCGGCAACATCCGCTCCAAGCTTTCACAACGTCTGTTCGATGAGGTCTAGGCCGTGACGTCGCGCAAGTCTGTACTGGTGCTGGGCGGCTCATCCGACATCGGCCGCGCCACGGCGCGCGCCTTTGCCAAAGCGGGATACGATGTGGGGCTCGCCGGCCGCGACGTCGGCGCGCTGGAGCCTGACGCCGCCGATCTTCGCGCGCGCTACAATGTCGAGGTCGGTGTTCACACATTCGACGTGCTCGACACCGCCTCGTTCGAGGGCTTCGTCGGCGGCCTGCCCGCGCTGCCCGATGTCGTCATCTCGATCGTCGGCCTGCTTGGTGTGCAAGAGAGCGCGCAGAGCGATCTCGCCCAGGCCACCGCGATCATGCGCTCCAACTACGAAGGTCCGGCGCTGATCCTCGGCCTGTTCGCGGAGAAGTTCTTGGGCCGCGGCAGCGGCACGCTGGTCGGCGTGTCCTCGGTCGCCGGCGATCGCGGCCGCGCCTCCAACTATGTCTATGGCTCGGCCAAGGCCGGCTTCTCCGCCTTCCTGTCCGGCCTGCGCGCCCGCGCCAGCCGTGGCGGCGTCCACGTCGTCACGGTCAAGCCCGGCTTCGTCCGCACCAGGATGACCGAAGGCATGAAGCTGATCGGCCCGCTCACCGTCGAAGCCCCCGTCGTCGGCGCTGCGATCCTTCGCGCCGTCGAGAGCAAGACCGACATCGTCTATGTCAGCGGCAGATGGCGTCTGGTGATGCTGATCATCAAGACGCTGCCGGAAGCGGTGTTCAAGAAGCTGAAGTTTTGAAAGTCGTGTAACAGGCCAGTCTTCGCTCCAGCGACAGTGCACCCCCCTCGCCCCGTTCTTACGGGGAGAGGGTTGGGGTGAGGGGCCTCTCTCCGCACGAGCGGTCTTCGAGAGACCTGTACCCCCTCACCCGGATTGCTGCGCAATCCGACCTCTCCCCGCAAAGCGGGGCGAGGTAAAGAAGATCCCTCACACGCTCATGCGCTGGAACTGGCCCTGCGGGCGGAAGCGCCAGAGATATTGCGGGGCGATCGCTTCCAGCGAGTCGGCCTGGATGCCGAGGCCCTCCAGCGTCAGCCCAGCCGCCTTCGCCGCGTCCGACACGATATTGTCGCGCTCGAGCAGCGTGACCTGGTCCGGCGTCAGCTTGAACGCGCCCGGCGCGAATTGCAGGAAGTTGGCCTGGAAGCGGGCGAGGCCGAACGTCAGCGGCACCAGCATGCGCTTGCGGTCGGTGATTTCGAGGATCGCCTCGATGATCTCGCGCATGGTCAGCACTTCCGGCCCGCCGAGCTCGTAAGTGGCGCCCGCCTTGGCTTTGCCGTCGGCCGCATCCGCGATCGCGCTGGCGACGTCGCCGACATAGACCGGCTGCATCTTGGTCTCGCCGCCGATCAGGGGCAGCACGGGCGACATCCGGGCCAGCGCGGCAAAGCGGTTGGTGAACTGGTCCTCGGGGCCGAACATCACGGACGGGCGGAAGATCGTGGCGGAGGGAACCGCGGCCAGAACCGCGGCTTCGCCGGCCGCCTTGGCCCTGGCATAGCGTGAGGGCGACTGCGCATCGGCCCCGATCGCCGAGACATGCACCAGCGCGCTACCTGCGGCGGCCGCCGCCTTGGCGACGGTCTCGGCGCCCCTGGCCTGGACGGCGTCAAACGTCTGCCCGCCGCTCTCGGTGAGCACGCCGACCAGATTGATCACGACATGCGAATCACGCAGCGCCGCCTCAACCGAGGCCGGATAGCGCAGATTCGCCTGCACGGTGTGGATCTGCCCGACCCGGCCGAGCGGCTGCAGGTATCCGGCGAGTTCCGGCCGCCGCACCGCGACCCGAACCCGGTAATCCCGCTTGCACAGGGCGCGGACGACGCTGCGGCCCAAAAACCCAGATCCGCCGAAAACCGTGACCAGCGTGTCCAGATTCGATGCCATGGGAGCCATTCCTGCGGAAAAGAGTGCGTCTTGTCAGGCTTGTATCGGGCCGGTTTGCGATGCGCAATCGGCATCCCGACCCCGGCCTCACGCATGAATTGACAACGGCGTCACCGAACCGTAGTAACCGCCTCCGTGCCCCAAACGGCATGCCCAGGTGGTGGAATTGGTAGACGCGCTGGCTTCAGGTGCCAGTGGCTTAACGGCCGTGAAGGTTCGAGTCCTTTCCTGGGCACCATGCTTTTCTGGATTGCAAACAAATCCAGATAGATAAGCCCTTTCAGAGTGTTGCGTTGGCCCCGACTGTGTAACAATGGGGTGTAACATTGCTGTTCAGGGTTGTTCGGCCGATGCGCCGGGACGGGTCTCAAAACAAGTGGTTCGCTCAGCGCATCCCTGCTGATGTCCGCCGCAAAGCAATCGGCGTCGAACTCGCAATCCCGCTAGGCAATAGCTTCGTTTTCGTGACGCCCAGCGAGAGTACCCAAGCCATTCGTTTCTCCCTCCGCACTGCCGATCCCAGTGAGGCCAAGACGCGTAACGCCATTGCGGCGGCCTATCTGGAGGGTGTCTGGCAAGCTCTCCGCAATGATGCCCCCGTGCATCTGAGCCACCGACAGGCGACGGCCTTGGCGGGCGAACTTTATCGCGTTTGGGCGGACAGCGAGAGCCGGGCCCGGAGTGTCGCCATGGTGCACACTCCCGGAGTTGGCTGGGCGCCAGACACCGACAGCCAGGACGAGCAGGAAGCGCAATGGGCGGCCATCGTCGCAATGTGGGAGAAGGTCGGCAAGGATGGCGACTCCAAGCACTTGGAGAAGCCGCTTGGCCCAATCGTGGACCGCCTCTTGCTGACCAAGGGCATTCGCCGCGCGGACAGCGAATCGCGCGCCATGTTGCTCGTCGCTTTTTGGATGGCGTTGCGAGACGCCTTCATGAGCCGTCAGCGCAATGCGGAAGGGGACTATGCGCCGGACCCCAAGGCCGCCCGCTTTCCGGAGTGGCAGGCACCTGAAGGTGCGCCGAAGGAGAAGCAAAAGCGGGAGCCCTCTAAGAACTCCCTCACCGGGCTCGTCGAAGACTGGTGGAAGGAAGCCAAGCAGGCTGGCCGCAAGCAGAGCACCTACGAGAGCTATCGCAACTCAATGGCTCGCCTCGTGACGTTCCTGAAGCACGACATCGCCAGTCGCGTGACGCCTGACGATATCGTTCGTTTCAAGGACTATCGCGTGCAGAGCGGGGTGAGCCCCAAGACCGTGAAGGATAGCGACTTGGCGGGGATGAAGACGGTGTTTGGCTGGGCGGTGGTCAATCGGCGGCTGCCCAGCAATCCGGCCGAAGGGGTCACCATCAAGGTCGGCAAGTCGCGCAAGCTCCGGTCCAAGGGCTTCTATGATTCAGAGGCTATCGCCATTCTGAAGCATGCCCGCGAGTTCGTGCCCGGCCGGGAGGCTCCGAAGCTGGCGGCCGCCAAGCGGTGGGTGCCGTGGCTATGTGCCTTCACGGGGGCCCGAGTGGGCGAGATGATCCAGATTCGGAAGGAGGACCTACGGCGCGAAGGCAAGCTCTGGGTGTTGCATGTGACGCCCGAGGCGGGGCCGGTGAAGACGGATGAAGCACGTGATGTCGTGCTCCATCGGCAGGTCATCGAAGAAGGCTTTTTGGAGTTCTCTGAGACGTCGAAGGGCGGCTATCTCTTCATCGACCCCAAGGCCGGAGAGTTAGGCGTGCGCAACGCGGTCAAGACGGCGCGTAACAAGGTCAATGAGTTTGTACGTGAGGTGGTGAAGGATAAGAACGTTGATCCGAGCCATGGTTGGCGCCATCGCTTCAAAACGGTTGGCATTGAGCAGAGCATTGAGACGCGCGTTCTCGATGCCATTCAGGGGCATGCTCCGCGTAATGTCTCGGAGGGCTATGGCGACGTGACCACTAAGGCAAAGGCGAACGCCATAGCTCGGTTTCCGGCCATCGAGGTCGAATAGCGGGCGAAGCAGACAAACCCTTTGGGCCTGTAAGGGTCTCAATGAGACCTCGCTGCTTTGTCCCACTCGCAGATATAGAGACAAATATCTCAGGATAGCGTGTTTTGTCAGGAGTTTTAGAGCTGCGTAATACGCTCCGAAGCATGGCGATCGGAATCCAAAGGCGGCTTCGGCAACAGCCGCGCGGAAGTAGATTCAAGCTGGCGGCCTATTCTGGCGCCGGCATCTTATGCTTAGATACATTGCAACGTACTCACCTAGGAGAAAGCTCGTTGACCGCAGCACGCACCGACCGACGACTGGCCGCGATACTTGCGGCTGATGTCGCCGGCTATAGCTTGCAAATGGGAGTGGATGAAGAAGGCACATTAGCCCGTTTGAAGGCCGTACGAAAAACTCTCATTGATCCTACGCTCGTTCAGCATCGCGGCCGAATATTTAAGACCACGGGAGACGGGCTGCTGGTTGAGTTTGCAAGCGCGGTGGATGCGGTGCGTGCGGCTGTCGATATTCAACGAGCCATGGCAAAACAAAACGGGGCCGTGTCAAAGACGCAAAGGATTGAGTTTCGTATCGGGATTCATCTTGGGGATATCATTATTGATGATGACGATATTCTGGGGGACGGCGTGAATATCGCGGCGCGGCTGGAAAACAGTGCTGAACCTGGAGGCATTTGCGTTTCCGGTGCTGTGCACGACCAGGTTCGCGACAAGTTGTCGTTCCCCTTTGCTGATCTCGGTGAAAAAACGCTGAAGCACATCGCGCGGCCGATTAAGAGCTACGGTATTGCGGCCAAAGACATGGTCCAGCGGAAAGAAATGCAAAAGGATGACAAGATCGCTAAGCCGATTGTGGTCATCGTGACTGGGGCTAGAAGTCGAATCGGGAAAACGACTGTAGCCAAGACATTATTGGACTATTGGACCGCCAACCAACTTTCCTTCCGGATTTTCGACGCAAGTGGGTCTGCTAATAACGGTCTGGCTCGCTTCCACCCAGAAGTTACGCGCGTCGTTGATCTAACATCGGTCGACGACCAAATGGCCGTTTTTGACACCCTTCATAAAGGGCCAAAGATCACCTTAATTGAAATCGGAAGCGATCAAGTGATCACCGTCCTCAGGACCTTGGACCGCATAGGTTTCATCGCAGCGGCTAACAGTGGAGCGATCGACTTCAAGTGCCTGTATGTCTACGATGAGAAGGAGCCAAATTTTTCCGACGTTCGGAGTTACTTTAAGGATGGTTTTTTTCATCCGGTCTTTAATGAGTTGGCAAGCCACAACCCGGCAGACCTTGAGAAAGCGCGATCTGCGTCCGGGAATATCGCAATCCCCGCTTTGCCCAAGCAAGCAATAGGAAGCGCTGAAAACGAATCCGTTGGCTTTTTAACGTACGTTGCCAACAAATTGCCGAACGGCGCAGCCGCAGATTACTCCTTCGTTTTGCGCGGCTATGTTAGAGCTTGGTTGGCCGAGATATGGACCTATTACGACAAGGTGGAAATGTGGAAAAATTCAAAGGTGTCAAAGTAAGTGCTCTAGAGCAACGGATGCGCGGGTTTGCAACTTGATGCGCCGCTAGTTCGGAAGCAGTCTGGACGCAGTGGCGCGGAATTGCTGCCGCAGAATAAGGCTTCCCGCATGAGTCCTCAGCATGCGCTGTAGGGAGATAGACAAGCAACCGCAGCGGCAAAGCTCGATTGAGGTTCGCCTCGGGTCACAAGCGGCCCTGTCACTTACCTGTAAGCCAACATCGACCTAGCCATTAACGCGTGTTCGCATATTCAGTAGCTGCCGCTTTACAGGCCTCCATCTTCGAGCAAGCAAGCACAGCGCCATCCCGCAAGGCATTCTCGTACGAATCGTCTCGGTGGTTCGCGTGAAGATATGCCCCGAGCAAGGCTGCAGCGACCAAGACCACGACGTAACGGGCCCGCTCCAAAATCAACCGCGCTCTGAGGTTCTTCTGAATGCGAGTGACCGTCGCCAAGAATATGGCCGGTGTGCTCACGAGGAGGATGGCAACTCGAACGCTGGCCGAGTCGATATCCAGCCGGTTGAGAACCTCATGTTCGAACCAGAGGCAGAGCGCGATGAGGCTCCAGATGGTGGCCCAGTAGCTGGCCATATCGAAGAGAACCTTGATGGGGTCGTCCTCACGCAACTTTGGGGCGGTGCCCTCCGTGCTGGTCATTGTGCGTTCCTTCATTGCTGCTCGGGACCGATTGTAGACGATAGTCATCACTTCTCAACCGAAGAAATGGGACTCATAGTCCGTAGACCCAAAGTCATCATGACGGCCTGCTACAGGGCATGGATGACGAGACAGGGATCGTTGATGTGGTGGCAAGGGCCGTGCGGAAGGCCCGTAAAGGTCTCGGGCTGTCCCAAGAGGATTTGGCCCTAGAGGCGGGGCTAGATCGGACCTACGTCAGTCAGGTGGAGCGGGGCACCCGCAACTGCACCATCATCGTCCTGGCCCGCTTGGCTCGCGCTCTGAAGACGACCCCTGACCGGTTGCTCGTCTCCCAAAAGAAGGGCCGGTCTTAGAGCCGAATCCGTCCGGTGCGGGGCCGATGATTCTGAGCACGGGCCGCCAGGATGTGGCTCACGAGAGCTGCCAATCTATGGAGAGAGACTGCGCATGACGGTTGTTATTTGTAAACGCTTCGACGAGACGATCGTCATACTCTCGGATACGATGATCTCGGACGCAGATTCTGGGCACAGCAACGCACTGCCGGGTCGTCTGAAGGCAATCGTCGTCGCAGACTTCATTTCGATTGCATATGCAGGACACTCGGATCCTGCTCTGCATGCTATTCGGCAAACCCCCCATGCCTACTTGAAGGGCGGAGTGCCAGCGGTGCTGGAGGCGCTTCGCGCATTCACGAGCTCTGGCGACCACGATGTTGATTTTGTCGTGGCCTCGCACAACCCCACTGCGGAATTACACCGAGTTTGGAGTGGACGAGTGTCAGACCCTTTGGAGGAGGCCTGTATAGGCAATAGCTCAATCCTATCCGAGGTCTTGAGGCGATTCTCGCCTAGTGGCGAAGCGAAGACTGATGCTAAGGCGTTTCAGGCTGCCTTTCTTGAGGCCTTCACTGATCCTCGCGTTTTTTCGGGAAGCGGGGTTGGCGGCTTCCCAATAGTCTTGGAAGCTCGACCCGAAGGACACATCTACAAGGGCCACACTTTTAATGTTTCTTGGAAGCCAATCGAATTCATACCTGGCGCAACAATCTATGAGGATGAAAACGATCTCTTAACAGGTGAGTGGAGTTTTCGGCACGATATTCTAACCACTGAGCGATCTGGTCTGGCCGTTCTCGCAGCTGAGGTGCCGCAGGCGAAAATTGGCTTCGTCTATGCTCCTTTGATTGAGGACGATCCCGCTCCCGTTAAGCTTCTTGGCACAGACGAAAAGTGGACACAGAGTCAAGGCCGAATGCACACTGCCATGCGGCAGGCGCTAGAGGATACGATCGCAAGACTCCTTGCCTAGGATAGAGTAATGGCCGGAGCTGCACATACAACGTACTGGACCCCCCCCTCAGCGAACATTTGGGTCCTTGGTCGTGGTCGATGAGTAAATGGGGGCTGCTACTCTTAGATGGGGGGTGAGCGATCATCCTCCCTTCAAAGAAGCCCACCGAGGAGGCACCCGCTAAGCCCCCCCCTCTACTGCTCCTCCATTAGCGGAGGCATAAGGGGTTAACTCATTGTCATCACTACCAAAATGTGGTCGAAACAATCGCGCAGGGGGAGCCCGTATCACGCGTGAAAATGGCCTGCATCTCCTTTGCTGCAACATCGGCTTTGGATTTCGCGACCAGCACCGCATCATGGAGTGGCAATGCGGTAATCCCAGCTTGGGCGAGGTAAGTAATGACCTCGATGAGCATGTCGCTCTCTATGCGCATCAATTGAAATCCCAGGCCGGCACCGAACAAATGCTTGATGGGCTCGTGCATCGCTTCAAGCAATTCAATGGCCTCCCGCAGTTTTGTGCCGGCAGGAAAATGCTGGCGCGTGTCTTCCGGCCAGTTCCTCAGCTGCCCGTTCGTGAATAGCAACGCGTTCATCAGCTTTTTCCAACCATCCCGTCCAGTGCCGTCTCCGGCCACGTTGTAGATGTCGCCCTGAGGCTGGGCCTCCCGGGCTCGCACATAGGCAAGCCGTGGAAAGAGTTGCCTATAATCGACGTTGGCGATGTGCTCGCCGTCAATCCGGATGCGGCCTCGCTCGGCTCTCTCCATCGACATCCAAAAGCCGCCGGCGAGACGGCCGCCGTGCTGCCACGTGCCATTGTTGAAGATGCGCCGAAGCGAACGGCGATACGGAGCAATGATATGCCCATCCTTACCTAAGGAGAGGCCCGTATTCCGGCCGGTGATCTCGATATCTGCCTCGTGCAGGAATTTATTTATGTACCGGACTTGGTTCGCGAACTTGCGAGATTGAGCAGTTTCCCGAAAGGCGATAGCGGCGGCGTGCCCGCCTGCGGCCTTACCTTCCTTTAGGATGACCAATCTAGGGTCATCGATCTGTTGGATGCCTCGCCACTCCGGTGGAGCTAGCGGCAGATGCTGGCCGAGGCCATCTGTTGGTCCGATGAGCGATGGCATTCTGGACTTGGCGGAGATCCTGTAGCCGCGCCGCTCCTCCGCAATGAGGCCCAGCGATGCCATCAGGTGGATAGCCGTCAAGAAATGCTGCCCATAAACGGGCCTTAAGTTGGCCTTGCCTTGCCACAGAAAGGCGTGCGAGCGAGGTACAGCAAGCTTGGCATCAGTGCCGGTGGCCTTCAGGAGGATGAGGTTGCAGGCAAGCGCCTCAACGGCCGCTTGGAAGTTTTTCCGATCTACGTCCTTCCGCGCCCGCTTGCGGAGGCCCATAGCGGTCTCGCGTGCTAGAAGAGTGCCGGTCAGCTGCGTGACTGCACTCTGCAGGTCCACGCTCTTCGCGCGAAGCTGAGGATCGAACATCATACAGACCGGCTTAGGAATCATCAGAGGATTGGGTGGTATGTTGTGGCAGGTGTCCAAAGTGACCTGCTCTTACATCGATTATTGACGTACCGCTGAGGTCGAACCTGATCTCTCGATAAAACGCGCGACATCAAAAAACTCTGACGCCTGCGGCCTTAACCCAAAGCCTTTCGCCGCCGGCGCCCATAGAGCTTCTTATGCCTTAGCACACCGGCGAGATGCTTTTCGATGACCCACTCGCACGTCCCTTCAAGCATCTGCCCCATCAAGCGCAATACGGGACCAGATGACCGAGGATAGGCACGGGCTTTGGACCGGTGCTCGCGGCCCTGAGAGTCATAGATCACCCATCCTGTACCGCTAGCCAAACGGTGGACAGCCTTGCAGACTTGCACTGTACGAAACTCTTTCGACCGGTGCCCCTTCTGATCGGCAAGTGCGGTCACAGCTAGGACGATTGAGAGAATGCGCTGGGGCTTAACGTTGGCGGCTCTGAGCCGAGCTAGACCGATCTTCGCCCGCTTGGCGGCCGACATGCCTTTCAGCCGCGTGGCAATCTCGACCGGTCCAGATTCGTCCAGCGCAGACTGGAGCGCCGCAATTGCCGCGACGATAAACTTATCAGAAGCTGCTCGCAGCCGGACGTAAGTGGTCGCTGCTGAAAGATAGGGCTTCAGCTCGGCCGCCGTGTAGGTCCTGAACCAATAGCTTCCGTGTCGAGCACGGTGTTCAACGTGTCTGCGACAATGATGCGGTGCCAACCCCGCACGGACGGCCTTCATAGTTGGCCGCCCGCAGCCTGGGATCAAGCAGATGGAAGTGGAAAAAAGCGGGCCGAGACGGATGCGCTCCTTCAAGGCCCGACTTCGCTCGTAGCGGTCAGTCATTGCAAGCTGATTTTTTGCTGCCATTTTTTAAGGGACGTCACTCCTCATCTTCGACTGGCAAACAAATTGGAAAACCCATCTTTGACTTAAGTTGCCGGATTTTGCGCCGGGCCTCCTCAAAGAGCTGCCTCTTCGCAGTCCGCATTTCGCTTACGACCAGGTTCTCTAAGCACACCAAGTCGCGACCCGCGATAACCAGTTCATAGTGGGGCTTCCTAGAAATCCCGGCCGGTGCAAATGGGCCAGATGGGGTTCGGTCTACCCCGAGCGCAGCCGCTATTGCTTCGAGCCTGTCGGGATAGGCCGACTTGAATTTTGCAAAAGTCTTCAGGCCTTTGATTCCGATTTGGCCGAAAGAGTCCATGACGCCGGCCAGCCAAATGGCGTCTTTTTTAGTAGGGGCTGACATATTGTTTCCTTTTTACTCGAGCGCTCAATGCGCATTTCGATTGCCGCTATTCAGCGCGGCGAGAGAGAATGTTGCGTGTCGGGTCTTTTCGAATTTCGTCTATGAAGTGGTCCTTTCCTTCTTCGTCGGTGTATCTCCAGTTCAGCCAAGCATTTTCGGTGCCGCCGGGATTCACCGACTGAGATAACTTGTTGAGCGAGTGGTACGATTTCCCTGTTGAGGGCACGAACCATCGATCCCGCTCGGCGATCGCCTCGTATTTTCGTCCTTTGTAGACGCGGAATATCCGCATCCCTTCGGGGAAATGTGCGCCGCTTCGCTCATCGTAAAACCCGCCCATTCGCCCCCCGCTATGAGCAACTGCCGCGGGAGCTGGAGGAAGCTTGAAAACTCGACGCAAGATAGCGTCTTCAGTCTCGTCTCCTTCTTTGTGGGCCTTCCAGATGGCGGCGAAGACGTCGCTAGAGACCGTGATGGTCTTCATATCCTTCCTCTCTGCGAAAACTAGTTCCTCAGAAAGTAGTAGTAAATATAGTTTCTGCAAGGTAGTGTGTGCGAAACTTTCAGTCGAAGTCGAAATTCCAAAACGGCCTAACGACCATTGCGCGGGGATGGATAGACGTGAAAGAGTTCAAGCTTGTGGCTTACATGCGCGTGTCTACGCAGAAGCAGGGGCGGAGCGGGCTTGGCCTAGAAGCCCAAAGGGCCGACATAGAGAAATTCGCGCTGGGGAGGGGCGGGCGGATCGTCGCTGAATTCACCGAAGTCGAAAGCGGCAAAAACAGCGAACGTGGCGAGCTGCTGAAGGCCATTCGTCATGCGAAGATTACAGGAGCGACCCTGGTCATCGCTAAACTCGATCGGCTTTCGCGCTCGGCTTCATTCACGCTGACCTTGCGTGATAGCGGGGTGAAATTTCTTTGCTGTGACATGCCCGAAGCCAATGATCTGACGATTGGAGTGCTGGCCGTGGTTGCCCAGGCAGAAGCGGAAGCCATCTCGCGGCGGACACGCGATGCTCTGGGAGCAGCCCGAAAGCGCATTGCCGAAACGGGGCAGCGGTCACGTCCGGAGATCAAGCGCCTAGGCAACCCGAATGGGGCAGAAGCGCTGCGTCGGGCGCAGAAGGGTAACGCGGCGGCGGTCGCCTGTATACGCCATTCCGCCGATCAGAGAGCGAAGGACCTCGAATCCGAAATCAGAGCCATCCGCGAAGGCGGCGCGGTAACGTTGGCGGCGATTGCGTCGGAACTCAATAGGCGGGAGATCGTGACACCGCGTGGCCGGAAATGGCACGCTTCGTCAGTGGCAAATCTGGAGCGTCGTCTAAAGGCCCAGTAACGAGAGGCGACTCTGCCTAGGGGGTACGGGGGAAGCCCGAATGCCGTTGCCACCAGGTCACCTCTTGCATTTGTGACCCTTCGCGGAATTAGTCCGGAAGAGCGCCAGCCTCGGAGCTATCCGACTTGGCGTGTCGCCTCTAGATTGTGTAACGTGCTGCGTCTGCTTCGCACGACTTCTGGGGGATCAGTGCCGACCGACCTGCGAGACTTTTCATCGCGCCTATTCAAGGCCGCGGACCAGCTATGGACCAACACCGATCTTCGACCTGACCAATATGCTCAGCCCGTGCTGGCTCTCATTGCATTGCGTCAGATGGAGGCGAAGTTCGAACAGATTCACTCCGTGCTGGCTCCGCAATACAAGGGCCGTCTAAAGCCCGCTCCCGAAGACTATCAGGCAAGAGGCGCGGTGTTCCTGCCGGATAACGCTCGCCTGTCGCGTCTTCTTGCGTTGCCCGGAACGGCGGACTTGGGGGCCGAGCTGAATGCGGCCATGAAGGCTATCGCGGAGAACAACCCCGATCTCGCGGGCGTGCTCCCGCAGGGCTATGCGGGCCTCCCGAATGATGTGTTGCAGGAACTCTTGCGGCTGCTTGCCCCGCTGAAGATCGAGGGCGATGCCTACGGCCTCATCTTCGAATACTTCATGGGCCAGTTCGCTTCCAATTACATGCAGAAGGGCGGTGAGTTCTTCACGCCCGCTTCCATCGTCAGACTCATCGTTAATATAATCGAGCCCTATCATGGCGCGATCTTCGATCCAGCCTGTGGCTCCGGCGGCATGTTCACCCACTCGGCGCAGTTTGTCGCTCGTCACCATAAAGAGCCATCGAAGGAAATCAGCATCTACGGCGTGGAGAAGATGTCCGACACGCTGAAGCTCTGCCGGATGAACCTCGCGGTGCATGGATTGTCCGGGGAGATTCGTGTTGCGAACAGCTATTACGACGACCCCCACAAGCTGATCGGTCGATTCGACTTTGTCATGGCAAATCCACCGTTCAATCAGCCGGAGGTGGATCGCGCCAAGCTGGTCAACGATGCGGGCAAGGTCGATGCCCGTTTTCCGCTTGGGCTGCCCACCGTCAACAACGCCAACTACATCTGGATCAACCTGTTTTATGCCGCGCTGAATGAGAAGGGCCGCGCTGGGTTCGTCATGGCCAACAGTGCGTCGGATGCCAGCAGCGAACTTGAGATCAGAAAAAGGCTGATAGAGACCGGTGCAGTGGACTGCATCGTAGCGGTCGGCCCGAATATGTTCCTCACCGTCACCCTGCCGGTCACGCTATGGTTCCTTGACAAGGGAAAATCAAAAGGCCCGCGCGGCGATCAAGTTTTGTTCGTCGATGCACGTCATATTTTCCGACAAATCGACCGGGCGCATCGCGCGTTCGATCCCGACCATATTGAGTTTCTCAGCAACATCGCCCGTCTCTGGCGTGGCGAGGAGATCGAGACGGAAGCCGGTAGCGGGCCGCGCCTTGCCCAAGCCTTTCCAGGCGGCAAATACAACGACGTTGCAGGCCTTTGCAAGGCAGTATCGCGGAAGGAGATCGAAGCGGAGGAGTGGAGTCTCAATCCCGGCCGCTATGTCGGCGTTGCCCCGGGGGAAGCGCAGGATGATGGGCAGTTCAAGGAAAAACTGGAGGCGTTGCAGGAGGAGCTGGAAGGTCTCAACGCTCAAGCGGCTCAGCTGCAGGCGCGGATTGCACAAGACGTAGCGGAGCTGTTGGACACATGAATGATTGGCAGCGCATTCGGCTTGGTGACGCGATTGAGCTATTTGATCACATTCGCGTCCCGCTGAATTCAAGAGAGCGAGAAACTCGGCCCGGCCCGTTTCCATACTATGGGGCACAGGGTGTCATCGACCACATTGATGGATTTCTCTTCGAGGGACGCTATCTGCTCATCCCTGAAGACGGGGAAAACCTTAATAGCCGGAAGCAACCTATTGCTTTCTTCGCGGAAGGAAAGTTTTGGGTAAACAATCATGCACACATTGTGCGAGCTCGAACCGGCGTTGCCGATGATGTTTTTCTAAAGCAGTGGCTCAATAACGCCGACATTCGCCCATACGTCACCGGAGCGGCGCAGCCTAAACTCTCTCAAGCGAACCTCAGAAGAATCGAAATCTTACTACCGCCTCTTCACATTCAATGTCGTATTGCATCCATCCTTGGAGCGTATGACGAACTAATCGAGGTTAATCGACGGCGGATTGCTTTGCTTGAGGAAATGGCGCGGCGATTGTTCGAGGAATGGTTTATCCACTTCCGCTTTCCGGGACATGAAGACATCGCGTTGGTCGAGACGCCGGACGGGCCGTTGCCAAAGGGCTGGCAACGTTGTCCTTTAGAAGAAATGCTTGTGTTACAGCGTGGCTTCGATCTCCCTAGTTCAAAAAGGAGGGAGGGGCCTTATCCCGTCATTTCTGCATCGGGAAAGCACGGCACGCACTCGGAGGCGAAAGTTCAAAGTCCAGGAATCGTGACAGGTAGGTCCGGTACAATCGGCAATGTGATGATAGTTCATGAAGATCATTGGCCGCTAAATACCACATTGTACATCAGGGAGTTTCGTAAAGCGCCGCCGGCCTATGCGTTACATCTCCTGCGCGGTCTCGATCTCGCTTCTCGTCGTGGGGGCGCAGCAGTTCCGACGCTGAACCGTAATCATCTTCACAATGTTCCGGTCGTCTGTCCGCCGGCTGATCTTATCGCTCGATATGAACGGGTGGCGCTGACTCAGCTTAGAGCCGCTCATGTAATGCAACAACAGCAAGTCGCCTTGGCAGCGTCTCGTGATCTGCTCCTTCCCCGCCTAGTCTCCGGCGAACTCTCCATCGGAACCGCCGAGCGAGAATTGGAGGCGGTGGCCTGATGACGCCAGCGGGCTCCGGCAAATCTCTTTCTAGCGTCATCACCAGCGAGGATGAGCTGGTTGAGACGCCGGGCCTCGGCCTCTTGGAGGAGATCGGTTGGAGCCGCACCGATCTGATGGATGAGGAGCCAGGGCCGGGTAATCCAACCGGACGCCTGTCCTTCCGCGAATTCGTGCTGCCCGCGAGACTTCGTGCCGCGCTCCGCCGACTTAATCCATCGATACCGGACGAAGCATTGCGACAGGCCGAAACAGAATTCACGACGAATCGCTCCGCGATGCTGCCGATTGCCGCCAACCGCGAAGTCTACCGGCTTTTGCGGGATGGCGTTGTCGTGCAGGTGAAGCAGCTGGACGGCTCCCTAAAGGATGAGCGTGCCTTTTTCATGGACTGGGTGAATCCCTCAGCCAACGATTTTCTGATGGCGTCTCAGGTCTGGATCGAGAGCCCGCTCTATTCGCGCCGCCCGGATGCCATCGGTTTCGTAAATGGCATTCCTTTGCTGCTGATCGAATGGAAAGACATTACCAAGCCGGTACAAGAAGCCTTCGAGGCGAACTTGCGGGACTATCGTGACACGATCCCGGGACTATTCGATTTCAACGGCTTCGTCATTCTTTCAAATGGTCTCGAAGCTCTGATGGGGCCGAGCCATGCAGAGTTCGAAACCTTCGCGCCGTGGAAACGCTTGGAGGAAGACGGCCCGGAGAGCGTCGCGCTGGAAACGATGCTTCGCGCCACCTGCGAGCCGACGCGCTTTCTCGACCTGGTCGAAAATTTCCTGTTGTTCGATGATGCGAAGGGCGGGCTCCGCAAGGTCGCTGCCAAGTACCATCAGGTGCTAGGCGTCAACCGCGCCATAGAAGCCGTAGAGGAGATCGGCGAGAACCGTGGACGGCTCGGTGTGTTTTGGCACACCCAGGGCAGCGGCAAAAGCCTGTCTATGGTGATGTTCGCGGAGAAGGTGCTGCGGAGATTTGGCGGTAACTGGACCTTCGTGATCGTCACCGACCGGCAGGAGCTGGACGGTCAGATCGCGGAGAATTTCGCGACCACGGGGGCGTTGACTAAGCACGTGAAGGACTGTCAGGCGCAGAGCCGCGCTCACCTGCGCGAGCTTCTCTCCGGGCAGGAGCGCTACATCTTCACGCTCATTCATAAATTCACTACAGCGGACCGCGAGCCGATGCCTGTGCTTTCGGACCGCAGAGACATTATCGTCATCACCGACGAGGCGCACCGCAGCCAGTATGACCAGCTTGCGGCGAACATGCGCCGGGCGCTCCCCAACGCGGCATTTATCGGCTTCACCGGCACGCCACTGATTGCCGGGCAGGAGCAGAGGACCAAGGAAGTCTTCGGCGACTACATCTCCGTATACAACTTCGCCCAGTCCATCGCCGATGGCGCAACCGTGCCGCTCTATTACGAGGCGCGAAAGCCCGAGTTGCAGCTCGCTGCCGATGAGCTGAAGGACGAACTGGACGACCTGCTGGATGAGGCGGCACTTGACGAGGAGCAGGAGAAAAAGCTCCAGCGAACCTTTGCCACGCAATATCACCTCATTACCCGCAATGACCGTTTGGACGAGATAGCAAGAGATTTAGTCCGCCATTTCGCGGCGCGGGGCTATCTCGGCAAGGGCATGTTCGTGGCCATCGACAAGGCCACGGCCGTTCGGATGCACGACAAAGTAAAGGCCGCATGGACGGACGAGCTGAGGGCCCGCGACGCGCAACTTACGAAAGCATCCGACCTGGAGCGCCCGGCGCTTGCCGAACGGCTGGACTGGATGCGCTCCGTGGACATGGCGGTTGTCGTTAGCCAGTCGCAGAACGAGATTGACGATCGCAAACAGAAAGGTCTCGACATCCTACCGCACCGCGAGCGGATGCAAAGGGAAGACCTTCAGACGAAATTCAAGGACGCGAACGACCCGCTGCGGCTCGTGTTTGTCTGTGCGATGTGGATCACCGGCTTCGATGTGCCCACTTGCAGCACAGTTTATCTCGACAAGCCCATGAAGAACCACACGTTGATGCAGACCATCGCGCGAGCCAACCGCAGGGCTCCAGGCAAGAATGCAGGCGTCATTGTGGATTACGTGGGCGTGTTCCAGAGTCTGCAAAAGGCACTCGCGATCTACGCCACAAAAGGCAGCGGCGGCGACTCGCCGATCAAGGATAAGCAGACACTGGTCGATGCGCTGGAGGTTGCATTGAAGGCGGCCCGCGAGTTCTGCTCCACCGTGGGAGTGGAGGTAGACGCGATCTACAAGGCCGAGAAACTTCAGCGACTGGCGCTCATCGGGCAGGCCGTGGAAGAGCTCGTCGCACCAGATGATCGCAGGCGCAGTTTCTTCCGTTTGGTGAGCGCGGCGGAGCGGGCCTACAAGGCCTTGCTGCCGGACGAGCGGGCGACACCTTATCTGAAGCCGGTTGCGGCGCTTCACGTCCTTGCAGAAGCGGTTCGCGGCAAGCTCGGTCCGGTGGACATCTCGGCAGTCGCAGCAACGATCGAAGCGCTGCTAGATGAAAAGATCGAGGGTGTAGCGATCACGGCTCCGATTATCGAGGGCGACGCGGCAGCCGGGCGCGTCGATCTCTCTGCTATCGATTTTGAGAAGCTCGCTAAGCTGTTCGCCAAGCAGCCCCGCACGGCCACCGAGGCGCTGCGGGAGCAAGCCGAAGACACAGCCCGCAAGATGGCGGTACAGAATCCTTTGCGTGTGCGATTCGTCGAGAAGCTAGAGAAGTTGATTGAGCAATATAATCTCGGGAAGCTAGATGTGCAGGCGTTCTTCGAAGCCTTGAAGGCGCTCATTGCGGCGATGGACGAAGAGCAGCGCCGGGCCGCGCGGGAAAATCTCACCGAGGATGAACTAGCAGTTTTCGACCTCCTGACAAAACCCGAGCCGAAGCTGACTAAGGCGCAGGAGGCCGCTGTAAAGAAAGTAGCGCGAGACCTGCTGGAAAAGTTACAAGATCAACTCGGCATCGACGACTGGCAGGTCAAGCAGCAGACGCGCGCTGCTGTTCAAAGCACCATCCGGTTCACGCTCAACGAACTCCCTGAAGAGCCATACCCCGAAGCAATTTGGAAAGATAAGGTGGACGCGGTGTGGGCGTTTATTTTTTCGAGGCGGAGTGAGGTAAGCGGATCGGCTCGGAGCTAAGCGTCACGAATCACTCGTGTTCGCCACGGTAGTGGTACAACGATCTTTGCTATGAATAGACGGAGTCACTATGGCCGCGCGGCGCGACCCGCTAGCTTTACCTGAGTGGCATGCGCTCCATCGGGAGGCGACATTGGTAAGTCAATTGATTGGTGCGGGCACGACCGCCCTCGGCCGTGCTAGCTATGCTTCAAGGTTCGGGGATTATTACACTGCGTTCTTCGGGCTTTCGATCGGCATCGAACGTTTGGCAAAGCTGATTCTGATTGCAGATTACGTTCTTGAACATTCTGGGAAACTTCCGGACCAGGCGGCCGTCAAGCGATATGGGCACAAGCTCGGGATGCTGGTCGAAGAGGCGGATCGGATTGCTAAGAAGCATAATCTTAAGCTTGAGACGCCCAAGCCGGACGGACCAATCCCCAAAGCCATCATCTTATGCCTAGATGCTTTTGCTGATGCTTCAAAGGGCCGCTATGCGAATTTTGAGGCCATCGGAAATCCGGCGTTCAATCCCGCAAATGAGCCGGTCGCAATGTGGTGGCGCGAGGTTGTCGAGCCAATTCTTAAAAAGCACTATCGGGGCACCCGAGCAGAAGCGGGCGTAAAGGCGAGGGCTCAAGTCATCGACGCCATGATTGGCGGCATGTCCTCGGTGAACTTCTTCGATGAAAGCGGCGGCACCATGGATAACGTAGCGACTGCCTCCGAGCGAACGGGGCAGACTAGATGGGCGCAGAAATACGGACGGTTTTACACTCTCTCAATTGTAAGATGGTTGTCCGAGGTCTTTTCTGTGCTCACCCAAATCAATGGTTACAAGTTCGGTTTGGAGGTGCTTTTCGGCCATTATGAATTCTTCAACACCTACCGAGTCGATGACAACTTCTTGCTGACTCGCAGGAACTGGCCGCTCTCGTAAAACGGTCCACGGGGATGTTTGCCTTCCTCTGACTCCGCGACGACTTCCATCTGTTCGCGCGCGAGGCGACCTACTTGTCCTCCATTGTCACGACTGTTCACCTGCGAAACGCGCGGCTGCATACTGCGAGCTTCGCCCTGAAAAGTTGCCTTACGGCGCATTCCCTCGGTGATTTAGCTGTGCTGCAGCATGTGACGCCTTCCGCACAGAGCGGACAATATATCAGCTGTCGATTGGCGGATGGATCGCCATCAACACTCAGGGTTCGCCTCGCCGTCAGCTCAAACTGCTTCAATTCGGTCTTCGGTGAGGACGAGAAGTCCGCCAGTGCCCCTTATCGGATAAAGTTGCCGGCAATTGGAGACCTCCGCTTTAGCGGGCTGAGCATACCTTGGGAAGCCACCGCTCATTCACTAGCTGCCGCCGAACCCAACTGCGAAAAGCGTCGGCCAAATATCGCAAGCATGAGACAAAACGAGATAAGAACTGAAGTCGAACGATCTAGAATGGGCTGCACACCGAGCGACACCCATGGCAAAGGGAGCCCATGAAAAAGCCAATTGCTCATCGCGATGGTCATAGTGGAGATCAGTCCTAGACTGCTGTGCAGCAATAGGACGAAGAACAGTACAACCATCAAAGGTGTTGTGGTGGCACGTGGGAATCTCCAGCCACAGGCCCAAAGGATTCCGAAAAGGGTTACAAGCTGTAGCGAATGCTGAAGCAGCTTACCGGCATCTAGCCTAATTACGTTACCTAACGTGAGTGAAGTTGGGCGCGCGGAAACGGGAAACTCGGCTGGACTAAAAGTATATAGGGGCGGGATAGACGCAAGATAGAAATCAACTAGCGGTGGAACCGCCACTAAAATGAAAAATGCAAGAAAACGAGTTCTGGGTATTCGGGTGATAGTTTCTAGAATAGAGGCCAGTTTCGCTCGGAAAATAAGTTTGAGCACAATGTACCAGATAAAGATCGCCGGAAGACCAACTAAGATGCGCCCTGCTTGCTTGAAGCCGTATGTGAGCACCACAAAGAAAAATGAAATGGACTCCGGTGTGTAGGACAGGTTGTCAAGAGCAAGCGCTGACATGGCCGTCAAATACAAGGACCCACGCGATGAAGAAAGAAAATCGCGATAATGATAGATGTAGAAAATGGCGCCTAACACCGGAGCGATAGTGCAGGCTGCACCGAGTCGCTGATAGTGCTCAGAATGTTGATCGGAAGTCGTATCAAGCATGGGGACTAGAAATCCCAACATGGGAGGAGGCGCAGCGCAGACTACTGCGATGACGCCAATAACGGCGATCCCCCGGAACGTTGGACGCTCAGTATTGATCTCGCCCATTGATTTTATGGTCCACCTCAGCGGACTCGGTAAGTGTCATTGTCCAAACCATTCTTGGACGCGCAACGCTCTGGATGGCCGCCGTATTTCCATCCCTGACACCAGAGTGGCCGGTAGCTAACCGAGTCTTTTTTTGCTATCTTACGGATGTAATCTTATTTCAACTCGATCCAGAGATGCTAGTCGCGCAATTATCGGAGGCGAGCGTGTTTGTATGCCGTCGCTTAATTGTGTTGGTCACTGCGTTGCTCCTCGCCTCCTGCATAGACGACGCTGAGAATAAACGCATCGAGGCAAAGAGTACCCCTCAGGCTAACGAGCTACAAAAGCCTCTGGCAAAAGCGATCGAGTCGGATCGATCGGGTTTGACTAAGAGCAGCGAAGAGCTAGCCAGTTTGCTCGCCAGCCACATGAGAGATGCTGTCGCCAAGTTCAAGCGGCCGCGTTCGCTTTTTCTTGGAAATTCTTATCCCGTCCAGCTTGAGTTGAGCACAAACCTTGGAAAGGTGGAGCGGGACGAGTGGAAGGGATTTGAGGGAGAGTTAAAGACGGTGCAATTGCGCGTCTCGCAAGGTGTATCGGCTCAGCTAACTGGCCCGCCAGACATGCTGCGGATCACTGCCCGTGATGAGAAGATGAAGTCGCTTCGATTCAATGAGACGGTTTATTGGATCTGGGACGTTGAACCCTTGAAACCGGGGAAGGCCACAATCACCTTGGAGGTGGTTTCCTACATCCAGGATGGCAAAGATCGTGCCCCCTACCCAATTCGAGTTTTGCAAGATACATGGGACATCGAAGGCCTCGGTATAGAATGGGTGAGGTATCAAATTGCGCAGATAGAACCGATCCGAGCGTTCGTTTATTCCACCACAGCGGGTTTAGCCGCAGTTCTCGCATGGCTCGGTATAACCGGTAGGAAACGACGCCGACCGGACTTCGAAACCTGAGCTAGTGAGGTGTTCGTTTTCGACGGCTGACAGAGCTGCCGCGTCCCTGCTTGCCGTGTCACATCCAACGAGTGAGTCTGTCTAATGAAGCTCATCAAAGGTGAGCGGAGCTGACGTCCAGAGATTGGACACGGGGGACAACCCTCTCAGACAATTCCGCCGGAGCGTCAGCTACATTTTCCAGCGGATAGCATCGCAGTCGCACCTAAAATGATGGTCCTTGACGGCGGCATCCCAAACCGGGTGCTCGCAGGTCTCGCAGGTGAGTGAGGCTATCGCTGCCTCGCAAGCATCGATCAAACGCTCAGCTTCGCTCCTCGACACGTAGCGGCCGTGGGTCCCGGCATTCGCAAATGGAAGCAACAGTCCATGTGCTACTTTGGCCTTGTGTGTAGGCACATCCCAGGCCGTGTATTCGTCACCGTTTTTCCTGCGCATTTTGCGGTCGCAGTCTTTTGAGAGCCGTTCAAGCAGATCGCCAGCGAACCTAAGGTCATTTTTCGGACCTTTTATGAACGGCACCAGAACACCAAGCACCTCAGCAATTGCTGCTAGCTGCGTGTCCATTACTGCCCTAGCCTTCGCGGCAGCGCTCGCGGGATCGCTCTCTAAGAGCTCTCTAGCCAAATCAAATCCCCCGGCGTTGCTCGCCCAGCGAATGCCGATAGCCGGCTCCTTCCAAGGCAACAGAATCTTAAAGCGCCAAAGCTTGGCTGCGAGGCGGGTTCGAAGCTCCACGAACCAATCGTAGTCGTGCGTAAATATGAAAACCTGTCTGTCGGAGAACTCTTGAGAAAGCAGGTCCGTCACATAGCTCCGGTGCTCTCGATCAAAGCTACTAACCACGTCATCCAATACAAGCGGGCCGTCTTTACCATCTCGTTTCGCGAGGGCAAGAAAAACGCAGAGACCCAAGCTGTTTCGGTGGCCCTCTGATAGGGTTAGTCGTGGGCTTAGCTGCTTCCTTCCATAGAACCGCAGTGCGATATCGACAGCTTTGTCTAAGCCGTCCGGCTGATAGAGATGAACTCCGTCTATTGGCTCTGCAGGATGCAGAACGGCCCACATTCTCTGGATGTCGTCGCTTATGCCTTTAACCACCGACTTCGTCTGAACCTTAATCTCTTCGCGTGTTTCATTCTCCATGCTCGTGATGAAGTTCGTGAGCAGATCGATTTGTTCAATCCTGGATTTTAGCCTCAGTATCTCAGGAAAGTGGCTCGCAGCGTCGAGCATACCCAGATCAGCAACGAGCTTCTCTATGGAGGGTGGAACGTGGTTTGCTGCTGTCTCAAGTTCGTCTGCGACGCAGTGAATGATTTTGGTAAACGCCGTGGAGGATGCGTCTAGCTTGCCCTCTCGGACCGCTTCGATCTGCAGGGCGCGAAACTGGCTAAAGTGTTCCTTGATGTGCTCAGCAACAATCGCACTGTGCCACCCCTCCAGCTCAGGGCGGCCGAGACTACTTTGAACAATAGCGATGCTGTCCGCGAGCAAGTTGAGTGCCGCATTTCGCTCGCCAAAAATCGCGATGGCTGCTTCCAGCCTCAACTTCTCGCTGGCAACGTGGGCCTTCAGATGGCTAGCTAAGACGCTCTGGCCACATGCGGGACAGTCAATGTTGCCATCGGCGTTGAGCTGCTCTGCAAACAGCTGGGTGCTTTCAAGGATGGCAAGCCGGGTTTCGATAAGTGGTTCCGAAAGCTTTAGGGCTTCACCCGCCAGACGCTGAACCTCGCTGAGATATTTCTTAAGCGGCTGATCCGCGGCTGTCTTTATCGCTAAGTGAGTGGCCTGCTCCGACTGAAGCCCACTCACGACCCTTTCTAGCACCGGCCGGAGTTCATTCACCAAGGCCTTCAGGCTAGTCGGCTCTGACCCATCAGACATATATGCACGATAGATGGCCTTCAGTTTCTCCTTTACGATTTCCCAATCATTTGATCCGAACTTTGCTCGCCAATCTAGTTCCAACTGCGAGAGGCGACCCTGGAGCCCAGCATAGTTCGCGATCTCGTAGACCTTGCGCCCGAGTGCCCTGAGATTGACGGCAACGTTCTCTAAAGAATTGAGCCCGAGCAATGGCAGCAGGACGGAATACTTATCTCCTGCGCTGGCCTTGATGAACTCGCTCACTTCGTCTTGTCGCAGGATGATACGGCGAGAATTCCAGTTCGCTATGATCTCCCGGTTGGAAATGCTGCATGCGCCGTTCGGAGCAATGGTCCCTTTAATAGAGGCGCCTTTAAAGCGTAGCTCAACGTGTCGATCTGCGTCTGGCGCGGCGCCGGTGTTGATAACTCCCAGTTCCTGCCTGCGGCCGCTGTACGAGTGGGCGAGATGCTGAAGCCTGCCTTGAGAAAGCAGGTATTCGATGCCGTCAACGAATGACGACTTCCCTGATCCGTTCGGCCCGTGAATTACGACACTCTTGTTTTGCGTCTCTAGCGAAACCTTGATCGACGCGCCCCGAAACCAGCTAAGCGCAATCTCTTCGAGCATCAGGATTCCCCAAGACTATTCAGCAATTGCTCGGCTAGGGCCGCCAACCCTCCGGGGGAAAGCCTGCGTTCGGCTAAAGGCCCTCGCATTTCGGCCTGAAGCAGAGCCGCCGTCTTAGTAGGGACGGACATGTCAGAAACCGCGTTAGCCATCCTAGTGGCAATCCAGTCAGACTCAGCCATGGCGGGCTCGTGTGGCGAATGGCCTGGCTGAGCTTCGTCTTCCGACACGTTCCATTTCCCCCTGGTGCCCTTTGATTCTCAAAGGGGACTATACGAAAAATTGAACCAACAAGATCAAACAACTGCTCTCCCGTCCTGCAGTGCGAACAGCACTGTGTAACAATGCCTCGACGAGGTCAGAAAAATGCGATAAGCATCAATACGTTGCAGTTTCGCCAAGGCAATCCTTTCCTGGGCACCATCCCCTGCTCAAGCGATTGAAATCGCTCATCCGCAGGACATCGAGCTGCTGACCGGTCCGCGACACCGAAGCACGGCGCTCATGGCGCCGAATGGCCGTCGTCGCCACGTCGGAAGGTGCCGGCAAGGCCGGTGACCCGAGCCCCCCTAGGAAGCCTCAGTGCTCGTTGACCGCAGCGCCCAGCTTGATCAGGCTCAGCGAGCGGTTCGCGGTCTCGCGCAGGCGGCAGTAGCTCGCGCCGCCCCGGTACATGCCGGGGTCGACGTTGTCGAAGACCGCGCAGAGGCGATCACGCGAGGCGGCGAAAACTTTCTGCGAGTCATTGACGGCCTTGATCGCGTCGGCGAACCCGCCGGCCTGAACCTTCTTCAGCGCCTCACTGGTTTTCTGCGTCCAGACGGCGAGTTCGCGCGCCGCGCAGGCCTTCCATCTGGCGACATCGTCATTCGCGCCCTCTGCCGCCTTGATGCAGGGGTCGGCGACGAGCCCGACGCAGGCGCTGCCGAAACCGCCGGTTTTCTCCACCTTCTTCAGGCAGGCATCGATCACGGCAAGGTCGGCTGGCGCGGTGCTCTGGGCGGTGTCTTGGGCGAAAGCCATCGATGCCAGCGGGAGGCCTGCGGCGAGAATCGCGGCGGCAAGCTTGAATTTCACGGGAGATCTCCGTTCGGCGCATCGATGCAACCTTGGTCACCGGAGGCCCGGCGTGGGTTCACCCGAATGTGGAGCAGGAGCCGTTCCTCACACCACCTTCTTCCCGGTCCGCTCCGCCACCGCCTTCTGCACGTCATATCTGGAAACCATCTGGGCGGCTCCGCAACGACGACCGTGCATTTGACACGCCGGCAGACGCCCGGAGTGTCGCCATGATCCGCTCGATGTCGGCTGGGCGCCGAATACGGAGAGCCACGACGAGCAAAGCGGGCTGGGCTACTAGGCCGCGACGCGGCTAATCCGACGGCTTGACGCCGAGATCGCCCAGGATGCGGAGCATCACGTCGCTGTCGCGCTTGAAGATCCGATTCGTCGTTTCGAAATCGGCCGGCGATGACAGGATGAAGTTGTTCAGCATCTGCTGAACTTTCGGATCGGTTCCGGCTTGGATCAGCAGCGGCGAGAGGCGATCGACGATATCCCGCGGCGTGCCGGACGGCACCGCAAACGTCGTGAAGGGACGCAGATTGTAGAAGTCGCCGATGGCGCCTTGTTCGGTCATGGTCGGCGTGTCCGGATGGGGCGGCAGGCGGGTGCCGACCACGCCGATCAGGTTGCCGGTGCCGGCCTGGATGACGGGCGCGGCTGCGGCATAGCTCCCGGCGGCGCCATCAAGCGTCTGTCCGGCGACGTCATTCCACATCGGCGCCTCGCCGCGATACTGGATGACCTGAACCTTTATGCCGTATTGCTTGGCGATCGTCTCGATCAGGACGTGCGGCGTCGAGCCCACGCCGTAGGATCCCCAGTTCACGCTGCCGACTTTCTTGCAGTATTCGATGAACTCGCGCAGATTGGTCGCACCGGTCTTCTTCGCCGCCACGACCGGACCGCCAGCGCCGATGACCATCGTCAGATAGGTAAAATCATTTTCGGGATCGTAGGGCAGGTCTCTTACCGTGACGCGGTTCTGGATCAGCGACGACGAGATCGTGCACAGGATGGTGGTGCCGTCCGGATCGGCGCGTTTCGCTTCTGCCACGCCGATGACGCCGCCGGCGCCGCCCTTGTTCTCGACGATGACCGGCTTGCCCACCTGCCGCGCCAGGAAATCGCCGAACGCGCGCGCGATGCCGTCGGTCTGGCCGCCCGGTGGATAGGGCACGATGATCCTGATCGATTTGGACGGCCACGCGGATTGCGCCTCGGTCCTTACAGCCGGCGCGCACAACGCGACGGCCGAACCCATCACGAATGTTCGTCGTGTCAGCTTTCTCATTTCCCGCCCTTGGTCTTGTTGTTTCTTGTCGAGTCGCGAGGACCGATCGGATGAAACTAGCGAAGAACGTGGCTGCGTGACGTGCGGCACTGTGTCCGCAACAAAGCAGGTGACTTCCACCACGCGGAAAACGCATTCGGACGGCGGCTCCTCTCCCCCTCACACCACCCGCTTCCCCGTCCGCTCCGCCACCGCCTTCTGCACGAAGTACATCATCACCAGCGTGATGATCGTCGTGGTCACGACGACGTAGCCGATCCGGTCGAAATGGAGCAGCGCGCCGTCCGCGCCTTGCGCGATGATCGCGCTGGCGAGCACCGAGCCGAGCCCACCGGAGAGTTGCTGGAGCGAGGCGCTGACCGCGCTGAACGAGCCGCGCTGGCCGGGCTCCGGGATCGCCGACATCAGCGCCTGCGAGGGGATCATGCGCGAGAAGATGCCGACGAACATCAGCACGTTGACGATGATTGCGGTCGCGAGCGAGACGTGGCCGAGATGGGTGTAGATCAGCACCATGAGCACGGTCATGGCGCAGCCGAACACGAAGGTCGGATATTTGCCGAACGTGTCGCTCGCCCGGCCGACCAGCGGCCCCGTGACGATGCTGAACAGGCCGGAGACCAGATAGATCGTCGGCAGATGCGTGATGTCGATGCCGAGATTGTGCACAGTGTAGGCGCTGGAGAACGGCATCAGCATGTAGCCGCCGGTCGCCAGCAGCGTCGTGACGGCGAAGGCGAGCGTGTAGCGCGGCTCACCGACCGTCGCGACCAGATGGCGGAACGGGTTTCTGTCCTGTTTCAGCTTCAGATGCGCGTCGACCGGCTCCATGGCAAAGGCGATGATGGCGATCGTCACGATCGACAGCACGACGATGGCGATGAAGCAGACATGCCAGCTCCAGTGATTGGCGAGAAACAGGCCGGCGGGAATGCCGAGCACCTGGCTGGCGGCGAACGCCGTCTGGATGATTCCCATCACGCGGCCGCGCATCTGCAACGAGAACAGGTCGGTGATGATGGCGAGCACGACCGCGCCGATCACGCCGCCGAACAATCCGGTCACGATCCGGCCGATCAGCAGCACATGGTAGTTCGGCGCCACCGCGCACAACAGCGTGCCGAGCGTGAAGCCGACATAGAAGAACAGCAGGAGGCGCTTGCGATCGAAACGATCGGCAAAGCCGGCGGCGAGGATGCCCGATAGTCCCGCACTGAACGCATAGGCCGATACGGCAACGCCGAACTGCCCCGCCGTGATGCCGAGCGCGGGCATCAGGATAGCGCCGAGCGGCGACATGATGATGAAATCGAGGATGATCGTGAACTGCGTCAGCGCCAGCAGCGCGATGAGGAGCGCCTGGTAGCGCGAAAATCCGCGCGGACGCTGGTCGTCGATCGGCGCAGCGAGCGTTGGTTCGGTCATGGCACCTGATCCAGGGTGGGACCCCCGGGGAGGGAAATTGGCAGATAGGGTGGGCCGGGACGATATCCACGGCGCGCGAAGCAAAAGTTCTGACGGTACAGGAAGCTCGCGCCGGATTGTGGGATCCGGGCAACAGCGCCTCGGGCGGAAGCCGCCCCCATCTCTCCAGGTGAATTAAGCCGCCTTTAGTGAATGTTCCCATAGGGTTGGCCGTCCAATTTCCTGCTCCCCCGGCCGAATGCCGGTCATGTCACGGCAAGTCAGAGCGTTTTCGGATGGAGCAGCGTGCCTCCCAGTATGATCCTGGCCTGTCCGAGCCGTCGGCGGCCCGGACCCTCGTCATCGACCTCGAAGGCGCGCTGCTGCGTTCCGAACTGCTGATGGAGGCGCTGTTCTCCAGCCCCGGCCGCATGCTGGCGCGCTTCGGTGCGGGCGGACGGGCGGGGATGGCGGCGCTCACGGCGATCCTGGCGCGAGCCGAGATCGACTACGCCCATCTGCCCTATGATTCCGATGTGATGAACCGGGCGCTGGCGGCACGGGCGCGCGGTGAGAAGATCTATCTCGTCGCGGATCGGCTCGCCGCTCATGCCGCGGCGATCTCAGCGCATCTCGGCTTCGATGGCGTCGTCACGCACGCCGATCTCGCGGCGGGGCGCGTGCCGTTCGATTGTGCCTCCATCACGCGCATCGAAAATCGCGAGGTCCGCAGAGCCGGCCTCGCCACCTGGGTGAAGGCGCTGCGGGTCCATCAATACGCCAAGAACACGCTGGTGTTCGTGCCTGCGCTCACGGCGCATCAGCTGAACCTTTCGACACTCGGCTACGCGCTGCTCGCATTCCTGGCGTTCTCGGCCTGCGCCTCGGGCGCCTATCTGATGAACGATCTGCTCGATCTCGCCGCCGACCGGCAGCATCCGAGCAAGCGCCACCGCGCGCTCGCGGCGGGCGATTTGCCGATCTCCTCGGCGCTGTCGGCCATTCCTGCATTGTGGTTGTTCGCGCTTGCCGCCAGCCTCTGCATCTCGCCGCTGTTTCTCGGCGTGCTCGGCCTCTATCTCGCCACCACGATCGCCTATTCGCTCGTGCTCAAGCGCAAGATGCTGGTCGACATCGTCACGCTCGCCGGCCTCTACACGCTTCGCATCGTCGCCGGCGCAGTCGGCGTCGGCGTGGTGCTGTCGGAATGGCTGTTGATCTTCTCGCTGTTCGTGTTCACCTCGCTCGCCCTGATCAAGCGCTTCAGCGAGCTCAGCATGCGCGAGAGCGTGGGCCTCGCCGATCCCTCCAACCGCGACTATCGCGTCACCGACCTTAACGTCATCGCCGCGATGGCGGCGGCAAGCGCCATGAACGCGGTGACCGTGTTCTCGCTCTACGTCTCGTCCTCGGCGGTGACGCCGCTCTACAGCCGCCCCTGGATGCTGTGGCTGCTCACGCCGCTGCTGCTGTACTGGTTCGGCCGTGCGCTGATGATGGCGCATCGCCGCGAGATGCCGGACGATCCGATCCTGTACGCGTTCCGGGACGGCCCCAGCCGCACCGCAGTCGTGGCGATGATCTGCATCATGCTCGCCGCGATCTGACCGACCCGTAAGATCACGGCCGCTTGCGTGACCTGTTGCGACTGGCTACATCGCGATCCATTCGACTAAAGCGCGATGCGATTAAGATGAATCGTCATCGCGCTTTAGGTTATTGATTGAGCATGATCTTTTCGGAAAACCGCTGCACACTTTTCCGGATCATGCTCTAGCCTATGATATCGACGCACCGATTCGACCCGAGGGTTTCATGACCGTACGCCTGCACCGCGGCGACCTGCCCGACCTGTCCCGCTACACCGGAGCGGTCGCGATCGACACCGAGACCATGGGGCTGAACCCGCACCGTGACCGGCTCTGCGTGGTGCAGCTCTCGCCCGGCGACGGCAGCGCCGACGTGGTGCAGATCCCCAAGGGCCACACCGACGCGCCGAACCTGAAGGCGCTGCTGGCCAACCCGGCGGTCACGAAGATATTCCACTTCGCGCGGTTCGACGTCGCGGTGCTGTACCAGACCTTCGGCGTCATGACCGGGCCGATTTATTGCACCAAGATTGCGTCCCGCCTGACCCGCACCTACACCGACCGCCACGGCCTCAAGGACCTCGTCCGCGAGGTGCTCAACATCGACCTCTCCAAGCAGCAGCAGTCCAGCGACTGGGGTTCCGACAGCCTGAGCGAGCCGCAGCTCGCCTACGCCGCCTCCGACGTGCTGCATCTGCATGCCTTGCGCGAGCGACTGGACGCCATGCTGGTGCGGGAAGGCCGCAGCCAGCTGGCGCAGGCCTGTTTCGACTTCCTGCCGACCCGCGCCCTGCTGGACCTCCAGGGCTGGGCGGAAGAGGACATTTTCGCGCACTCCTGAAGGCCACCCGTGGCGGTTAGCCCGGGATTGCCGCCCCGTTTCGGACACTTTCGTAACGGCCTGTCGCCGGCTGCATATTTGGGCGGCGCCGGATAGAATGGGGTGCGCCCCCTCGACCGGACAAGGCGAGCGATACGTCAGGAGACAGGTAAGCAGGAACCCCGGTGAATTCGGCCCAGAACCCCACCTACGACGCCGCGCTTGCGGCGAAGTTTGCCAGCGCGGCCCGCCACAGCCGCCTGGTGCGGATTCTGCGCATCGCGGTCCCGGGTGCTGTGGTGCTGTCCATGGCTGTCATCGTCGGCGTCTCGATCTTCAATCCGTTCCGCATGCTGATGCCGAAGCTGCCGCTCGACTCCGGTAATCTGGTGGTGTCGGGCACCAAGATCACGATGGAATCGCCGCACCTCGCCGGCTACACGCCGGACCAGCGGCCCTACGAGCTCTGGGCCAAGACCGCGACGCAGGACATCACCGATCCCGATCATGTCGATCTCAATGACCTGCGTGCGAAAGTGCTGATGGAGGACAAGTCGACCCTGTTCCTCGATGCCCGCACCGGCCGCTTCGACAACAAGCAGCAGCAGCTCGATCTGCGCAAGGACATCTTGCTGCGCACCTCGACCGGCTACGAGGCGCGGCTCAATTCCGCCTTCGTCGACATGGGCAAGGGCACGGTCTCCTCGGACGAGCGCGTCGACGTCAAGCTGACCAACGGCACGCTGAGTGCGGATCGCCTGCGAATTACCGAAGGCGGCGACGTCATCCGCTTCGAGGGCAATGTGGTGATGCATCTGGACAAGCTGGATGAACCCGCCGCTGCTCAGCCTGGACCAACCGAGCCTGCGCCGACGAAGACGCGCACGCCTCAGAACAAGTCTGCCAATTCGAAGTGATTTTCATGATGAAGTTCTTCTCGCGCAACGACAACAGGCGCAGCGCGATCGTCAGCGCAGCCGCGCTTGCCTTTGGTGTCTTGATCGCATCCGGTGAAGGCCGCACGCAGAGTTCGGCGACTGCGCCCAACAACGCGCTGCAGGGCTTTACGCAAAACCGCGATCAGCCAATTCAGATCGAAGCGGCCTCGCTCGAGATGCGCGACAAGAAGAAGGAGGCGACCTTCTCCGGCAATGTGAAGGTCGTGCAGGGCGACACCACCATGACCTCGAAGACGCTGGTGGTGTTTTACGATTCGGGCGGCGGCGACAAGCCGGCCGCGCCGCAGCCTGCGGCGAAAGCGACCAAGAACGCGCCGATGCAGTCGGCGCAGCCGGGTCCGGGCGGCAGCTCCTCGATCAAGCGGCTCGAGGCGCGCGGCAATGTCGTGGTCACCCAGAAGGACCAGGTGGTGACGGGGGAGACCGCCGTGTTCGACACCAAGACCAACCTGATCACCATGTTCGGCGGGGGCTCGGGCCAAGTCGTCATGACCCAGTGCAAGAACGTCATGCGGGGCGATCGGCTGACTGTCGATATGACGACCGGCGTGTCACGTGTGGAATCCGACAGCGGCCGGGTTCAGGTCCTGCTGCCGCAGGGCTCCAGCAACGATTGCGGTTCGGGCAAGCCCGGCGGCGCGCCGCCTTTGCAGTTACCCGGTGCAAGTAAACCAAAATGAATTCAACGGCTTGGTTCGGATGCGGCCGAACCGAGGGTTGAAGCCTGCCCGGCGAGCCTGTATCTAGCGCGCAGGGCTTTCGAAGCGGGGTCCGCCGCTTTTCGGGCGTGTTTCACTGGGCATGAGACATTCCTTCACCCATGCTGCGTCGGCCAATCGCTCAGGCTGGCGCGACAGATCGCGCGGATTTCGCGCAAGACGACGCCAAAGGCTAGAAGGCGGGGATGGTCGATCTCTTCAGCATGTTCCGTCGGCGCCCCGCCAAGCGCGGCCGGCCAGGATTTGCGCGTCAGGACATCACTGCGCTCGGGGACAGCGTCGGCGGCCTCGTGCCCAGTCCCGTCAGGGACACGCCGATTGCCCGCGACCAGCCCCGCGGGCCCGACCAGTTCCAAGGTGACTACGAGGCCGACTATCAGGCCGAGCCGCGTCCGCAGGCGGTTCATCCCGTCCGAACGGCCGCCAGGTCCAACGGTGCCGGCGCGCCGCAGCTGTTGAAGCGGCCCGGATTCCTGGCTGTGCATAGCGTGGAAAAGGCCTTTGGCAGCCGCCAGGTGGTGCGCGGCGTCAGCATCTATGTGCGCCGCGGCGAGGCCGTCGGCCTGCTCGGCCCGAACGGCGCCGGCAAGACCACCGTGTTCTACATGATCACCGGCCTGATCAAGGCCGATCGCGGCGCGATCGAGCTCGACGGCCACGACGTCACCAAGCTGCCGATGTATCAGCGCGCGCGGCTCGGCATCGGCTATCTGCCGCAGGAAGCCTCGATCTTCCGCGGCCTCACCGTCGAGCAGAACATCCGCGCCGTGCTCGAAGTGGTCGAGCCCTCGCGCAAGAAGCGCGAGCAGCAGCTCGACTCGCTGCTCGACGAGTTCAACATCACGCGCTTGCGGAAATCACCGTCGATCGCGCTGTCCGGCGGCGAGCGTCGCCGCGTCGAAATCGCGCGCGCGCTGGCGACGCGGCCGAACTACATGCTGCTCGACGAGCCCTTCGCCGGCATCGACCCGATCGCGGTCGGCGACATCCAGGACCTCGTCCGCCATCTCACCAATCGCGGCATCGGCGTGCTGATTACCGACCACAATGTCCGCGAGACGCTCGGCCTCACCGACCGTGCCTATATCGTCTATGCCGGGGAAATCTTGACCGAGGGAACCCCGGATGAGATCGTTGCCGATCCGGACGTGCGCCGCCTTTACCTTGGCGAGGAATTCCGCCTCTAGCCCTTTTTTCCAATTCGTCAACCCGTGTACATCGGGCTGAGACTAGGATAAGCAAAAATCGGACCAACTTTTGGGATCGGTTCTTGCTTCATGGCGCTTACGCAGAGATTAGAGTTCCGGCAATCGCAGTCGCTGGTCATGACGCCGCAGCTGATGCAGGCGATCAAGCTGCTGCAATTGTCCAATCTCGATCTCACGACCTTCGTGGAAGAGGAGCTCGAGCGAAACCCGCTGCTGGAACGGGCCAGTGACGAGGCCCCCGCGGGCGAAGCTTCGGCCGAGGCCGGCAGTTACGGCGATTCCGGGGGCGGCCAAGGTGACGGTCATGGCGATGGCCAGGGCGAGGACGGCTTCGGCGGCAGCGCGGAAGGCTTCGAGCCGGGCCAGGAAGAATGGATGAGCAAGGATCTCGGCACCCGCGCCGAGATCGAGCAAACCCTGGACACCGGCCTCGACAACGTCTTCTCCGAGGAGCCGGCCGAGGCGGCCGCGCGCAACGCGCAGGATGCCGCGCCAACCACCTATACCGAATGGGGCGGCGGCGCCTCCGGTGACGAAGACTACAATCTCGAAGCTTTTGTCGCGGCCGAGACGACGTTGTCGGGCCATCTCGCCGAGCAGCTCTCGGTTGCCTTCACCGCGCCCGCGCAACGCATGATCGGCCAGTACCTGATCGACCTCGTCGACGAGGCCGGCTATCTGCCGCCCGATCTCGGCCAAGCCGCCGAGCGTCTCGGCGCGTCGCAGGCCGAGGTCGAAAGCGTCCTCGCCGTGCTGCAAAAATTCGATCCGCCCGGGGTCTGCGCGCGTTCCTTAAGCGAATGCCTGGCGATCCAACTGCGCGAGCTCGACCGCTACGACCCCGCGATGCAGGCGCTGGTCGAGCATCTCGATCTGCTCGCCAAGCGCGACATCGCGGCTCTTCGCAAGATCTGCGGCGTCGACGACGAGGACATCGCCGACATGATCGGCGAGATCCGCCGCCTCAATCCCAAGCCCGGCATGAAGTTCGGCTCGGCGCGCCTGCAGACCATGGTGCCCGACGTCTATGTCCGCCCGGGTCCCGACGGCGGTTGGCATGTCGAGCTCAACAGCGACACCTTGCCGCGCGTGCTGGTCAACCAGACCTATTATTCCGAGCTGTCGAAGAAGATCGGCAAGGACGGCGACAAGTCCTATTTCACGGATGCGTTGCAGAACGCGACCTGGCTCGTGCGCGCGCTCGACCAGCGCGCCCGCACCATCCTGAAAGTGGCGACCGAGATCGTGCGCCAGCAGGACGGGTTCTTCACCCACGGTGTCGCCCATTTGCGCCCGCTCAATCTGAAGGCCGTCGCCGACGCCATCCAGATGCACGAATCCACGGTGTCGCGTGTCACCGCCAACAAATACATGGCGACCAACCGCGGCACGTTCGAGCTGAAATATTTCTTCACGGCCTCGATCGCCTCGGCCGACGGGGGCGAAGCGCATTCGGCGGAAGCGGTGCGTCACCACATCAAGCAGCTGATCGATTCGGAGGAGCCCTCCGCGATCCTGTCGGACGACACCATCGTGGAACGCTTGCGCGCCTCGGGCATTGATATTGCCCGCCGCACGGTCGCGAAGTACCGCGAAGCCATGCGCATACCTTCCTCGGTGCAACGCCGCCGCGACAAGCAGAGCGCTCTTGGTAACGTCCTCTCTACCGCCTTGTCCGATCGCTCCCGCAATCCCGAACCGGCCTGATTGCGCTGGCGCCAAATCGCGCTACTCTCGATGCCCCATCGAGACCGATCCAAGCTGGGCACCAACCAAGCGAGGCATCACATGACTCTCAGAATCTCGGGAAAGAGCATCAGCGTCGGCGAGGCGCTGCGCGGCCGCGTTGCCGACCGCACCGACGAGGTGCTGCGCAAATATTTCGACGGCAATTATTCCGGCCACATCACGCTGAGCAAGGACGGCTTCGGCTTTCGCACCGATTGCGCCCTGCATCTCGATTCAGGAATCACGCTGGAAGCCGATTCGAACGCACCGGATGCCTATGCCAGTGCCGACCAGGCGCTGGTGATGATCGAGAAGCGGCTGCGGCGCTACAAGAACCGGCTCAAGGACCGCTCCGCGCGCAAGGCCCATGCCGCCTCCGAGGCGATGGCTGCGCTCGACGCCACCAGCTATGTGCTGGAAGCGCCCGGAGAGGGCGAAGAGGAAGTCGCCGGCTACAGCCCCGTCATCATCGCGGAGCAAACCACGTCGCTGAAGCGGCTCTCGGTCAGCGAAGCCGTCATGGAACTCGATCTCAGCGGGGCACCCTGCCTGGTATTCCAGCATGGCTCGTCCGGTCGGGTGAACATCATTTACCGCAGGGCGGACGGCAATGTGGGTTGGATCGACCCGCCGGGAGCCAAGGTGGACGGCCAGGGCGGTGGCTAGGCCCGCCAGCCGGCGCCCGTACCATCCCGGCCCTTAACAATGACGGGGGCAAAGCCGCACGCGGGAGTTGGCACCGGGATTGCGTTGGAGTAGAAGCCCCCCACATCTGGATCGGGGCTAAGTCCGCCTCCTGCTTCATGTTATTGACGCCGGCCGAGCTTGGTCTATCAAGCTGGCCAAATCGGAACCTGACGGTTTAATTCACCTCGGAAAGCTTCCATGCCGATTACCGATCTGGTCGCGCCCGAGGCGATTCTCCCGGCATTGAAAGTCAACAGCAAGAAGCAGGCGCTGCAGGAGCTGGCGGCCAAGGCCGCCGAGCTGACCGGGCAGAACGAGCGCTCGGTGTTCGAGGTGCTGCTGCAGCGGGAGAAGCTCGGCACCACCGCGGTCGGCTATGGCGTCGCCATTCCGCACGGCAAGCTGCCCAAGCTGGAGAAGATCTTCGGCCTGTTCGCGCGGCTCGATCGTCCGATCGACTTCGAGGCGATGGACGGCCAGCCGGTCGATCTCGTCTTCCTGCTGCTCGCCCCTGAAGGCGCCGGCGCCGATCACCTCAAGGCGCTCGCCCGCATCGCCCGCCTGCTGCGCGACCAGGACATCGCCAAGAAGCTCCGCGCCTCGCGCGATGCGCAGGCGATTTATTCCGTGCTGGCGCTGCCGCCGGCAACGGCGGCGTAACCTTTCTTTTTTCCCGCCCGGCAAGGGCCCAATCGTGTCTCGCACCTGATTGTGAGGGCGGCGTCCCGTCATGCCACCTTGATCTCAAAGGTAGAAGGTACGACAATCTTCCCGCCTGAGACGCACGGCACAGTGGGCGGCGCCAACATCCGCTGAGAGCCGTTCGAAGCCGTGGACCGAGCGGACGTGACTGGGAATGGAATGACGCCGTTGCGCCTCGCCGCCGCGGCGGGAGAGCGGCTCTGGGAATCAGGCCTCGACCGGCCGATGCCCGCGGTAGGCGCGCGTGCGAAGGCGCTCGTAGTGCACGGTGTGGGAAGATCCGCCGCGCTTCAGGCGGTCCGCTCATGACCAGCCTGCACGATTCCGAGGAGGACGCCAGCGCGATCTGGACAGCGCCCCGCGTCGGCGTGGAGAAGCTCGCCAGAATCGTGATGCGTGGCTCGATCACCGTCAATGTGATCGCGTCGATGGGTGTCCTGCAGCCCGCGCTGCTTCCCGCAGAATGGAGCTTCGTGCAACAGGCCGTTGCGCTGTTGATGTGGGTCATCCTGATCTACGCCAGTGCCTTCGTGCGACCCTGCCTGCGCGTGCAGCCCAATCCCGATTTCATCGCGCTGGTCGCATTCTATGCTCTCGCCGCTGTTTCTGTGCTCTGGACCGGCCTCGCCACCGCGGCGATCATGAAGAGCGCGGCCCTCGTGATGACGACCTTTGGTGCGTACTGCCTGATCACGCGGATCGACATCGACGAGATCGTCGGAGCGACGGCGCTGGGACTCTTCATCTTGGTCGCCGCCTCGGCCCTGTGCGCGGTTTTCGTGCCCGAGATCGGCGTCGATCAGAGCTGGATGCACAACGGCCAGTGGCAGGGAATCTACGAATCGAAGCAGACCCTCGGTTTCATCAGCGCCTATCTGATGTTCTTTGCCTGCTATCAGAAGATGACGGGCCAGGGCTGGACAGTTTTTCTGCTGACGTTTCTCCTGGCATCGACATGCGTCATCGCCTCGGAATCGCGTGGTGCCGGTGCCGTTGCAATTGCCGCCGGTGCACTACTCATGACCTCCCTATGGTCGATCCGCTGCATGAGGATTTACGCGGTGCTGCCGGTCGTCATGTGCATCCTGGCTGCGCTCCTGATCCTGTATTTCTATGTCACGGGCTACGATTCCATCCATCTCGGCGAATCGACCATCAATCTGACCGAGCGGACCTTCATCTGGCAGTACGCCATCGGCCATTTCGACGATGCGCCGCTGCTGGGCTTCGGCATCAACGGGTTCTGGACGCGCCCTGCGATTTACGACTATTTCAACCAGAACCACGGCTGGGTGCTGGACAATTATCATAGCGGCTATATCGCGGTGGCGATGGAAACCGGATTCCTGGGATACGTGCTGTTCGTGGCGAGCGTCTATCTGTTCTCGGAAAAGGTCCTGTACCTGATCGCCACGCGGACGATCGACCGTCGCCACTGCGCTCTCATCATCGGATTCGTCGTCCTCAGCTTTCAATCGAATTTCACGGAGACGATGTTCCTTCGCTCGACGATGTTCACTTCGGTGCTGCTCGTCGCATTCTTCTTCGCGGTGTGCAGGCCGGTGCCACAGCAAGGCCTGCAGCAATGATGGGGCAGCCAGGATGAATGCCATCTGCGTCCGCTGGGCTGTGACTTTCGGTCTCGCCTTCGCGCTCTCCGTGCTTGCAATCTGCTCCCCGGCAGAAGCAGCCGGACAGGCCGCGTCCGCGCCCCCAAAACTGGGGCGCGGCGTCAACATCCTCGGCTATGACGGCATTTGGGAGGGAGGCCGGAACGCGCCATTTCGTCTGGACAACCTCACCGCGATCAGGCGCGCCGGGTTCTCGCACGTCCGGATCAATTTCTTCGGCTTCAAGTTCATGGACCCGGAGAATGCGCTGGATGAGATCGTCTTGAGGCGGCTCGATGCCGTGATCGAGGAGGTGCTCGCCCGAAATCTCATCCCCATCCTGGACGAGCACGATACCCATATCTGTCAGCGCGACGTCTCCGCGTGCGCCGGGAAGCTGAAAGCGTTCTGGACGCAAATCGCCGCGCGCTATGCCGGAAAATATCCGAGGCTCGTCTTCGAGGTGCTCAATGAGCCGGGCGGGCAGATGACGTCCGCCGCCTGGAACGCCCTTCTGAACGAATGTCTCGGCATCATCCGCGCCACCAACCCCCGGCGGCCGGTGATCGCCGCGGTTCTCAACGTCGACGAGATGCCCGTCGAGGACTTGGTCCTGCCGCCGGATGACCGAAATATCATCGTCACGTTTCACTATTACGCGCCGATCCGCTTCACCCATCAGGGCGCACCGTGGTCGCCGACGTTCTCGCAAATAGGCCCGCTCGATTGGGGCACGCCGGAGGACGAGCAGAAGGCGCGCGCCGATTTCGACAAGATCCGGTCCTGGTCCGAACGGGAGAAGCGTCCGATCTATCTCGGTGAGTTCGGCGTATACGAGGCCGCGCCAGCCGAAGCACGGACGAGATATCTGTCGTTCGTGGCGCGAAGCGCGGAGCGGCTCGGCTGGGCCTGGGCCTATTGGCAATTCGATCATGATTTCGCAGCCTTCGACAGCGCGCGTCAAAGCTGGAAGCCGGAGATCATGCGGGCGCTGATTCCGGCGGGGCGGTGAGGCAGGGGCGTGACCTGAACTCGGCCGCGCCGGTGCGAAGCCATCCGACGATCGGATAGTTCAGCCTGGAGCGCCGTCATCAGGCTTAAGGCGCCGTGTTGCGGCGCGTTGTGATCAAACAGTATCGAAGTACCAAATGTATCGGAGTGTTGCTCCTCGAATACAGCGCGCGGAGGCCAGCCGATGTACCTTACCGGAGATTTCTATCGCTGATTGCTTCGGGGGTGACGAATGAAACGACTGCTGCTGGCGACGTCGGCTCTGATTGTCGCAGGCTCCGCTCAAGGTGCCGATCTGGGAGCTCGTCCCTACACGAAAGCGCCGGTTGCGGCGGCCGTGCCTTTCAGTTGGACCGGCTGCTATGTCGGGGGTCATGTCGGCGGCGGTGCGAGCCGAACGGGCTTCACGGATCCCGGCATCGGAACGGGGGCGGTCATCTCGCCTGCAATGACTATAGGCAGTGTGCCTGGTGATCGCATTGGGGTGAACGGAGACGTCGGAATTGTAGGAGGCGTTCAGGTAGGTTGCGACTACCAATTTGCCAGCAATTGGGTGCTCGGGATTGCCGGCGATTTCACGGCCACCGATCTTCACGGCACCGCCAACGATCCCTTCTTCGCCGGAAAGACCGGCGCGCCCGCCACTCTATCGAGCCGCACCGACTGGGTCGCCAGCGTCACGGGTCGGGTCGGCTACACATGGGATCGCTTGCTCGTTTATGGCAAGGGCGGCGTCGGGTTTGCGCATGACCGATACAATCTGAACAATTTCTCGTCGATTGGCGGCTTCTTTTGTCCCGGTGTGGGATTCCTCGTTTTTGAGCCCTGCAATTCAAGCGCCAGCACCGATCGTGTCGGCTGGGTGGCAGGTGCCGGTGTCGAGTGGGCCTTCGCCCCGAACTGGTCGGCCTTGGTCGAGTACACTCACTACGGCTTCGACAGCAAGCGCGTGGGATTCGCCAATCCAGCCGCCGCCACCACCGCGTTGATCGATATTCGTCAGGACATCGATATCGTGAAGGTAGGTATCAACTATCGGTTCGGCGGGTCACCCGTCGTCGCGAAGTACTGATTGATCGCTTAAGCAGACAAAGGGAGCGGCCGGGGCTCAACCTCGCGCCGCTTCCATGCGATTCACGATCCGCTGCCCGATCGGGCTCTTCAACCAGGCCTGGAAACCGGGCCGGTCCCAGATCATCCGACGCAATACCAGAAGCGATCCATCCGTATGCGATCGCACCGGTTTTTCGGGTTCGGGCTCGAGCGTCCATCCGAGCTTGGACAGATATTGAATGGTCGTCTGATTGCGCTCCAGCACGAACGCGCGGATGCGGCTCAGCTTGAGATCGTCGAACACGAACCTGAGCAGCGGAATGAAGGTGTTCACCGTCGCTCCGGCATTGCGGTGCTCCTTTTCTCCGATCACGGCGCTGACGAGCGCCTCGCTCGCCGCCGCGTTGATGTCGAGGCGGATGAAGCCGACATGGATGCGGCTGCCGCGCTCGAATATCCCGAGCAGGAGCCGTTCGCGCTGATCGAAGGATTTGATGTAGTCGGCGATCTCCGCCTTGGTCATCGCGCGCGGTGACGTGTTGAGGACATGCACGGTCCAGGGATCGGACAACCAGTCCGCCCAGCGCTGCGAGGCGTCATCGCGCTTGATGGTGCGCAGAAAATAGCGCCCGGCCGGAAACCACAATTGCTGCTTGGGCAGACGTTCGACTTTCGGCGGCATGCCGCATCTAAGCAGTTTCGAGACGGACGATCAATTTGGATGGCGCTAACGTGCAGGTCTCGTGCGGCGACGGTGGGCGCCGCTTCCGCGCTTCAGCAGACCGTCGGCAGCAGGCGCCGGACTTCGTCGAGCAGTTCGGGGACCGCCCTCTTGTCACCCGCGAGGTGCTTGAGCAGCGCACTCTGGAACAGACCGTCGAACAGCGCGTAGAGCGCGCCTGGCGACGACGCCGGCCGCTTGCCGCCGAGCTCGGCATAGCGCGAGGCAATGCGCCAGATCATCGCTTCCAGGCTCTTGTCGATCTCGAGGACATCCTTGCGAAACGCCGCCTCGAACATCGCCTGCGAGCGCAAATCGTACCAAAGCCGGTGCATGCGGGCTTCGTTCTGCAGCGTTGCTGCGAGCTTGGCGAGGAAGCCCTCCGTCAATTCGTCGCGGCTCGTCGCTGTCGCGACGACCTCGTCATAGCGCGTCACGCACTTGGCCTTGTAGTGGCGAACGCAGCAGCAGATCAGGTCGAGCTTGTCGCTGAAATAATAGTGGAACACGCCGTGCGTGAACGCCGAGTTCTGCGCGATCTCCCGCAGGCTGGTCCGGGCGAAGCCGAGCTCTCCAAGCGTTTCGAGCGCGGCCTCGGCAAGCTCGATGCGTCGCGCGTTGAACTTGTCGTCTCGCACGATCTCCGCCACGGCCTCTCGCTTCGCCGCTCCTGTCGCTTGCCGCGCCATCGTCGCGCTGTCTCCCGTCTCTTGGTCACCACGATCCCGTCGTCGGTCATCGTCTACAGACCATCCTCTTTGACAACTGTCAAATTTTGTCCTTGACAACTGTCAAGTTCCGGGAGGAGTGTGCGCGCCAAGAAATTTGGACAGTCGTCAAGACGTCAGCAAATGGAGGAAATGCACTCGCCGGCGCCGCGCCGCCGGAACGGACTCGCATGCCGTTGCGCAACCGCGCCGGCACCGTGCTGCCAACCCAGCACGCACCGATCATCAGCGAACAGATCAGTCCAAGCCAAGGGAGGACGTGCGATGAGTGAGAAGAGTCTTGATGGCCGCAAAGCCCTGGTCACCGGCGGAGCCCGCGGGATAGGAGCGGCTATTGCAGAAGCACTGGCGCGCTCCGGTGCGGCGGTCATGATCGGCGACATTCTCGATGACGTCGGCAAGGATAGCGCCGGCGAGATCGCCAGGCTCGGAGTGAAGACCGGCTTCGTGCATCTCGATGTCGCCGACGATGCGCAGTGGGAGAAAGCGACTGCTGCGACGGTCGCCACCCTCGGCGGCTACGACATCCTCATCAACAATGCCGGCATCGAGATCACGTCGCTGGTCAGCGAGATCAGGGCCGAGGATGCGCGGCGGATGTGCGACGTCAACATCGTCGGCACCGTGCTCGGCATGAAGCACGCCTTCCGCGCGATGCGGCCGGGTGGACCGGCGGGCAAAGGCGGCGCGGTCGTCAACATCGCGTCTGTCGCGGCGACGATCGCCTTCCCGAGCATCGCGGTCTATTCCGGCACGAAATCTGCGGTCGATCGCATGACGCGGGTCGCGGCGATGGAGGCCGGCAAGCTCGGTTATGGCGTGCGCGTCAACTGCATCTATCCTGGCTTGATCCCGACCGACATGGGCCTGCAGCTCGCCAACGACATCGTCAAGATCGGTCTCGCGCCCGACGTCAACGCCGCGGTCGGCTCGGTGGTGGAGCAGACGCCTCTCGGCAAGCTCGCGGAGGTCGGCGACATCGCCAATGCTGCGGTGTTCCTGTGCTCGAACGAAGCCCGCTTCATCACCGGCATCGGACTGCCGGTCGATGGCGGCATGGGAATGTGAGCTGCAAACCCGACAACGAACATTTCGGAGGAACGACAATGAGCGCGAAGAAGCCCGTCATCGTCTATGGCGCGTCCGGCTACACCGGCCGGCTGGTCTGCGAATACTTACGCGAGTACAACATCCCCTTCATCGCCGCGGGGCGCAGCGCGGAGAAGCTCAACGCCGCAATGAAAGCGAACGTGGCCGGTATCGAGACCGCCGACTACGAGGTGGTGGAAGTGCCGCACACCGTGAGCGCACTGACGGAGCTGTTCAACGGCGCCTCGGTGGTGCTCAACACCGTGGGCCCCTTCGCCAGGTTCGGTGCCGAGGTGGTGCAGGCTTGCTGGGCGTCCCGATGCCACTACACCGACACGACAGGCGAGCAGGACTGGCTGATCACGCTCGAGCAGGAATGGGGCACGAAGTTCGCCAATGCCGGCCTGCTGCTCGCGCCGGGCATCGCGCAGATGTACACCACCGGTGAGATTGCGGCGCAGCTGTGCCTGGAGACGCCCGGCCTCGACACGCTCGATATCGCCGTGTTCTGGGGCGGCAGCCCGACCATCGCCTCGACGCAGACCATCCTGGTCAACGCCGCGATGGCAAAGGCCTACTATCTGGAGCAGAACAAGTATGTCGAGCATCAGGCGGATGCCGGCCTCTACAACCTCGCCATCCCCGGCCAGCATGAGCTCGCACTGGCGCTGCCCTGGGGCGGCACCTCGCACCCGGTGTGGTTCAAGCGCGATCCGCGCGTGGCCAACGTGAAGGTGCTGGGCGGCGTGTTCAACCGCGCGCTGATGCTGGGCGTGCCGCAGATCGTCGCCGCCGCGCTGGACGCGACCAAGAACATGAACCCCGACGACCGCTACACTGCTTTGGCGCAGACCGCCGCCGGCGTGATGAACACCATGCCGCCGCGCGAGAACCCGCGCGTCAACAAGTCGCTGGATTCGGTGCATGCCTCTGGCCCGCTCGGGCGCGCGCACTGCGTCATCAACGGCAACAGCAATTACAAGCAGACCGGCTTGTTGCAGGCCTATGCCGCGGCGCATCTGCTGCAGCAGCCGCCCAAGCGCGTGGGTTTCGCCTCCGGTTGCCAGGCGTTCGGTCATCACGAGCTGCTCGGCCAGCTGCGCAGCTTCGGGCTGGTCAGCAGACCGATCCTCACCGTGCACGACTGAGCAAGATCACGGGTGGCGCGGCCGCGCGCCACCCGCCAGCTGCTTCCGGGATTGATCATGCGCTTCATCGATTACCTCGACAAAGGTGCCTCGCTCGGCCCCGATGCGCCGTGCCTGACCATGGACGGGCGCGATCTCAGCTACCGCGAGGTGCAGTTGCTGAGCTATCGCGTCACGCGCGGGCTCGCGCGATCGGGTATTGCTGCCGGCGAGAAGGTCGCAATCCTTTCCGGCAACGATCCGGTCGCGTTTGCATGCGTGTTCGGGATTTCCCGCGCGGGCTCGGTTTGGTGCCCGATCAATCCGCGCAACGAGGCGGCCGAGAACCGGCTCATCCTCGACCAATTCGACTGCAGCCTGCTGCTGTTTCACTCGAGCTTCGCGCCGATGGTCGAGGCGGTGCGTGCAGAGCTGCCGAAGCTGCGTGTCCTCGTCTGCCTCGATGCCGAGTTGCCCTTCGCGCCCTCGTTCGACGGCTGGCTCGCGGGCCTGTCCGCCGACCAATATCAACGCGAGACGGTCGACGATCTCGCGATGCTTCCCGGCACCGGCGGCACCACCGGAAAGCCGAAGGGAGTCATGCTGTCGGGTCGCAACATCGAGGCCATGACGGCACTGACGCTGATGGGCTATCCCTTCAAGGGTCGTCCGGTCTATCTCGCGCTCGCGCCGTTGACCCATGCGGCCGGTGTGCTGTGTTTCCCGATCATGGCGCTCGGCGGCCGCGTCGTGATCATGCATCGCCCCGACATCGCCGAATTCCTCGATTTGATCGAGCGCTACCATGTCACGCACACCTTCCTGCCGCCGACATTGATCTACATGCTGCTCGATCATCCCAAGCTCGACTCGGCGAAGCTCGGGTCTCTGCAATGCTTCTGGTACGGCGCGGCACCGATCTCGGCCGCACGGCTTGCGGAGGCGCTCCGGCGCATCGGGCCCATGGCGCAGTTGTTCGGTCAGACTGAAGCGCCGATGATGATCTCGATGATGGCACCGGATGAGCATTACAATGCCGATGGCACGATCGCGATGGAGCGCCTCGCCTCGGCGGGGCGGATCAGCCCGTTGGTGCAGGCCGGCATCATGGATGGCGACGGCAATTTGCTGCCGACCGGCTCACGCGGCGAGATCGTGGTTCGCGGCTCGCTGGTGATGGAAGGCTACTACAAAAATCCCGAAGCCACGGCGGAGGCCTCCGCGCATGGCTGGCACCACACCGGCGACATCGGCTACATCGACGACGATGGCTACCTCTACATCGTCGATCGCGCCAAGGACATGATCATCACCGGCGGGTTCAACGTCTATTCGATCGAGGTCGAGAACGCGCTGCGGGCGCATGAGGCGGTACAGGATTGCGCCGTGATCGGCCTTCCGGACGAGAAATGGGGTGAGCGTATCGTCGCCGTGGTGCAGCCCCGTGCCGGCCAGAGCGTCGATGCGACGGCGCTGGCGGCCTTCGTCAAGCAGCGGATCGGCAGCGTCAAGACACCGAAGCAGATCGAAGTCTGGGACGATCTGCCGCGCTCCAAGGTCGGCAAGGTGCTGAAGCCGGATATCCGCGCGCGGCTGGCAGATCGCTCAGGCGGTTAGTTAGAGCGAAATGGCTTTAGGTTGAATCGATTGTCGCGGCTTGTTCACCTCTCCCGCTTGCGGGAGAGGTCGCGCCGAAGGCGCGGGTGAGGGCTTTCTCCTCTTGGGGATTGTCCCATTGCGGAAGCACCCTCTCCCCAACCCTCTCCCGCAAGCGGGAGAGGGAGCGCACCTCCGGCGTTGCGTGATCAAGCCACATCTCATCGCGCTTCAGCCCGAAAGCCGCTCCAGCACGTCGCGCACCAGCCCTTGCAGGAGATCGAGCTTGTAGGCCGTCATCGGCAATGGTTTGGCACCCGAGCTCGCCGCTTTCGCCGCTTCTGCGATCGATGCCGCATTGGCAAGCTTGCCGCTGAGCTGGACTTCCACGGCGGTGAGGCGAAGCGGCACGGGCGCGACGCCGCCGGCAGCGAGACGCACCAGCTGGAACTTGCCGCCGGCGATCACGACGCGGGCGCAGAGTTCCACCAGCGGCCATTCCGCATAGGTCCGGCTGATCGCCCGCTTGTAGGAAGCGCGCTCGCCTTGAAGCGGAGCAGGAAGCGCAATGCTCTTGATCATCTCGCCTGCTGCGAGTGTATGATCGGCGTGCGCGACCGAGCCGTCGCCGAGGAGACCGCTAATCGTCAATCCGCTGCGCCGGTCCGTGGTGATGGTCGCATCATAGGCGAGCAGAGCCGCCGCCATGGTCGAGGGATGCGGCGCGATGCACGGTCCGAGATCGAAGGCAACGCCATAGAGATGATTGCCGGAACGGGCAGGGCAGGTGCTGCCGCCTTTCTTCAGGCAATCGATGTCGGCCCGGCGGAAATACCAGCAGCGTGAACGCTGCGCGAGATTGCCGCCGAGCGTGGCAACGTTGCGCACCTGTGGCGTGGCGAGTCCCTGCGCGCTCGCCGCAATGCCGGGATAAGCGGCGAGGATGCGCGCGTCGGTCGCGATCGTGGCGATGGTGGCGAGCGCGCCGATCCGGGCCGCTCCATCGGCTCCCCAGCTGATCGTCTTGTCGCCGCTGGTCGAGATATCGATCAGCATTCCCTGCGACACCCCGCTGCGGCGGCGTTCGCTGAAGTCGGTGCCTCCGGCGCGGAATTCAGGCGTGGGATTGGCGGTGATGACGGCGACACTCATGCTGCATCCCTCCCTTTCAGCGCGGCCACAAGACGATCGGGCCGGAACGGAATTTCAGTCAGTCTCACGCCGATCGCATCGCGGATGGCGTTGGCGATCGCGGGCGAGGTCGGCACGGTGGCGACTTCACCGATGCCGACGCTGCCGCCCGGCACATGCTCGAAACCGGCCTCGTCGAAATGCACGTCCAGTTTCGGCATGTCGGCAATCCCCGGGATGCGGTAATCCTCCATGCTGCCGCTCAGGATGTGGCCGCTCGAGGGATCGGTCTCCCGCGACTCATAGAGTGCGTAGCCGATGCCCTGAATCACCGCGCCCGCGGCCTGGCTTCGCGCCAGCGCCGGCGCGGCGAGCTTGCCGACCGCGAGGCCCGTATAGGCGTTGAGCACGCGCACATGGCCGAGCCAGGTGTCGACCTCGACTTCCATCACCTGCACCGAGCTCGGCACGCCGGCGCCGACCACCATGTGGCTCATCAGACGCAGCACCCAACCGAACACCCGGCCCATGATGCCCGCCTCGTGCAGCGCGGGCCTGACGCCGGGCGGCGGCTTGCCGTCCTCCTGGCGCTTGGCCGACACGGCGATATCAGGGGAGGCCGCGATCATCTCGCGCCACGGCGCGTTCGAGCCCGGAGCAGGTGTGCGAGAGGCGGTGCGCCTGATTTCCGCTTTGAGCTTGTCGATGGCGAGCAAGGTCGGCGGCACCACCGAGGCGGTGACGCGGCTGCCGCCGGAGCCCGGTCCGCGCGGCAGGCTGGAGCGGCCGATGCGAACGTCCACATCATGCGGCTCGAGATCGAACGCCTTCGCGACGGTGTTGGCGATCACGCTGCGTGTGCCCGTGCCGATATCCTGGACCGCGCAGCTTGCGACGATGCGGCCGCCCTTGATCGCGAGTTCGACCGAGGAGCCGGTCTGCCAGAGATAGAGCCAGTAACCGGTGGCGACGCCGACGCCGCGCCGGTAGCGGCCGGTCTGCGATGCGGCTGGCTTGCGGCTCTTCCAGACGTCGAGGCCGGCAGCCCAGTCGTACAGTCGCTGGCGGTTGGGATCGGGGTCCCAGAGCTTGCGCAGCTGAATCGGATCGACCTTCATGCGCAGCGCCGCTTCGTCGACCGCCTGCTCCAGCGCAAACGACATCGGCGGACCGCCGGGGCCGCGGAACGGCGCGCCGGGCGGCAAATTGCTGAGCACGTCGAAGTCGACGAGCTCCTTTGCTTCGGCCGGATAGATCAGCCGCGCCAGGCCCGCGATCAGCGAGTTCACGGCGGCGCCGGTGTCTGCATGGGCAGTGAGCGACAGCGCCTTGAGGCGGCCTTCCGCAGAAGGCAGCAAGGACAGCTTCAGCTCGGCGGCCGGACGATAGCCGGTGACGGAAAGCTCCTCTTCACGATCGAAGGCGACGCGCACCGGCGCTTTCGCGGCGCGCGCAAGCTCGATCGCGGCGATGGTCTCCAGCCCAACGCTGCCTTTGGAGCCGAATCCGCCGCCGACATGATCGGCGATCACACGCACCTTGTCGTGCGGAAGGCCATAACGCTTGGCGAGCTTCTCCATGCTCTCGTGGATGGCCTGGGTCGAGATGTGCACAATGAGCTGATCGCCATCGAACCTGGCCACGGCGGCATGTGGTTCGAGGCTTGCGTGCTGTTGCGTCGAGACGCGAAAGGTCTCCTCGACCAGCAGCGGATTGCGTTGCTGGCGCGCCTCGTCAAGCCAGCTCTTGGCGCGCTTGGCTTTCTGCGAGAACGGCGCCGAGGGCCCGCGCACATTGCCCTTCCACGACACCGGAGCGCCGCCTGCGCCCTCGGACACGTTGCCGGCACGCTTGCGGTCCTTCTTTTCGAATACGACCGGCGCATCGTCGCGTCGCGCTGCATCGAGCCCGATCACCGCGGGCAAAGGCTCGGCCTTGAAGTTGATCGCGGCGATGGCCTGCAGCGCGGTGCGGCGATCCTTGGCCGCGACGGCCGCAATCGGCGCGCCGACGTAGCGGACCATGTTGTCATCGTCGAGCAGCGGAACGACCGCGGCGACGCCGGCAATGGCGCGCGCCGGCGCCAGATCAAGCCCGGTGATCCTCGCATGCGCGACGTGCGCGCGCAGGATGACGCCTTCGAGCTGGCCGTCATGGTGGACGTCGACGGTGTAGCGGGCCAGTCCCGTCACCTTGTCGCGGGCTTCCAGCCGCGGCGCGATGGGCTCGTTGCCGTCGAAGCGGCCTGAACAAGCCTCCGCCACCGCGCGAAAAATGCCTTCATAGGCGCCGCAGCGGCAGAGATGCCCTGAGAGCGCGGCGGCGATCTCCTCGCGCGAGGGTGTCGCCGCGCCCTTGGTCGCGCGCCAGCCGTCATGGAAGGCGGCGGCTTCGACGACGAAGCCGGGCGTGCAGAAGCCGCATTGCAGGGCGTCGTGCGCCATGAACGCTTTCTGTACAGGATGCAATCCGGTCGCTCCGACACCCTCGATGGTCGTCAGCGATTTGTCGGCGGCCGCCTGCGCTGGCAACAGGCAGCTCACGACGGGCGTGCCGTCGAGCAGCACGGTGCAGGCGCCGCAGACGCCGGAGCCGCAGACGAGTTTGGTGCCGGTGAGGCCGCCATCGCGGATCACGTCGATCAAGAGCGCATCCGGATCGTCGGGCAGCGGGAGAGGCCGTCCATTGATGGTCGTGCTGGTCATTTTCGAACTCCCGTTTTTCGGTGGGACTTCTTTGCGGACGGCGCCATCGCGCCGGCGATCAGCATGCGCAGCATGGTCTCGAGCTGTTTCAGGAATGCGTCGACCGGCTGCATGGCAGGGAAAGCGGATTTGGTGCCGTGGATCGCCATCTCGACGCAGCGCGCGAGCTCGCGCACGCTGACGCCGCTTTCGAGGTTAAGCTTTCGCTTGCGGCACACCCGCGCGATCGTGGTTGCGATCTCGTCGGCGAAACGGTTGGAATAGCTCTGGTAGAGGTCGCGCGCCTGCGCGAGGTGCTCGGAAAACAGCTCCTCGGTATGGGGCGAGTCCTTGAGCGAAGCGAGCAGCGACTGCATTCGCGCGCCGATCTCGGCGACCAGGATGTCGGCAAGATCGAGGCCCGCTTCTTCCGCCGCCTTCGCTGCCGCAATTTCGGCAGCGAGCCCCTGCGCGTAAATCCGCTCGAGCACGGCGCGAAACAGCGCCTCCTTGGAGGCGAAGTGATGATAGAGCGCCTGCCGCGTCAGTCCGGCCTCTTCCGCCGCCTGCTCGATCGAGGAGCGGCGGAAGCCGTGGCGCCGGAACACGCGCAAGGCGGCGTCGAGGATCCGGTCCTGGGGAGGGGCCTTGGCCTGCATTTTGTCAGATTTGACAAACACGAATGAAATGTCAAATCACGGATTGATGACGGTCTCGTGCGCGGCAAGAGGCAAGGCCGCACCCGCAGGGATATCGCATTTGAGAGTTTTTCCTGCGGCCATCCTTCGAGACGCCCGCTTGAGGCGGGCTCCTCAGGATAAGGTCGGAGTGCGCGGCAGCAACGGGACCTGACGCTGATTAGCCTCATCCTGAGGAGGCGCGTCAGCGCCGTCTCGAAGGACGAGGCGTGCGCGCAGACCGCCGCCACAAGTCACATGCGATTGTCCCGCCGCACGCGGGCGGGGATGTCACCGAATTCCCGTCGGCTGGCGATGGCGACGCGAATACCTCGCCGCCCAAATGAAAACGGGCACGCCTTCTTGCGAAGGCATGCCCGTTTTAAACCCTATTCGTGCGACGCGCGTGCTTAGTGCACGCTCACCGCTTGCAGCTCGTTGCTCCAGGCGTTGGCGATCGCAGCTTCGCGGCTGTCGGTCAGCATGATCGGCGTGCCGTCGGCGGCGTGGAGCGCGAAAAGCTTGAGGCCCGGCGCGATCTTGGGCGCCTCGGGGAACAGGCCCGGCACGTCCTCGGAGCGGATCTGCTTCACATAGGCGATATGGCCTTCGCCCAGGGTTGCCAGTGTCTCCGGAGAGACGTTCTTGGCTTCGTATTCGAACGCAACGTGACCTTCACTCATGGTCTCGACTCCTCTGGAACACTAAGCGGTCGAGTCCGCTACTCGTTCCATTATTCGTGCTCATTGATAGCGATTGTCTTAACGATCCGCTCCGGTTCAGGCCGGGCCAGATCGATCGACAACAACCCGTTCTTCAGATCCGCACCCAGCACCAGCATCCCCTCCGCCAGCACGAAGGTGCGCTGGAAGTGGCGCGCGGCGATGCCGCGATGGATGTATTGCCGGGTCTTGTCGTCCTGCTGCCGCCCGCGGATCACGAGCTGGTTTTCCTCAATGGTTACATCGAGTTGGTCGCGCGTAAATCCGGCGACCGCCAGCGTGATGCGCAAACGCTCGGGCTGGCCGTCCGTGCGGTCGCACCTCTCGATATTGTAGGGAGGATAACCGTCGGCGCCTTTGACGACCCGATCGAGCACGCGCTCGATCTCGTCAAAGCCCAGCAGGAAGGGACTGGAGAGCGTTGGAACACGAGACATAGTTTACAAAGTCCTCTCGAAGCGACTTTGGTGCATCAGGGCCCGCGAGCGGCGCCCCTTGATCAGCAATATGGGCATGTTCCCCTGTGGGTTCAAGCAGGTAGCGGGGGAGGCTGTGGACGGGTATTGCCCGCTCCGATGCTCGCGGTTCGTCATGGCCGGGCTTGTCCCGGCCATCCACGAACTTTGCTCACGGCACGAAGAACGTGGATGCCCGGGACAAGCCCGGGCATGACGAATCCTGTCGCTGAATATTCCCTAATGAAAACAGAGCCCCTTCTACTGTGCATGGGGTTGTTTTCGCACTTTTGTCGTCGGGCCCCGGAGCTGCTCAGCCCTTGAGCCGCGTCCGCCCGTCGTCGCTGAACAGATGCAGCTTGGCCCGCACCGCCGCGACGCGGATTCTCGCGCCGATGGCGGGCGCTTGGGTTCCGGGAATGCGGACGATGACCTCGCCGGGCGGCAGCTCGCCGGGCGTGGCGGCGACGCGCTGGTCCTCCTGCTCGCGGGAGCCGTAGACGAAGGTCTCGGCGCCGACGCGCTCGATGGCTTCGACGGTGAGCGGCAGGGCGAGGCCGCCGGCCGGCGTCTCGTCGGTGATGACGAAATCCTCCGGGCGGATTCCGACGATGCCGGCATCGGCCGCGGCGCTGCCGGCGAGCTGCGACCGGATCTCCTCGGGCCGCGTCGACATCAAGTTCATCGGCGGCGCGCCGATGAAGGAGGCGACGAAGGTCGTCGCCGGTTTCTCGTAGATATCAAGCGGATTGCCGACCTGCTCGACCTGGCCGCCGTTCATCACCACGAGGATGTCAGCCAGCGTCATCGCCTCGAGCTGGTCATGGGTGACGTAGATCGACGTCGTGTTGAGCCGGCGCTGCAATTTGCGGATCTCGACCCGCATCGCGATGCGCAGCTTGGCGTCGAGGTTGGACAGCGGCTCGTCGAACAAAAAGACTTTCGGCTGGCGCACGATGGCGCGGCCCATGGCGACGCGCTGGCGCTGGCCGCCGGAGAGCTGGCGCGGCTTGCGCTCCAGCATGGCGGAGAGCTCGAGCACACGCGCGGCTTCCTCGACGCGGGTCTTGATTTCGGCCTCGGCCATGCCGCGGTTGCGCAGGCCATAGGCCATGTTGTTGTAGACGCTCATATGCGGATAGAGCGCGTAGTTCTGGAACACCATCGCGATGTCGCGATCGGCGGGCTCTACTCCGTTGACGACGCGGCCGCCGATGTCGATCTCGCCGCCGGTGACCGTCTCCAGCCCCGCGACCATGCGCAGCAGCGTGGACTTGCCGCAGCCGGAGGGGCCGACCAGCACGCAGAACTGTCCGTCGCCGACATCGACGTCGACGCCCTTGATGGCCTCGAAGCCGCCGGGATAGGTTTTGCGGACGCTGCGCAGGGTGACGTTGGCCATAAGTCTCTACTTCTCCGTCTCGACCAGGCCGCGCACGAACAATTTCTGCATGACGACGACGACGAACACCGGCGGCAGCATGGCCAGCACGGCGGTTGCCATCACGATCGGCCATTCGGTCAGCGCGTCGGTGGTGGTGATCATCTTGCGAATGCCGATCTGGATGGTCTGCATGTCGTCGCGCGTGGTGATCAACAGCGGCCAGAGATATTGATTCCAGCCGAGAATGAACAGGATCACGAACAGCGCCGCCATGTTGGTGCGCGACAGCGGCAGCAGCGTATCCCAGAAGAAGCGGAAGGGGCCGGCGCCGTCGATGCGCGAGGCTTCCAGCAGCTCGTCCGGCACGGTCATGAAGAACTGGCGGAACAGCAGCGTCGCGGTGGCCGATGCGATCAGCGGCAGCGACAGGCCGGCATAGCTGTCGAGCATGTGCAGATCGGCGACGATCTTGTAGGTCGGATAGATGCGGACCTCGACCGGCAGCATCAAGGTGATGAAGATGAGCCAGAAGATCGACATCCGGAACGGGAAGCGGAAGTACACGATCGCATAGGCCGAGATGATCGAGATCGCGATCTTGCCCAGCGCGATCAGCAGCGCCATCACCAGCGAGTTCAGCATCATGTTGCCGACCGGCTCGCGGGTCGAGCCACTCGTGCCCACGAAGATGGTCTGGTAGTAGGTTTCGAGAAAATGGCCACCCGGCAGCAGCGACATCTGCCCGTTGGCGATTACCGCGTTCTCCTGGGTCGACGCCACGAAGGCGAGATAGACCGGGAAGGCGACGATCGCGATCCCGATCCAGAGGATGATATGGGCAATGTAGCGCCGAAAGCCTTCTTCCTCGACCATCAGTAGGTCACCTTGCGTTCGACGAAGCGGAACTGGATGCCCGTCAGCACGATCACCATGATCATCAGGATCACCGATTGTGCCGCGGAGCTGCCGAGGTTTCCGCCGAGCAGGCCGTCGGTATAGACCTTGTAGACCAGCGTCTCCGTCGACTTGCCCGGACCGCCGCGGGTCATGGTGTCGATGATGCCGAACGTGTCGAAGAAGGCGTAGACGATGTTGACGACCAGGAGGAAGAAGATGGTCGGCGACAGCAGCGGGAAGATCACGGTCCAGAACCTGCGCATCGGGCGGGCGCCGTCGATCGCAGCCGCCTCGATCACGCTTCTGGGGATGCTCTGCAGGCCGGCGAGGAAGAACAGGAAGTTGTAGGAGATCTGCTTCCAGGCGGCGGCCAGGATGATCAGCGCTGCGGCTTGGTCGCCGTCGAGCAGCGGATTCCAGTCGATCCCCAGCGCTCGCAGGTAGCGCGAGAGCACGCCGAGCGAGGGATGCAGCATGAAGATCCAGAGCACGCCGACGACCGGCGGCGCCACCGCATAGGGCCAGATCAGCAGCGTGCGGTAGAGCATCGAGCCGCGCAGCGGCTTGTCTGCCATCACGGCCAGCAGCAGCGCGAACGACAGCGACGACACCGCGATCGCGAATGAGAAGAAGAAGGTGCGCAGGATCGCCTCGAAATAGGCGGGCTCCTTGAACAGCTCGATGTAGTTCTCGAACCAGACGAAGCTGGTCGACAGGCCGAAGGCGTCCTGCAGCAGGAACGACTGGATCATCGCCTGCAAGGCCGGCCAGTAGAAGAAAATCAGGACGATCGCGAGTTGCGGCGCCACCAGCGCATAGGGCAACAGCTTCGATTGGAAAATGGCTTGCTTTTGCATGATGCCCCAGCGCGGCAGGCCGGGCGACCGGCCTGCCGCTTGTCGCCTTACTTCACGGCGGTCTTTTCGAACTGGCGCAGCATGGTGTTGCCGCGCTCGACGGCCGCGTCCAGCGCCTGCTTGGCGGTCTTCTTGCCGGCCAGCGCCTGCTCGATCTCCTCCGCCCAGACGTCACGGAGCTGCACCATGTTGCCGAGGCGCAGGCCGCGCGAATTCTCGGTCGGCTCCTTGTTGGTCAGCTCGAGCAGCGGCGTCTCCAGATAGGGCTGGTCCTTGTAGAAGCCATCCGCCTTGGCCTTCTCATAGGCCGCCTTGGTGATCGGCAGATAGCCCGAGGCCTTGTGGATGTAGACTTGGCGATCGGTGTCCGAGAGGAAGGAGAAGAATTTGGCGACGCCCTTGTAATCGTCCGCCGGTTTGCCGCCCATTACCCAGAGCGAGGCACCGCCGATGATCGAGTTCTGCGGCGCGCCCTTAGCGTCCGGGTAATAGGGCATCGGCACCGCGGTGAAGGCAAACTTGGCCTGCGCCTTGACGTTGCCGAAGAACGCGGACGAGGTCAGGTAGAGCGGACATTCGCCCGACGTGAAGCGGCCTTCGCCGGTGTTGGTGCGGCCGGCATAGTCGTAGGTCTTGTCCTTCTGGAGCTCGACCAGATTTTCGAGATGCTTGACCTGGAGCGGACCGTTGAAGGACAGCACGGTGTCGAAACCGTCGAGGCCGTTGGCCTTGCTGGCGAGCGGCACGTTGTGCCAGGCGGAGAGCTGCTCGAGATTGACCCAGGTGACCCAGGAGTTGGAGAAGCCGCAGGTGGCGTGGCCGGCCGCCTTCAGCTTCTTGGCGGCGTCGAACACTTCGGGCCAGGTCTTCGGCACCTCGACATTCGCTTTCTTCAGTGCGTCGAGGTTGACCCACATCACGGTCGAGGACGAGTTGAACGGGAAGGACAGCATCTCGCCCTTCGAGGTCGAGTAATAGCCGGTGATCGCAGGCAGATAGGCCTTCGGATCGAACTTCTCGCCGGTCTCGGCCATCAGCTTGTAGACCGGCTTCACGGCGCCGGTCGCTGCCATCATGGTGGCGGTGCCGACCTCGAACACCTGCATGATGTGCGGCGCGTTGCCGGCGCGGAACGCGGCGATGCCGGCGTTCATCGTGTCGGCGTAGTTGCCCTTGTAGGTCGGGATCACCTTGTAGTCGCTCTGCGTGGTGTTGAAATCGTTGGCGAGCCTGACGATGACGTCGTTGTTGGCGCCGGTCATCGCGTGCCACCACTGGATTTCGGTCACGGCAAGCGCCGGCGACGCGCCGAGACCAATTGTGAGTGCGACGGCCGCCGCCGTGCCAAAATGTCGAAGAGCCATCAAGAACCTCCCTTGCCCGTCACTAAAGAAGCGCTTGCGCTAGCAGCGCCATATGACGTTCACATGACTGTGTAAGCGGGAGAAACGAAAGCAGCAAGCGCGGCCAAATGGGAAGTTGTCAAATAGGCCAAGACGGAGCCGTCAGCCAACTCGTTCGCGCTGCACATGCGTGCGCGCGCCGCAGTGCGGCATTGAGATGAGGCATTATCGTGCCGCGGGCTCCGAACCTCTCCCACTTGCAAGCGGGAGAGGGAGCGCACCACCGTTGACGCTCGCCTTAGCTCAGCGTTTCCGCTCGGGACCGCAGACCGTGCCTTTTTCGACCATCGCGTCGATCTCGGCCTTGGAGTAGCCGAACTCGCCCAGCACCTCGGCCGCATGCTGGCTGAATTTCGGCGGCACGCGGCGCAGGCTCGGCTTGCTGCGGTCGAGCCGGATCGGCGAGGCAACGCCCTTGTACCAGTCCTTCTCGATAATATCGCCACGCGCGATCGTGTGCGGATTGGTCAACGCCTGGTCGATCTTCTGCACGGGACCTGCAGGCAGGCCGGCCGCGAGCAGGCGGTTGCACAGCGGCTCGGCCTCGTGCTGGCTGAACACGGCGGCAAGCTCGGCGCGCAGTGCCTCGCGATTGGCGATGCGGTCCTTGTTGCGGGCAAAGCGCGGATCGGTGCCGAGCTCGGGCTTGCCGATCTCCTTCGCCAGCTTGCGGAAGGTGCCGTCATTGCCGACGCCGATGAAGATGTTGTCGGTCTTGGTCGGGAAGATCGCGTAAGGCACGAGGTTCGGATGCTCGTTGCCGGTGAGACCCGGCGGCTTGCCATGCATGAAATAATTCGCGGTGTGCGGATGCATGATGGCAAGGCCGGTCTCGTACAGCGTCGTCTCCAGGAACTGGCCCTTGCCCGACCGCTGCCGCTCCGACAGCGCCATCAGGATGCCGATCGCCGCATAAAGTCCGGTGGTGATGTCGACCAAGGGAACGCCGATCCGCATTGGCCCGCTCTCGGGCGAGCCGGTCGCCGCGATCATGCCGGTCATGGCCTGGATGATGGCATCATAGCCGGGGTTGCCGCCGCGCGGGCCGTCGGCGCCGAAGCCGCAGATCCGGCAATGCACGAGGCGGGGATATTTCTTGCTGAGGACGTCGTTGCCGATGCCCCATTTCTCCAGCGTGCCCGGCTTGAAATTCTCGATCAGGACGTCGGCGGTCTCCAGCATCTTGAGCAGCACGATTCGGCCGCCCTCGGAGGCGAGGTCGAGGCCGATCGAGCGCTTGTTGCGGTTGATGCCGACGAAATAGGCCGCATCCTCCTCGTGGAACGGAGGGCCCCATTCGCGCACCTCGTCGCCCGCGGGCGGCTCAACCTTGATCACGTCGGCGCCGTGGTCGGCGAGGATCTGGGTGCAGTAGGGACCGCCGAGCACGCGCGTGAGATCGATGACGCGCAATCCGCTCATGGCGCCCGTTGCTGCTTCAGTCATGCCTTCGCTTCCCTGTGTCGATCATTGGCTCACAGGCCTAGCGAGGTTTGTTTGCGCCAGCAATGGCGCCGAGCGTGGAGCCGCATGCGCCGCCGTGCAGCCATGCCGCGGGGTGGCAAATTCCCTCGGATGCGGCCGGCCCGAGGGGGGATTCCCGGGCCAGCCAATCCGCGCTGCCGATCAGACCACCGTCAGGCGAACGTCGACATTGCCGCGCGTGGCATTGGAGTACGGGCACACCTGATGCGCCTTCGCCACCAGCGCCTCGGCGTCTGCGCGGGCAAGGCCCGGCAGCGAGACCGCGAGGTCGATATCGAGGCCGAAGCCGCCCTCGGAGCGCGGGCCGATGCCGACGGTCGAGGTGACCGAGGCGTCGGCAGGCACCTTCGGGCCGCCCTGCGAGGCCACGAACTTCATCGCGCCGATGAAGCAGGCGGCATAGCCGGCCGCAAACAGCTGCTCGGGATTGTTGCCAGCGCCGCCGCCACCGCCGAGCTCCTTCGGCGTGGTGAGCTTGACGTCGAGCGCGCCGTCGAGGGTCGCAGCATGGCCGTCGCGGCCGCCGGTGGCCTTGGCGCTGGTCTTGTAGAGGACGTTCACAGACATTGTCGTCTCCTCGGGTCTTTCCGGGTTGGGGTGTAAGCTTTATCGCAGACAATTAGATTGCGCGCAATCTAATTCGTCGCGCCTCACATTTAATTGTTCGCAATTGAATCTGGCGCCGGCCGGGCCCAGAATGGGAGAAACGCGCAGGATTCTTCATGGCCCGGAAATCAACGGCGGTAGACCCGCTTCGTCTCGACAACCAGATCTGCTTCGCGGTCTATTCCGCTACGCACGCCTTTAACCGTGTCTACAAGCCGCTGCTCGATCGGCTCGGCCTGACCTATCCGCAATATCTGGTCATGCTGGTGCTGTGGGAGCGCGACGACGTGCCGGTCAAGGAGATCGGCGAGAAGCTGTTCCTGGATTCGGGCACGCTGACGCCGCTGCTGAAGCGCCTCGAGGCCGCCCATCTCGTCAGGCGCACCCGCTCGCGTGAGGACGAGCGCCAGGTTCTGATCGCCCTGACGCCGCAGGGCCATGCGCTGAAGGAAAAGGCCCGCAGCGTGCCGCAATCGATCCTGGCGGCATCGGACTGCTCGGTGTCGGAGCTGGTCGCGATGAAAGACGAGATCGTCGCGCTGAGGGATCGGCTGAATGCGGTGATCGGGGAGTAGGGGCTAAAGCCGCTTCTTGGCGAAGGAGCGGCCTGATGCTGACTTCAAGTACTTTTCGAATGCGACGGCCTGCTTCTCGTCGCTGAATGCGACGTAAGTCTTGAGCCGCCAAGGTCCGTATTTCGAAGTGTGGGGCACCTCGCCAGCATTGTGCTTTGCCAGTCGGGCGCGGAGGTCGTCAGTGATCCCGACATCGCCGCGGCAGCCTTCGCTAGCTTCGCCACGAGGGAGCGGAGCTGGCTTGCCGAGCCGTAGCTGGCGAAGCCAGCGAAGGCTGGTGGAGCCAGGCGGGATCGAACCGCCGACCTCTTGCATGCCATGCAAGCGCTCTCCCAGCTGAGCTATGGCCCCTTAACCCTAGACGGAGTGAACCTGGTCGATCACCCCGGACCGGCGAGCCTTCCGACTCGCGCGGTGCACCCTTTTTCACAGATCAGGGCTGATCTCAAGTCTCTTCATCACCGCCGACATCACCAATGATGTCGGTCACGTCCTCATCGCCCTCTTCTTCGTCGGCAATGAAGGTCGAATCGTCGTCATCATCGTCATCGAGGGTCTCGTCGACCTCGATATCGTCCTCCGATTCGGGCACGACCGCCTTGACCTTGCCGGTGTTCTCCTCGGCATCGGCCTCCTCGAGCGAGACCAACTCCTCGGTCTCCGCCGGCTCCGGCGCGTTGTCCTGGGCCATGTTGCGGGCCTCGGCCGCACGGGGGCCGCGGGCAGGAGCGACCGGGGCGATCGGCACCACTTCGCCGGTATAGGGCGAGATCACCGGATTCTTGTTGAGGTCATAGAACTTCTTGCCCGTGGTCGGGCAAATACGTTTGGTTCCGAGTTCGGACTTGGCCACGGCAGGAATCCTGGGAATGTCTGAAAAGCGGTGCTTCACTTGGCTAGTTGGCGGCCCGCTGTCAATAGCGCATTACGGGAGAACGACATGCCCGTGACGGGGCGCGGACCATGTGGTACCTGCGCGCCAGCCCACCGGGCCTATTCAAGGACACAATCTTGACCCATTCCGATCAACCGAGGCCGCTCCAGTCTCGCGCCAGCGGTCCCCTGACCGGGAAAGTACGGGTGCCCGGCGACAAGTCGATCTCCCACCGCGCCCTCATCCTGGGCGCGCTCGCGGTCGGCGAGACCAGGATTTCGGGCCTGCTCGAGGGCGAGGACGTCCTCAACACCGCCAAATCGATGCAGGCGCTGGGCGCCAGCGTCGAGCGCACCGGCGATTTCGCCTGGACCGTCAACGGCGTCGGGGTCGGAGGCTTCGCCCAGCCCAAGGCAGCACTGGATTTCGGCAATTCCGGCACCGGCTGCCGGCTGGTCATGGGCGCCGTCGCCGGCTGCCCAATTTCGGCGGTGTTCGACGGCGACGCCTCGCTGCGCAGCCGTCCGATGCGCCGGATCCTCGATCCCCTGGAAAAGATGGGTGCCAGAGTCACCGCCGGCGGCGAGGGCGGGCGCCTGCCGCTGACCCTCCAGGGCGCGCGCGCCCCCCTGCCGATCGTCTACAAGACCCCGGTCGCCTCGGCCCAGATCAAATCGGCCGTGCTGCTGGCGGGCCTCGCCGCTCCCGGCACCACCACGGTCATCGAGACCGAGGCCAGCCGCGACCACACCGAGCTGATGCTGAAGCATTTCGGCGCCGACATCACCTCGGTCCAGGAAGGCCGGCACGGCCGCCGCATCACGCTGGTGGGCCAGCCCGAGCTGCATGGCGCCAATGTCGTGGTGCCCGCCGATCCCTCTTCGGCTGCCTTCCCGATCGTCGCGGCGCTGATCGTGGAGGGCTCCGATGTCGTGCTGTCCGACGTCATGACCAATCCGCTGCGCACTGGGCTGTTCACCACGCTGCGCGAAATGGGCGCCTCCATCGAGGAGAGCGAAGTGCGCGGCGATGCCGGCGAGCCGATGGCGCGCTTGCGCGTGCGGGCGTCGAAGCTGCGCGGCGTCGAGGTGCCGCCCGAGCGCGCGCCGTCGATGATCGACGAATATCTGGTGCTGGCGGTGGCGGCGTCGTTCGCCGAAGGCACCACGATCATGCGCGCCCTGCAGGAGCTGCGCGTCAAGGAATCCGACCGGCTTGAAGCCACCGCCGCCATGCTGCGCGTCAACGGCGTCAAGGTCGAGGTCTCCGGCGACGATCTGATCGTGGAGGGCCGCGGCCACGTCCCGGGCGGCGGCACTGTCGCCACCCATATGGACCATCGCATCGCGATGTCCGCGCTGGTGATGGGCTGCGCCTCCGATCAGCCCGTGACCGTCGACGACACCGCCTTCATCGCCACCAGCTTTCCGGATTTCATTCCGATGATGCGTTCGCTAGGGGCCGAGTTTTCATGATCATCGCCATCGACGGGCCCGCGGCTTCGGGCAAGGGCACGCTCGGCAAGCGTCTCGCCCACCATTACGGCTATCGTCATCTCGATACCGGCGTGATCTATCGCGCGGTCGCCTACTCCTTGATGCAATCAGGGCACGATCTCAACGATGAGGCGGCCGCGGTGCAGGCCGCGTTGGAGCTCGATCCCGAAAAGTTCGGCAATCCTGCGCTGAAGACCCAGAAGGCCGGCGAGGGAGCCTCGATCGTGTCGGCAATCCCTCGGGTTCGCGAGGTCCTGGTCAATTTCCAGCGCCAGTTCGCCGCCGATCCGCCCGGCGCCGTGCTCGACGGCCGCGATATTGGAACCGTGATCTGCCCCCATGCCGACGTGAAGATCTTCGTGGTCGCCGACCCCAAGGTCCGCGCCCGGCGCCGCACCATGGAGGCCAAAGCGCGGGGCGAGGAGGCGGACGAGGCGGCCGTGCTCGCCGACATCCTCCAGCGTGACGAACGTGACAAGAATCGGCCGATTGCGCCTTTGAAACCGGCCCCGGATGCTTACTTGCTAGATAACTCCCAACTGGATATAGAAGGCGGCGTCCGGGCCGCCATCGACATTATCGAGGCTGTCCGAGCGGGCCGGTCGCGGGGTTAAGCCGCCGCCGTCATTGGAGGAAGTGCCCGCTCCCGCTCTTTGAGGTCGATACGCTTCGTCCCGGTTTCGGGACCGGCGCGATCCAGGTTCCGGACAAAGCTTTCAACGTATCGAACGCGCGGGCCTCAGCCGGCCCGCTTCCGCTGTTCTGGTCGCTAGATCGGGGCAACGAGCGGTCGCTCGAAGGTCTTGCGGACCTTCCGACACTGCGCGCGCGATGCGCCCATGAACCCAACGGCCGGCAAGACATCCGCAACTGGAGAACAAATGGCTTCGACTTCTGCTGATACCTATAGCCCGTCGCGCGACGATTTCGCCGCGATGCTCGACGAGTCCTTCGCAGGTGGCAACCTGCAGGAAAGCTCCGTCGTCAAGGGCAAGGTGGTTGCAATTGAAAAGGACATGGCCGTCATCGACGTCGGCCTGAAGACCGAGGGCCGCGTCGCGCTGCGCGAATTTTCCGGCCCCGGCCGTGAGAGCGACCTCAAGGTCGGCGACGAGGTGGAAGTGTTCCTCGATCGCATTGAAAACGCCCTCGGCGAAGCCGTGCTGTCGCGCGACAAGGCGCGCCGCGAAGAGAGCTGGGGCAAGCTGGAGAAGGCGTTCCAGAACAACGAGAAGGTCAACGGCGTCATCTTCAACCAGGTCAAGGGCGGCTTCACCGTCGACCTCGACGGTGCCGTGGCCTTCCTGCCGCGCTCGCAGGTCGACATCCGTCCGATCCGCGACGTTGCGCCGCTGATGAACAACTCGCAGCCGTTCCAGATCCTGAAGATGGACCGCCGCCGCGGCAACATCGTCGTGTCCCGCCGCACGGTGCTCGAAGAGACCCGGGCCGAGCAGCGCCAGGAGCTGGTGCAGAACCTCGAAGAGGGTCAGGTCATCGACGGCGTGGTCAAGAACATCACCGATTACGGTGCGTTCGTCGACCTCGGCGGCATCGACGGCCTCCTGCACGTCACCGACATCGCCTGGCGCCGCGTCAACCACCCGACCGAGGTGCTCTCGATCGGCCAGACCGTGAAGGTCAAGATCATCAAGATCAACCACGAGACGCACCGCATCTCGCTGGGCATGAAGCAGCTGCTGGACGATCCGTGGCAGGGCATCGAAGCCAAGTACCCGCTGGGTGCCCGCTTCACCGGCCGCGTCACCAACATCACCGACTACGGTGCGTTCGTCGAGCTCGAGCCGGGCATCGAAGGCCTGATCCACGTCTCCGAGATGTCGTGGACCAAGAAGAACATGCACCCCGGCAAGATCGTGTCGACCTCGCAGGAAGTCGACGTGCAGGTGCTGGAAGTGGATTCCGTCAAGCGCCGCATCTCGCTCGGCCTCAAGCAGACCATGCGCAACCCCTGGGAGGTCTTCGTCGAGAAGCACCCGACCGGTTCGGTGGTCGAGGGCGAGGTCAAGAACAAGACCGAGTTCGGTCTGTTCCTGGGCCTCGAGGGCGACGTCGACGGCATGGTCCACCTCTCCGATCTCGACTGGAAGCTTCCGGGCGAGCAGGTGATCGACAACTACAAGAAGGGCGACATGGTGAAGGCCGTGGTGCTCGATGTGGACGTCGAGAAGGAGCGCATCTCGCTCGGCATCAAGCAGCTCGAAGGCGATCCCTTCGCCGAGCCGGGCGATGTCAAGAAGGGTGCGGTCGTGACCTGCGAAGTGCTCGAAGTGAAGGAAAGCGGTATCGAGGTTAAGATCGCCGGTACCGACTTCACCACCTTCATCAAGCGCTCCGAGCTCGCCCGTGACCGCAACGACCAGCGCGCCGAACGCTTCGCCGTCGGCGAGAAGGTCGATGCCCGCGTCATCCAGTTCGACAAGAAGGCCCGCAAGGTCCAGGTGTCGATCAAGGCGCTCGAAGTCGCCGAAGAGAAGGAAGCCATCGCGCAGTACGGCTCCTCGGATTCGGGTGCGACGCTGGGCGACATCCTCGGCACCGCGCTGAAGAACCGCGACAGCAAGTAAGCGAAACGTCCGTTTTGCGACATCAAGGCCCCGGCGCAAGCCGGGGCTTTTTTGTTGCTGTCTCCACGAACTCCGCTGTCGTCCCGGACAAGCGACGCGAAGCGGAGCGCCGATCCGGGACCCATAACCCCAGGGAGGAGTTTGACGAAGACTCGGAGTTGCCAGCTCGCTCGACGACTCCTCCTTGGGGTTATGGATCCCCGCCCCCGTGCGCAATTGCGCACTAGGCGGGGATGACGACCGAGTCTGCGACGACTTGCTTGCCCCACACGAGGCCTTGTTTTCTTCAAATTGCGCCGCAATTGATGTATCGAGATAGGCCAATGGTCACGCCGTGACGGCACAACGCGCCTGATCTTTCATTTGGAGATATTCCGATGTCGCTCGATTCGGACATCATCGTCGATCGCCGCAGGATCCGCCGCAAGCTGACGTTCTGGCGGGTGATGGCGGCGCTGATCGCGATCGCGGCGATTGCAACCTTCGCGCTGATTGCGACGCCCGGTGCACGCGGCACCCTCGCATCCGCCGGCTCGATCGCGCGCGTCCAGATCGAGGGATTGATCCGCAGCGATTCCGACCGCACGCAGGCGCTGGAGCGGCTCGAGAATTCGCAGGCCGCCGCCGTCATCGTTCACATCAACTCGCCCGGCGGCACCACCGCAGGCTCCGAGCAGCTCTATGACTCGCTGGTCCGTCTCAAGGCGAAAAAGCCGCTGGTGGTGGTGGTGGAGGGGCTGGCCGCCTCCGGGGGCTACATCACCGCGATTGCGAGCGACCACATCGTCGCCCAGCAAAGCTCCCTGGTCGGCTCCATCGGCGTGCTGTTCCAGTACCCCAACCTCTCCGAGCTCATGAAGACGATCGGCGTCAAGGTCGAGGAGGTGAAGTCCTCGCCGCTGAAGGCGGCGCCCAACGGTTTTGAGCCGACCAGCCCCGAGGCGCGCGCCGCGCTCGATGCGCTGGTGAAGGATTCCTATGCCTGGTTCAAGGGGATGGTGAAGGAGCGGCGTGGCATGGATGACACGCAGCTCGAAAAAGTCGCCGATGGCCGCGTCTTCACCGGGCGCCAGGCGATCGATCTCAAGCTGATCGACCAGATCGGCGACGAGAAGACGGCCGTGACCTGGCTGGTCGAGCAGAAGGGCGTCAAGAAGGGGCTACCGGTGCGCGACTACAAGCTCCAGCCGCGCTTCGGCGACCTGCCGTTCCTGAAGACGGCGGCCGCATTGACGCTGGAAGCGCTCGGTTTGGGCTCGATCGCGCACCAGATCGGGCAAACCGGCGTCGCGCAGGCGGTGGATCGGCTCGGAATGGATGGAATGCTGGCCTTGTGGCAGCCGGCTGCGTCCAACTGACCGTCGGCAGGCGAGTTTCAGAGCTTTTTCGCGTCTGACGCGTGCTGGCGCAGCCCGCTTTTTCGGCATTTGTCACGCATTTTCACGACGCCCATCCTTGATTTAGCGTCTTGACAGATCACGGTATTTTCACGGAAATGGTCATCCGCACGCTCCCGGGTCCTATCTCTCGATGATCAAATCCGAACTTGTTCAGCGTATCGCCGAGCACAACCCGCATCTGTACCAGCGGGATGTCGAGAACATTGTGAATGCGATTCTCGAAGAGATCGTAGCGGCGCTTGCACGCGGTGACCGCGTCGAGCTGCGCGGCTTCGGTGCCTTCTCGGTCAAGCATCGCCCTGCGCGCGCAGGGCGCAATCCACGCACCGGCGCCCATGTGCCCGTCGATCAGAAGAGCGTTCCGTTCTTCAAGACCGGCAAGGAAATGCGCGAGCGGCTGAACCGCGACCATCCGGATCCCGGCGGCGTAGACTAGAGCGCGATGTGAGCGCGCTTTGGGGTTTTTCGCGGTCGCACAGGATGCGGCCGCAAGCTTGATTCAAGGCGAGCGAAGCCAGATGCGAAAGTTCCTGACCGCGCTGATCGTACTTCCGCTGGGCCTGATCCTGGTGGCGTTCGCCGTCGCCAACAGGCATTTCGTCACGGTCTCCTTCGACCCCTTCATTGCCGACGACCCCTCGCTGTCGATCACCCTGCCGCTGTTCCTGTTGCTGATCCTGGCGGCGGCCCTGGGCGTTGTCGCGGGCGGCTCCGCCGTCTGGCTCGGCCAGCGGCGCTGGCGGCGCGCGGCGCGCCGGAATGACGCGGAGGCCCGGGCCGTCAGGGCCGAACTGGCCGATCTGCGGGCCCAGGCGACGGCAGCGAAGGCGGAGTCCCAGCGCCTTCCCGTTCCCTCCGGGATGGGCCTGTACGGGCCCGTCGGGCGAGACAAGCAGCGCGCGACGTTGTAGAAGCGGCCCCGACCGAAAAGCCCCGTTTTCCGGCCGCGGACCCGCGGCCTCTACCCGCTTTGAGACCATGTCCCTGCTCGTCAAGATCTGCGGCCTGTCCACGCCCGAGACGCTCGAAACGGCGCTCGAGGCGGGCGCCGACATGGTCGGGTTCGTGTTCTTTCCGCCGTCGCCCCGGCACCTGTCCCTGGAACTCGGCCGTGACCTCGGCCGTCAGGTCAAGCGGCGCGCGCTCAAGGTGGCGCTCACGGTCGATGCCGATGACGCAACGCTCGACAACATCATGGACGCGCTGTCGCCGGACATCTTCCAGCTCCACGGCGGGGAGAGCGTGGCGCGGCTGCGCGACCTCAAGCAACGCTTCGGCCGCCCGGTGATGAAGGCGGTCCCGGTCGCGACAGCGGCCGATCTCGCGGTGCTGCCCGGCTACGCCGCGGTCGCCGATCGCATCCTGTTCGATGCGCGCGCGCCGAAGGACGCGACGCGGCCCGGCGGCCTCGGGGAGCCCTTCGACTGGCACCTGCTCGAAAAGCTCGATCTGAAACTGCCCTATATGGTTTCGGGGGGGCTGCACGCCGAGAATCTCGCCGAGGCCCTTCGTGTCACCCGCGCCAGCGGCGTCGACGTGTCCTCCGGTGTCGAGAGCGCTCCCGGCGTGAAAGACCCAGAGATGATCAAGGCCTTCATCCGCGCCGCGCGCGCCAGCAAAGATGCCAGTCAAGAGTTGAGCGTCCGATGAACATTGCCAAGCCAAATTCCTACCGCAGCGGCCCCGACGAGCGCGGCCATTTCGGCATTTTCGGCGGGCGCTTCGTCGCCGAAACCTTGATGCCGCTGATCCTCGACCTGGAGAAGGCCTACACCGCGGCCAAGGCCGATCCGGCGTTTCAGGCCGAGATGAACGGCTACCTCAAGAACTATGTCGGCCGGCCCTCGCCGCTCTATTTCGCCGAGCGCCTGACCGAGCATCTCCGCGGCGCCAAGATCTACCTCAAGCGTGAAGAGCTCAACCACACCGGCTCGCACAAGGTGAACAACGTGCTCGGCCAGATCATGCTGGCACGGCGCATGGGCAAGAAGCGCATCATCGCCGAGACCGGCGCGGGCCAGCACGGCGTTGCCACCGCGACGCTGTGCGCGCGCTTTGGCCTCGAATGCGTGGTCTATATGGGCGCCGTCGACGTCGAGCGGCAGCAGCCCAACGTCATCCGCATGGAGATGCTGGGCGCCAAGGTGATGCCGGTGCAGTCGGGCACGCGCACGCTGAAGGACGCCATGAACGAGGCGCTACGCGACTGGGTCACCAACGTGCACAACACGTTCTATTGCATCGGCACGGTGGCCGGTCCGCATCCCTATCCGACCTTGGTGCGCGATTTCCAGTCGGTCATCGGCGACGAGACCAAGGCGCAGATGCAGGAGATCGAGGGGCGCCTGCCGGATTCGCTGGTGGCCTGCATCGGCGGCGGCTCCAACGCGATGGGCCTGTTCCATCCGTTCCTCGATGATCCCTCCGTCGAGATCTTCGGCGTCGAAGCCGCCGGCCATGGCCTGACGCAGCTGCATGCGGCCTCGATCGCGGGCGGCCGTCCCGGCGTTCTCCACGGCAACCGCACCTATCTCTTGATGGATGCCGACGGCCAGATCCAGGACGCGCATTCGATCTCGGCCGGTCTCGATTATCCCGGCATCGGCCCCGAGCATTCCTGGCTGCACGAGGTCGGCCGCGTCAATTATCTCTCCGCGACCGATGACGAGGCGCTCGCCGCGTTCCAGCTGCTGTCAAAGCTCGAAGGCATCATCCCCGCGCTCGAGCCCGCGCATGCCATCGCCAAGGTGATGGAGCTCGCGCCGAAGCGGCCGCGGGACCACCTGATGGTCGTCAATCTCTCCGGCCGCGGCGACAAGGACGTCCCGCAGGTCGGCGACATCCTGAGGGGCAAGAAGTGACCACGCGTATCGATACCCGTTTTGCCGAGCTGAAAAGCCAAGGCCGCGCGGCCTTTGTCACCTATGTGATGGCCGGCGATCCCGATCCCGCGACCTCGCTCGAGATCGTCAAGGCGCTGCCGAAGTCCGGCGCCGACGTCATCGAACTCGGCATTCCCTTCACCGATCCGATGGCGGATGGTCCTTCGATCCAGGCTGCAGGCCTGCGTGCGCTCAAGATCGGCATGACCTTGAAGAAGACGCTGGAGCTGGTGCGCGACTTCCGGAAGGACGACAATGTCACGCCGCTGGTGCTGATGGGCTATTACAATCCGATCTACATCTATGGCGTCGACAAGTTCTTGGCTGATGCCAAGACGGCCGGCGTCGACGGCCTGATCATCGTCGATTTGCCGCCGGAGGAAGACGACGAGCTCTGCATTCCCGCGCTGAAGGCGGGGCTTAACTTCATTCGCCTGGCGACGCCGACCACTGACGACAAGCGCCTGCCTGCGGTGCTCGCGAACACATCAGGCTTTGTCTATTACGTCTCGGTCGCCGGCATCACCGGTGCAGCGGCGGCGGACGCCAATGCCGTCGGCGAAGCTGTCGCGCGCATCAAGCGGCATACCAGGCTGCCGATCTGTGTCGGTTTCGGCATCCGCACGCCGGAGGCGGCGCGCGCCATTGCCGAGAAGGCCGATGGGTCGGTGGTCGGCACCGCGCTGGTGGACGCCCTCAAGAACAGCCTCGATGCCGAGGGACGGGCGACCGCCAAGACCGTTAACGCCGTCGCCGAATTGACGGCCGCTCTGGCCCAGGGCGTCAAGGGCGCGCAGCAGGCGGCGGAATAGGCCATAATTCCGCTGTAGCTCTTTAGTTTGGGCATGATCTGGTCGGAAAACCGCTTCACACTTTTCCGGATCATGCTCTAACGCGGGCGACACGGCGGCTTGCCGGGCAGATGTCCGGCCGCCATATATCCTTCAGGCGATTCCCAGCGGGATCGCACATCGGAGCAAACCATGAACTGGCTTACCAATGTGGTCCGGCCGAAGATCCGCAACATGCTGCGGCGGGAGACGCCGGAGAACCTGTGGATCAAGTGCCCGGATTCCGGACAGCTCGTGTTCTACAAGGACGTCGAAGCCAACCAGTTCGTCATCCCCGGCTCGAACTACCACATGCGCATGGGCGCGGTGGCGCGTCTCAAGTCGATCTTCGACAACGAGACCTGGTTCGACGTCGCGCTGCCGGAGGTCACGCCTGATCCGCTCAAGTTTCGCGACGAGAAGAAATACGTCGATCGCATCAAGGATGCGCGGGCGCGCACCAATCTGAACGATGCGGTCAAGGTCGGCTACGGCAAGCTCGAAGGCGCCGCCGTCGTCGTCGCCGTGCAGGATTTCGACTTCATGGGCGGTTCGCTCGGCATGGCCGCGGGCGAAGCCATCGTGCGCGGGATGGAGCTCGCGGTCGAGAAGAAGTCGCCGTTCATCGTGTTCGCCGCGAGCGGCGGCGCACGCATGCAGGAAGGCATTTTGTCCCTGATGCAGATGCCGCGCACCACCGTTGCGGTGCAGATGCTGCGCGAGGCAAAGCTGCCCTACATCGTCGTGCTGACCAATCCGACCACCGGCGGCGTCACCGCGTCGTATGCGATGCTCGGCGACGTGCAGATCGCCGAGCCCGGCGCGCTGATCGGCTTCGCCGGCGCGCGCGTGATCGAGCAAACCATCCGCGAGAAGCTGCCTGAAGGCTTTCAGCGCGCCGAGTACCTCAAGGAGCACGGCATGGTCGACATGGTCGTGCATCGCCACGAGCTGCGCCCGACCCTGGCGCGGCTCTGCCGCCTCTTGACCAAGGCGCCGGCGCAGGAAGGTGCATCGAAGTCCGTGCAGCCGGTCGCGAGCCCGGCGCAGATCGTATCCGCCGCCGAGACGGCGCCGGCAGCGCCGCACGCGTGAACGTCTCCCCTGACAGTGCAAAGACACCGCTCGAGGACGTGATCGGGCGGCTGTCGGCCCTGCATCAGAAGCGCATCGATCTCGGGCTGGAGCGGATGCACCGTCTGCTCGAGCGGCTCGGCCACCCCGAGCGCAAGCTGCCGCCGGTGATCCACATTGCCGGCACCAACGGCAAGGGCTCGACCCTCGCTTATCTGCGCGCGACGCTGGAGGCCTCAGGTCTTCGCGTCCACGCCTATACGTCCCCTTATCTCGTCCGCATCAACGAATGTTTCCGGCTTGGCCGCCTCAGTGGCGGCGTGCTCGTCGGCGACGACGAACTGCGCGCGGCGTTGGAAGAGGTCGAGCGCGTCAATGCCGGCGAGGCCGCGACATTGTTCGAACTGAAGACGGCGGCTGCCTTCTTGCTGTTCGCGCAGAACCCGGCCGACATCGTGCTGCTCGAAGTCGGCCTCGGCGGCCGGCTGGATTCGACCAACGTGGTCGATCAGCCGGCGGCCTCTGTGATCACGCCCGTCAGCATGGATCACATGGATTTCCTCGGCGATACGTTGGCGTCGATTGCCGGCGAGAAGGCCGCGATCATCAAGCGCGGCGTGCCCGTGATTTGCGCTGAGCAGATGCCGGAGGCGATGGCCGTGATCGAAGCGCAGGCGCGGCGCATGCGCGCGCCGCTGTTCGCCGCAAACGAGAGCTGGCACGTCAATGTCGAGCGCGGGCGTCTGGTCTATTCCGACGACCGCGGCTTGATGGATCTGCCGGCGCCGCGTCTGTTCGGGCGCCACCAGTTCGCCAATGCCGGGCTCGCGATCGCGACGTTGCGCGCGCTGCCGACCATCAAGGTCAATCACGCCGCGTTCGAGGCCGGCATCGTCGGTGCCGACTGGCCGGCGCGGATGCAGCGCCTCACCTCGGGCGAGTTGCTGTCCTGGGGTCCGCAGGGCTCGGAGATCTGGCTCGACGGCGGCCACAATGCCGAGGGCGGGCGCGTTGCGGCGGCCGCGCTCGGGGACCTCGAGGAGCGGGTGTCGCGGCCGCTGGTGATCATCGCCGGCATGATGGCCAACAAGGATGCGCACGCCTTCCTCGCCAATTTCGCCGGCCTCACCCGCCACATCATCGCAGTGCCGATTCCCGACACGGAGAATGCGATGCCGGTCGACCGTCTCGCCGATGCCGCGCGCAGCCTCGGCATGCGCGTCGAGCCTGCCCCCGGCGTCGAGGCCGCCCTGCGCGCGCTGGCGCAGCTCGCCTACGAGCTGCCGCCGCGGATCCTGATCACCGGCTCGCTGTATCTCGCCGGCCACGTGCTGGCCATCAACGGCACGCCGCCTGCATAGAGGTTGCCGTAGCCCGGATGGAGCGAAGCGCAATCCGGGATCGTGCCACAAGCAAGGAAGGTCCCGGATTACGCTGCGCTCCATCCGGGCTACAGGAAATGCCAATGCGCTTCGCCGCGATTGCCGATGTCCACGGAAACTATCTCGCGCTGGAGGCCGTGCTCGCCGACATCCGCGCGCTCGGTATTGCCGACATCGTCAATCTCGGCGACATGCTGAGTGGCCCGCTCGATGCGCGCCGCACCATCGAGATCCTGATACCGCTCGACGCCGTGCACGTCCTCGGCAATCACGACCGCTATCTGCTCGACCGTCCGCCGGAGAAAATGGGCTCGTGGGATCGCCCCGCTTACGAACAGCTCGACGCCGCCCACCTCGATTGGCTGCGCGCGCAGCCGATGACGCGTGTCTTCCGTGAGCAGGTGTTTCTCTGCCATGCGACGCCAGACAATGACGAGGTGTACTGGCTCGACAGCGTGCATCCCGACGGCACGGTGGCGCTGTCCGCGCTCGACCACATCGAGCCACTCGCCCAAGGCATCACGCAATCGCTGATCCTGTGCGCCCACACCCATCTCGCCCGCGCGGTGCGCCTGCGTGATGGCCGGCTGATCGTCAATCCCGGCAGCGTCGGCAGCCCTGGCTTTCGCGACAAGCATCCGTACCCGCATGTGGTCGAGGCCGGCACGCCGCACGCGCGCTATGCGATCCTCGAACGTGCCGATGCTGCCTGGCAGGTGACGTTCCGCCACGTCGCCTACGATCACGAGGCCATGGCCGCGCTGGCGCGCCGCAATGGTCAGCCGGAGCTTGCGAACGCGCTGGCGACGGGGTGGATCAAGTAGGTGTTGCTGCGTAGCCCGGAGGGAGCGGAGCGCAATCCGGGGCCATCGTTGCTTGGGGCATGATTCCCGGATTACGCTCCGCTCCATCCGGGCTACGGGCTACTTCAACAGCTTCATCGGATCGGCCGCCTTCTGCTTCAGCTGCTCGAACGTGCATTGCCGCGGCGCCTTGTCCGGGCGCCAGCGCAGGATTGAGGTGCCGTGACGGAAGCGTTCGCCGCTGAAATGGTCGTAGCAGACCTCAATCACCAGCTTCGGCTTGAGCGGACACCACTTTGCGGAACGCTCGGTCGACCAGCGGCTCGGCCCGCCCGGCGCGTTGCCGGTGAAGCCGGGCTCGCCGATCAGTGCTTCGAGCCGATCGGTCATACCAGGCTTCGCCTCCGCCTTGATCGCCGAGGTGAAGCCGACATGGTGCAGCAGGCCGTCATCGTCGTGGAGCCCGAGCAGCAGCGAGCCGACGACGTTCCGGCCGGCGATCTTGTTGGTGGCATAGCGGAAGCCACCGACCACGCAATCGGCGCTGCGGAATTTCTTGATCTTCTGCATGCCGTCGCGATTTCCCGCCTGATAGGGCAGATCGATCCGCTTGGCGATGACGCCGTCCGAGCCGCCGCCCGATTGCGCGAGCCACTTTTTGGCTGTGGCGTAGCTCGTCGTCGTCGGCGAAAGACGGAAGAGGCTGCCCTTGAGGTTGGCTTTCGCGAAGGCTTCCAGCGCCGGCCGCCGTTCGCGCAGCGTCTTCTCAGCCAGGCCCTTCTGTCCGGATGTCGCGAGCAGATCGAAGACGAGGTAGAGCGCCGGTGTCTCCACCGAGAGCTTCTTCACGCGGCTTGCCGCCGGATGAATGCGTTGCAGCAGCGCGTCGAAGGAAAAGCTCTTGCCGTGCGGCACGACGATTTCGCCGTCGAGCGTGAAACGGTCGGCCTTCAGCTCCAAGGCAGCAGTGACGACTTCCGGGAAGTAGCGCGCGAGGTCTTCGCCGGATTTGGAGCGCAGGTCGACGTTGCTGCCGTTGCGCGCCAACAGGCAGCGGAAGCCGTCCCACTTGGGTTCATATTGCCATTCACCGCCGCGCGGGATCGCGTCGACCGAACGCGCCTCCATTGCGGCGAGAGCGGTGGGCTTGCGGTCGCGCTTTCGGGGAGGAGCAGGCAAGGGCGGGACTCGTCATACGCTGAACACGCCCCATCAACGCCAAACGGCCGGCTTTCGCCGGCCGTTGTCGAAAATAATCTTGCGCCAATAATCCTGCGCCAGTGGATCAGACCGCGGAGGTGATCCATTGCTGCAGCTTCGCCTTCGGCGCAGCGCCGACCTGGCGCGAGGCCATCTCGCCGCCCTTGAAGATCATCAGGGTCGGGATCGACATCACGCCATACTTCGAGGCGGTCTTCGGGCTCTCGTCGACATTGAGCTTCACGATCTTGACCTTGTCGCCCATCGCGCCGGCGATCTCGTCGAGTGCGGGTGCGATCATGCGGCAGGGGCCGCACCATTCGGCCCAGAAATCGACGACCACGGGGCCGTTCGCCTTGAGCACTTCGGCTTCGAAATCGGCGTCGGAAACCTTGCTAACGGCCATTGGGAGTACCTCACTCGGTTGAAAGAGAATCGGCGCGACCTGGAATCGCGCCCGGGATCATGGGGTCAACCTATGAACGGCCCCTTGCCGGGTCAAGGACGCTCACACCGAGATGAAGGGATGCCAGCGCCGCGTCCAGCGCGGGGGGCGAAATCTCCATATATTCAAGGGCCTCGGTCCAGAGCAGGACGGCCCTGACCGGCTTTTGGGGATAAAGCCGCGACAGCACCGCCCGGTACAGCGCAAGCTGGAGGACATAGGTCGCCGGCGCCTCGGCCGCGCTTTTAGGCGCTGCTTGGTTGGTCTTGAAGTCGACGATCAGGACCTCCTCGGGGCGCACGACCAGCCGGTCGATCTGCCCCGACACCAGGGCCGGCGTGCGGCCCGGCCGCTCCAGCCGCCCGGCGATCGCGACCTCCGCCCGGCTGCCGGCGGCAAAGACGGGCGCGAAACGCGGCTCCGTGATCAGGGCGAGCACCTTGTCGGCCAGTGCGATGCGATCGGCCTCCGGCCAGTCCGCGGCGTTGCGCGCCATGAAGCCGAGCGCGGCCTCGCGCCGGCGCTCGCCGGCGATCTCGGGCAGCGATTGCAACAGGCGATGCACCAGCGTGCCGCGTTGCAACGCCAGCGCGCGCGACTGCACCGATTCGCCCGATCGGACGCTGCGGCCCTCCTCGGCAGGCTGGCCCGAGGGGCGCACGGGATCCTCGTCGATGGTCTCGCGCGGGGCCGGTGTCCGCAGCCACTCCGGCAGCGCGATGGTCTGGTGCACGGAGGCCGCCGGCGCGCCCAGCGCCGCGACGTCCTCGGGACGGGCGAACCGGGTGACCTTGCCGAGCGGCGTCTCGATCACCTGCTTGTCGAGGCCCGAGCCTTTGAGCCCGGTGTCGACGAGGTCGTACCAGCTCAGCTTGCGCACCGTCTTCATGTTGCCGGGCATGCAGCCGCCGACGATCAGCCGATCGGCCGCGCGCGTCATCGCGACGTAGAGCAGGCGGCGATATTCGTCCTCGGTCTCCTCCAGCATCGCCTTGCGCGCCTCGGCGACAGGCCTGGGATCGTCGGCCTTGCGGCCGGCCCAGACCACGACCTCGCCGCCATTACCGCGCGGTACCTGGATCAGCCGCAGCCGCTGCGAGTCCGCGGGCGAGGACGTGGTGTCGACCATGAACACGACCGCGGCCTCGAGGCCCTTGGCGCCGTGCACGGTCATGACCCGCACCTCGTCGCGCGAGATCTCCATGTCGCGCTTCACTTCGGTGTCGGCCGAGCGGAGCCAGGCCATGAAGCCCTGCAGCGAAGCCGGCGCCTTGCGCTCGTAGTTCAGCGCGAGCTCCAGGAATTCGTCGAGCGCGTCATTGGCCTCGTGGCCGAGCCGGCGCAGGATGCGCGCACGCCCGCCATCGCCGCCCAGCAGCCAGGCGTAGAACGCGAACGGCGTCTCCTCGCGGGCGCGGATCTCGCAGGATTCTAGGCGTCGCAACGCCGTGGTGAATTTCTCGCTTGTGGCCGCATGGTCGCCCAGCGCGCGGCGCAGCGATCCCTTGCGGTCCCACGCAAGCTGGAACAAATCGTCGTCATCGAGCCCGAACAGCGGGCACTTCAGCGCCACCGCGAGCGCGAGATCGTCCTGCGGCAGCAGCAGCGCGTCGGCCAGGTTCATCAGGTCGATGATGGCGATGTGCTCGGTCAGCTTGAGGCGGTCGGCGCCGGCGACCGGGATACCAGCGTGCTTCAGCGCCTGGATCACGGCGTCGAATGCGTTGCCGCGCCGGCGCACCAGGATCAGCATGTCGCCATAGCGAAGAGGACGACGCTCGCCCTCGTGCCCGGTCAGCGTGCCGCTCTCGACCAGCCGCTTGATCTCGGCCTGGATGCGTCGGGAAAGCTTGACCTCGGGGCTGGTGACGGCGACGCCGTCGAATGGCGCACGCCAGCCCTCGATGTCCTGCCGATCGTCGGCCTCGGCGAGATCCCACAGCTCGATCACGCTCGGGCCGGCATCGCTCAGCGAATTGTGCAGGGGATGGCCGATGTCGACCGAATGGATGCTCTTGTAGATCGCGGGATCGCGGAAGACGTGGTCGACCGAATGCAGGATCGTCGCGCCCGAGCGGAACGAATAGGTGAAGGCGACCGGATCGAATTTCAGGCCGGCGGCGGTGAACTTGCGATGCAGCTCGCGCCTGCGCGCGTCGAACTCGTGGGGAGCTGCGCCCTGGAACGAGAAGATCGACTGCTTCTCGTCGCCGACAGCGAAGATGGTGCGGTTCAGCCCCTCGCGCGCACCTTCGCCGGCGGTGAACTCGGAGATGATGTGCGCGATGATTTCCCACTGCCGCGGGCTGGTATCCTGCGCCTCGTCGATCAATACGTGATCGACGCCGCGGTCGAGCTTGTAATGCACCCAGCCCGAGGCGATGCGGTCCAGCATCGCCAGCGTCTTGTCGATGAGGTCGTCGTAGTCGAGCAGGCCGCGCTCCTGCTTCTCGCGGCGGTAATTCGCGGCGGCCGCTGTCGCGATATGCAGCAGGGCCGCGGTGCGGTCCCGAACCGTCACGGCGCGGCGCTTTTCGATCAGCCCTGCAAGGCGCTGCGCCTCGGCTTCGAACAGGCGGGCCACGGACGGATTGTGATCGCAGAACTTCTTGGTCAGCACTGCCTTGCGCGGCAGCTTGTCGTCGGTGAGGAAGACGGACATATAGACATCGACCTGATCGCTGCCGGAAAACATCTTTGCCGCGCGCAGCCGCCCCGCCTGGTCATTGTCGGATTTGCTGCCGTCCTCCAGCGCGAAGGCAATGTCGTCCCAGCGCGCGCGCGGCAGGAACGGGCCGTCGAGAATTTCCGTCTCGACGGCTTCGATACGGTCGCCGATGTCAACGCCCAGCACCGCAGCCATCTGCGCCGCTGCGGCTTCCGCATTGCCGGCCCGGTCGGTCCAGGCCATGAAATGATCGCGGCTGAGGCACGCCTCGCGCACGACCTCCTTGAAGGTGACATCGGCGGCGCTCGCCATCGCCGTCAGCAGCGCGCGGCCGGTAACGCTCTCCGGATCGCGCGCGGCTTCCAGCAGCACCTTCAGATTGGCACGCTCCATCATGTCGGTCTGGTCGCGCTCGTCGATCACGGCGAAGCGCGCGGGAACGTTGGCCTCGAACGGAAATTGCTGGAGCAGGCGGGTGCACAGTGCGTGGATGGTCTGCACCTTCAGCCCGCCCGGCGTCTCCAGCGCGCAGGCGAACAGTTTTCTCGCGTCGCGGCGCAGCTTTGCGCCGGGATGCGGGATGCCGACCGCGCGGATCGCCGCGTCGAGCGCGTCATCGTCCAGCGTCACCCAATGACCGAGCGTGGTGAACACGCGCTCGGCCATGTTGGCGGCGGCAGCTTTTGTGAAGGTGATGCAGAGGATCTTCTCCGGTGGCACGCCCGAGAGCAGCAGGCGGATCACGCGCTGCACCAGCACATGCGTCTTGCCCGAGCCGGCATTGGCCGAGACGAAGGCCGATGCAGTCGGATCGGAGGCGCGCGCCTGCCGCGCTCGCACCTCGTCAGGGATGGGACGCGGCGCCTTCACCATTCCTCGATCCCCAACCCGCCGGCCGCGGACCATTCCTTGATCCGGGCAAGGTCGTCATAGGTGCCGTAGCGATTCGCCCACATCGGCAGGTTCAGCGATGTATAGGCCTGGTTCTCGTCCTCGAAGGCGCGGATCAGCGCTTCCAGCTTTGCCCTCGCCTCGGCGGCCGCGGTGTCCGGCGGCTGCGGCTCGTCGCCGGGCTTGTACTTGAGCTCAAGGATGCGCTCCTCGCCGGGTGGATTGTTGCCGCTGAGGCGGACATAGACGAGCTGGCTCACGGAGGCGCCGGCGTCGATGTCGGGAAAGCCGCCCTCGCGCAGGATCGCGGCTTCCAACGTCAGCTGCGGCGACAGGCCCATGCGGACCTGCTTGCCGGTCGGCGGCTGGCCGGTCTTGTAGTCGAGGATGGCGTAGCCGCCGCCCTGGCGGCGTTCGACGCGGTCGGCGCGCGCAGAAAGGCGGAAGCTGCGCTGAGGATCGAGCATGATCGAGATCTCGCCACGGGTCTCCGCGACGATCGCCACGATCGCCTCGCGCCGCGCCATCTCCCATTCGCCGAACCAGCGCGCGATGCGCTGGAAGCGCGGCCACCACAGCGCCCGTGCCTCGGGCCGCTCCATCAGCGGTGCAAAGTGCTTCTCGCCGATCGCGCGCAGCACCCGCGCGGGATCGTCGGGCAGACGCGCCGCATAGCTCTCCGTGAACTCGCCGATGGCATCGTGAATCGCCGAACCGCGATCGGCGGCCGAGAGCGGCATGTCGACCGGGTCGAGCGCATCGAGCCTCAAGATGCGTTTGGCGTAGATCGTGTAGGGATCGCGCAGCCAGTCTTCGATCTCGGTGACCGACATCTTGAGCGGCCGTGTCGCGCGCGGCGGCCGGGGCTCCGGCTGCTTGATCGGCTTGACGTCGTCGGGCTGGTCGAGCGCCGCGGCGAACTGCACATATGTCTCGCCGGCGCGAACCGCCGCCTTCCAGAGCTCATCGCCGGCCACCGCCTCCAGCCGATGAAGGAAGCGCGAGGCCACCGCCGGCGCGCCGCCGGCCTTTGCGGAATGAGTGAGAATGACCTCGTCGCCGCCGAGCAATTGCGCGAAGTCATGGGCGGACAGGCCGATGCGGCGCTCCGGCAGATCGAGCCCGAGCTCGTGGCGCATCGGCCGGCTGAGCCAGGGATCGATGCGCGGCGCCGGTGGCCAGACGCCTTCGATCAGGCCGCCAATGATGATGCGGTCGGCCTGCATCAGGCGCGATTCCAGCGGGCCGTAGATTTGCAGCCGCGCGCCCGGCCTGTCGCGCCGCCGCACCGCGCGATCGCTGAACGCGGTCTGGAAGACGTCCGGGTAATCCGCTAGCTGCACCAGCAATCCGCTGGTCGTGCCGCCGCGCAAGAGATCGTCGAAGGCGCCGGCGAGCGCGAGTCCATCGCGATCCTCGAAGGCGAGCGGAATGCCCTGATCGTCGCGCGACAGCTCGATCATGATCTCGCGATGCCGATGCGCAAGCTCCGCGAAATCATACGGCTTCGCCGGCGGCAGGCTCTCGATCGGCGCCAATGCTTCTTGCAGGGCGTCGATCAGAGCCTGGATGCGATCGAGATCCTCGGCCTTGAGACGCGCCCGCGGCTCGGCGCGATGCAGTGCGGAGACCTCGCTGCGCCACAGCTTTGCCAGCTCCTCGCGGAAGCGGTTGAACTCGCGCAGGAGGCCGGCCGTGCCTGCCGGCGGGCGCGTGCCGCGCAGCAGCGCAAGCTCCAGGCTCTCGATTGCCATCTTCCACGCGCCCGGCGCGCGGCCGAGCCGGCACAGCGGATGCTTCAGCATCGCCAGCAGCGTCGGCGGCTCCAGGCCCTTGGTCGCCGCCTCCGCCGCGAGGCGCGCAAACGTGCCAGCGGATGTCTCCATCAAGACGTCGCCGCCGGAATCATCGAAGGCGAGATCCCATCGGGTCAGCGCCGCCATCACCCGCCGCGCCAGGGCGCGGTCGGGCGTGACCAGCGCCGCGGATTTGTCCAGGTGTCTGGCCTCGCGCATGGCGATGGCGATGGCGAGCGCTTCCATTTCAGGATTGGGCGCTTCGACCACCGCGAGGTTCTTCATGCCGCCCGCGATCTTCGCGGCGACATCGGGCTGCTTCAGCCGGTCGTGCCAGACCTCGGTCTTGGCGGACGGCCGCATCGATTCCGACGCGAGCAGGTCGCGGCCGTCTTCCGCTGGCGGCTGCAAAATCTCGACGTCGCTGCGCTTGATGCCGAAGCGTTGCAGCAGCGCATTCATGGCGTATTGCGGATGGTTCGAGGCCGGATGTTCCGCGAACTTGCCGAGCGCATCGCGCACGCCGCCGATGCTGCGCCAGGAATCGTCGTCGAGATCGGTGTCGAGGCCCGGCAACACCACCGCGCCATGCGGGAGCGAAGCGACCGCGCGCAGGAATTTTGCGGTGGCCGGCATCGAGCCGGTCGAGCCGGCCGCGATGACGGGGCCATGCGGATCCGCGATCAGCCGTTTGGCTTCCGCTTCGATCAGTTGGTCGCGCCGCGCGGCCGGCTCGATCCGGTTGATCTCGGTGAGATGATTGGGCCAGGCGATGCGGGCGATGCGCAGGAATTCGAGCGAGTGCTGCCAGTAGCGGTCGAGGTTATCAGGCACGAGGCCGTCGAGCGCGCTCCAGTCGACGCCGCGCGTCACCATGTCGTCGATCAGGCGCGCGAGATCGGACGCCAGCGCCAGCGTCGAGGCGGGGCCGCCCACCACCAGCGGCGCCAGCACCGGGCCCTTGGCCCAGGCGGCGACGAGCTGCGCCAGCGTCAGGCGCCGTTCGAGCTCGCCCAGGCGCGGCGGAATGTCGAGCGGCGCGGTCCCGGAAAACTGCTCGCTCTCGCCCGCGAAAGCGAGCTCGTCCTCGTCGATATCGCCGAGCGCGACGATGCGCGGCAGCACGACGGCATCCGCCTTCATCTCGTCGAGGAAGATCTCGCGCACGATCCGCATGGCGCGCCGCGTCGGCAGATACAGCGTGGCGTCCGCCAGCCGCGCCGGTTCCTTGCGCGCCTCGAATCCCTCGACCAGCCGCCCATCGAGCAGGGCGGTGACGACCGTGCGCAGGAACGGAACTGAGATGGGAACGCTGAAGACGCGCATGGGCTGCCTGATTCGAAGGATCAGGCAATATAGGGAGGCGGGGTCAAATGGTCATGGGTGGAGGAGGAGTCGTCCCCGCTGTTCGCCGAGGTTCGTAGCCCGGATGGAGCGCAGCGCAATCCGGGATGCTGCTCCGCGGCGAGAGGCCCCGGATTACGCTACGCTCCATCCGGGCTACGGCCTCTTCGAGGCAGCCCCTACGCCACGCTCTCCAAAAACGCCTCTTCCGCGGCGTGCACGGCGTCGGGCGTGCCGACATGCATCCAGACGCCGTCGAGGCGCAGGCCGAACAGCCGTTCCTGCTCGCCCGCGCGATCGAACATCTTCGTCAGCGAGAATTCGCCCTTGGGTGCGTCCACGAAGATCGCGGGCGACATGATCGCCGCGCCGGCATAGACGAACGGAACGACCTCCTTCTCCTTGCGCTTGCGCAAGGCGCCGTCGGGCAGCATGCCGTAATCGCCGCGGCCGCCATAGCCGATGCTGGTCGCGGTCGGCGCCATCAGGAGCAGGATGTCCATGCGATCAGGGTCGAAATTTTCCGCGAGCCGCGTCAGGTTGGAGCGCACACCGTCGATCCACAGCGTGTCGGAATTGACGTGGAAGAACGGCGCATCGCCGAGCAGCGGCAGCGCCTTGACGACGCCGCCGCCGGTGCCGAGCACCTGGTCGCGTTCGTCGGAGATCGTCACGCGCGGAAGCTGGCGTGATGCGACGTGGTCGATGATCTGGTCCGGCAAATAGTGCACGTTGACCACCGCCTCGGTCACGCCGGCCTGGCCGAGCTTGTCGAGCACGTGGTCGAGCAACGGCTGGCCTGCGACCGGCACCATCGGCTTCGGCATCTTGTCCGTCAGGGGGCGCATGCGCAGGCCAAACCCTGCGGCGAGCACCATGGCTTTGGTCGGCTTGACGGACATCCTTCCCCTTCTCAGGATCTTTCGCGTTCGCAGCAATCCTAACACGAGGCTCGATCTGCCGCACCGCATCTCAACCGCCTTAACCACCCGCCGTGACGGTTGTACGACGGGTGTTGCCGTCACGCCCCAACGGCTGTGGAACGTAGCTTTTTCTTCTTGTCGCCCACTTTCAGGAAATTGACACCGATCTGGTCGCCATTGACCCAGGCCAGCTCGCAACGCCGGTAGGCGAGCCCCGTGGAGGACAGCAGGAGAAAGAATTCCTTCAGATGCAGGCCTTCGACCGAGCCGTCGATGGTCAGCTTGGCGCCGGTCTCGGAGACGTCCTCCATGGTGCAGTCGCGCCGCCAGGTGCCGTCGATTCCCATCATCTGGGCTGAAAACCCGCGCTCGAAAATAACCCGGCTATTTCCGCGCTGATCCGCTTTCGCTGCCATCTGCTCCGCTCCAGCCCCGCAATGTTCCGGCTCCCTCGGCGCCAGAATAGCGACATCTTGGCTAACGGCCGGTAAATCGGTCCTGAATCAGCCCGGCGGCGGGACGTTGGCGAGATACCAGTCGCGCAGATGGGCGAGCGCGGGATGCGCCAGCGAGCGCTGGAGATAGGTCCAGATCCGCGGCTGATGGCGCAGGTAATGCGGCTTGCCATCGCGTCGGTTGAGCCGGGCGAAGGTGCCGAGCAGGCGCGTGTTCCGCTGCGCCGACATGATCGCGTAGAGCTCGGCGAAGCCGGCGGCGTCGAAGCTCGTGTCCTGCGCCCGCCGCGCCTTGATGTAGCGCGACAGCAGCGTCAGCTCGATGGTCTCGGGTACGTCGATGCGGGCGTCCTGGAGCAGCGACACCACGTCGTAGGATTGCGGCCCCAGCACGGCGTCCTGGAAATCGATCACGCCGACGCGCTCGATGCCGCTGCGCTCGCCGAGCCAGATCAGATTGGGCGAGTGATAATCGCGGATGATCCACGTCCGCGGCGCCGCCAGCGGCCTCTTCAGCAATTCGCGCCACATCGCAAAAAATTCCGCGCGCGCCTCATCGCTCAGCGGCGCGTTGCGATCGGGCAAATACCATTCCGGCATCAACCCGATCTCGATCAGCAGCGCCTCGACGTCGAAGACGGGGATCGCGTAGGTCTGCCCGTCCAGCGGCAGCGTCTCCGGTAGCGTCTTGCCGTGCAGCATCGCCAGCACGTCGGTGGCGGCTTCGTAGCGCTCGAGAATCGGCCGCGGCGGATCGCCCTCGATCACGCCCTCGCTGCCGAAATCCTCGGAGATCAGAAAGCCCTGGTCGAGATCGAAATGATGGATCGCAGGCGCGGAGATCCCCTGCGCCCGGAGGCCTTCGTCGATGGCGACGAAGGGTTTTACGTTCTCGGCCAGATGCACCGCGGCGCTGTAGGATTTTCCGTCGTAGAGCGCCGCGCCATCGGGCCGCTGCGGGAAATTCATGAGGATGACGATGTCCTCATCGCGCACGAGCCGCGCATAGGAGCGCGTCGAGGCGTCGCCCGGCATGCGCTTGCGCGTCGCATCGATATAGCCGGATGCGTCGAGGAATTCGCGCAGCGCCTGCAGCCGCGCAACGATGGCGGCGGCCTTGCCATGGCCTGTGATGTCGGCGGCACGCGCATTGGAGCCCAGCGCCGGCCGGTGCGTCAGCGCGATGTCGATGCGGTCCTCGGGCATCGCCGACGGAGCGCGCTCCGGCCATTCGATCAGCACCAGCGTGGCATCGGGCAGCGGCGACAGCCCGATCTCCTCGAGCTCGCTCTCGTCCTCGACGCGGTAGAGATCGGCATGCAGCACCGGGAAGGGCGGCAGCTCGTAGCCCTGCACCAGCGTGAAGGTCGGGCTCGGCACCTCCAGCGCGTCGTCGGCGGCGAGATAGCGGATCAGGCTGCGCGCCGCCGCGGTCTTGCCGGCGCCGAGATCGCCGGTGAGGGTGATGACGTCCCCGGGGCCAAGCAGCAGCGCGAGGTCGGCCATGAGCTGCGCCGTGGCCGTCTCGTTGTGAAGCGCGACGGAGAATGTGGTTGTTTCCGTCATTCGGCGGCGTCGCGATGCGCCGCCTGGTCGGTCGGGAAATCGCAGATCACGACCGTGCCGCGGCCGACGATCGAATCCACCCGCACCTTGCCGCCATGCAGCTCGACGAAGGAGCGCACCAGCGACAGGCCGAGCCCGGCGCCGCGGTGACGCGAGCCCTGCGAGCGGCTTTCGAACCAGTTGAACACCTTGTCTTTCATGTCGGCAGGTATTCCAGGGCCCGAATCTGTCACGGTGAAGACCACGCTGCGTTCGGTGCGCCGCGCGCTGATGCCGACGGTGGAATCCTGTGGAGAAAACCCGACGGCGTTGGCGAGGAGGTTATAGAGCACCTGCACCACGCGCTTCTCGTCGCCGACGAAGCTGCCGACGTCGGGCGCGATCTCGACCTTGAGGCGGATGCGGTCGGTGGCGAGCCGGTCCTGGATGCCCTCGGCGGCAAGCTCGATGGCCTTGCTGACGTCGACCTGCCCGAGTTCCAGCTTCATCGCGCCGGCGTCGATGGTGGCGAGATCCAGGATGTTGTTGGTGAGCGCGAGCAGAGCGTTGGTCGATTTGGTGACGTAGTCGAGATATTCGGCCTGCTTCGGCGTCAGCGGTCCGGTCGAGGGATCGCTGAGGAAATGCGCAAAGCCGATGATAGTGGTGAGCGGCGAGCGCAGCTCGTAGGAGACGTGGTGGACGAAATCCACCTTCATCTGGTCGGCCGCCTCCAGCGCCTCGTTGCGCTCGCGCAGCGCGCGCTCGACATTCTCGGTGTCGGTGATGTCCTGGAAGGTCAGCATGGTGGCGCCGTCCGGCAGCGGCCGGATCATGCCGTCGAGCACGCTGCCGTCCTTGCGCTCCAGCTTCAGCGGCAGGTCGGCGCGGTTCTCGATCGCGGTGATGGCCTCGCGGATCTGGCGCCAGACTTGCGGATCGTCGAACAGCTGATGGCACCAGCCTTCGACGGTCTGGATATGCGGCTCGTCGCGCATGGCATCGCTCGACAGCTTCCACATCCGCACGAAGGCCGGATTGAACAGCTGCGCCTTGCCGTTGCTGCCGAACACCGCGACCCCCTCGGCGAGGCTGTCCAGCGTCTCGCGCTGGACGCGGATCAGGCCGTCGAAGCGGCGGGCGAGGTCGAGGCTTTCAGTGACGTCGTCGAACAGATAGGTGACGCCGCCCTCGGGATTCGGCGTGGTGACGACCGAGAGCGCGCGGCCGTCAGGCAGGAACCAGGTGTCCTTGGCGGTCTCGACCGCGCGATAGGCCTCGTGCAGCTTGGCCTTCCAGGCGCGGAAATCCGGCTGCTCCGGTAATTTGCGCGCGGCGCGGAGCTGGTCGAGCACGCTGGAATCGTCGGGATGAGCGTCGAGGAAGTTGCGATCGAGATCCCACAGCCGGCGATAGGAATCGTTGTAGAAGGCAAGGCGCCGCTGGCCGTCGAACACGGCAACGCCGGAGGAGAGCTGGTCGAGCGTGCGGCGGTGCGCCTCCGCCATGCGCACCAGCGCCGAGCTCAGCGCATCCGCCTCGCTGGCATCGATGGCGACGCCGACGCTGCCGCTGCCGACATTGACGGCGCGCACATCGTAGATGCGCCGTTCGCCGCCGACCACGATCGGCAGCCGCGAGGTGAAATTGGCGGCTTCCTTCAGCCTCCGCTCCATCGCATTGCGGTCGTCGCTGTCGAGCAGCTCGAGCTTGCGCTCCTGGGCATCGATGGCGCTGGTCGCTTCGGTGGCGCGCACATAGGCCGGGTTGGCGTAGGTCAGCGCGCCGTTCTCGCCCTTCGCCCAGATCGGCCACGGTGCGGCCGCGGCAAAGCCGCGAAGCATCTCGGTCTCGTCGGAGAGCGCCTTGTAGCGCAGATTGGTCTCGGCCAGATCGCGGCGGAGGCCCGAGAGCTCGCGAATGCGGACGATGGCCTGGCCGCCGATGGCGCGCCCGATCGCTTCCAGCATATGGCCGTGCGCGGTGGTCAACGTCAGCTGGAATCCGTCGCCGCGCTCGCGCAGCGCATCGACCGCATGGTCCATCAGCAGCGCCGGTTCCGGCGGCAGCCAGGTTCCGAACGCCAGCACGCGCTGCGGCGAGGAATCGCGCGGCAGCACCAGCGCGATATCGCCGGAAATCTGCGCGCGGTTGTCGCCCGCCGGCCATGAGATCAGGATCTGCGGCTCGGCGAACAACAGTGCGCCGAAGCGGTCGGCCTGGAGCTGAAGTTCCCCGATCCGCGCGCGCAGCCGCGCCTCGTTCTTCGCCGTGCGCACCCGCGTCCGCATCAACAGGATCGCGGCCATCACCGAGAAGCCGAGCAGGGCCAGCGCGGTGGCGAGCACCGCGAGTTCCTGCCGGTTGAGATCCATCACGAGGGCGAGGGTGTCGATGAGGTCGGCGGCCTTGGCCGGCGCAGCCGGCAGCAGCGCTGCGAGAGCGCCTCCCACCAAGCCGTTGCGCGCCAGCGATGTGCACGACAACAGCGTCCGACGCATCGACACGATCACGCCTGACATAGTTGCCCCAAGACGCGGAAATTCAAGACCGCACGAATCTGCGCGCGGCGACCCCCGTCGCGCGCGAATCAAAAGACAATACCCTCACCGCGACTCCGCCGGTAAGAGTCCAGATCGTGAACGCAAAGGCGGCCCCAAAAAAATGCGGGCCGCGCGGTTCCAAGGCGCGTGGTTCTGCGGATGATTCGGCTGGAGTTGTCTTGGGTTAGCGCCCGGTCGAGCCAAAACCGCCGGCGCCGCGGTCGGTCGCCGACAATGTGACGACGGGAACCAGCGCGGCCTGCAGCACCGGCGCGATCACCAGCTGGGCGATGCGCTCGCCGCGCTTGATCACGAACGGCGCGGTGCCGTGATTGATCAGGATCACCTTGATCTCGCCGCGGTAGTCCGCATCGATCGTGCCCGGCGAATTCAGCACGGTGACGCCGTGCTTGGCCGCCAGCCCCGAACGCGGCCGCACCTGCGCCTCGTGTCCGGGCGGCAAGGCGATGGCAAGGCCCGTCGGCACCAGCGCGTATTGGCCTGGTGCGAGCGTCATGGGCTCGTTGTCCGGCACCGCGGCCATCAGATCGAGGCCGGCGGCCTCGCTGGTCTGATAGGCCGGCAGCGGCAGGCCCTCAGCGTGGGCGAGGCGTTGCAGCTCGACGGTCACCTTCGTGCTCAAGATGCGGACTCCAGGGATTTGCCGGTCACGCTCTTCGCGATCTGCGCGACCAGTTCGATCGCGACCTGTTCCTTGGTCATCGCCGGCCAGGAATCAACTGCAATCTCGCCGTCCGGCGCACCGGTCTTGCGGCTGAGCAGGTGGACCGTGTTGCGGTCGCCGCCCATCACGCCGGTGGCGGGCGAGACGTCGTTGGCGACGATCCAGTCGCAGCCCTTGCGCGCGAATTTTGCTTTGGCGTTGTCGATTAGGTGCTCGGTCTCGGCGGCAAAGCCGATCACGAGCCTCGGGCGCTGCTCGGCGAGCTTGGAGATGGTGGCGAGGATGTCGGGGTTCTCGACCAATTGCAGCGGCGGCATGCCGGCTGCGGTCTTCTTCAGCTTCTGCTCGCCTTCATTGGCGACGCGCCAGTCGGCGACCGCGGCGGCGAAGATCGCGACGTCGGTGGGAAGCGCGGCCTTGACCTGCTCCAGCATCTGCCGCGCCGATTCGACATGCTTCACCGTCACGCCCGGGGGATCGTCGAGGTCGACCGGACCGCTCACCAGAGTAACCTCGGCGCCCGCGGCCTGCGCAGCGGCGGCAATGGCAAAGCCCTGCTTGCCGGAGGAGCGGTTGGCGATGTAGCGCACGGGATCGATCGCCTCGTGGGTGGGACCGGCGGTGATCAGCACGCGCTTGCCGGCGAGCGGCTTCGGCGTCGGCGGCCGCAGCAGGCGCTCGGCGGCATTGGCGATCTCGATGGCTTCCGACATGCGGCCCGTTCCGGCTTCGCCGGCTTCGGCCATCTCGCCCGCGTTCGGGCCGATCAGCACAACGCCGTCGCGCTGGAGCTGGGCGACGTTGCGGCGCGTCGCCGCGTTGCTCCACATCAGCGGATTCATCGCCGGCGCCAGCAGCACCTTGCGGTTGGTCGCGAGCAGGATGGCGCTGGCGAGGTCGTCGGCATGGCCGTTCGCCATCTTCGCCATCAGGTCGGCCGTGGCCGGCGCCACCACGATCAGGTCGCAGTCGCGCGCGATGCGTATATGGCCGGCATCGAACTCGCTCTGCGGGTCGAACAGGTCGGTATAGACGCGCTCATGCGACAGGGCGCTCGCGGCCAGCGGCGTCACGAATTGCTGCGCCGCCTTGGTCAGCACGCAGCGGACCTCGATGCGGCGCTCCTTCAGCCTGCGGATCAGGTCGAGCGACTTATAGGCCGCGATCCCGCCGCCGATGATCAGGGTGACGCTGACCTCGGGAACGGCGCCGCTGCGCTGCGGCGTCGGGGCGGCGGAGGGCACCGCAAACGGCGTCAGCGGCTCCTCGCGGCCCTCGATCAGCTCCCGCAGGATGACCCGGACCTCCTCCTCGACCGACCTGTGGTTCTTGGCCGAGCGCAGCCGCAGATAGGTTTTGACGGCATCGTCGAGCTTGCGGATGGTCAGGCTTGCCATGACGCCCTCCGGCACGGAATGATAGCGATGCTATCACTCCAGTGATTGCAATGCAATCACAGATTCCGGACGGCGATCAGAATCCCGATGAAGGTCGCGGCAATGATCCAGAGCGCCACGGTGCGCCAGCGGTTCTTGCGGCCCTCGCTGCGTCCCATCGCCGCGATGCTCTCCGGCGACAGCCTGATGCCCTCCCGCGTCATGGTCTCGAGCTGCTCGAGCACCTTCACCGACCGCTCGGCGATCTCCGGCAGGCGCATCAAGACCCGCGCGATGTCCCCGGTCCCTGTGAGCGCGCCCTCGATGCGGCCGATCGGTCCGAGGTTGCGCTCGATCCATTCGCGCACCACGGGGTCGGCGATCCGCCAGATGTCGAGCTTGGGATCGAAGCCGCGCGCCACGCCCTCGACCACCACCATGGTCTTCTGCAGCAGGATCAGCTCGGGCCGCGTCGTCATGTCGAACAGGCCGGTGACCTCGAGCAGCAGCGTGAGCAGCCGCGCCATCGAGATCTCTTCCGCCGTGCGGTTGTGGATCGGCTCGCCGATGGCGCGGATGGCTTGGGCAAAATTCTCGACCGAATGATGCGCGGGCACATAGCCGGCCTCGAAATGCACCTCGGCCACGCGGCGATAATCGCGGGTGATGAAGCCGAGCAGGATCTCGGCGAGGAAGCGCCGCTCCTTCATGCCGAGCCGGCCCATGATGCCGAAATCGACCGCGACGAGGCGGCCGGCGTCATCCAGGAACAGATTGCCCGGATGCATGTCGGCGTGGAAGAAGCCGTCGCGCAGCGCGTGGCGCAGGAAGCTCTGGATCACCTTGCGGCCGAGATCGGGCAGGTCGACCCGCGCCTCGGCGAGGCGCTTGTGATCGTTCAGCGCGATGCCGTCGATCCATTCCATCGTCAGCACGTTGTGCGTGGTGCGGTCCCAGTCGACGGCGGGCACGCGAAAATCGGGATCGTCGCGCGTGTTCTCCGCCATCTCCGACAAGGCGGCAGCCTCTAACCGTAGGTCCATCTCCATCGCGACCGAGCGCGACATGGTGTTGATGACCTCGATCAGGCGCAGGCGCCGCGCCTCGGCCGAATAAGCCTCAGCCTTGTGCGCGACGTAGAAGAAATCGGAGAGATCGCGGCGGAAGCGCGCGGCGACGTTGGGTCTCAGAACCTTGATCGCGACGGACTTGCGGATGCCGTCGCGCACCACCTCGCCGCGATGCACTTGCGCGATCGAGGCCGCCGCGACCGGCGGGCCGAAGCTCACGAAGATGTCCGTCAGCGGCCGTTCCAGCGAGGTCGCGATCGTGGCCTCGGCTTCCTGCTGCGGAAACGGCGGCAGGCGGTCCTGCAGGCTTTCGAGGTCGCGCGCCATGATGACGCCGACCACGTCGGGGCGCGTGGCCAGGAACTGGCCGAGCTTGAGATAGGCCGGGCCCATCCGCGTCAGCGCGCGCGAGATCCGCGGTCCCTGCTTGGCGCCACGGCGCTCGATGATGCGCGCCAGCTTCAGCGCGAGCTGTCCCGGCGGCGGCACCAGGCTCGGATCGACCGCGCCGAACACGCCTTCGTGCGCAAAGACGAACGCGGCGCGGATCAGGCGCGCAATGTGGGTGACGGCAGAGATCACAAACGCCAGCCCGAATGCAGTGCGACGATGCCGCCGGAGAGTGTCTGCCAGCTGACGCGGGTAAAGCCGGCCTCGCGGATCATGTCGGCGAAGGCGGCCGGCTTTGGAAATTTGCGGATGGACTCGACGAGATACTGGTACGATTCGGCGTCGCCCGTGACCATGCGCCCGAGCGGCGGGATCACCTTGAACGAGAACAGATCATAGAGCTTGTCGAGGCCGGGCATCTCGACAGTGGAGAATTCCAGGCACAGGAAGCGGCTGCCGGGTCTCAGCACGCGATAGGCCTCGCGCAGCGCAAGGTCGATCCGGGGCACGTTGCGGATGCCGAAAGCGATCGTATAGGCATCGAAGCTGCGGTCGGCGAAGCCGAGCGATTCGGCATTGCCTTCGACGAAATCGACCTGGGTGTCCAGATGACGCTTGGCGGCGCGTTCGCGCCCCACGGCCAGCATGTCCGCATTGATGTCGCACACCGTGGCGTGGAAGCCGGGGCCGGCGGCCTTGGCGGCACGGAACGAGATGTCGCCGGTGCCGCCGGCGACGTCAAGCAGCGCGAACGGCCGGTCGCCCCTCGGCGGATCCAGCGCGGTGATCATGATGTCCTTCCAGACCCGGTGCAGGCCACCGGACATCAAATCGTTCATCAGGTCATAGCGCGACGCCACGCTGCGAAACACATCGTTCACCAGCGTCTGCTTGTCCCCGAGGGGAACGTCCCTGAAGCCAAAATGCGTGGTTTCGCCCGGCCGATCCATTACTCTACTCCACTCGGCGGACCATAGCCCGCCCGCCGCAATGGCGCTATCACACCGCCTTCATAAGGTGAATGCCCGACCATGCCTGAATTGCCCGAAGTCGAGACCGTCCGCCGCGGCCTTCAGCCCGTGATGGAGGGCGCGAAAATCCTCGATGCGGAGGCCCGCCGGCCAGATTTGCGCTTTCCGTTCCAGCCCGACTTCGTGGCCCGGCTCAAGGGGCAAGTCGTCACGGGCCTCGGGCGCCGTGCAAAATATCTCATGGCCGATCTCGCCTCCGGCGACGTGCTCTTGATGCATCTGGGCATGTCGGGCTCGTTCCGCGTCATCAAGCCGGACAACGAGGCTCAGCCAGGCGAGTTTCATTATCCGAAGGCCAAGGATTCCGCGCACGATCACGTGCTGTTTCGGATGTCCTCAGGCGCCGACATCGTCTTCAACGATCCGCGCCGCTTCGGATACATGAAAGTTATTGCGCGTGGCGCGCTCGAAGACGAGCCGCTGCTGCGCGGGCTCGGCCCCGAGCCGCTCGGCAACGAATTCGACGCCGCGATGCTGGCGCGCTCCTGCCAAGGCAAGACCACGAGCCTGAAGGCCGCGCTGCTCGACCAGCGCGTGGTGGCCGGGCTCGGCAACATCTATGTCTGCGAGGCGCTGCACCGCTCGCATCTGTCGCCGCGCCGCATTGCTGCGACGCTATCCACCAGGAAGGGCGAGCCGACGGACCATGCGCAGCGCTTGGTCGGCGCGATCCACACCGTGCTGAACGATGCCATCAAGGCCGGCGGCTCCAGCTTGCGCGACCATCGCCAGACCTCGGGCGAGCTCGGCTATTTCCAGCATTCGTTCAGGGTCTATGACCGCGAAGGCGAAAAATGCACGACGCCGCGCTGCGGCGGCACGATCAAGCGGTTCGTGCAGAACGGTCGTTCGACCTTCTGGTGCCCGAAATGTCAAAAGTGACCCTCGGGATTGCCGCAGCGTCGTAGCCCGGATGGAGCGCAGCGTAATCCGGGGCCGGCCTCTCCGCGGAGAGACCTTCCTGGATTGCGCTTCGCTTCATCCAGGCTACGGGAGCCCTCGCTACAACGCACGAGGCGAAGCAATCCGGCCGGGCTGGTGGCCGAACTGCTTCGTCGCTTGGGCCCGTTCACCGGATGGCGAAGAGCCCGACTGTCGTCCGAGCGATCGCCCCGCTCAGGACGCCAGTGCCGTGGTCTCGTCCGCCGCCTGTTCCGCAACGATCTGCAGCATGCCGTGCGCAGCCGAGATGACCTGGTCGATCAGGACATTGGTGGTGGCTTCGAGCTCGAGCCGGGTCTCGATCCAGCGCCAGAGGCCGCGGATCTCGTCCGCCGATTTGCCGTTCGGCGCGAATTCACTCACGGCAAGGCCGCTCGCAAGCGCGTCCTGGTGATCGTTGCGCATCACGATCAGCGGCCGCGCGAGCACATCAGCAAGATCGAGCGCGGCCTCCTCGGCGAGCGCGGTCGCGGCGTTGTCGATGCGCTGACCGCGGATCGGCGTCTGGTTCAGCACGAAGCTGTAAGGCCGCTTCCAGGCGCGGGCGACACTCAGCGTCGAGACGGTCGCTTCGATGTCGGCGACGCTGGGACGGGCCGGGATCAGGCAGAGGTCGGAATGGCGGATCGCGGCGGTGGTGGCGGCGCTGAGGCCGGCGGCGGTGTCGACGATCGCGAGCTGGAGGCCGCTGTCGGCGAGCATCTTGAGACGCGGCGCGATATCGGCGGCGTGATAGATCGGCTCGACGACGAGATCGTCGGTCAAGCGGCGGCGCTGCCAGTTGGAGAGGGTGCCCTGCGGGTCGGTCTCGATCAGGCGGACGGTGAAGCCGGCCTGCTTGGCGGCCAAGGCGAGGCCGACGGCGAGCGTGCTCTTGCCGCTGCCGCCCTTTTGGGTGGCCAGTACGATCGTGTGCATTGAAGGTCAATCCTTTGGAGTGCTGGGTCAGGGATACGCCACGCGAACGTGCATCGCTTCTGGATGCTGAGCGCTTCTCGCTCAGGACGTGCCGGCCCGATCCAAAGGGGATCGCGGAGGTCCGAATCAACGGTAACGATGATGGCGGAATCGCGAATACCAGCGAATCCGTACCATTACCGGCTCCGTAGTCGTACGTAAGATGGCCCGCACGGCCGTGCCCCGGCTCTGCGCGGCAGCGCAAGCGCTGCAACGCGTCCAGGGGCACGAGACCTACTTGCGCACGCAGATCACGCGCACGACGGCGGCTTTGGCGTCGGTCGACGTGCCATTCGGGCTGACGCCCTTCGCCTTGAGAAACCCGCGCACCGCCTCGGCAGAGACCATCATCGCCTGTGATGCCGGCACCGACGTCGCGGGTCCCGCGACCACCGCCGGCTTCAGCAGCGCGATGCCGGCGAACTTGCCGTCGCCGTCGACGGCTGGGCTGCCGGAGAAGCCGACCGCTGGCGGCGGCGAGAGCGCGGAATTGCTGCTCATCGCCGGCGTCAACGCGGCCTTGAGGTTCGACACGGCGGCGGCGCCGCCCTGGCTTTGCGGATCGGCGATGCCGACGACATCGACATTGGTCTTCGCGGCCCCTCCGGCGAGGCTGAGCGGCCTCAGGTCGCGCGCGCCGTAGATGCGCAGCAGCGCGAGATCGTGCTCCTTGTCCTCGGCGAGACGGTCGGCGCTGCCATGGCCGGCGATCGTGATCGCAAGGCAGCCGTCGGTGACGAGGCGGTCGGTGACGATCGCGCCGTCCTCGCTGACGACGATGCCGGTGCCGTATTCAACGGTCTTGCGCGGCGGCGGCCCGGCCAGCGGTCCCGACGGAAACGCGTTGAACGCGCTCGACATCGCGATCACGACCGGCTCGACCGTATTCTCTGTCGCCTGGTCGTAGAGGATCGTCATGGTGCGGACCTCGTCACCCTTGAAGGTGCCGCGGACGTAGAACTTCTTCTGGCCCTGCAAGCCCGACAGCACGAAGAAATCCGGCTTCACCACGGTGTAATCGACCTTGCGGCCGGACGGCTCCTTCTCGAGATCGGCGAGCTTGGCCGAGGTCGGGCTCACTTCCTTGCGGCGGCTGAGAACCACCTGCACCGTCCCTGTCGGCGAGGTCCATTTCGAGCCGTTGGCGTCGCTTGCCTGCTGCGGCACCAGCTTGCCGGGAATGCCGAGCCGGGCGCCGCTGGTCGGCTCCGTCACGATCTTCCAGCCGACGCTCTCCTGCTTCTTGCGTGCCGCCTCAGTGAGCGCGGTGCGCTCCTGCGGATTGAGCACGCCGGTCGGCTTGCCGCCCTTGGCCTTCTGGTACTCCTTGATGGCGTTGACCATGCGCTCGCTGACGTCGCCGGTGATGGCGCCGTTATATTGTCCGACCCAGGCGAGGTCGGACTGGAGCGCCAGCCGCTCGGCTTTGGCCATGCCATCGGCCGTCGCGGACGGCGTCTGCATCGCAGGGGGCTTGACCGGAACGGTCTGGACCGTTTTCGGGGTGGCGCCTGGCACTTGGGGCGTCGTCATCTGGGCGTGCGCGCCCGTGGCAGCCGCCAACATCAGTGTTGCCGCAAGCATCGATCTCATGACAAATCCAGCCAGCCCGTTGAACGCCAAAACATTGAAAAGCATGCGATTGAAGCACATCTCGTTGGTCGCGAACAATGTTGCGGTGGTTCAGTGGCGTAGAGGCCGCGAGCTGAGATCCTCATCCTGAGGAGCGGCCTCGAGGCCGCGTCTCGAAGGATGGCCGCGGCGAAATCGGGACCTGCATGGTTCGAGACGGCGCTTTGCGCCTCCTCACCATGAGGGTTGAGAGCGGCGGCTTGGTAGGAGAGGCGTACGACGATGCTGAGCCCGGACGAACTCGAACGCTATGCCCGCCACATCGTGTTGCGCGACGTCGGCGGCCCCGGCCAGGCGGCGCTGAAGCGGGCCTCGGTGCTGGTGATCGGCGCCGGCGGGCTCGGCGCGCCCGCGCTGATGTATCTGGCCGCCGCCGGCGTTGGCACGCTCGGCGTGGTCGACGACGACGTGGTGTCGCTGTCCAACCTGCAGCGTCAGGTGATCCATACGACGCCCGATATCGGGCGGCACAAGGTCGAGAGTGCCGCCGAGCGGATCGCGGCGCTCAACCCACATGTCCGCTTCATCGGTCACGCCACCTGGCTCAACGCGGATAACGCGCTCGGCCTGATCGGCGATTACGACCTGGTGCTCGACGGCTCCGACAATTTCTCGACGCGCTATCTCGTTTCCGATGCCTGCTTCTTCGCCAAGCGGCCGCTGATATCAGCGGCGCTCGGCACCTTCGACGGCTCGCTGACCACCATCCGCGCGCATGAGACGAACGAGCAGGGCGAGTTCAATCCGACCTACCGCTGCCTGTTTCCGGAAGCGCCGCCGCCCGGCACGGTGCCGGCCTGTGCAGAGGCCGGCGTCATGGGCGCGCTCGCGGGCGTGCTCGGCTCGATGATGGCGCTGGAGGCCATCCGCGAGATCGTCGGCTTCGGCGACGGCCTCGTCGGCCGCCTCCTGATGATCGATGCGCGCGCGATGCGCTTCGAGACGCTGCGCTATTCACGCGATCCCGCCAATCCGCTCAACGGCGACGGGCCCGTGTTCGAGGATCTCAGCGTCCATCGCACCTGATCGCCGCGGTTACGCCGTCGCCGGCTTCTCGCTGTCGAGATGCGCCATATGCTCGGCCGGGTAGCGCGTGCCGGCCGCGATATTGGGTGGAAACGCCTTGGCCAGCGCCGCGACATGCACCGGCGTCAGCGTCACCTTCGTTGTGCCAAGCGCTTCGCTGAGGCGGTTGCGGGTGCGGGCGCCAACCAGCGGCACGATCGCGTTGTTCTGTGCAGCGACCCAGGCGATCGCAACCTGTGCCGGCGTTGCGCCGATCTCGTTCGCGATTGCGCGCAGCTGCTCCACCAGCGCGAGATTGGTATCGAGGTTCGCACCCTGGAAGCGCGGCGTCATCAGCCGGTAGTCACGGCCGGCCCTGCCTGAGTCCTTCGACCAGTGACCGCTGATCAGGCCGCGCGCGAGCACGCCGTAAGCGGTGATGCCAATGCCGAGCTCGCGGCAGGTCTTCAGGATATCGCGTTCGATGCCGCGCTCGATCAGCGAATATTCGATCTGGAGATCGGCGATCGGATGCACCGCATGCGCGCGGCGGATGGTGTCGGAGCCGACCTCGGACAGGCCGATATGCCTGACATAACCGGCCTTCACGAGATCGGCGAGACCGCCGATGGTCTCCTCGATCGGCACATTGGGATCGAGACGCGCGGGACGGTAGATGTCGACATAGTCGGTGCCGAGGCGCTGCAGCGAATAGGCGAGGAAGTTCTTTGTCGCCGCCGGCCTCGTGTCCATTCCCGCGAATTCACCGGCGGGGCCGCGCAGCGCGCCGTACTTGACGCTGAGCTGCACTTTGTCGCGCGGCACGTCCTTCAGCGCGTCCCGCAACAGCATCTCGTTGTGCCCCATGGCGTAGAAATCGCCGGTGTCGAGCAGGGTGATGCCGCCGTCGAGCGCCGCGTGCACCGTGGCGATGGCCTCGCCGCGATCGGCGGCGCCGTAGACCTCCGACATGCCCATGCAGCCGAGGCCGAATGTGGAGACGGTCGGGCCGGTTGAACCGAGTTTGCGCTGTTCCATGATGATCATCCTCGAAAAGGCGGCTGCGCCGCGTCACGAGGCCAGATATGAGCCAGAGCGATTGCGCTGATAAGCTGGACAATCCAGAACGCCTTGTTCACATTGACGAACAATGGCCGAGCCCGATTTGCGCGATCTCGATGTCTTCGTGGCAGTTGCCCGCACCCGGAATTTCCGGCGCGCGGCGGTCGAAATTCGCGTGTCCGTATCGAGCCTTAGCCAGCGGCTGCGGGACCTGGAGGAACGTCTCGGCGTCCGCCTGATGAACCGCACGACCCGCAGCGTCGCGCTGACCGAGGCGGGTGAGCTGCTGTTGTCGCGCGTCGCACCGGCGCTACGCGATGTCGGCGATGCCCTGGAGCAGGTCCGGGGCCTGCGCGGGGTCGCCTCGGGCCGCCTGCGCATCAATGCGCCGCCGCCCGCGGTCGATCTGGTGCTGGCGCCGCTGGCCGGGCCGTTCCTGAGTGCCCATCCGCAGGTCGATCTCGACATCGTCAGCGAAAGCGGCTTCGTCGACATCGTGAGCGGGGGCTATGACGCCGGCGTGCGCTATGGCGAGCATCTCGCGCAGGACATGGTGGCGATCCCGCTGAGCGGCCCACAGAGCTACGTCGTGGTCGCTTCGCCCGGTTACATCGCGCGGCGCGGCAGGCCGAAGCATCCGAAGGACCTGCTCGACCATGATTGCATCCGCGCACGCTATTCGAGCGGCGTCATGCACGATCTGGAATTCGAGAGAGCCGGGCAGGTGGTGAAGGTCGATCCGCCGGCGAAGCTGATCTCGACCAATATGAATCTTGCGATGCGCGCCGCGCTCGACGGCGTCGGCATCTGGGCCACGCTCGACGGCTATGTTGGCGATGCCGTGAAGTCGGGCGATCTGATCAGCCTGATGGAAGAATGGTGCGAGCCGTTTCCAGGCCCGTTCCTGTATTATCCGAGCCGGCGCCAGACGCCGCCAGCGCTGCGCGCGTTCATCGATTTCGTTGCGGATTGGCGCAAGCGCGAAGGGCGCGGGAAGTAAACCTCAAAGCATGCTCGGCAGCACGCGGTCCGGCGGCTTGTGGGCGTCGAGGAAGGTGCGGATGTTGATGATCACCTTCTCGCCCATCTCGACGCGGCCTTCGATCGTGGCCGAGCCCATATGCGGCAGCAGCGTCACCTTGCCGGCTCTGGCGAGCCGCACCAGCTTCGGATTGACCGCGGGCTCGTGCTCGTAGACGTCGAGGCCGGCGCCGCCGATCTCGCCGCCTTCGATCAGCTTGATCAGCGTGTCCTCGTCGGTGACCTCGCCGCGCGCGGTGTTGACGATATAGGCGTCTTTCCGGATCAGCTTCAGCCGCCGCGCCGAGAGCAGGTGATAGGTCGCCGGCGTGTGCGGACAGTTCACCGAGATGATGTCCATCCGCGCCAGCATCTGGTCGAGGCTTTCCCAATAGGTCGCCCCTAACTCCTCGGCGATCACGGGGGCGACAGGACGGCGATTGTGATAGTGGATCTGCAGCCCGAAGGCGCGGGCGCGGCGCGCCACCGCCTGGCCGATGCGGCCCATGCCGATGATGCCGAGGCGTTTGCCTCCGATGCGGTGACCGAGCATCCAGGTCGGCGACCAGCCGGCCCAGGGCTTGCCTTCGGTCAGGATCGAGGCGCCTTCGATCATGCGCCTGGGCACCGCGAGGATCAGCGCCATGGTCATGTCGGCGGTGTCTTCGGTCAGCACCTTCGGCGTGTTGGTGACGGTGATGCCGCGGGCATGGGCGGCTGCGACGTCGATATTGTCGACGCCATTGCCGAAATTGGCGATCAGGCGGAGCTTGCAGTCGGGCTGGTTGACGACCTCGGCGCTGATGTGATCGGTCACGGTCGGAACCAGCACGTCGGCGGTGCGGGCGGCTTCCGCGATCTGCTCGGGCGACATCGGCGTGTCGTCGAGATTGATCCGCGCGTCGAACAGCTCGCGCATCCGCGTCTCGATCGAATCCGGCAGCTTGCGCGTCACCACGACGAGGGGCTTTTTCTTCACCGACATGTCCTGCTCTCATGAGACATCGCAGGCCGCCTCTGTCGCCAAAGGCCGGTCGTTGAGGCCTCATTAACCCGGTTGTTCGACACTGCCCTTGCCGTGTCCGTCCCCGGCGTTTCCTCCAAGCTCACCCGACATTTCCGGCCGGAAAATCGGGGCCAATTGGTTGCTCAAGTGCCCGTTCTCTCTAGCAGAAGGCCGGGCCAAGACAAGAACCACGGCTCAAGGCTTGGAACCCGCGTGGGGCGGGGAGAAGGGGCAGGCGCGGCAGGGTTTGGAATTTGGGGTGAGGGCCCGGTGTGCCGGGTCTTCGAAGGAGACGGGTTGATGGCGTTGGGGCGTTTTTGTTGGGTGATGGCGCTCGTTTGCACCTGGTTGAGCGCCTCGGTCGGGCCCTCGCATGCGGCGAAGGACAATACCCCGCAGACCACCAGCGGCTTGCCGGTGCCGCGCTATGTCAGCCTCAAATCGGATCACGTGAACGTCCGCGCCGGCCCGACCAAGGACAATGACGTCGCCTGGGTCTACACCCGTGCCGGCCTGCCGGTCGAAATTACCGCCGAGTTCGAGAACTGGCGCCGGGTGCGCGATTCCGAAGGCGCCGAGGGCTGGGTCTATCATTCGCTGCTGTCGGGCCGCCGCACCGCGGTCGTCACCATGAAGCACAAGGACGATCTGGCTCCGATCTATGACCGGCCCGATCCCGACAGCGCGGTTGCGGCCAAGCTCCAGGCCGGCGTCGTCACCCAGGTCAAGAAATGCGCCGCAGGCTGGTGCCGCGTCATCGGCAATGGCTTCGACGGCTGGATCCAGCAGGAGCGCCTCTGGGGCGTCTATTCGGACGAGCAGGTCAACTGACGCCGTCGGGCGGCGGAGCAATCTGCCGCCCCAACGTCATGCCCGGGCTTGTCCCGGGCATCCACGCTCTTCTGACTAGTCCCAAAACGTGGATGGCCGGGACATAGGCGAGCGCAAGCGACGCCGTCCCTTTGGACGGCTATGCCCGGCCATGACGACCAAATCAGTGATGCAGGATTAGCTCAGCGCTTCTTGCGCAGGCGCACGACCATGTCGATGCGGGAGATCTCGTAGCCCTCGGGCACCTCCGGCATCTTGGACAGCGCCAGATGCGGATCCTCGATGTCGACCAGCTCGTGGCTGTTCTCGAGATAATAGTGGTGGTGGGTGGTGACGTTGGTGTCGAAATAGGTCTTGGTGCCGTCGACGCTGACCTGGCGCAGCAGGCCGGCATCGGTGAGCTGGTTCAGCGTGTTGTAGACGGTCGCCAGCGACACCGGGACCTTGGCGAGGGTGGCTTCCTCGTAGAGCATTTCAGCCGTGAGGTGGCGTGCGCCCTTGCCGAACAGCAGCCAGCCCAGCGCCATGCGCTGGCGCGTCGGCCGCAACCCCGCGGACTGCAGCATTTCGTTGACGTCGTGCCAGGGACACCCGGTCAGGGCCGGCTGGCGGCCGGACAGGAGGGCCGCGGCATGGTCGTCGTCGTGTTGGGACGCGGTATTCTCGTTCATTTCCAAGATTTCGGGCACGCGTGAACAATATCTCCCTGTAACATAAGAAGAGAAAGATGCAGATGCAAGTTTCTCGCAACTAGAGACGTTCTAATTAGGCTCGGAACCGGTTGGGGGAGCCCGTCATTTTACCTTCATCTCTGCGCTTTGCTACCCGAAATGGCCTGTGTTAGAGAGCGCGCGGTTCCGCTTAGCCGATTTTGGCGCAGCCGGGCATGGAGGCCCGGTTGGCAATCCATGCGAAGCTTGCGCAAGTCGCGGCCGGCGGTGGCGATTGGCGGTCCGATCGAGACGGGCCCATTTTCGCCAGGAACGCCGCTCAATCGGGATTTGAACAGAGGCTCGTGAATGCTGAACAGGCGCAACGGTTACGACTATGAAGATCTGCTGGCCTGTGCCCGCGGCGAGATGTTCGGCCCAGGCAACGCCCAGCTGCCGCTGCCGCCGATGCTGATGTTCGACCGCATCACCGACATCAACGACAATGGCGGTGAGTTCGGCAAGGGTCTGGTGCGCGCCGAGCTCGACGTGAAGCCCGACCTCTGGTTCTTCGGCTGCCATTTCAAGAACGATCCGGTCATGCCCGGCTGCCTCGGACTCGATGCGCTGTGGCAGATGGTCGGCTTCTACCTCGGCTGGAGCGGGGGGGAAGGCCGCGGCCGGGCGCTTGGCCTGAGCGAGCTGAAGTTCGGCGGCCAGGTGCTGACCGACGCCCGCAAGGTTGTGTACAACGTCGATATCAAGCGCGTGATGCGTTCGAAGCTCGTGCTCGGCATCGCCGACGGGTGGCTTTCGGTCGATGACCAGATTATCTATCGCGCCAAGGATCTGAAGGTCGGCCTGTTCAAGCAGGGCACGAGCCTGGGCTGAGCGCATCACTAAGAAGACAACGATTGAGGCGAGGCTGTCATGAGGCGGGTTGTGGTCACCGGGATGGGCATCGTCTCGTCGATCGGAAACAACACCCAGGAAGTGCTTGCGAGCCTTCACGAGGCGAAGTCGGGCATTTCGCGGGCTGAGAAATATGCCGAGCTGGGCTTCCGTTCGCAGGTGCAAGGCGAGCCGTCGCTCGATCCGTCGACGGTGGTCGACCGCCGCGCGATGCGCTTCCTCGGCCAGGGCGCGGCGTGGAATCACATCGCCATGGAGCAGGCGATCCAGGATTCCGGCCTGTCGCCCGACGAAGTCTCCAACATCCGCACCGGCATCATCATGGGCTCCGGCGGCCCCTCGGCGCGCACCATCGTCGAAGCCGCCGACATCACCCGCTCCAAGGGACCGAAGCGCGTCGGCCCGTTTGCGGTGCCGAAGGCGATGTCCTCCACGGCATCCGCGACGCTCGCGACCTGGTTCAAGATCAAGGGCGTGAACTATTCGATCTCATCGGCCTGCGCGACCTCGAACCATTGCGTCGGCAATGCCTATGAGACCATCCAGATCGGCAAGCAGGACGTCATCTTCGCCGGCGGCTGCGAGGAGCTGGACTGGTCACTGTCGGTGCTGTTCGACGCCATGGGCGCGATGTCCTCGAAGTACAACGACACGCCGGCCACGGCCTCGCGTCCCTACGATCTCAATCGCGACGGCTTCGTCATCGCCGGCGGCGCCGGCGTGTTGGTGCTGGAGGAGCTCGAGCATGCCAAGGCGCGCGGCGCGCGCATCTATGGCGAGGTGGTCGGCTATGGCGCGACCTCTGATGGCCACGACATGGTGGCGCCGTCGGGCGAAGGCGCCGAGCGCTGCATGCGCATGGCGATGTCGACGGTGAAGACCAAGGTCGACTACATCAACCCGCACGCGACCTCGACGCCGGCCGGCGACCCGCCGGAGATCGAGGCGATCCGCAAAGTGTTCGGCGTCGGCGAGAAGTGCCCGCCGATCTCGGCGACCAAGGCGCTGACGGGCCACTCGCTCGGCGCCACCGGCGTGCAGGAAGCGATCTATTCGCTGCTGATGATGAACAACGGCTTCATCTGCGAGAGCGCGCACATCCAGGAGCTCGACCCCGTGTTCGCCGACATGCCGATCGTGCGCAAGCGCATCGACAACGCCAAGATCGGCACCGTGCTGTCGAACTCCTTCGGCTTCGGCGGCACCAACGCCACGCTGGTGTTCAGCCGGCTGGATGCGTGATCTCTGACTTTGTCATGCCCCGCCTAGTGCGCAATTGCGCACGGGGGGCGGGGCATCCAGTACGCCGCGGCTTCTCTATTTATCACGACGGTCTCTGGAATACTGGATCGCCCGCCTGCGCGGGCGATGACGTCGAAAATAGGAGCGATGGCGGCAATGGAAGCTTTGATGAAAGGCAAGCGCGGTCTGATCATGGGCATCGCCAATGATCACTCCATCGCCTGGGGCATGGCGCGGACGCTTCATGCCCATGGCGCCGAGCTTGCCTTCACCTTCCAGGGCGAGGCGCTCGGCAAGCGCGTCAAGCCGCTGGCGGAGCAGCTCGGCGTCGATCTGGTGCTGCCTTGCGACGTCGAGGACATCGCAAGCGTCGATGCCACCTTCGCGGTGCTCCGCGAAAAGTGGGGCAAGCTCGACTTCGTGATCCACGCGATCGGCTTTGCCGACAAGAACGAGCTGAAGGGCCGCTATGCCGACACCAGCCGCGAGAATTTCTCGCGCACCATGGTGATCTCCTGCTTCTCGTTTACGGAAGTCGCAAAGCGCGCCGCCGAGCTGATGACGGAAGGCGGCAGCATGATCACGCTGACCTTCGGCGCCTCGGAGCGCGCGATGCCGAACTACAACGTCATGGGCGTGGCCAAGGCGGCGCTGGAGGCCTCCGTGCGCTATCTCGCCGCCGATTTCGGACCGCGCGGCATCCGCGTCAACGCGATTTCCGCAGGCCCCATCCGCACCCTCGCCGGCTCCGGCATCGGCGAGGCGCGGGCCATGTTCGGCTTCATGCAGAAGCACGCGCCGCTCCGCCGCGGCGTCACGCTCGACGAGCTCGGCGGCTCGGCGCTATATCTGTTGTCGGATCTCTCCGGCGGGGTGACCGGCGAAGTCCATTATGTGGATTCCGGCTACAACGTCATCCTGATGCCGCGGCCGGATGATCTGAAGTCATCGGAATAGCTTCGTAGCCTGGATGGAGCGCAGCGAAATCCGGGACAGGCTCATCCGCGGATGCGATTGTCCCGGATTGCGCTGCGCTCCATCCGGGCTACTGCAGCTACTTCGCTTTGCCTACCCTACGAGAGCTTGCTTAACCCGCCGCGATCTTCTCCGCGCGCTGGAAGGCCGGCCGCGCCGTGCAGCGCGCGAGATAGGCATCGAACGCGGGGCGCGACGGCACCATCTTGAACAGGCGCACCGCGAAGTTCAGGCCCGAGCCGATCACGACGTCGGCGGCGGAAAATTCCTCGCCGAGAATCCACGGACCTTTTTCGAGCGCGGCTTCCAGCACGTCGAACACCTGCGTGGCGCTGCCCCAGGCCGCCGTCGAGGTCGGGATCTCGATCTTGGTGAAGATCTGGATGATGGCCGGCTCGATGCAGCCCGGCGAAAAGAACAGCCATTGCAGATAGCGCGCGCGGCGCGGGTCGGTCACGGCGGGCGCGAGCCTGGTCTCGGGATAACGATCGGCGATGTAAGCGCAGATCGCGGCGGCTTCGCCAAGCGCCGCATCGCCGTCGATCAGCGCCGGCACCTTGCCCATCGGGTTGATCTTCAGATAGTCCGGCGCCTTCTGCGCGCCGGTCGAGATGTCGGTCAGCACGCGCTCATAGGGCAGGCCGCTCTCCTCCATCAGCCAGAGCGTCGTGAACGAGCGCGAGCGGGGCGACCAATAGAGCTTGATCATGGCGGGAACCTTTATTGCTGGAGCAGCTGAGGTAGCGTTTTGTCGAGACTCGTCGTCAGCAGCGTGCGGACACCATCGCGCAGCGCTTGGTTGCCCGCCACCTCGTTGGCAGACGCCGGAAAGGCCGTCTCATCCAATTCCTTGTTGGGGCCGCTGATCGGGTTGATCCCGATCAAGCGTGACATCATGGGTTCGGCATCCGTTGACGCCGCGCCCTTCTTGACGACCTCGAACGACTGTCCGTCGTACACGGTGATATAGGTCAGCGCGAACAGGAACGTGCGTCGCTTGATGGGATTGCCCCACTTCACGATGCCAAATCCTTCGACGGATTGATTCGTGTTGCTGAAGCCGTTCTGAAATCTCTCGACCAGGACATAGAGCTGACATTTGGTGCCTGCCGCGCTCTGCTGAACGAATTCCTGCCGCTCCTGGTTTCGTCTCAGCATCGGCGATCCGGATCCGCCAGCCTGCGCCCAGGCGCTCGGTGAATAAGCGAGGCGCTTGACAGATTTGCCGGCTGCGGCCGCGCGAACCCGCGACATGACGATGTCATCAAGTCCCCAGCCATCGATCGCGACGGGCGCGTACTCGTTGCCAAACATGGTGAAGCCAACCTGCTGAACACCGAACCGGTTGCCGACGATGGAAATAAGGCCAATCCCGCACGGTCCTGCATCCGCAGCGGCAGGCTGTTTGGAGCTCGGGGCGGCTTTCGGCGTGGCGCTCTTGGCTGGCCGAGCCGGTAATGGAGCGGATTGGGCCGCCGCGCCTGCGATGAGCCCGAACAGAAAGATCGTAGTCAAGCAGATGCGAAACATGGGACGGCTGATGCGGGTTGCGGCTTCCAGTATATTCTCGTCGACGAGAGACATCTACTAGTGCGCGGCGATGGCAACCGCAAGGTGAAGACCCCCTCGTCCTACCCGCCGCCTCGCCATGGCCGCTTCCACCGATAACACTTCATCACGAACCCGTTCGACGGCTCGATCTCTTCCCTCTCGAGCACAAAGCCTTCGCGCTCGTACCAGCGCCAGGCCTTTTCGTTCTCGCGGACGCAGCGCAGATACATCTCGTCGGGCATTTGCGTGCGCGTGAAAGCGAGCAGCTTCCGGCCGAGCGATTGCCCCTGATAGGCGGGCGCGACGAACAGCATGTCGAGATAGAGCTTCGGCAGGTGCAGCGCCAGCATCGCGGCGATCGTGCCGCGATCGTCGGCGACGAACAGGCTCCAGCCGTTCTCGATCTCGCGCCGGATGCGCGCCCGCAGGTTCGCCAGCAGGAAGTCGCTGGCTTCGGCGAGCCCGGTCGAGACCCAGCTCTCCATCCAGACGCGCCCGATCTCGTCGTACTCGGCCGCGCGGGCGGGGCGGATGACCGGATGCGACATCCGCCGGTCAAGCCTTCTGGCTGCGCAGGGATTGCCGCGCGCGCACCTTGCCGGCCGACAGGCACACCACCTCGGAAATCTGCAGCAGCTGCCGCGCCAGCGGGCTGGTCTTGCGCCAGACCATGCCGATGGTGCGCGACGGCTCGGGGTCGCGGAAGCGCGCCAGCGAGACCGAGGCGGAGCGCGTCTCCACCGGCACCGCCATCTCCGGGATCAGGGTGACGCCGATGCCGGCGCTGACCATCTGCACCAGCGTCGATAGCGAGTTCGCATCGAGCATCTCGCGCGGCGGCGCGGCCTGCATGTTGCAGAAGGAGAGCGCCTGGTCGCGGAAACAGTGCCCTTCCTCGAGCAGCAGAAGCCGCATCTCGCGCATCATCTCGCGCGACGGCACCGGCGTGCCTTCATCGGCGCCCGGCCGCACCAGCAGAAACTTCTCCTCGAACAGCGCGACCTCGGTGAGCGAGGGCTCCGACACCGGCAGCGCCACGATGGCGGTGTCGAGCCGGCCCTCCACCAGCTCCTGGATCAGCCGCGGCGTCATGGTCTCGCGCACGCGGATGTCGAGCTCCGGGTGCATGCGCGTGAGGTTCTTGGTGATCTTGGGCAGCAAATAGGGCGCGATGGTCGGGATCATGCCGATGCGCAGGCGGCCGGCGAAGCGGTCCTGCGAAGCGCGCGCGAAATCGCCGAGCTCGTCGACCGAGCGCAGGATGTCGCGGACCCGTTGCGCCAGCTCCTCGCCGAACCGGGTCAGCGCGACCTGGCGCGCGCTGCGCTCCAGCAACAGGCCGCCGAGCGTCTCCTCCAGTTCCTTGATCTGCATCGACAGCGCCGGCTGCGAGATCGAGCAGGCCTCGGCGGCACGGCCGAAATGGCCGTGGCGCGCCAGCGCATCGAAATACCGGAGCTGGCGCAGCGTCAGATTGATCATCAGAAAATCCTATCGCAGCGATCACTAAAGTCAACTTCCCCTGATAGGACGCGACGCTTAGAGTGGTTCTACCTGGCCAAGGGCGCGAGTTCGACGCCGCCAGAGGAGGTATTCATGGACGACACTTCGAAGTGCCCGTTTTCGGGCGGAAAACCCACGCGCTCAAACCGCGATTGGTGGCCGACGCAGCTCAACATCGAGGTGCTGCACAAGAATTCCGACAAGTCCGATCCGATGGACAAGGACTTCGATTACGCCAAGGAGTTCAAGTCGCTCGACCTGAACGCGGTCATCAAGGACCTGACCGCGTTGATGACGGATTCTCAGGAATGGTGGCCGGCCGACTTCGGCCACTATGGCGGCCTCATGATCCGCATGGCCTGGCACAGCGCCGGCACCTATCGCACCACCGACGGCCGCGGCGGCGCCGGCGCCGGTCAGCAGCGTTTCGCCCCGCTCAACAGCTGGCCCGACAACGCCAATCTCGACAAGGCGCGCCGTCTGCTCTGGCCGATCAAGCAGAAATACGGCCAGAAGATTTCCTGGGCCGACCTGATGGTGCTCGCCGGCAACGTCGCGCTCGAATCGATGGGCTTCAAGACCTTTGGTTTCGCCGGCGGTCGCGTCGACGTCTGGGAGCCGGAAGAGCTCTATTGGGGGCCGGAAGGCACCTGGCTCGGTGATGAGCGCTACAGCGGCGAGCGCCAGCTCGCCGAGCCGCTCGGCGCGGTGCAGATGGGCCTCATCTACGTCAATCCGGAAGGCCCGAACGGCAAGCCGGATCCGGTCGCCGCGGCCAAGGACATCCGCGAGACCTTCGCCCGCATGGCGATGAACGACGAGGAGACCGTCGCGCTGATCGCTGGCGGCCACAGCTTCGGCAAGACCCATGGCGCCGGCGATCCCTCGCTGGTCGGTCCAGAACCGGAAGCCGGTGCGCTTGAAGACCAGGGCCTCGGCTGGAAGAGCAAGCATGGGGCGGGCCACTCCGCCGACTCCATCACCAGCGGTCTGGAAGTGACCTGGACGAAGACGCCGACGAAGTGGAGCAACAACTTCTTCGAAAATCTCTTCAACTTCGAATGGGAGCTGACGAAGAGCCCGGCCGGCGCTCAGCAATGGACCGCCAAGAACGCCGAAGCGATCATTCCGGACGCGTTCGATCCGTCGAAGAAGCATCGGCCGACCATGCTGACGACCGACCTCTCGCTGCGCTTCGATCCCGCATATGAGAAGATCTCGCGTCGCTTCCTGGAGAACCCGGATCAGTTCGCGGACGCCTTCGCCCGTGCCTGGTTCAAGCTCACCCATCGCGACATGGGTCCGATCCAGCGCTATCTCGGCCCGCTGGTGCCGAAGGAGACGCTGATCTGGCAGGATCCGATCCCCGCCGTGAACCACGAGCTGGTCAGTGAGCAGGACATCGCGGCCCTCAAGTCGAAGATCCTGGCCTCGGGCCTGACGGTGCCGGAGTTGGTCTCGACGGCCTGGGCCTCGGCCTCGACGTTCCGCGGCTCGGACAAGCGCGGCGGCGCCAACGGTGCGCGCATCCGCCTTGCTCCGCAGAAGGACTGGGAGGTCAACGAGCCGGCTCAGCTCGCCAAGGTGCTCGGCAAGCTCGAAGCGATCCAGAAGGACTTCAACGCCTCATCCGGCGCCAAGAAGGTCTCGCTCGCCGACCTGATCGTGCTCGGCGGCACCGCCGCCGTCGAGAAGGCTGCCAAGGATGCCGGCGTCGACGTCAAGGTCGGCTTCACGCCGGGCCGCATGGATGCTTCGCAGGAGCAGACCGATGCGGCCTCCTTCGCCCCGCTGGAGCCGCGAGCCGATGGCTTCCGCAACTACATCGGCAAGCGGCATCAGTTCATGCAGCCCGAAGAGGCCCTCGTCGACCGCGCCCAGCTGCTGCGGCTGACCGGTCCGGAGATGACGGTGCTGGTCGGTGGCCTGCGTGTGCTCGGCGCCAATGCCGGCGGGTTGAAGCACGGCGTCTTCACCTCGAAGGTGGGAACGCTAAGCAACGACTATTTCGTCAACCTGCTCGACATGAGCACGCAGTGGGCACCGCCCGGTGCGGACGGCGTCTACGAAGGCCGCGACCGCAAGACCAACACCGTCAAGTGGACCGCAACGCGCGTCGATCTGATCTTCGGCTCGCACTCGCAGCTTCGCGCCTTCGCCGAGGTCTATGCCACCTCGGACTCCAAGGAGAAGTTCGTGAAGGACTTTGCGAAAGCCTGGACCAAGGTGATGAACCTCGACCGCTACGACATCGCGGCGCGATCCTGATCGGGGGCCCGCAAACAAAAGGGCGGCCGAGAGGCCGCCCTTTTTTCATCATCCCGGATCGGCGTTACACGTCGAGTGTGCCGGCCTTCGCGGCAGCGTAGCGCTCGCCCACCGCCTTCCAGTTCACCGTATTCCACCATGCCTTGAGATAATCGGCGCGCCGGTTCTGGTAGTTCAGATAGTAGGCGTGCTCCCAGACGTCATTGCCGAGCAGCGCCCGCTTGCCGTCCATCATCGGATTGTCCTGGTTGGGTCGCGTTTCGATGGCGAGCTTGCCATCCTTGCTGACAGTCACGAACACCCAGCCCGAGCCGAAGACCCGTCCGCCGGCAGCGTTGAAGTCGGCTTGCAATTTCTCCATGCCACCGAGATCGCTGTCGATCGCGGCGAGCAGGGCGCCTTCCGGCTTGCCGCCGTTCGGTCCCATGATCTGCCAGAACATCGTGTGGTTGGCGTGGCCTCCCATGTTGTTGCGGACGCCGGTGCGGATCGCGTCGGGTACGGCGCCGAGATTGCCGAGCACCTCGCCGACCGGCTTTCCAGCGATCTGCGGATTGTCCTTCGCGAAATTGTTCAGGTTGGTAATGAACGCCTGGTGATGGCGGCCGTGATGAATCTCCATCGTCTTGGCATCGATATGCGGTTCCAACGCGTTCGGCGGATAGGCCAGCGGATCGAGTTTGAACGGCCCTGTGGGCGCCATGGCCGCCTGCGCAAACGCCAAGCGCGGGGCAGCGGCGGCCGCAACGAGGCCGGTGGCTGCGAACATGAGACGGCGCCGGGATATGGATGACATCTGGTTCTCCTGTCTGGGACGATCCGCTGAGTGAAGCGTATGGCGGTAGACGTAGATACGCGGTTGCAGCCACTGCGGGTTTCGAACGAAGTGGCTGTGATGGTGCGACGGAATCGCGCATGGCGTTCGACGAAGCAGGTAGCAAACGGCCAAAAAAAGAAGGGCGGCCTTTCGGCCGCCCTTGGTGTTCAGATGTTCCGAGAGGTTACTCGCCGGCGGCTTCGCGCGGGGCCTTTTCGCCCTCGGCGGCCTTCTCCTTGCCCTCGAGATCCTCACCGGTGGTCTGGTCGACCACCTTCATCGACAGGCGGGTCTTGCCGCGATCGTCGAAGCCGAGCAGCTTGACCTTGACCTTGTCGCCTTCCTTGACGACGTCGGAGGTCTTCTGCACGCGGTTGGCCGCGAGCTGGCTGATGTGGACGAGACCATCCTTGGAACCGAAGAAGTTCACGAAGGCGCCGAACTCCATCACCTTGACGACAGTGCCGTCATAGATCTGGCCGACTTCCGGATCGGACGCGATCGACTTGATCCACTTGATCGCCGCCTTCATCGCCTCGCCGTCGCTGGAGGCGACCTTCACGGTGCCGTCATCCTCGATGTTGACCTTGGCGCCGGTCTTCTCGACGATCTCGCGGATCACCTTGCCGCCGGTGCCGATCACCTCGCGGATCTTGTCGGTGGCGATCTTGAAGGTCTCGATGCGCGGCGCATATTCGCCCAGCTCGGCGCGGGCCGCGGTGAGGGCCTTGGCCATCTCGCCGAGGATATGGATGCGGCCGTCCTTGGCCTGAGCCAGCGCGACCTTCATGATCTCTTCGGTGATGCCCTCGATCTTGATGTCCATCTGGAGCGAGGTGATGCCCGCTTCCGTGCCGGCGACCTTGAAGTCCATGTCGCCGAGATGGTCCTCGTCGCCGAGGATGTCCGAGAGAACCGCAAAGCGCTTGTCTTCGAGGATCAGGCCCATCGCGATGCCCGCGGTCGGCCGCTTCAGCGGCACGCCCGCATCCATCAGCGCCAGCGAGGCGCCGCAGACCGAAGCCATCGAGGACGAGCCGTTGGACTCGGTGATCTCCGAGACCACACGCGTGGTGTAGGGGAATTCATGGTGCGGCGGCAGCACCGGACGAATCGCGCGCCAGGCCAGCTTGCCGTGGCCGATCTCGCGGCGCTTGGTGCCGCCGAGGCGGCCGGTCTCGCCGACCGAATAGGGCGGGAAGTTGTAGTGCAGCAGGAACGTTTCCTTGTACGTCCCGGACAGCGCGTCGATGTACTGCTCGTCCTCGCCGGTGCCGAGCGTGGTCACGACCATCGCCTGGGTCTCGCCGCGGGTGAACAGCGCCGAGCCGTGGGCGCGGGGCAGCACGCCGACCTCGGCGACGATGTTGCGCACCGTCTTGCTGTCGCGGCCGTCGATGCGCTTGCCGGTATCGAGGATATTCCAGCGAACGATCTTGGCCTCGAGCTCCTTGAACACGCCGGCGACACGGAGCTTGTCGTATTTCGGCTCCTGGCCCTCCGGGAAGTAGTGGGCCATCACCTTTTCCTTGACGACGCCGACGGCGGCATAACGCTGCTGCTTGATCGGAATCGCATAGGCGGCGCGCAGCTCCTGCTCGACCAGGCCGAGCATCTCCTTCTCGAGCGCGGCGTTGTCGATGACGGTGACTTCGCGCGGCTCCTTGGCGGCCTTCTCGGCGAGCTCGATGATCGCGTTGATGACAGGCTGGAAGTGGCGGTGACCAAACATCACCGCGCCGAGCATGATGTCTTCGTTCAGTTCCTTGGCTTCCGATTCCACCATCAGCACGGCGTCGGCAGTGCCGGCGACGACGAGGTCGAGCTGGGTGTCGACCATCTCGTCGAGCGTCGGATTGAGAATGAACTCGTCGTTGGCGAAGCCGACGCGGGCCGCGCCGATCGGGCCCTTGAACGGCACGCCGGACAGCGTCAGCGCCGCGGAGGCCGCGACCATCGCCACGACGTCGGGATCGTTCTCCATGTCGTGCGACAGCACGGTGACGATCACCTGGGTCTCGTTACGCCAGCCGTCGACGAACAGCGGGCGGATCGGTCGGTCGATCAGGCGGGAGACCAGCGTCTCCTTCTCGGTCGGACGGCCCTCGCGCTTGAAATAGCCGCCGGGAATGCGGCCCGCAGCGTAGGCCTTTTCCTGGTAATCGACGGTCAGCGGCAGGAAGTCGACGCCCTCGCGCGGCGCCTTCGCCGCGACGACGGTGGCGAGCACCACGGTCTCGCCATAGGTGGCGACGACGGCGCCGTCGGCCTGGCGGGCGATCTTGCCGGTTTCGAGCTTGAGTGGGCGTCCGCCCCAGTCGATCTCGACTGAATGCTTATTGAACATAGAGGTCTTCTTTCATGGGTTCTCGAAAGAAGGGACGGCTCTCGAAAAACAAAAACCATGCGCAAGATGGCGGGACGCTGATCGGAGCGGATGATCAGCGTCCTGCGATCCTGCCATGGTTTTTGGATGTCGGATGGCGTCCATCCTTTCGGGTCATACGGGCGCCTTGCCCGTTGTGCCCAGCCGCCGGATTGCTGCTGGACTGTCAGTCGGCACGAATGCAAACACCGAAACTTCGATCTTCGCTCATCATGCCCGGACGCGAATCAACAATCCGCATCCGACGCGCACGCAACCTCGATCAAAAAGCTTAAAAACAAGCGCTTTCGTTCGAAACCACGCGCGAAAACGCGCGCCGGTGGCGCGCGCAGGAACTCTTAACGACGAATATTGTGCTTCTCGAGCAGCGCCTTGTACCGCGCCTCGTCCTTCTTCTTGAGATAGTCGAGGAGCGAGCGGCGGGTCGAGACCAGCTTCAAGAGGCCGCGACGCGAATGGTTGTCCTTCACGTGGGTCTTGAAATGGTTGGTGAGGTTGTTGATGCGTTCCGACAGGATCGCGACCTGAACCTCGGGCGAGCCGGTGTCGCCGGCCTTGGTGGCATTCGTCTTGATGACTTCCGCTTTGCGTTCTGCGGCAATCGACATCGTCAATTTCTCTCGTTGCGACCGGGGCTGGCAGTCAGGCCGGTCAGGTTGAACACACGCTTGGGGATGATTTCGCCATTGCCAACTTCGGCAAGCGCCAAAAGACGGCCTGCCACCGTGACATAGACTGTGCCGCTACAAGTGGGCGCATCCCGTCCGCGCAACAAAACGGCCTGGCCCCGATGGAGCCTTGCCGCATCAGCCCGAGTGACGGCCAGTGCCGGGATGTCGTCCAGCGCGGTCTCAACGGGCAAAAGCGCGTCGGCGAGGCTGCCCTCGCCGGACGCGGCTCTATCGCACAAAGCCTCCAACTGATCCAGCGGAATCATGTCGTTTTCGCCAAATGGGCCGACCAGGGTCCGCCTCAGCGCGCAGATATGGCCGTAAGTGCCGAGAATCCGGCCCATATCGCGGGCGAGCGCCCGCACATAGGTGCCCTTGCCGCATTCGGCCTCGAACACGGCCCGGTCGTTATCTGGTTGATCGACAAGGGTTAAATGGTGAATCTCGACCGGGCGGGGCGCCAGTTCCACAACCTCGCCGTCGCGGGCGAGATCATAGGCGCGCTCGCCCTGGACCTTGATCGCCGAATAGCGCGGCGGGATCTGCTCGATCACCCCGGTGAAGCGGGGCAGCAGGGCCAGGATGGCCTCCCGGCTCGGGCGCTGGTCCGAGGTCGCGGTCACCCGGCCCTCGATGTCGTCGGTGTCGCGCTCCTCGCCCCAGCAGACCGTGAAGCGGTAGCGCTTGCGGCCGTCCATCACGAAGGGGACGGTCTTGGTGGCTTCCCCGAGCGCGATTGGCAAGCCCCCCGAGGCGAGCGGATCGAGCGTGCCGGCGTGTCCGGCGCGCTTGGCGTTGAACAGGCGCTTGAGCACGGCGACGGCCTGCGTCGAGGTCATGCCGATCGGCTTGTCGAGCACGACCCAGCCATGGACGTCGCGGCGGTCGCGGCGGACCTGGTTGCCCTTCTGCTGCTTGGCGCGCGGATCGTTGTTGACGCGGCGCGGCTCCTGATGCGGCTGCGAATTGCCGCCCATCTCCGCGAAATCGTTGGTCTGCGCGTCGCGCTGATCGGTGTCGTTGCCGCCGATCGTGCCGTGAGCGGGGTCCATGGTCATTGCTCTTCTTCCCGATCCGAAAGCGGATCCTGTTCCAGGTCCTTCTGCACCGCAGGCGTTCGCAAAAGCTTCTCGATCCGTTCCGCTTCGTCGAATCGTTCGTCGACGCGGAAGCGAATGTCAGGTGCAAATTTCAGGTTAACGCGCCGCGCGACCTCGCCGCGCAAGAACTTCTTGTTGCGCTCGAGCGCAGCGATGACGATCTCGGTGTCGCGGCCACCGAGCGGCATCACGTAGACCGTTGCGAGCTTCAGGTCGGGCGACATCCGCACCTCCGGCACGGTGATGATGTGACCTTCGAGGTCGGCATCATGCACATTGCCTTGCGCCAGAATATCGGCCATCGCGTGGCGAACCTGCTCGCCGACGCGCAGCTGACGCTGCGAGCCGCCGGGCGCGGAACTCTTCTTCTGATGATGCCGTGGCATTTTTTCGAAAATCACCTCGTCATGCCCGCATCTGGGACACGGGCATTGTCATTTGTCCTGTTGAAACGAAGAGGGGGTGGATGGCCGGAAACATCCGGCCATCGCACTCCCGCAATCTCAGTTCAAAAAGATCCGAACGCTTCGGTAAGATTTGGACTTACAGGGAGCGCTGGATCGTCTCCACGCGATAACACTCGATCACGTCACCGGCACGCATGTCGTGATAGTTCTCGAAGGCCATGCCGCATTCCTGGCCGGACTGGACTTCCTTCACTTCGTCCTTGAAGCGCTTCAGCGTCGACAGCTTGCCTTCGTGCACGACGACGTTGTCGCGGATGAGGCGCACATTGGCGCCGCGTTCCACGGTGCCGTCGGTGACGCGGCAGCCGGCAACCTTGCCGACCTTGGAGATGTTGAAGATCTCCAGGATTTCGGCATTGCCCAGCATGGTTTCGCGCAAGGTCGGCGCGAGCAGACCGCTCATCGCCTTCTTCACGTCGTCCACGAGGTCGTAGATGATGTTGTAGTAGCGGATCTCGATGCCGTTGCGCTTGGCGGCCGCAGCGGCCTCCTTGTTGGCGCGAACCGAGAAGCCGATGATCGCGGCGTTGAAGCCTTCGGCCAGCGTCACGTCGGATTCCGAGATGCCGCCGACGCCGGCATGCAGGATGCGGGCGGCGACCTCGTCGGTGCCGAGCTTCTCCAGCGAGCCAAGGATGGCCTCCAGCGAACCCTGCACGTCGGCCTTGACGATCAGCGGGAATTCCTTGCGGCCCGCCGTCTTCAATTGCGACATCATCTGCTCGAGCGAGCCGCGCATGCCGGAGATCGAGGCTGCCGCGTTCTCGCGCTTCTGGTGCGCGCGGTAGCTGGTGACCTGGCGGGCGCGGGCTTCGTTCTCGACCACCGCGAGACGATCGCCGGCCTCAGGCGGGCCGTTGAAGCCGAGCACCTCGACCGGCACCGAGGGGCCGGCCTCCTGCACGGTCTCGCCCTGATCGGAGATCAGCGCGCGGACGCGGCCCATTTCGGCACCGGCGACGATGATGTCGCCGACGCGAAGCGTGCCGCGCTGCACCAGCACGGTCGCGACCGGACCGCGGCCGCGATCGAGCTTGGCCTCGATCACGGTGCCTTCGGCCGGACGCTCCGAATTGGTCTTGAGGTCGAGGATTTCGGCCTGCAGCGCGATCATCTCGAGCAGCTTGTCGAGATTGGTCTTGTTCTTGGCGGACACCTCGACGTCGACGACTTCGCCGCCGAAAGATTCCACCTGCACCTCGTGCTGGAGCAACTCGGTGCGCACGCGCTCGGGCTTGGCATCGGGCTTGTCGATCTTGTTGATGGCAACGATGATCGGCACGCCGGCCGCCTTGGCGTGATTGATGGCTTCGACCGTCTGCGGCATCACGCCGTCATCGGCCGCGACCACCAGCACGACGATGTCGGTCACCTTGGCGCCGCGGGCGCGCATCGCGGTGAACGCTGCGTGGCCGGGCGTGTCAATGAAGGTGATCTTCTTGCCGGTTTCAGGCGATGTCACCTGATAGGCGCCGATGTGCTGGGTGATGCCGCCGGCTTCGCCGGAGACCACGTTGGCGTGACGGAGCGCGTCGAGCAGCGAGGTCTTGCCGTGGTCGACGTGACCCATGACGGTCACCACGGGCGAACGGGTCTCGGTGTCGGTCGAATCGTCGGTCGCGTCGAACAGACCTTCTTCAACGTCGGAGGCGGCAACGCGCTTGACGGTGTGGCCGAGCTCTTCGGCAATCAGCTGCGCGGTGTCGGCGTCGATCACGTCGGTGATCTTGTGCATCGCGCCCTGCTTCATCAGCATGCGGATGACGTCGACCGCGCGCTCGGACATGCGGTTGGCGAGTTCCTGGATGGTGATCGCTTCCGGAATGACCACTTCGCGGATGAGCTTTTCCTTGGGCTCGTTCGAGGCGTGGCCCTTCAGGCGCTGGGTGCGGCGGCGGAACGAGGCGATCGAGCGCTCGCGCACCTCATCGGCATTGAGCGCGGTGACGACGGTCAGGCGGCCGCGCTCCTTCTGCGGGCCGGGCTTGTGGGTGGGCTTGGGGGCTACCACGGGACGCGCGGCGCCGCCGGGACCGCGGCGGATCTGGCGCGGCGCCTCGTCGTCGTCAGCTTCGGCCGCAACGGCCGGGCCGCGGCCGGCCGGTCCACCCGGACGCTGCGCGGTCGTGGTTGCAGGGCGCGCCGTCGTGGTTCCCGGACGTGCTGTGGTAGTGGTTCCAGGCCGGGACGCAGGCGCACCGGGGCGCGGTGCGGAAGCGGCGGGTGTTGCGGTCGCGGGGCGCGCGGCGGATGTCGGCTGCTCACCTTCGCCGAAACGCTTCTTGGCCTCAGTCTCGGCCTTGCGCTTGGCTTCGTCCTCGTGGCGGTGGCGCTCTTCCTCGGCCTTGCGGCGGGATTCGGCGGCTTCGCGCTCGGCGCGCTCGGCAGCCTCACGGGCGGCGCGGCGCTGGGCCTCTTCCTCGGCCTGGCGGCGTTCCTCGACCTCGCGCAGCTTGGCATCGGCCAGCGCACTGGCGCGGGCCGAACGCTCATCCTCGGTGAGGGTACGAAGCACCACGCCGGAACCGGCGTTGCGCGGCGGGGGCGGAGCCGGACGCGGCGGCGCGGCGGGTGCGGCCGGCGCCGGCTTTGCCGTCACCTCGGGCGCGTGCGGCTCGGGTCCATCGCCAATGCGGCGCTTGCCGCGCTTCTCGACCACGACCTGCTTGCTGCGGCCATGGCTGAAGCTCTGGCGCACGGTGCCCGTTTCGACGCGCGGCTTGAGCGATAGCGTCTTGCTCGGAACGCTCAGCTTCTTGTCGCCAGGGGTCTTGGTATCAACCATTCAGCAGTCCTAATCCTGATTTATCAGTGTTGTGCGTTGCCGCACCATCCAATCGGGTCGTCGTTGTCTCTCAGAAATCCTGGCCGGGTTTTTCGGCAGTCTTGTCGTCGTCCGCCATCCGGTATCGGACCAGGATCTGGCTACGTGACAGGAATGACTTGCTCGCCGGGCCCGCGAGCAGGGCAGCATGTATCACATTTGACCGGGTCAGTGCCAAATCCAATTCTACCGATTTCAGAGCGGTGACGACGGGAATCTGCGCCTTAGCACCGCGATTCCCGGCATTCTGACGCGCCAGCATGTCCAATTTGCGGATTCCGTCCGCGGCCCCGTCGCTGGCATGGATCAGGACCTCGACCGTTCCTTCCCGGAGGGCGCTCTCGACCTTGCCGAAGCCGGCCACGACCTGACCCGCCTTGGCGGCGATCCCAAGGGCTTCGGTCACGCTCCGGACCAGGAGCGCCTCGATGTCGGTGGGAAGCGTCTGAGGGATGCGCAGCTCGCGCTTGAAGGCCTTGCTAAATTGGTGACGCCGCACCGCTTCCGCAACCGTCTTGCGGGAGGCGGTGAGCCACATCCCGCGTCCGGGCAGCTTGCGCTTGAGATCGGGAACTATTTGTCCGTCAGGCGATGCAACGAAGCGGATCAGCTCGTCGATCGGCCGGACCTCGCGGCTGACCGCGCACATGCGCATGGTCGCGGACCTTTCGGTCCGCGGGCCATGGTCAAGTTCGAGGTCGGAATCTGCAAGCATCCGGGCGACATTCTCCTTTGCCCTTAAGCCGGTTGATCTTCGGTCGCCTCGGCCTCCTCGGTGGGCTTGGCGAGATCGGCTTCGGTGATCCAGCCGGCCTTGACGCGGGCCTGCATGATCATCGCTTCGGCGTCGTCACGGGAGATGTCGATGCCGTCGAGCGCGCCGGCGTGCTTGGTCGGCTCGCTGCCTTCCTTGCGCTCGGTCCAGCCGACCAGATCGTCGGTGGCGCAGCCGGCGAGGTCCTCGACGCTCTTGATGTCGTTCTCGCCGAACTTCACCAGCATCTTCGAGGTCACGCCGGGCACGTCCTTGAGCGCGTCCTCGACGCCGAGCTCCTTGCGCCTCGCCTCGAGCTCGGCTTCCTGCTGCTCCAGATATTCGCGGGCGCGATTCTGCAGCTCCTGCGCGGTCTCCTCGTCGAAGCCCTCGATGCCGGCGAGCTCCTTGACGTCCACCATCGCGAGCTCCTCGACCGAGGTGAAGCCCTCGGACGCCAGCAGCTGGCCGACCACTTCGTCGACGTTAAGCGATTCCATGAAGACCCGGGTCGAGTTCTCGAAGTCGGCCTGGCGGCGCTCCGATTCCTCCTGCTCGGTCAGGATGTCGATATCCCAGCCGGTGAGCTGCGAGGCCAGGCGCACGTTCTGGCCGCGGCGGCCGATCGCGAGCGAGAGCTGGTTGTTGGTGTCGGGCACCACGACCTCGATGCGCTCGCGGTCCTCGTCGATCACGACCTTGGAGACTTCCGCCGGCGCCAGCGCGTTGACCACGAAGGTCGCGATGTCGGGCGACCATGGAATGATGTCGATCTTCTCGCCCTGCAGCTCGTTGACCACGGCCTGCACGCGCGAGCCGCGCATGCCGACGCAGGCGCCGACCGGATCGACCGAGGAATCGCGGGAAATCACGCCGATTTTCGCACGCGAGCCCGGATCGCGGGCCACCGCCTTGATCTCGACGATGCCGTCATAGATCTCCGGCACTTCCTGCGCGAACAGCTTCGCCATGAACTGCGGATGGGTGCGGGAGAGGAAGATCTGCGGGCCTCTCGTCTCGCGGCGGACGTCGAAGATGTAGGCGCGAACGCGGTCGCCGTTGCGGAACACCTCGCGCGGCAGCATCTCGTCGCGGCGGATGATGGCTTCGCCGCGGCCGAGATCGACGATCACGCTGCCATATTCGACGCGCTTGACGACGCCATTGACGATGTCGCCGATGCGGTCCTTGAATTCCTGGTACTGCCGGTCGCGCTCGGCCTCGCGCACCTTCTGCACGATGACCTGCTTGGCCGATTGCGCGGCGATGCGGCCATATTCCAGCGGCGGCAGGGTGTCGGCGATGGTGTCGCCGACCTGGGCGCCGGGATTGGCGCGCTGCGCGTCCACCAGCGAGATCTGGTTGGAGTGATTCTCGACCTTGTCGACCACCAGCATGTGGCGCGACAGCCGCAGCTCGCCCTTCTTCGGGTCGATCTCGGCGTGAACGTCAGTCTCGCTGCCGTAACGTGCGCGCGCCGCCTTGGCGATGGCGTCCTCCATCGCCGCGATGACGATGCCGCGGTCGATCGACTTTTCGCGTGCGACGGCGTCGGCGATCTGAAGCAATTCGAGTCGGTTGGCGCTGACTGCCATGGCTAGTCTCCTTGGTCAGGCTCGATCTCGCCGCGCCGCGCGCGTTCGGCGGCAAGGCGATGTTTCTTCGTGTTGGTCGGGGCCGGCTTCTTCTTCGGCTTGGTGTTCTTGGTGATCTTCGCACTGATCTCCGCGTGCGGTGCAGCCGGCGGCTCCAGTCCGAGATCCCTGCGCATCTTGCGCTCCTCGGCCTTGCCGCGGCGCATGGATTCGGCGATCAGCTCGTCGGTCAGCACCAGCCGGGCCTCGCCGATATCCTCCATGGTCAGGAGAACGTCGGCATCGTCGCCAGCCTTGGCATCGTCGCGATGCAGATGCACGCGGTCGCCCTCGACGGCGCCGAGCGTGCCGCGGAAGCGCTTGCGCCCCTCATGCGCGACCGCCATCTCGATCTTCACCAGGTGCCCGGAATAGCGCTCGAAATCGGAGCGGCGCACCAGCGGGCGGTCGATTCCCGGCGAGGAGATCTCGAGCCGATAGGCGCGGTCGATGGGATCGGCGACGTCGAGCACGGGCGACAGGGCCCGCGAGATCGCCTCGCAATCCTCGATTTGCATCGAGCCGTCCGGCCGCTCGGCCATGATCTGCACGGTGCAGCCGGCCTCGCCGGAAATACGGATCCGGACCAGGCGGTAGCCCATGCCCTGCAGCACGGGACCTGCCACCGCGGACACCCGTGCCGCGACGCCGGGCTCGACCACGAGCCGCGGCTCGGCCAGCAATTCGGCATCCGTGGAACCAGGGTTCGGCTCGGTCATGTCCAGGGTCAGAGCGCTCGTTGGTTAAGGCTTGGGTTAAGGCTTGGTTACGATTTCAAAGCCCGCTTCGGAACTTTCCCGACGATGCGTCGGGCGCATCTCCCGCCGAGCCGCGTTCAGGTAATAAAAAAGAGCGGGTCCTTGCGGGCCCACTCTCACTACGCGGATCGTATGAGAAGATGAATTGGCGCTGATATAGCGCTTTCTCAACCCCCGGACAAGGCCCATTGCAGCGGGAACGGGGCCTTTTTGCGCCCGTCGGACTCTGCGCAACGCTTCCTTCATCAAGCAGGCCTAGATTCCCCGATTGTGGGGCGGCTTGGACCAAGGGCGCACCCGCGGCGTGCCCCGTTCGAGTTGCGTTTTCATGACCGTTGCCACGTCGCTCATTCCTGGACTGGACGATATCGTCAAGCGCGGCGATCCGCGCCGCCGCGGCGAGATCGCGCGCGCCATCTCCCAATTGTTCTTCCGGGATGCGGACAAGCTCCGCCCCGAGTTGATCGATCTGTTCGACAATCTCCTGATCGATCTCGTGCCCCATGCCGAGCTGGCATCGCGCGCCGATCTGTCCGAGCGCTTCTCGCGTCTGAACAACGCGCCGCCGCACCTCGTCAATCAGTTCGCGCGCGAAAACGAGATCGCGGTCGCCGGCCCCGTGCTGCGCCGCTCGCCAGTGCTCGACGACGCGGCACTGGTCGAGATCGCGCGCTTGAAGGGCCAGGGTCATCTGCTGGCGATGACCGAGCGTCCCGCTTTGTCGCCCGCCGTCACCGACGTGCTGGTCGAGCGCGGCGATCGCGACGTCGTGCGCCGTGCCGCAGCCAATGCCGGTGCAGTGTTCTCGCCGGGCAGCTATTCCGAGCTGATCAAGCGCGCGGCGCAGGACGGCGTGCTGACGCTGAAGATCGGCCAGCGCAACGACCTTTCCGGCGAGCACCTGAAGCAGCTGCTCGACGGGACGCTCGACGTCATCCGCCGCCGCCTCTCCACCGTGGTCAATCCCGCGCGCCAGGCCGAGATCAAGCGCGCGATGGCGGCGATCGAGGAGGCCGCGCTGCCGCCGGGTCCGCGCCGCGATTTCTCCGCGGCACAGCGCACGGTGCTGACCTTGAATCGCGAAGGCCATCTCGGCGAGAGCGCGCTGCTCGGTTTCGCCAAGGCGCACAAATACGAGGAATCGGTCGCCGCGCTGTCGGTGATGTCGGGCGTTCGCCTCCAGGTCCTCGACCGCCTGATCGCAGGCGACCGCTACGATCCGCTGCTGATCCTCGGTCGGGTGCTGAACCTCGGCTGGCCCACGGTACGCGCGCTTATCCTGCTCTGGTACGGCTCGAACCGCACGCCGGCCGACGCCGACATCGAGGCCGCCCGCATCAACTTCACGCGCCTGATGCCGACGACCGCCGAACGCGTCGTGAATTTCTGGCGCAACCGGCAGACGATCTAGCGTCCCACTCCGTCATTGCGAGCGAAGCGAAGCAATCCAGAACTCGTTCCGCGAAAACGCTCTGGATTGCTTCGTCGCCAGCGCAAATTGCCTTGCAATTTGTCGCGGGCTCCTCGCAATGATGGCTAACCCACCCGCCTGAACCGCAGATAAGCCGCCTTGCGTCCCTCGCGCGCGGCCTTTCGGCCGTAGCGCGTCATGGTGTAGCCCGGCCATGGAAGCCGGAAATCGTCGGCGCGTTCGGCCAGCCAGACGAAGTCCTGCGAGCGCGCAAGATGCGACAGTGTCCAGGCGCAGTAATCGTCGATGTCGCAGACGAAGCGGAATTCGCCGCCTCGCTTGAGCACGCGCGCCATCGCGGCGATGGTGCGGTCCTGGACGAAGCGCCGCTTCCAGTGTCGCCGCTTCGGCCAGGGATCGGGATGGATCAGGTCGATCCGCGACAGCGACTCCTTGGGAAGCCAAGCCAAGAGCTCGGCGGCATCGCCCGCGAACAGGCGGATGTTGCCGATGTTGGCCGCCTCGATCTGCGCGAGGATCTTGGCCATGCCGTTGACATAGGGCTCGCAGCCGATGAAGCCGGTGGTGGGGAAGTTCTGTGCCTCGGCCGCGAGATGCTCGCCGCCGCCGAAGCCGATCTCGAGCCTGACGTCGTCGGCTGCGGGATCGAAGATGTCGCGGGCGTCCGCCGGCGCCTCACCGTCGATATCGAGGGCAAGATGCGGCAGCAGCTGCTCGATCAAGCCGGCCTGGTGTTGCCTCAGCTTGTGGCCCTTGCGGCGCCCGAAGAAGGCGCGCTCGCTGTCGTCGCGGTCGGGGCCTGATTTACGTTCGCTCATCGCAGCGTCTGATAAAGCCGATGGAGCAGCCGCGCGCGCGGGGCGAGCGAGGAGACATAGAGCTGCTCATAATGAGTGTGTGCACCCTTGCCGTCGACGCCGAGCCCGTCGAGGGTTGCGGTGAAGGGAGCGGTGAAATTGCCGTCCGAGCCGCCGCCGGTGTGGGTGTCGATCAGCTCGAAGCCGATCTCGCCGGCGAGCGTCCTGGCATGCTCGTACAGCGCGGCACCTGCATTGCTCTTCTCGTAAGGCGGCCGGTTGAGCTCGCCCGTGACCGTGACCGTGACGCCATCGGTCTTCGAGGTCAAAGAGAGAATCTTGCCGACGAACTCGTCCGCGTCCTTGAGGCTCACGACGCGCAGATCGACTTCGGCATAGGCCTCCTCGGGCGTGACGTTGGGGCGCGTGCCGCCGCGCACCACGCCGACATTGACGGTCACGCCGCGCGCAACATCGTTCATTCCTTCCAGCGCGAGGATGACGTTGCCGAGTTCGCGGACGGCGCTGCGGCCGTCTTCGGGCCGCGAGCCGGCATGCGCGGGCACGCCCTTGATGAATACCCGGAAGCGTCCGACGCCCTTGCGCCCGGTGACGATCTTGCCGCCGTCGCGCGCCGGCTCGGTCACCAGCACGTATTTGGCCTTGCGCCCTTCCTGCTCGATCAGCGCACGCGAGGTCGGGCTGCCGATCTCCTCGTCGGAGGTGAACAGATGCGTGATGCCGAGCGGCGAGCGATCGCCCGTCGCGCAAAGCGCGCGGAAGGCGCGGTGGGCGATGTAGGCGCCGCCTTTCATGTCGTAGATGCCCGGACCGAACGCGACGTCGCCTTCGACCTTGAACGGCAGGCGCTCGATGAAGCCGATGGGATGGACGGTATCGAGATGGCTCAGCACCAGGATGCCCGGCTGATCTTGCCCCCAATTCGTGCGCGTCACGAGATGATCGCCGCAGCCGTCCGTGCCGGCGATGCGCTCGAGCGTGACGGGCAGGTCGCCGTATTGCTCCGCGACCACGGAGACCAGCTTGTTGACCTGTTCAGGTGCTTCCGTCGGCGTCTCGATCTCCACCCAGCGACGGATGCCATCGAGAATAGTTTGTGAATCGAACCAATTGGAGCCGGTCATGGACGCATCTGTGCCTTTGAATCGCATCATCGAAGCGGACGCGCATCAAAGCGCGGTCGTAAATGACGACATAGGCCAGATTTGATGCAGTCTCAAATCGCGGGGGACATGAGCTTCAACGCTTGTCCGGACCTTCGCGGGCCGCAATCTGCTCGACGAGATCGACGATCGAGCGGCGCATCTTCGAATCAGTGATTCGCGTGAACGCCTTGGTCAAAGCGAGCCCTTCGGAGGTGGCGAGAAAGTCCGAGACGTAAGAGGGCGAGGCGCCTTCGCTGAAGCCATCCGGACCCGGCACGCCGCTCGGGCCGCCCTCGAACAGGAAGGACACCGGCACCTGCAGAATCTCCGCGATCTGCTGGATGCGGCTTGCGCCGACCCGGTTGGTGCCCTTCTCGTACTTCTGAATCTGCTGGAAAGTCAGGCCCAAAGCTTCACCGAGCTTCTCCTGGCTCATGCCCAACATGATGCGGCGCATGCGCACGCGACTGCCGACATATTTGTCAACAGGGTTGGGCGCTTTCGACATTTCCTCAGCCCTCCAAACACCACCTTCGGCGCAATGATCAAGCATGCCTCGGGTGCAGCACCGTCAAAATCAAACCCTGTTATTGGGAAACATTGCGGAGAAATTTAGCAATGCACCGCCATCTTTCGCAGCCGGTGCAGAATGGGGAGCCCGCGTGCAGTCTGTCAACCGTGGGACTACGGTTGTCAAAGGATTCCGGCCGCTGCGGCGGCGGTGCGATCAGGGCTGGCGTTTGCCTATTCGTCGGCGGACCGCCAACAGCACGGCCACCGCGACGAGCATGATTGCGGGCACATCACCCACCCGTGCATAAACGGTCGGTGGGATCGCGGCCGGCAGGTTTGCGTCCAAAATGCCTTCGAGGCCGAGACCGAGGCTCGCGACCGTGCGGCCGACCGGATCGATCACTGCGGAGATGCCGGTATTGGCCGAGCGGACCAGCGGCAATCCGAGCTCGATCGCGCGCATCCGCGACTGCTCCAGGTGCTGGTAGGGACCGGTCGAGATGCCGAACCAGCCGTCATTGGTCAGGTTCACGATCCAGCCCGGACGTTCGTTGCGTGCAGCCACTTCGTCGGGAAAGATCGCCTCGTAGCAGATCAGCGGCAACGCGGGCGGCGCGCCGGCAACGGGGAGCGCATGCGGCACGGTGCCTGGAATGAAGCCGCCGCGCACACGCGTCAGTTGCTCGAAACCGAGCTTCTCCATCAGCGACTGGTACGGAAGAAATTCTCCGAACGGTACCAGATGCAGCTTGTCGTAGACGGCGAGCACGCTGCCGTCGTGATCGATCACGTAGATCGAGTTGTAGGCGCGCGTGATCGGCGTGCCCCGCGGCACATCGGGCGCGCGGACCGATCCCGTGATCAGCACCGTGCCCTTCGGCAACAGATCGGCGATTTGCGCCATCGCGTCGGCTTCGCGGGTCAGGAAGAACGGGAAGGCGGATTCCGGCCAGATCAGGATGGTGGCATCGCGCACGCCGGTCGATTGCGGGCCGGAGGCGCGGTCCGACAGCGCAAGGTACTTCTTCATCACCTCCGGCTTGGCGGCATAGTTGAATTTCTCGTCCTGCTGCAGGTTGGGCTGCATCAGGCGCAGCTTGGCGCCGGATACGATCGTGGTCGGATGCAGCGACAGGCGGATTGCGCCAAAGATGCTCATGACGAGCAGGAGCGCGACGGCCGCGGCCGGCACCCGCCATTGCAGGCGCCGATCCGGCGTGCGGTCGATCAGCGTCGCCGGGCTCGCGAAGATCGCAATCGTCAGGAACGTCATGCCCCACAGGCCGATCAGCGAGGCCGTCTGCGCCAGCGGCAATGGCTCGGACAACGCATAGCCGAACGTGTTCCAGGGGAAGCCGGTCAGCGCATGGCCGCGCAGCCATTCGCTGATGGTGAGGCTCGCTGCGAGCGCCAGCACGCGCGTGGCGTTCTTGCTCCAGAGCAGGCGCGCCAGCGCAAAGCCGATCGCCGTGAAGATCGAAAGATAGGCCGGCAGGCCCAGCACCGCGAACGGCGTCAGCCAGGCGAATGTGTCGGCTTCGACGAAGAAGGCGTAGCCGATCCAGTAGAGGCCGGGCACGAAATAGCCGAGCCCGAACCAATAGCCGGTCAAGGCGGCGGCGGGCACGCCGCCATAGCGGCCGGCCCCGGCGCCGTCGATCAGCCAGACCAGCACCGGGAAGGTGACGAACAGCACCGGAAAGAGGTTGAACGGTGCCAGCGCCAGCACCGACAGCGCTCCGGCCGCCATGGCGACGACTGCGCGCTGCCATCCCCAGGTGAGGATGATGGCGAGCGCAATTTGCCGAAGGCGCTGCGATGGGCTCACTGCGAGGCGGCCCCGTCGCGCGGCGGCGATGTCGGCGTGTCGCTGGCCGGCGCTTGTCCGCTCTCCGGCGTGGCTTCACGCCGCCGGCTCTCGCGCTGGGTGCGGGGCGCCGGGCGTTCCTTCCGCGTCGCGATGCGCAGCCGCTTGACGCGGCGCGGATCGGCATCGAGCACCTCGACCTCGTAATTGCCGGGGCCCGAGATCACCTCGCCGCGCACCGGCAGGCGCCCGACGAAGCTGACGAGATAGCCGCCCAGCGTCTCCACCTCCTCGCCAGCCTCGCCGGTGACGAAATCCTCGCCGATCACCGAGCGGACGTCGTCGAGGCTGGCGCGGGCGTCGGCGATGAAGGCGTTGTCGGGCAGGCGCACGATCGAGGGCGGCTCGTCGCTGTCGTGCTCGTCGTCGATCTCGCCGACGATCTGCTCGACGATGTCCTCGATCGAGACCAGCCCGTCGCTGCCGCCATATTCGTCGACCACCAGCGCCAGATGGATGCGCGAGGCCTGCATCTGCGCGAGCAGGTCGATCGCCCGCATCGACGGCGGTACGTAGAGCAGCTTGCGGATGATGTGCGCCTCGTGAAGCGGCAGCGCGAGATCGACCGCGCGCAAATCGAGCCCGGCCGGCAGCGGCTTCTTGCGCTTGGTCTTGGTGGCTTCCGACACGCGGGCGCGCGCGGTCATGAAGGCGAGCAAATCGCGGATGTGGACGATGCCGACGGGATCGTCGAGCGTCTCGTTGAAGACGACGAGGCGCGAATGGCCGGCGCTCTCGAAGCGGTCCATCAGTTCCCCGAGCGGGATGTCGCGCTTGACCGCGATGATGTCGGCGCGATGCACCATGACGTCGGCGATGCGGCGCTCGTGCAGGCTGAGGATGTTGCGCAGCATGGTGCGCTCGACCGCGGAGAAGCCGGTGTCGTCGGGCGTCGAGGCGTCGAGCACGACCTGGAGGTCGTCGCGCACCGACCCCGCCTTCCAGCCGAACAGCGTGCGGATGGCGCGCAGCAGCCAGCTTTCGGCGCTCGGGCGCAGCACCTCGCCCGGCGTCACCACAACCGGCAAATTGGCCGTGGTGCGGGGATTGTCGTGGGTAGGCTCGGAATCCGGCATCTCAGTGCGTCCCCGGGCGGTCGGCATAGGGATCGGGGATGCCGAGATGGGCAAGGATCTCGGTTTCGAGCGCTTCCATCTCCTCGGCGTCTTCGTCGTTCTCGTGGTCGTAGCCGATCAGGTGCAGGAAGCCGTGCACGGCGAGGTGGCTCAGATGATGGTCGAACGGCTTGTGCTCCTCGTCCGCCTCGCGCCGCATGGACTCATAGGCGATCGCGATATCGCCGAGCATGCGCGGGGCATCGCCCGGCTTCCACGCGCCCTCCGGCTGCAGCGCCGGGAACGACAGCACGTTGGTCGGCTTGTCGATGCCGCGCCAGTTGCTGTTGAGCGTGCGGATGCCGGCATCATCGGTCAGCATCACGGCCACTTCGGCGTCGGCAACGTCCTCGTCGACGCTCTCGGCGGCCGCCGCCAGTGCGCGCTGGATCACGGCTTCAGAATCGGGCTCGCGCTGCCAGCAATCGGCGACGACGAGGACCTCGGTCATGGGAAGGTTGGAATGGGACATTGTGTTGTCTCGGACGAAGGGCGCCGTGCTCGCGCCCACTTTGGTCCGGTGTTGCCTCGTCAGGATTGACCGGTGGCCGGCCGCTGCGGCGGCCCTTCATAGGCGGCGACGATCCGCGCCACGAGCTCGTGGCGGATCACGTCCTCCGCCTTGAAATGAACCTGGGCGATGCCCTCGACGCCGCCCAGGAGGCGGGTCGCCTCGGCCAGGCCCGAGGTCTGGCCGTTCGGCAGGTCGATCTGGGAGGGATCGCCCGTCACGATCATGCGGCTGTTCTCGCCGAGACGCGTCAGGAACATCTTCATCTGCATCGACGTGGTGTTCTGGGCCTCGTCCAGGATGATGGCGGCGTTGGTCAGCGTGCGGCCGCGCATGAAGGCGAGCGGCGCGATCTCGATCTCGCCGGTCTGCAGCGCGCGCTCGACGATGCGCGCATCCATGAGGTCGTAGAGCGCATCGTAGATCGGCCGCAGATAAGGATCGACCTTCTCGCGGAGATCGCCGGGCAGAAAGCCGAGCCGCTCGCCGGCTTCCACCGCCGGGCGCGACAGGATGATCTTGTCGACCTCCTTGCGCTCGAACAGCTGCGCGGCATGCGCGACGGCGAGCCAGGTCTTGCCGGTGCCGGCGGGACCGATGCCGAACACCAGCTCGTGCCGCTTCAGCGCGCGGATGTAGGAATCCTGCGCGGCGGTGCGCGCCCGCACCGGACGCTTGCGCAAGTTGATGCTGTCGAAGGTCGATTTGGCCGATTTGGCGTCGAACTCGAACAGCGAGCCCTGCGCGATCACGGCGCGGATCGCGCCCTCGACCTCGCCCTGGTCGAGATCGTGCCCCTTCGCGGCCTGCGCGTAGAGCATCTCCAGCACGCGGCGCGCAGCGTCGCAGCCGTCGCGGGTGCCGCCGATTGTGATGTGGTTGCCCTTGGAATCGACGATGACGCCGAGCCGCCGCTCGATCTGCGCCAGGTGCTGGCCGTAGGGGCCGACCAGCGCGGAAGCGGCGCGGTTGTCGTCGAAGTCGATGACGACCTGGGTCTCGGGCGGAACTTGCATGTCGCGGTCAAATTTGCGGCTGGGAGCGAACGAAGACGAATCCGATGCGCTTTTGGGCAAGGGTTCAGGCTCCACTGGCTTGCGATAAAGCGGGCTCGCGCACCTTGCGCGGCGTCACGAGCTCGCCGAGAAAACTGTAGCGCTCGAGGCTGTCGATTCTGACGGGCAGGATCTGTCCGATGATGTCGGGCGCGGCCATTACGTGGGCGGGCTGGAGGTAGGCGGTGCGGCCCACGATCTGGCCCTCCTTGCGCGCCGGACGCTCGAACAGCACGTCGACCGTTGAGCCAATCGCGGCCTTGTTGAAGGCCGATTGCTGGCTGTCGATCAGTTCCTGGAGCCGCTCCAATCGCTGGTCCATCTCGGCGGGGGACACCGTCTCCTGCATGTCCGCGGCCGGCGTTCCCGGCCGGGCGGAGTATTTGAACGAATAGGCCGCAGCGTAGCCGATTTGCGTGACAAGCGCGAGGGTGGCGAGAAAATCTTGCTCGTTCTCGCCGGGGAAGCCGACGATGAAATCCGATGAAAAAGCAATGTCTTGGCGTGCGGTACGAAAACGGTCGATGACCCGCCGGTAATCATCGGCGGTATGTTTGCGGTTCATGGCCGCCAAAATGCGGTCCGAGCCCGACTGCACCGGCAGGTGCACGAACGGCATCAGGGCACCGAGGTCGCGATGGGCCGCGATCAGGCTGTCGTCGACATCGCGGGGGTGGCTGGTCGAATAGCGCAGCCGCGCGATGCCGGGAATCGCCGCCAGATGTTCGAGCAGCCGGCCGAGCGGCCAGGTTTTTCCGTCCGGCCCGTCGCCGTGATAGGCGTTGACGTTCTGCCCGATCAGCGTGAGCTCGCGCACGCCGTTGTCAGCGAGCCGCTTCACGTCCTCGACGATCTTCGCGACGGGGCGCGACACCTCTGCGCCGCGCGTATAGGGCACGACGCAGAAGGTGCAGAACTTGTCGCAGCCTTCCTGCACCGTGACGAAGGCGGAAATGCCACGCGCGCGGATCGCGTCCGGCTTCGGCTGGGCCAGGAAGCCGAACTTGTCCGCGGCGGGAAATTCGGTCTCGATCGCGCGGCCTTCGCCCTCGGCGCGCTTCAACAGCTCCGGCAGATGATGATAGCTCTGCGGTCCCACCACGACGTCGACGACAGGCGCGCGCCGCACGATCTCCTCGCCCTCGGCCTGCGCCACGCAGCCCGCCACCGCGATCTGCATCGCGCGGCCTGCACGCGCGGCCTCGTCCTTGGCGACGCGTAGGCGGCCGAGCTCGGAATAGACCTTCTCCGAGGCCTTCTCGCGGATATGGCAGGTGTTGAGGATGACGAGGTCGGCATCCTCCGCGCTCGCCGTCTCCACGAATCCTTCCGGGGCCAGCGTGTCCACCATGCGCTGGGCATCGTAGACGTTCATCTGGCAGCCATATGATTTGATGTGCAGCTTGCGCGGCGGCGTCATGGAACCCGAATGGAGCTGGAGGACGGCCCTCAGATATAGGCTGCAGGGCCGAAAATCCAGCGAATGGAGCCATTTCCGCCTGTCATTCCGGGGCGCGACGCAGTTGCGAACCCGGAATCCAGAGTTTTACTGCGAGATTCCGGGTTCACGCGCGTCGCGCGTGCCCGGAATGACGGTTCGAGGCAACATCAGCCCGCCAGAGCGTCCGCCGCGACCCGCCGGACCAGCTCGGGCAGCTGATGCATGTCGGCAAAGAGCAGGTCGGCGCCGGCCAGGCGCAAAGTTTCGGCATAGCCGTCGCGGCAATGGCTGCCCCCGTAAAAGCCGAAAACCGTCATGCCGGCGGCGCGGGCGCCGGCGATGCCGGCCAGACTGTCCTCGATCACGACGCAGCGCTCGGGCGGCACGCCCATTTGGCTCGCCGCGAACAGGAACAGGTCTGGCGCCGGCTTGCCGTTCTTCACCTGCGAGGCCGAGAAGATGTTTGGCGCGAGGCGCTCGTAGAGCCCGGTGCTCCCGAGGCTCACGCGCATCCGCTGATGCGAGCCGCTCGAGGCGACGCAGACGGCTTGCGTGACGACATCCAGCACATCGTGGATACCGCGGATCGCTTCGAGGTCGGCTTCGAATGCGCGAAACAGCTCGTCCTGGAGATCGCCGTGATAGGCCTCCGGCAGCTTGCGGCCAAGCTCGGTCTCGATCTCGAGATTGGCCTGCTTTGTCGAGCGGCCGAGGAAGCGCGCGAACACCTGCTCCGACGTGATCGGATAGCCGTGGCGCGTCAGCACGTCCGCATGCGCCCGGCAGGAGATCACCTCGCTGTCCACGAGCACGCCGTCGCAATCGAAGATGATGAGATCGATGGGCACTAAACTCAATTCGTCGGCTTGTCGTCGTCGAGCGGGACGCAATAGAGCTCGAGCCGGTGATCGACCAGGCGATAGCCGAGCTTGCGGGCGATCTCGGCCTGCAGCTTCTCGATCTCCTCGGAGGTGAACTCGATCACCTTGCCGTCGCGCAGATTGATGAGGTGGTCGTGATGGCTGTCGCGCATCTGCTCGTAACGCGCGCGGCCCTCGCGGAAATCGTGGCGTTCGATGATGCCGGCGTCCTCGAACAGCTTCACGGTGCGATAGACCGTCGAGATCGAGATCTTGTCGTCGACCGCAACGCAGCGCCGGTAGAGTTCCTCGACATCGGGATGATCAATCGCTTCGGCCAGCACGCGGGCGATGACGCGGCGCTGCTCGGTCATGCGCATGCCCGTTGCGGCGCAGCGCGCCTCGATCTCGGATGTCTTGGACACAGAAGAATGTTTCAGTGTGGTCATAGCGTTGTCTGCCTGGGCGGGCGCTTTCTGCCACCGATGTTACGACAAGTCACGCCGCATCAGAAGGGCGTTCAATTGTTCCCCGTTGGGCTGCTTATAGTAGCGATCGCGGCGTCCGACCACCACGAATCCGGCTCGATCGTAAAGCCGCCGCGCCGGCTGGTTGTTCTCCTCCACTTCCAGAAATATGGTGCGTACGCCGCGCCCGGCGAGGTGGCCGAGATGGGTCATCAGCAGCGTGCGGGAGAGGCCGCGGCCGCGATAAGCCCCGTCCACCGCGATCGAGAGAATCTCCGCTTCGTCCGCGCCGATCCGCGACACCGCAAAGCCGATCGTCTTGCGGCCGAGCCGCAAGCGATGCACCAGCGTGTTGCGCTCGCTCATCATGCTCTCGAACTCGCCTTCGCCCCAGCCGTGCGCGAACGAGGCGCCGTGAAGCTGCGCGAGGCGCGCGGCATCGCGCATGGTCGCGGGCTCGACGGCGGCGGTGCCGCCGCGCCACCACTCCGACAGCCATCCCATCATGAGGTCGCGGCTTGTGCTGCGAGCGGCGTCGATGCCGCCGGCTTGGCGTCGGGCGCTTTCAGATAGAACGGCCGCGCCGGATTGGTGTCGGGATTGGCCGCCGCACCGAGCCAGGCGACCCAGCTGATGTCGGGCGCGGGCTGCGCGTCGACCGCAACGGGCTGCGGTCCGTCCTTCGGCCAGCGACCTGCGAGGATCCCGGCGGCATTGCCGACCAGATGCGGCGCACCGAATTGCGAGGCCGCGATCGCAGCGTCGATGGAGGCGACAGCCGGCCGCACCAGCTGGCTGCCGTCGCCGGCGACGATCTGGAAATAGACGTGATCGTGCCGCGCATCGATCGCAGAGATCACCGGCGCCGTTCCGCTCTTGGCGACGACCCCAGCGGCATAGGCCGACAGCGTCGTCAGCCCGACCGCCGGCCGTTTCGCCGCAAGCGCAAGGCCCCGCGCCGCCGAGATGCCGACGCGCAGGCCGGTGAAGCTGCCGGGCCCGACCGTGACGGCGATGCGGTCGAGCGAGGTGAAGGAAAGGCCGGCCGATTGCATCACGCGCGCGATCATCGGCATCAGCGCCTCGGCATGGCCGCGCTTCATCAGCTGCGATTCCCGTGCGAGGAGCTCGCCGGCGTCGGTGTCGAGAACGGCGGCCGCGCAGGCTTCGAGCGCAGTATCGATGGCAAGGATCAGCATGATGGAGCAAATGGCGAGTGGCGAATGGAGAACACTCTAGCGAACCAGGCGCCTGTCCGCCATTCGTCAGGCAGGATTTGCACTTCCGATATGCCCTATTGCGCAAGGAGGGCTATCGCCTTGAGAGTTTTTCCCTGCGGCCATCCATCGAGACGCCCGCTTGGGCGGGCTCCTCAGGATGAGGGCGGAGTGCGCGGCAACAGTTTCAAGGAGCACTGACGCTGATTAGCCTCATCCTGAGGAGGCGCGTAAGCGCCGTCTCGAAGGACGAGGCGTGCGCGCAGGCCGCTGCCACAAATCATATGCGATAGCCCCGCATTTCGCTGGGTGGGCAGGATTATCCCTCGCGTGCGTTCCTGAATTCCTTGGTCGCCTTGTCCAGCACGAACAGCGATCCCTCCGCCACGCCGAAATAGGCGCCGTGGGTCTGCATCCGGCCGCTCTCCACGGCCTTGCGGACGAACGGGAAGGTCATCAGGTTTTCCAGGCTGCGGAACACGGCGGCCTTCTCGATGCGCTCGACGAATTGCGCCATGGTCTCGTGCTCGCGCTGCTCCACAACCTCGCCCGGCTTGATGAACATCTGCATCCAGCGGCCGATGAAATCGCCGGGCGTGAGCGGCTCGATCTTGTCGATGAAGGCGCGGATGCCGCCGCATTGGGCGTGGCCGAGCACCACGATGTGCTTCACCTTCAGCACTGTCACCGCAAACTCCAGCGCTGCCGAGACGCCGTGCGCGCCTTCGTCAGGCTGATAAGTCGGCACCAGATTGGCGATGTTGCGGACGACGAAGAGCTCGCCCGGCCCCGCGTCGAAGATCACCTCGGGGGAGACCCGGGAGTCACAGCAGCCGATCACCATGGTCTCAGGCGACTGCCCTTTGACAGAGAGCTCACGGTAGCGGTTCTGCTCGGTCGGCAGCCGCTGGGTGGCGAAGGCCTTGTAGCCTTCCAGCAAGTGCGTCGGGAATGTCGTCATGGCCCATGCCTAATCACATACCGCCAAGGCCGACAAGCCTTTCGAATGGGCAGGCCAAATGCTATCGGCTGGGGGACGACAGACCAGGAAGGAACGCCAGCATGACCCGCCCGCGCCGCAGCCATCTGTTCATGCCCGGCTCCAACCCGCGCGCGCTGGAAAAGGCGCGCAATCTCGCCGCCGACGGCCTGATCCTCGATCTCGAGGATTCCGTCGCCCCGGAGGCCAAGGCGGCGGCGCGCGACGGCATTGCGGCGGCGATCGCCGCCAAGGGTTTTGGCAGGCGCGAGGTCCTGATCCGGACCAACGGCCTCGATACGCCCTGGTGGCCGGATGACGCCGCCATGGCCGCTAAGGCCTCGCCGGACGGCATCCTGGTTCCAAAAGTTTCAAGCGTCGAGGATCTCGACGCCATCGGCCGCAAGCTGGCCGAGCTCGGCGCCGCGCCGACCGTCAAGGTCTGGGCCATGATCGAGACCGCGCGCGCCGTGCTGCATGCCGAGGAACTGGCCGCCGCCGGCCGCGATCCTTCGCGCCGTCTCTCGGGCTTCGTGTTCGGCCCGAACGACATCTCGCGCGAGACGCGGATCAGGATGCTGCCGGGCCGCGCCGCGATGATCCCGATGATCACCCATTGCATCCTGGCGAGCCGCGCGCACGGCCTCGAGATCCTCGACGGCCCCTACAGCGACATCGCAAATTCCGACGGTTTCGCCACCGAATGCGCGCAAGGCCGCGATCTCGGCTTCGACGGCAAGACGCTGATCCACCCCTCCCAGATCGACGCTTGCAACGCCATCTTCACCCCGCCGGAGGAGGAAGTCGCCCGCGCGCGAAAAATCATCGCGGCGTTCGAACTGCCGGAGAACGCCTCGCGCGGCGCGATCCGCCTGGATGGTGCGATGGTGGAACGCCTGCACGCCGACATGGCCCGGCGCACGATCGCGATTGCGGACGCGATCGCTGCGATGGGGAAGGGCTGAGGCGCGAGATCCACTTCTCCACGCGCCGCAGGTTTTGCACTCTATCGTCCCGCCCGCGAAACGGCTTTGAATTCACCGCCTGCTCCGTGGGAGGCGGCGATGGCGCTTTGCCGGAACCGCGCATCGGCAGGCTGGGGCGCCGCCAATTCCTGGCAATACATTCGATCGATCGTGCGCTGCATGAGCGCATAGCAATCGCATGCGATCCTCTCGAGCCGCGACCGATGGATCTCGACAAACCCGCGCCGCTCGGACGGGATGGCGCCGGCCTCGCGTAGCTTGCTCATCGTCAAAGTCACCGTCGTCCGCCGGACCCCAACCAGTTGCGCCAGCGCCTCCTGCGTCACCGGAAGCAGGTCCTCGGGAACGCGGTCGTGAAGCTGCAGGAGCCACCGCGCCATGCGGCCATCCACCCGGTGCAGCGCGTTGCAAGCGGCGACATGCTGGAGCTGCAGCAACACGGCGCGGGCGTGGACCTGCACGACATTCCTGATCGCTGCGCTTTGCACATGGGCAGCGCGAAATTTGGCGGCGGAAATCACCGATGCAGTGCCGGCTGTGCGAGCAATCGCGGTCACGGATGAGGGCGAGGGGCCGAGCACGGAGAACGAGGCCAAAGCGCCTTCGCGTCCCATCAAGCTGGTCGCGACCGTTTGCCCGTCCGGCATATCGAGCATGAAGGCGATCGCGCCGCTATGGGGAAAATAGACGGGGTCGAGTTCGTCGCCCGATCGCACCAGGACGGCATCGGGTTCGAACGAGACCTTCTGGAAGTGGGGCGTCAGCAAAGCGAGATCCGCCGGCGGCAGCGCCGCCAATAGCCGATTCCCGATGCCCTTGCGGTGGGCAGTCACGGTGTCCTCTGTTGAACGAGCACCCAACGAACGACGGGAATCATCTGTTTCATTCGCCATGATTATCCGAAATGCGAATTGCGGAACGGCAGCGATCCAAACAGAGCTAATAGTCGAGATCAAGCACGGATATTTGCGGTGAGCTTTCCCGCATCCTCGCCGCGCAAACAGTCATACTATTTACGCTCGTTGCCATCCGACGATGCGCACAAGCGAAAGCTCTGCTGTACGCTGCCATCAGCGGTCCGGCAGATGGTCGGGTCTTTCTCGGTGACGGTAGCGGTGACGAAATCGCGGATGCGATCGCGGTGATGCGGAAGGGCTGAGGGCTCGCGCACTCCGTCGCGTCGCGACGGAGTGCGCCAATGCCGCCGCACTCAGATCGTCTGGCCGCCGGACACCTCGATGCGCTGGGCCGTAACCCAGCGATTCTCCGGACCGAGCAGGCTCGCGACCATCGGCCCGATGTCGTCGGGCACACCGACGCGGCCAAGCGCGGTCATTTGCGCGAACTGCTTGTTCAAATCCGGCATGTCGCGGACGGCGCCGCCGAGGAAGTCGGTCTCGATCGCGCCCGGCGCTACGACGTTGGCGGTGATGCCGCGTTCGCCGAATTCTTTTGCCATGTAGACGGTCAGAACCTCGATGGCGCCCTTGGCGGCGGCATAGGCCGAGAAGCCGGGGAAAGACACGCGCGTCAGCCCGCTCGAGAAGTTGACGATCCGGCCATTGTCGCCAAGCAGCGGCAGCAAGGCCTGCGTCAGAAAGAACGGCCCTTTGACATGGGTGTCGAAGAGCGCGTCGAACTGCTGCTCCGTCGTCTCGGCCAAGGTGGCCATTTCGCCCTGGCCGGCATTGTTGACGAGATGATCGAACTTGTCGGCGTGCCAGTGCTCCGCCAGCGCCGACGCGACTTTTGCGGCGAACGCCGGAAAGGTCGATACGGAGGTGACGTCGAGCTGGAGCGCGACCGCTTTTCGGCCGAGCGCCTCGATCTCGGTGACGACCTCGCGGGCGGCGGCGGCGCCGCTGCGATAGGTCACGATGACGTCGCCGCCGTGACGCGCGATGGCGATTGCGGTATTGCGGCCAAGGCCCCGGCTGGCGCCGGTGACGAGCGAAATGGTGGGCATTTGAGGCTTCCTCGTGAAGTTTCGGTGGGGCCTTTCTGCCTGTGATCGAGCATCCGGTGTTGCCGGATGCTCCGATCGTCTTGCCCAATCCTCCAGGAATGCGGCCGGCGGCAGCCTTGCCTGAAACTCCCGTCTTCTTGCCCGATCGCCTCTCGGCAATTGCCCGCATGCATGGCGCGGCCTAGATTGGGCCCGTGACCGAAACGCTGCTCCAGATCGCCAGCCGTTACGCCGCAGCTCACGCCGACGGCAAAGGCCTTGCGTCCACGCCTTTCGCCGGCATCTCGATCATTCGTGAGACCGCGCCGAGCGCGCTCCAATTTGCGATCTCCAAGCCGCTGGTCGCTTTGGTGCTGCAAGGTGCCAAGCGTGTTGCGGTCGGCGCCACGTCGTTCGACCTGGGTGCGGGCGATTCGCTGGTGATCTCGAGCGACGTGCCGACGGTCAGCCAGATCACGCGCGCCACAGCCGCGGTGCCCTATTTGTCGCTCGTCGTCGAGCTCGATCCCATCGTCATCGAGGGGCTGGTCGTCGAGATGGGGGCCGCGCCTTATGTTCCGTCGCAGCCGCTTCGGGTCGAGCCAGCGGAGCGGGATGTGAGCGATGCGGCGCTGCGGTTGTTGCGCCTGATCGATCGGCCCTCGTCCGCCTCAATTCTCCAGAGCCAAGTGCTGCGGGAGCTGCATTATTGGCTATTGGCCGGTCGGCACGGTGGTGCCATCAGGGCGCTCGGTATGGCCGACAGCCATGCGCAGCGGATCGGCCGTGCGGTTGCGATCATTCGCGCCGACTATGCCAAGCCTTTGCGTGTCGACCGGCTCGCCAAGGCCGCGGGGATGAGCCACTCGGCCTTTCACCTGCACTTTCGCAGCATCACGTCGCTGACCCCGCTTCAGTTCCAGAAGCAGCTGCGTCTGATCGAGGCGCGCCGCACCATGCTGGCCGATGGCGCAAGCATCGCGACCGCCTCTCATCGGGTCGGCTACGAAAGCGTTACGCAGTTCACGCGGGAATATTGCCGATTGTTCGGCATGCCGCCTGGGCGCGACATGCGCGAGGCGAAGCGGCGCGTCGAATCGGCGGCTTGAAGAGCTCTCACATGGCGACGATCGACCGGATCTACATCCTCGACGGAGGCATTGCTGAGGTCGAAGACGGCTCGATCTATTCTCCCGGCATCAATGTCGGCATTCCCATGGCGTTGAGCTGCAATGCCTATCTCATCCGTCACCGCGGCGAGTGGCTGATCTGGGATACGGGAATAGCAGATGAGCTGGCGAAGTATCCGGAAGGGCGCATCATCGCACACGGCATACGCGGCATCGTGCGTCGTCCCATCGCGGACCAATTGGATGAAATCGGGGTGCGGCCCCGCGATATCGGCACGATCCTCCTCTCTCACGCGCATTTCGATCATATCGGAAATGTCGACCTGTTCGAAAACGCAAGATGGATCGCTCAACGGGCCGAGTTCGAAGCCATGTTCGGACCTGACCCCGACGAGTTCGGCTACTCACTGCCGCACTACGAGGCGTTGCAGGAGCGGCCTTTCGAGATTGTCGATGGCGACCACGACCTATTTGGCGACGGCGCGGTGCGCATGATCTTCACGCCCGGCCATACTCCCGGGCATTGCTCGCTGCTGGTGAAGCTGCCGCGGCGCGGCGCCGTGCTGCTGAGCGGTGACGTCGCGCACAACCGGGAGAACCTCCGGCACATGCGCGTGCCGTCGTTCAATGCCGACCCGCAGGCGACGGTTGCGTCGATGGCCAAGGTGGTCGAGCTGCTACGCGTCGAGAACGCCGAAATCTGGATCAATCACGATACGGCGCAAAGCCAAGGAATGGCTTACGCGCCGAAATGGATCGAGTAGCGCAATGCCTCACCGCGGCACGAGGTCGGCACGCTCGAGCGTCTCCAGGGTCGAGGCGTTGGCGCAATAGCCGTGGTAATTCTCCGCGGCGGTGCCCTCAGTGAGATCGCGGTCGCACTGTCCCTTGTGATTGCAGAGCGAGCAGACCCGCTCGAGGTCGCGGAGCAGCAGCGGCTGCGCGCGGCCGAGCGCCTCAGTGCTGATGCCGAGCTGTTCGAGCATCTTCGGCAGCTCGTCGGCGGCGTGCCGGCCATGACGGACCAGCTCCTCCAGATCGTCCGGCGCGATCCTGAGATCATTGGCGATCCGGTCGAAATCGGCGCGGTCGAGCTGCCGCATTTCGTTGATCTCGCGGCGGTGCTTCACCCAGTTCGCGAAGGACTCGATGAGATCCTGGACGATGGGGTAGGGCCTGGTTGCGGTGCTCATGGAAAGCTCCATTCGGACGGTCGGAATTGGAGCGAGATAAGCACAATGATGCAGAAGCGCGTTGCGCTGGATCAAACAGGAAAGAGCGGGGTTGCCAACCTCTCCCGCTTGCGGGAGAGGTCGCGCCGAAGGCGCGGGTGAGGGCTCTTTCCTCTGGGGGATTGTCCCATTGCAGAGACCCTCTCCCCGACCCTCTCCCGCAAGCGGGAGAGGGAGCGCACCTCCTGCGCAGCAGCTACCTGAATCTCTCCGCCGCCCAGGCATACAGGCTGCCGGGAATCGGCTTCTCGCCGCCGCGTCCCTTCGGCGAGATGTGCAGGCCGATGATGGCGGGGTCGGTGACCAGGCCAAGATAGCTCGAGGGATCGAAGAACAGCTTTGGCTCGGCATGCACGGCGTAGAACGATTGCTTCGGCAATGCGTTCTGCAGCTCGCCGGCACGGCGCGCGAGCGCGGTGAGCGCCGCGGGCCCGTAGATCGCGACGCGAATATCGGCGAGCCGGTTCGAGCCGCCGCGCAGGCGGCGCATCATGAAGGTGATGCGATGGCGCACGGACAGCCAGTTCGGCGTCAGCTCCTCCTGCTCCATCAGCTCTTCGAAGGCGGCAACGATGCCGTGCGTGGGCGGCAGATAGAGCACGGAATTGCCGAGCTGGCGCGGCCGCTCCCAGGCGAAGTAGGGTTTTGCCGGATCGATCTCGACCGGCCTCAACAACAGCACGTCGGCATCCAGCCAGAGGCCGAGGCCCTTCGCCATCAGCTTCATGCGGAAGAAGTCGCTGAATTGCAGAATGGTCCAGTCGCGCCAGCTGCCGTCCGGCTGCGGCGGCCGCAGGCGTTCGGAGAACGCATGCGGCAGGATCGCCTCGGCCTCGGCATTCGCGACGCCGGCCGGCAATCCGGGAATAGTGTCGAAGCTGTAGACCGTGACCTTGTGCCCGGCAGCCAATTGCGAGCGCAGACAGGTCTGGCGCAGCGCATCCATCGGGCCATGCCAGAAGGTGACGATCTCGGGCAGCATGCGGGAAGTCATAAGGGATAATCAGAACAAAGAAAAAGCCCCGGCGCTTGCGGCACCGGGGCTCAACAAAAACTTGCGATCAGGCCCAGGCGCGTTCGCGCTTGAGCTTGTCCTCGTACGAGTCGATCGAGGCCTTCTTCTCCATGGTGAGGCCGATGTCGTCGAGGCCGTTGATCAGGCAGTGCTTGCGGAACGGGTCGATCTCGAACTTGACCTTGCCGCCGTCGGGGCCGCGGATCTCCTGGTTCGGCAGGTCGATCGTCAGCGTCGCATTGGCGCCGCGCTCGGCGTCGTCGAACAGCTTGTCGAGGTCCTCTTGGGTGACGCGGATGGGCAGAATGCCGTTCTTGAAGCAATTGTTGTAGAAGATGTCGCCGAACGAGGTCGAGATCACGCAGCGGATGCCGAAGTCGAGCAGCGCCCAGGGCGCGTGCTCGCGGCTCGAGCCGCAGCCGAAATTGTCGCCGGCGACCAGCACCTTCGCGTTGCGATAGGCGGGCTGGTTGAGCACGAAATCCGGATTCTCGCTGCCGTCGTCCTTGTAGCGCTGCTCGGAGAAGAGCCCCTTGCCAAGGCCGGTGCGCTTGATGGTCTTGAGGTACTGCTTCGGAATGATCATGTCGGTGTCGACATTGATGATCTTCAGCGGCGCCGCGACGCCTTCCAGCGTGGTGAACTTGTCCATGGTTGCGCTTTCCCGCACGTGGTTCAGGGAACCGGCTATTTATCGCGATCGGGCCGGAAATCCTAGGCCGAATTCGGCAGATCTAATCTGCCGTAGGGGGTTTGAAGCCGAACTGGCGCGGCATCGGAATTTCACCTCTCCCCGGTGGGGGAGAGGTGGACCGAGAGCGTCCTACTCCGCCTTAGCCTCGATCGCGGCCATATCGTCGTCCGACAGACCAAAATGGTGGCCGATCTCGTGGATCAGGACATGGCGGACGATGTGGCCGAGGCTTTCATCGTGCTCGGCCCAATAATCCAGGATCGGGCGGCGGTAGAGCCAGATCATGTTGGGCAGCCGTGCCACGTCGCCAAAGCTCTGCTGGGGCAGGCCGACGCCCTGGAACAGGCCGAGCAGGTCGAACTCGCTCTCGCATTCCATCTCGTCCAGGACCTCCTCGGTCGGGAAGTCCTCGACGCGGACGATCACGCCCGCGCAAAGCTTGCGAAATTCCGCCGGCAGGCGCTCGAACACGTCGTGAGCCATCGCTTCCATTTCGGCCAGCGAAGGGGCTTTTAATTCCGTCCACATGAGCACCTCTTAGCGCGGGTTTCCCGCTGATGCATCTGGCTTTATAAGCGCGGCGAGGTTGACGGGCGCCGCCAAAACGGGGAGCGTGGGGCCCTCAAACGGGACGTTTCAGGCGGGCGGGAAAATGCGAGCGAAAACAGCGCTGGTTCTACTGTGCATGGGGTTGTTTTCGCAGCTTTGCGTCGGCGCCGAGGCGCAGGCCGCCAGTTCCGGACTCCGGATGGCCCAACTGGTCTCGCCGGACGATGTCCCCCCGCCGCGCAAGCGGCCGCGCCTGCGCATCACGCCCTATTACAGCCCGGACGGCGTCTATCCCCGCTACAATCCCGGCCCCGACGCGGTCCGGGTCTGCAACGCCACCTATGTGCAGGAGTACCGGCCGAGCGGCACGGTGATCGTGCCGCGCGTGAGCTGCTACTGGCGCCGGGGCTGACTTCGCGGCGACCTCGTGAGGGTGTGATGGCGAGATGGATCGCATGGGCCTTTGCCGTCGCGCTGGCCACTGGGCTGCCTCGCGCATCCGCCGCGCCAAGGGCGGCGGTCCCGGAGGCATCGGCGGGAATCGCGGTTTTCGATGTGCGACGACACGCGCGAACCTATGACATCGCACGGCCTGCCATACGCCGCGATCCGCGCTACTACGCGCGGCCTGTCTACTATCGTCCCTATCCCTACGGCGTGCCGGCACCGTTTGTGTTCACCTACGGCCCCTTCTGGTAAGGCGCCGCTTTGGCGGCCGGCTTTGCGATCGCGCGAGGCACGGCGTCGCATCGCGGCGCCGCGCCTTGTTCATTCATGGCGCGTTCACATCGCTGTCCGCAACTTGATCCCGGGAGCGACCGCAATTGAACGGCAATGGCGCGGCGGAGACGTCGCAGCTCTGCCGTCCGGATTCAGGGAGGATTCCATGCTCAGGATGTTGGGCCGCCGGGTCGGCTCGGTGCGCTTGCTCGGGCTTGCGGCCGCCGCGACGCTGATGCTGTCGGCCGGCAGCGCGCGTCGCGCTGAAGCGCTCACCTTGATCAATCCGGCGACGTCGCCGATGACGAAGGCCGCGACCGACGATCTCGTCACGCAGGTTCGCCGTGGCGGGCACGGCGGACATGGCGGCGGGCATTTTCACGGCGGCGGTTTTCGCGGCGGCGGCGGGCATATCGGCCGCGGTTTCCACGGCGGTGGCTTCCGCGCCGCGCCGGCCTTTCACCACAGACATGTCGGCATCCATCGCCATGGCGGCTTTCGCCACGGCGGATATGGCGGGGTCCACCGGCACTGGGGCCATCACCGCCCCCATTTCCGGCATCGTCACTTCTACCGGCCCTATTATGTCGGCGGCTACTATCCTTCCTACTCTTATCCGCGCCGCTGCCGGATCATCTGGACCTATTACGGCCCGCGCCGCGTCTGCCACTGGCCGCGGTGGCACTATCCGTACCGCTATTGGTGACGTGAGTGAGTGCCGTCATTTTGGCCATGACGTGTCCTCGCGAAACCGTCGCGAGGACATCGTCGGCGCCGTCGATTAACGACGCTTTGCCGCGATCGCTACAATTGCAGGGACCAGCTTAGCGCCAGTCCCTGACGTCGACGAAGTGGCCCGCGATCGCCGCCGCTGCCGCCATCGCCGGCGACACCAGATGGGTGCGACCCTTGAAACCCTGGCGGCCTTCGAAATTGCGGTTTGAGGTCGAGGCGCAGCGCTCTTCCGGCTTCAGCTTGTCCGGGTTCATCGCAAGGCACATCGAGCAGCCCGGCTCGCGCCATTCAAAGCCGGCCTTGATGAAGATCTTGTCGAGACCCTCGGCTTCGGCTTGCTCCTTCACGATGCCGGAGCCCGGCACGACCATGGCATTGACGTTCGCCGACACGGTCTTGCCTTCGGCGATCTTCGCCGCGGCCCGCAGGTCCTCGATGCGGCCGTTGGTGCAGGAGCCGATGAAGACGCGGTCGAGCTTGATGTCGGTGATCTTCGTGCCCGCCGTCAGGCCCATATATTTCAGCGCGCGATGCTTGGAGATGCGCTTGGCCTCGTCCGCGATCTTATCAGGATCGGGCACGATACCGGTGACAGAAATCACGTCTTCAGGCGAGGTGCCCCAAGTCACGATCGGCGGCAGCTTTGCGGCATCGAGGCGCAGCTCGTGGTCGAAATGCGCGCCGTCATCGGAGCGCAACTTCTCCCAGTAGCGCATCGCCGCGTCCCAGGCCGCGCCCTTCGGAGCCTTCGGGCGATCACGCAGGAAGTCGAACGCCTTCTGGTCGGGCGCGACCAGGCCAGCGCGCGCGCCGCCTTCGATCGACATGTTGCAGACCGTCATGCGGCCTTCCATCGAGAGCGCACGGATCGCTTCGCCGGCATATTCCAGCACGTAGCCGGTGCCGCCCGCGGTGCCGATCTCGCCGATGATGGCCAGGATGATGTCCTTGCCCGTCACGCCATCCGGCAATTTGCCGTCGACGGTGACGCGCATGTTCTTGGCCTTCTTCTGGATCAGCGTCTGCGTCGCCAGCACGTGCTCGACCTCGCTGGTGCCGATGCCGTGCGCGAGCGCGCCGAACGCGCCATGCGTCGAGGTGTGGCTGTCACCGCAGACGATGGTGGTGCCGGGCAGCGTAAAGCCCTGCTCGGGGCCGATGACGTGGACGATGCCCTGGCGCTTGTCGAACTCGTTGTAATATTCGATGCCGAACTCCTTGGCGTTTTCGGCCAGCGCCTTGATCTGCTCGATGCTTTCAGGGTCGGGATTCGGCTTGGTGCGGTCGGTGGTCGGCACGTTGTGGTCGACGACGGCGAGCGTCTTCTCGGGCGCATGGACCTTGCGCCCCGTGGCGCGCAGGCCTTCGAACGCCTGCGGCGAGGTCACCTCGTGCACCAGATGGCGGTCGATATAGAGCAGGCAGGTGCCGTCCTCGGCTTCGTGCACCAGATGGTCGTTCCAGATCTTGTCGTACAGGGTGGTCGGCTTGGACATGAGCTTGAGCTCCGAAGAATGTGTGTCAGCGATGAGCGCGGCAGAGCGCGCGGGCAACAAAATCGTCAGCGCAGCCTTCAGGCTGCGCGGCTAAGCTCTGACGTTGCCGAGGTCGCGAAGCGTCCGAAGAACCGGCCAGGCAGCCGCGAGCGATCGTCGATGACGATGCGCTGGATGCGGGCGAAGCTGGTCAGATCTGGAAACATTCTAGAAGCTATATAGCACGCACCGGTAAAAGCGCGAGAGTTTCAGCTCGTCATTGCGAGCCACCGGGTCCGCGCGTAGCGCGGCCCGATGACGGGCTCCGCGAAGCAATCCAGAAATGCATCTGCGGAGGCAGTCTGGATTGCTTCGTCGCAAGGGCTCCTCGCAATGACGGTCAGGCAAACAAAAAGCGCGGAGCCGAGCCCCGCGCTTTCGAAAGACCTGCCTGGTGGCGAAAGCTTACTCGCCGACGGCAGCAGCGCGGTCCTGCTTCTCGACGATGCGGGCCGACTTGCCGCGAAGATTGCGGAGATAATAGAGCTTGGCGCGACGCACCTTGCCGCGGCGCACCACCTTGATCGAGTCGATCATCGGGGAGAGCAGCGGGAACACGCGCTCGACGCCCTCGCCATAGGAGATCTTGCGCACGGTGAAGCTCTCGTTGAGGCCACCGCCGGAACGGCCGATGCAGACGCCCTCATAGGCCTGCACGCGGGTGCGGTCGCCTTCGACGACCTTCACGTTGACGATCACGGTGTCGCCGGGGGCGAATTCCGGGATGTCCTTGCCGGCCGACAGCTTGTCGAATTGCTCCTGCTCGAGCTGCTTGATCAGGTTCATGGGTAAATCTCCATCGGCGCGCCCAGCCCTGGAAACGGGGGGCTGCGCAAAATTCGTCTATCCAGCCATTGCGGATTTGGCCGCTCCTATAAGGCAAGCCGGAGCGTTTGTCACCCGTCTGTCTTGGTTTTTGGCGTTTTTTGGCCGCTCCCCCGATTCGCGGCCTTTTCCCACAAATCCGGGCGCCGGGCGGCCGTCAGGGCCTCGGATTTGGCCCGCCGCCAGGCGGCCACCTTGGCGTGGTCGCCGGAGGTGAGGACAGCAGGGATCGGAACCCCCTCGAACAGCTGCGGGCGGGTGTATTGGGGGTACTCCAGCAGGCCGTCCGAAAAGCTTTCCTCGGTTCCGGAGGCTTCCTTGCCCATCACCCCCGGCAGCAGCCGGACGCAGGCGTCGATCAGGGCTAAAGCTGCGATTTCGCCCCCGGACAGCACGTAATCGCCGATCGAGACCTCCTCCAGGCCGCGCGCGTCGATCACCCGCTGGTCCACCCCCTCGAACCGCCCGCAGACGATCAGGGGGCCGGGGCCTCGGGCGAGCTCGACCACCCGTGCCTGGGTCAATGGCCGACCCCGCGGGCTCATGAGCAGGCGTGGCCGCGCTTTTGTCGGGTCTTGCCCGATCTCGGCAGCATCGATCGCCGCGGCCAGAACGTCCGCCCGAAGCACCATGCCCGGCCCGCCGCCGGCCGGGGTGTCGTCGACGCTGCGGTGGCGGTCGGTCGCGGACGCCCGGATGTCGCGAGCCTCGATCTGCCAGAGCCCGGACGCGAGCGCCCGGCCGGCGAGGCTCACGCCGAGCGGCCCCGGAAACATCTCCGGAAACAGCGTCAGCACCGTCGCGCGCCAGGGTGAGGGATTGGTCATTGCATCCTAGTCTCGTCGTCCCGGGGCGCGCAAAGCGCGAGCCCGGGACCCATAACCACCGCAGCCCGTTTTGCGATGGCTGGAGCGATCAGCTTAGCGAAAAATTCCGGCCTGTGGTTATGGGTCCCGGCCTTCGCCGGGACGACTCGCGGAAGAAGCTTCGTCACGATCCTCCCCCTCGATCTCCTGCGGCAACGCGATCACGACGCGGCCGCCTTTGAGGTCGACTTCCGGCACCACCGCGTTGGAGAACGGCAGCAGCATCGTCGGGCCCTTGAGCGGCGCGATCTCGATGATGTCGCCGGCGCCGAAATTATGGATCGCGAGCACGCGGCCGAGCGCATCGCCATCAGTTGTGACGGCGGCGAGCCCGATCAGATCGGTGTGGTAATATTCGTCCTCGTCCGTCGCGGGCAGTTTTTCGCGCGCGACGTAGAGCTCGATGCCGTTGAGGCGCTCGGCCTCATCGCGGGTCACGACACCCTTGAATGTCGCGACCAGATGATCTTTGGCCTCGCGCACCTGCGCGATTTCGAACTGGCGCCTGCCGTCCTTGGTCGACAGCGGACCGTAGCGGCGGACGGCAAAGGGATCCTCGGTGAAGGTCCACAGCTTGACCGCACCGCGCACACCATGCGCGGCGCCGATCCGCGCGACGCAGACCAGCGCCGACATGATCCGGCCTTACGCCTTGGCGGCGGCTTCGGCCTGCGCCTTGCGCTCCTTGCGCGGCACGGCCTTCTCAGGGTTGTTGCGCGCTTCGCGCTTCTTGACGCCGGCGGCATCGAGGAAACGCGCGACGCGGTCCGACGGCTGCGCGCCCTTGGCGAGCCAGGCCTTCACCTTGTCCATGTCGAGCTTGAGGCGGGTCTCGTTGTCCTTCGGCAGCAGCGGATTGAAATGGCCGAGACGCTCGATGAAGCGGCCATCGCGCGGAAAGCGCGAATCGGCGACGACGACGTGATAGACGGGACGCTTCTTGGTGCCTGCACGGGCGAGGCGGATAACGACGGACATTCAGTTCTCCTTGAAAGTGTGGTTTTGCAAAGTACGTTTTGTTCGGTCGATTGGTATTCCGCGTCGCCTGAGATGCTGATGATCCCCGCGCGACGAATTCCTCATTTCTTCTTGCCGGGGAAACCGCCGAGGCCCGGCAGCGTCGGCTTGCCGCTCAGCCCGGTTAGTCCCGGAAGGTTCGGTAGGCCTTGGCGAAGACCGGGCGGCAGATCCTTCGGCAGATTCGGCAGGCCTTGTCCGCCGCCCGCGCCTTGCATCTTCTCCTGCAGCGCCTTCATCTCTTCGGGCGAGGGCATCTTCATGCCGCCGCCGAAGCCCATCGCCTGCGCGATGCCGGCGAGCGGGCCGCGCTTGCCCGAGCCCATGGCCTTCATCACGTCGGCCATGTTCCGGTGCATCTTCAGCAGCTTGTTGACGTGCTCGACGCTCTGGCCGCTGCCGGCCGCGATGCGCTTCTTGCGGCTGGCCTTCAAGAGGTCCGGATGACGCCGCTCATCGCGCGTCATGGAATCGATGATCGCGACCTGACGCTTCAGGATCTTGTCGTCGATGCCGGCCGCCGCGATCTGGTTCTTCATCTTGGAGATGCCGGGCATCATGCCCATCAGCCCGCTGATGCCGCCCATGTTGGCCATCTGCAGCAGCTGCTCGCGCATGTCGTTGAGGTCGAACTGACCCTTGCGCATGCGCTCGGCGGTGCGTGCGGCCTTCTCGGCGTCGATATTGGCGGCGGCGCGCTCCACCAGCGAAACCACGTCGCCCATGCCGAGGATGCGGCCTGCGATACGATCGGGGTGGAAGTCCTCCAGCGCGTCGGTCTTTTCGCCGGTGCCGATCAGCTTGATCGGCTTGCCGGTGACGGCGCGCATCGACAGCGCGGCACCGCCGCGGCCGTCGCCGTCAACGCGTGTGAGCACGATGCCGGTGAGGCCGACGCGCTGGTCGAACGAGCGCGCCAGATTCACGGCGTCCTGGCCGGTGAGCGAGTCCGCGACCAGCAGCACTTCGTGCGGGTTGGCCGCCGCTTTGATGGCAGCGGCTTCCGCCATCATCTCTTCGTCGAGCGTGGTACGGCCGGCGGTGTCGAGCAGCACGATGTCGTAGCCGCCGAGCTTGCCGGCTTCCAGCGCACGTTTCGCAATTTGCGGCGGCTGCTGGCCGGCAACGATTGGCAAAGTGGGAATGTCGAGGTCGCGGCCGAGCACGGCCAGCTGTTCCATCGCCGCCGGGCGGTAGACGTCGAGCGAGGCCATCAAGACCTTGCGCTTGTCGCGCTGGACCAGGCGGCGGGCGAGCTTGGCGGTGGTGGTGGTCTTACCGGAGCCCTGCAGGCCGACCATCATGATCGGCACCGGCGGCACGGAATTGACGTCGATGGTCTGGCCTTCGGCGCCCAGCGTGTTGACCAGCTCGTCATGGACGATCTTCACCACCATCTGGCCGGGGGTGACCGACTTGACGACTGTGGCGCCGATCGCCTGTTCGCGCACGCGCTCGGTGAAGCTGCGCACGACTTCCAGCGCGACGTCGGCCTCCAGCAGCGCGCGGCGCACCTCGCGCATCGCGGCGTCGACGTCCTTTTCGGTCAGCGCACCGCGCCCCGTCAGACGATCGAGAATGCCACCAAGCCGTTCCGACAGATTGTCGAACAATGCCGTTGTCCTGTTGCTGTCTTCCCGACGGGAAGAGCGCTCCGTTACTCACCGCTGTCATGCCCCGGCTTGACCGGGGCATCCAGTACGCCGCGGCACCTCGGTTCCAGCCGAGCCGCCCCTGGAATACTGGATCGCCCGATCAAGTCGGGCGATGACCACTTCCTTGGATAAGCGATCTTCCAAACACCTTTGCGCCCGAGGGCGCACAGCGCTGTCGGGCGTTGACCTCCGGCCTCGAGGCCGGTCGGCGGGTCGAAAAGAAAGCCTTTCCGAGAAAGTGGCGGGGTTAAACGCCGCTCCCGCTCAAAAGTCAAGGAAAGTTAGGATGTCGGCCCGCCCTTGGTAAGGCAAGGTTTTGAAAACGTGATCCTTTTGTCGCAGGTTCCTTTTCCGCCAGCCCCGCCCATATAGGCGGTGATGTCTTACCCCTCCGACCATCTCTAGAAGTCCGCCCGTGCCGGTCACCCGCCGCCGCCTTTTTGGATTGCTTGCCGGAGCCGGTGCGCTGGTCGGCGTCCCCTCCCTCTGGATGTCCAGCATGAAAACCTATGACGGTCCCGCCTCCGACCATTTCGATGGCCTGACCTTCTTCGATCCGGACGGGGCGCCGCCGAAATCGCTGCGCGAGGTGCTGCGCTGGCAGCTCGGCGGCAAGCGGCAGCGGGCGACCTGGCCGGACTGGGCCCCCAGCCCACACGCCGACACCCCGCCGGCGCGTGTCGACGGCGACAAGGTGCGGCTCTCGTTCGTCGGTCATGCCAGCTGGCTGATCCAGGCCGGCGGCCTCAACATCCTCATCGATCCGGTCTGGTCGGAGCGGGTCTCGCCGGTCGCCTTCGCCGGGCCGAAGCGGCACAACGACCCCGGCATCGCCTTCGAGAAGCTGCCGAAGATCGACGTCGTGCTGGTCTCGCACGGCCATTACGACCATCTCGACATCGCGACGCTGTCGCGGCTCACCAAGAATTTCGCCCCGCGCGTCGTCACCCCGCTCGGCAACGACGTCACCATGCGCAGCTGGGATTCCACGATCAAGGTGGAAGCGTTCGACTGGCACGACCGCGTCGAGCTCGGCGAAGGCGTCGCGGTGCATTTAGTGCCGACAAGGCACTGGACCGCGCGCGGCCTGTTCGACCGCAACAAGGCGCTGTGGGCGAGCTTTGTCCTGGAGACGCCGGCCGGGAAGATCTACGTGGTCTGCGATTCCGGCTACGGCGATGGCCGCCATTTCCGCCGCGTCGCCGAGAAGCACGGCAAGCTGCGCCTGGCGATCCTCCCGATCGGCGCCTACGAGCCGCGCTGGTTCATGCGCGACCAGCACATGAACCCCGAAGATGCGGTGAAGGCGCTGGCCGATTGCGGCGCCGAGCAAGCGCTCGGGCATCACCACGGCACGTTCCAACTGACGGACGAAGCGATCGACGCGCCGGCGATAGCGCTGGTCGAGGCGCTGGATGCCGCGAAGATTCCGCAGGAAAGATTCGTGGCGATGCTGCCGGGGCAGGTGGTGGAGATTTAGGTCGTGTATCCATAAACCCGGCGGCTTGATGCGACGAAAGCAATGTCCGTTTTGCTCCCATTGCGGCAGGTGCGTGCGGTTCTGCGCCGTTGAACCAGAAAGCCCATGACGCAACAAAGCACCATGGATTTCTTTTGGTCGGAAGACCTTTATTAATCGATGGATGGAGCCGGCCCGTGGGATTTTTGCTGAGAATTGTGCTTGCAACCGCTCTCGTGAACCTTGCTCCGGCCGTCGCCCAGGCGAAGAACGCCGTCGCTTCTCCTGCCTTGCAGAAGGAATTCGATGGCTTCATCGAGAAGTTTCGCGCGGCGCTGAAGGCAAACGATTCCGCCGCCGTCGCCGGTATGACACGATTGCCATTCATGAACGACAACGCAATTCGCGACGCCGCTCAATTTGGCGCCAAGACCTATCGGACCTCGTTCACGGCGAGAAATCGCGCGTGTATCCAGCGCGGCAAGGCCGTCTACGATCGCGATGACTATAAGAACGACAGTTACTTCGTCTTCTGCGGCGAGCTCATCTTCGTCTTTACCAAGACGCCGGCGGGGTTCCTTTTTACTGATATCAGCGTGAATGATTGATCGGGCAACGATGCTATCCCTGCCGCCGGACGTATGATCGGGTCGTCGGCCCATTGGTATTGCGACGATGCGCCTCTTACGAAAGCGGCTACTGCCCCGGCTTGATCGCCCAGCTCACATTCACCGTCACCGTCAGCGTCTCCTCGCCCGGCGCGACCGCGGCCTGTGGGGCTGCGGCCATCCGTTCGGCCATGCGGCCCTTGAACAGCGGCACCGGGCCGCCGCCCTCGGTGACGCTGAGCGGCGCGCCCAGCGTCACACCGGCAGCCTTCGCGTAAATCTCCGCCTTGCGCCGCGCGTCGGCCACCGCCTGCTCGCGCGCATCATCCAGCAGCTTCGAGGCCTGCGTCACCTCGAACGAGATGTTGCCGATGTCGTTGGCGCCGGCGCTGACGAGCGTGTCGATGATGCCGGCCACCTTGGTCACGTCGCGGATCTTGACGGTGACGCGGTTGCTGGCGCGGAAGCCGACGACCGGGGATGCGCCGGTGGATTTGTTCTGGCCGTATTGCGGCTGCAGCGACAGCCGCGAGGTCTGGTAATCCTTCTCGGCGATGCCTGCGCTCTTCAGCGCCAGCAGCACCTTGCCCATCGCGGCGTTGTTGGCATCGGAGGCCTCTTTCGCTGTCTTGGCGTCGTTGGCGACGCCGGCATCGATTTGCGCGAGATCGGGCGCCGCGGACACGGAGGCTTCGCCGCTCACCGAGATCGCGGAGGGAAAATCCTCGGCGCGCGCGGGCGCGGCGAGCAGTGTGGTGGCGAGGACGGCGGCAAGTAGGGCAGGCTTTTTCATCAGTCTCACTTCAGTGGCACGAAAACATTGATCACGAGCTTGTCCTCGGACGTCTTTAGGGGATCGGTGAGGTACTCCTCGATAAAGGTGTCCTTGGCTTCCAGCCTCTTGTCGTCGAGATGATTGGTGATCGCCTCATACGTATTGTCCATGTTGTCGTAGGAGCCGCGATGGACGAATTTCAGCGCCTTGCCTTCAGGCGATTTGCCGATGCTCATGTCCTTGGGCAGGTTCTTCGGGTCCTGATCGACCGGGATCTGGGCAAGAAAGGTGAAGCCGGTATCGTCCGTCGAGGTGTAGACGATCATCGAATTGCCCGATGGCTTGATGCCCTGCTTGTCGAGCAGCGTGTTCAACGCCTTGAAGGCGTCGATCAGCGTGTCGAAGGCGGAGTCCCAATTGGCGGTGCCCTTGACCATCACGACCTTCTTCGGCTCGAGCGTGGTCTCGAGGCCAAAGGGATCGGCGGCCTGAACCGGGGCGGGGGTCGCGGCGGCGGCCGGGGGC
>NZ_JADYVY010000088.1:0-554 GCF_020194215.1 Bradyrhizobium sp. BRP20 | reverse complement strand
TCGCTGCGATGGCGGCCGAAGAATGAGATCGACGATGGCGTGGCGTACGGCGGGCATGGTTGGTTGAGGCGGAGGCCCATTGATTCTTTTTTTTCCGTCCCGCATGTGCGAGGCGACGGTGCTGCAAGAAGGCGTAGGCAATCATTGTCATCAGGGCGTGGCGATGAAGACCCTGCCATGATCGCCCTTCGAAGTGATCAAGCCCAAGCTCCTCCTTCAACTGCTGATGCGCCTGCTCACAAATCCATCGTGCCTTGATGGTGGCGGCCAGTGTGCGCAGATCCGTCGCCGCAGGGAGGTTGGCGAGATAGTATTTCTTCTCCCCTGAGGCACGCTGCTCGCCAATGAGCCAAGCTTCGTCGCCCGGGAGATGCTGCTGACCCTTATCCCAGATTCGCTGGGGAGGGCCGTCGGCGGTGCGGACACGGAGAGCAGCAAATCGGGCTTTCAGCCGACCTTTCGTCCCGCTGCGCCAACTCACGGTTTTCCATTTGGCGCTCGCCAGCATGTGTTCTGCCGCAATCGATAAGATATCCGGCACGTGGTGCTTTCGT
>NZ_JADYVY010000087.1:0-645 GCF_020194215.1 Bradyrhizobium sp. BRP20 | reverse complement strand
GAGCTTTACATTGGCGGGGCGGGGGTGGCACGGGGCTACCTCAACCGCCCTGAGCTGACCGCGGAGCGGTTCATCGCCAGTCCCTTTGTCGAGGGCGATCGGCTGTACCGGACCGGCGACCTTGCACGTTATCTGCCGGACGGCAATCTTGAGTTCCTGGGCCGCAACGACGATCAGGTGAAGATCCGCGGCTATCGCATCGAGCCGGGCGAGATCGTCGCGCGGCTTTGCGAGCACGCCTGGGTGCGCGAGGCGGTGGTGGTGGCGGGCCAGAACGGCGCCGGCGACAAACATCTGATCGCCTATGTGGTCTGCGCGCCCGAGGCCGGCTCGGACGAGGGCGATGGAGGCGGGCTTGCGGGCGCCTTGCGGGCGCACTTAAGTGCGCGGCTGCCGGACTACATGGTGCCGAGTGCGTTCGTGCGGCTGGCGGCGCTTCCGCTCACGGTGAACGGCAAGCTCGATCGGAACGCGCTGCCGGCGCCGGCCGATCAGGCCTATGCGCTGGCGGCCTACCAGTCGCCGCAAGGTGCGGTCGAGACGGCGCTGGCGCAGATCTGGGCCGAGCTCCTTGGTGTCGAGCGCATCGGGCGCAACGACCACTTCTTCGAACTGGGCGGCCACTCGCTTTTGGCCGTGCAGATG
>NZ_JADYVY010000086.1:0-665 GCF_020194215.1 Bradyrhizobium sp. BRP20 | reverse complement strand
TTGCGCTATGGATGTTATGTAACGCGCACGCCTGCAGCAGGATGCGCGATATTTCAATCGATCAGCCTGACCTCGACGGCTCTGTACTTCGAGCGCTGTTTATTGAAACGAATACCGAAAGTCACGCGCGTGCCGGACACCAGATCAGCCCCTGCGCAGCCGCGAAGGTCCGATATGTGCACGAACAAATCCTTGCCGTCGCCATAGTCAGGCCGAATGAACCCCCAGCCCTTTTCAACGCTGTACGACACTACTGTTCCGGTGCGCATGTTTGTTCCACGGTCTTGCGGCTCGATATCGCCGCCTACTACTCCGGAGCTGCGGGTGCACTTTCCGTTCCTAACTCGGCGGCGACGAGCGCGAGCGAAGATGAGCGCCACCACTTGAACATCCTGACTCACCTCGCCTCACAGCAAACCGGCGGGGCGGACCAGGCGCTAGAAGCGACGAGCCCGCCCCTAACATTACCGCATCTGGAGACTCGGTGATGCTGCCCAGGACCGAGCAAGGGTCGTGCCGAATCGAGAATCGGAGATTCTGCAGGCGCTTCGTGGCGGGCTACAGGGTCAAGGTGTTCGCTTTGGTCTGAAAACTGATGGCCGACCGGGGCACTGTCCGTCCCAGTTGGTCCCGCCGAACTTCGGACTGCAGGCTCACGCTCGCGT
>NZ_JADYVY010000085.1:0-666 GCF_020194215.1 Bradyrhizobium sp. BRP20 | reverse complement strand
GGTGCGACGGCGGCCGACCTGCGCGGCACGACGTCCTATGCCAGCGCGACCGCGAGCAGCAACGTGCTCTACAACGGCACCGCCGGCGGTACGACGGCCGCGAGCGGCACCACGACGCTCGGCGCTACCATCGGCACCCTGACCGGTGCGGCGGCGACGGCCGGCGACGGCACCACCGCGCTGACCGGTGCGATCACCCTGATCGCGAACGGTGCGGCGACGGCGACCGGCCTGGTCGGCAACGCCCAGCCCGCTGACGGCGACACGCTGACGGTCAACGGCAAGACCATCACCTTCCGCGCGGGTTCTGCCCCGGCGAGCACCGCGGTTCCGACCGGCTCGGGCGTCAGCGGCAACCTCGTCACCGACGGCAGCGGCAACACCACCGTCTATCTCGGCACCACGGCTGCGCCGGCTGCGACCGTCAGCGACCTGCTGACCGCGGTCGACCTCGCCAGCGGCGTCAAGACGGCTGCCATCAGCGCCGGTGCTGCGACGATCGCGACCAGCGTCAGCCAGACTGCCTCGAGCGTCGCTGCGGGCGCCGTCACGCTGAGGAGCTCCACGGGTGCTGATCTGTCCGTGACCGGACGCGCCGACCTGCTCAAGGCGCTCGGTGTGTCCTCGTCGGTCGGCGGCGGCAATGCCACCGTCAACGTCAACCGC
>NZ_JADYVY010000084.1:0-677 GCF_020194215.1 Bradyrhizobium sp. BRP20 | reverse complement strand
GTACGCATCACGTTGTTGAAGACGTCCTGCGCGGTCAGCGACCAGCCCGAGGTCTGGCTGTGCGTGCGCAGCGACAGTGAGCGCGGGTCTTTCGGGTTGAACGGCTTGAGCAGCTTGGCCCAAAGCAGGCGCGCCGCGCGCAGCTTGGCAACCTCCATGAAGAAGTTCATGCCGATCGCCCAGAAGAACGACAGCCGCGGCGCGAAGCGGTCGACGTCGAGCCCTGCGGCAAGGCCGGCGCGCAAATATTCGACGCCGTCAGCCAGCGTATAGGCGAGCTCGAGATCCTGCGTCGCACCGGCCTCCTGCATGTGATAGCCGGAGATCGAGATCGAATTGTACTTCGGCATCTTTTGAGAGGTGTAGGCGAAGATGTCCGAGATGATCCGCATCGAGGGCGCCGGCGGATAGATGTAGGTGTTGCGCACCATGAACTCTTTCAGAATGTCGTTCTGAATGGTGCCCGACAGCTTCTCCGGCGGCACGCCCTGTTCCTCGGCGGCGGCGACATAGAGCGCGAGGATCGGCAGCACCGCGCCGTTCATGGTCATGGACACGCTCATCTGGTCGAGCGGAATCCCTGCAAACAGCGTGCGCATGTCGTAGATGGAATCGATGGCAACGCCGGCCATGCCGACATCGCCGCCGACGCGCGGATGATCCGAGTCATAGCCGCG
>NZ_JADYVY010000083.1:0-717 GCF_020194215.1 Bradyrhizobium sp. BRP20 | reverse complement strand
AACTGGTTCGACCCGTCGGCGATGGTGATCGGGGCGCACCCGTTCTTCGCGCAGGCGCTGCGCGGCATCAAGGACTCCACCGGGCGGCCGATCTTCGTCGAGTCGTCTTCGGGTGGCGCTGGTGGTGCTGTGGGCAACGCGAACCTGACCGGGATGTCGCTGTTCGGGTTCCCGTTCCAGTGGTCCATGGGTCTGCGCACCTCCGCGTCCGGTACGGACAACCCGCTGGGGAACCCGCTGCTGGTGATGGGAAACCGGAACCTGCTGCGCCGCGGTGACCGCTACGGCCTGCAGGTGGGGTGGCAGGACTCGACCGAGGGCACCGGGTTCGACAACGACGTGAACAAGCTGCGGTTCCGTGCCCGTAAGGGTGTCGCGTTCGGCGCTCCGGGCGCGGCGGCGATCCTGGAGTACAACTCCTGACCAACCTGACCGCTCAGGCCAGGGAAACCCAGCGACCGGGTTTCCCTGGCCTGGTGATCTGAACAGGGGGTGGTGATGGTCGACGCGTGGGCCCAAGCGCAAGACGTCCTGGACATCACGGGCGAAGAGGTCGACGACACGGTGATCGCGCATGCCCAGTCGCATATCGAGATGGCGTGCGGCCGGCTGTACGAGGACACCCCGCGCATGGGTACCCGGGATTTGGCGTGGTTGAAGAAGGCCGTGGCGTATCAGGCGGCGTGGCTTCCGCACCAGCCGGACTGGGCGCAACGC
>NZ_JADYVY010000082.1:0-814 GCF_020194215.1 Bradyrhizobium sp. BRP20 | reverse complement strand
GTGCTTTCGTGGTTTCCCGCGGACTTTGGTAATCGGCCAAATGAGCTTCACATCAACCGGATACACCTTGAGGTGCCGAGGGATGCCGACGGCCCAGGCCAATCCGCGTTCTGTTAGCCCTTGTCGAAATGGTGCGCTGAGCCCGTATCCTGCATCCGCCAGCACACATCCAAAGCGCACGTTGGCTGCCATCGCTCGATCAACCTCAGCCAAAGCGATTTCTGGCTTGGATCTTGCCGTTCGGTGTTCGATCGGCACCCGAGCACGCATCAAACGAGACACATTGCCTGTCCAACTCTCGGGCAGAAAGAGACGCAATGCGACCATCACGGGCACTTCGCCGCGCGCAAGGGTCAGCGACACCAGCGTTTGGCAATTTGCCGTTTTGCCAAGAGAGGACGCATATTGAGCCGCGACACCAACCGAGCGTTCGCCCTTTTTCGGCATTGCGGTGTCATCAATGACTAATACCGCATCCTTGCCGCCGACAAGCCGATCCGCCTGGTTGAGCAGCTCAGATTCCAGCGGTGATGCGTCCCAGACACCTTCGACGATGAAATGGTGCAGCTGATCGTAGTTGCCGGTTGCAAGGCGTTCTGCCATCGGCTGAACGCTCTTGCGATCGCCCGGGCCGATCAATCCCGCAACGTACAGGGGACACATCCGCTGCCGGTCTTATGACCCAACCGGTCCAGGAACGGCTTCAGCCAGCGTTCGAGTTCGTCTTCCCATTCCGCCATGGTCAGCCCTCCAAGAGCCGACCACCCATGAATCATTGAAAAATCGATTCGGGAATCCTAATAAAGAGCCCAAA
>NZ_JADYVY010000081.1:0-827 GCF_020194215.1 Bradyrhizobium sp. BRP20 | reverse complement strand
GTCGAGAGCCGTCCCTCGCGCCAACGCGGATGATGCATCAAGGCCGACAGGAACGGGATGTTGTGGCGGATGCCATCGACATAGAACGAGTCCAGTGCAGTCGCCTGCGCCTCGATCGCCGCCGCGCGCGAGGGCGCATGGGTGACGAGCTTGGCGATCATCGGATCGTAATGGATCGAGATCTCGCCGCCCTCCTGCACGCCGGTATCGTTGCGGATGGTGATGCCGTCCTTGCTGGCCTCCGCCGGCGGACGATATTTCACGAGGCGTCCGATCGAGGGCAGGAAGTTGCGGAACGGATCTTCCGCATAGAGGCGCGATTCCACCGCCCAGCCGGTCAGCGTGACGTCCTTCTGCGCGATGGCGAGCTTCTCGCCGCTCGCGACGCGGATCATCTGCTCGACGAGATCGATGCCGGTGACGAGCTCGGTGACGGGATGCTCGACCTGGAGGCGCGTATTCATCTCCAGGAAGTAGAAGCTCTTGTCCTGGCCTGCGACGAACTCGACCGTGCCGGCGGAATCGTAGTTCACGGCCTTGGCCAGCGCGACCGCCTGCTCGCCCATCTTGCGGCGGGTCGCCTCGTCCAGAAGCGGCGACGGCGCTTCCTCGATGACCTTCTGGTTGCGGCGCTGGATCGAGCATTCGCGCTCGCCGAGATAGATCACGTTGCCGTGCTTGTCGCCCAGCACCTGGATCTCGATGTGGCGGGGATCGACGATGAACTTTTCGACGAAGACGCGGTCGTCGCCGAACGAGGCCTTTGCCTCCGCCTTGGCGAGGTTGAAGCCCTCGGCAACCTCGGCTTTGGAATGGGCGATGCGCAT
>NZ_JADYVY010000080.1:0-839 GCF_020194215.1 Bradyrhizobium sp. BRP20 | reverse complement strand
GGTCTGTACCTAATTAGCGAACTCTGATTCCCTCGCAGCGGGTTGATTCCACGCGGGGGACTTCGATGCGCAAAGGACTGTTCTGGCTCAACGACAAGCAATGGACTCTGATAGAGCCGCATCTGCCAACGAACCAGACCGGACCGGTGCGCGACGACGATCGACGCGTCATCAGCGGTATCATTCACATGCTTCAGTGCGGCACACGCTGGCGCGATTGCCCGCCCGACTATGGTCCGTACACGACGATCTACAATCGTTTCAATCGCTGGGCCAAGCGCGGACATTGGCGGGCGATCTTTGAAGCGCTCGCCCGCTGCGGCAAAGACGGCGTGACTTTGTCCATCGACTCCACCACGATCAAAGCGCATCGCTCGGCGAGCGGCGGAAAAGGGGGGAGCATGAACAAGCGATCGGCCGCTCGCGCGGCGGGCGGACCACGAAAATCCACGCGCTGAGCGACCCTGACTGCCGACCTTGCGCATTTCATCTCACTCCAGGCCAGGACGCTGATATTGCCGCAGCGCCAGCCCTTTTGGAACTCGCGCCACCCATGTCTGCCCTCATTGGCGACAAAGGGTACGACGGCGACGGCTTTCGAGCCGAAATCGTCGATCGTGGTGCCAAGCCCGTCATTCCAAACAAATCCAACAGGGTTACTCTCCACAGCTTCAGCAAACGCGCCTACAAGGGGCGCAACGTCATCGAGCGCTGTTTCTGCCGCCTCAAGGATTTCAGGCGTGTCGCAACTCGCTACGACAAACTAGCCAGGAACTTCTTGGCTGCCGTCCATCTCGCCGCCATCGTTGCCTATTGGATCAATTGAGTCCGAGCCCTAG
>NZ_JADYVY010000008.1:0-348252 GCF_020194215.1 Bradyrhizobium sp. BRP20 | reverse complement strand
TGGACACGCTCATCTGGTCGAGCGGAATCCCTGCAAACAGCGTGCGCATGTCGTAGATGGAATCGATGGCAACGCCGGCCATGCCGACATCGCCGCCGACGCGCGGATGATCCGAGTCATAGCCGCGATGGGTGGCAAGATCGAACGCGACCGAGAGGCCCTTTTGCCCCGCCGCGAGATTGCGGCGATAGAACGCGTTGGAATCCTCCGCCGTGGAGAAGCCGGCATATTGCCTGACCGTCCAGGGCTGGTTGACATACATGGTCGGGTAGGGGCCGCGCAGATACGGCGCGATGCCCGGATAGGTCTCGAGGAAATCGAGCCCGGTCAGATCAGCCTCGCCATAAGCGGGCTTCACCAGGATGCCCTCCGGTGTCAGCCACGGCTCGGCGCTGCCAGTGGGCGCGGCGGTTGCGGTCCGCTCGAAGGCGACGTCGGCGAAATTCGGAATGCGGCTCATGGCTTCAACCATTTCATAAGCGCTCAATCATGATCCGGATGCTGATGGCTGACGATGGTCGCCATCTTCTCCGGTCCGTAATTCTGCTGTGTGGTCTGGCTCGGCAAATTGGCGATGCCGACGACCCAGCCGAGGCGGGATTCGATGCCGAACTGACGCGTCGGCACGACCCGGTCAGGGCGATCGAAGGTACCGGTCATGATCTCGATGCGATCGCCGTCGATGCGGCCGAAGCTCAGCGGCGTGCCGCAGGCGGCGCAATAGCCGCGATCGGCGATCGAGGAGGAGCGGAAGAACGACGGCTTGCCCTTGGTCCAGGCGAAATCGGTCTTGTTGATGTCGGCCAAAGAGGCGAACGGCGCGCCGCTCGCCTTCTGGCACATCCGGCAGTGGCAGATCGAAATCCTGGTCGGCGCCGTCATGACCGCAAATCGCACGGCGCCGCATTGGCAGCCGCCGGTGAGAACGGGTTTGCTGGTGTCAGTCATCGCTGTTCCATCCGTCGGTAGGCGTCCTGCAGTGCCGCAAGCGCATCGCCTCCGGCGAAGACAAAGCCCGTGACGCCGGCGGCTCGCAGCGCCGCCTCGGCCTCGGCCGGCCGGCCCGCTAGGTAGATATGTCGCCCGCCGGCCAATTGCAGGGCCTTTGCCGCGGCTTCGGCGTGTTCCGCATAGACCTTGTCGCTGGAACACAGACAGGCCAGCTCGGCGCCGGAGGCCTTGAAGGCCGCAGCCAGCTTGGCCGGATCGGCAAAGCCCTCGCTGCCTGTGGCCTCAATGCCGCCCGCCTCGAAGAAGCTCTTCGCGAACGTCGCGCGCGCGGTGAAATCGGCGGGCGTGCCGAGATTGGCCAGGAACACCTTTGGCCGTGCGCCCCGAGCCTTCAAACTCGCGTCGGATTTGTCGCGCAGAGCCTCGAACGGTTCCGCGAGACGGATCGGAGGCAGCGCCTCGAACTTGTAGGTCTCTCCGCCGTAGGGCGGAAGCGCGATCGGCGCTGCCTTCAGGACAGTGGCTTCGCTCTCGTGCAGGTTCGGAAACTCGCTGGCGCCGGTCAGTATGTCCCGGCGCTTCGCGATATTGGCCTCGCGCGCCTTGCGCGTGGCCGCGACCTTGCTTTGGAACACACCCTGCTGAAGCGCCGCGAACGCGCCACCGGCGCTCTCGCTCTCCTGGAACAGGGCCCACGCGGCATCGCACAGCTGCGCCGTCAGCGTCTCGATGCCGCCAGCCCCCGCCGCGGGATCGCTGACCTTGGCGAGGTTGCATTCTTCCAGCAGCAGAAGCTGCGTGTTGCGCGCCACGCGCCGCGCGAACGGATCGGGCAGGCCGAGCGCCAGCGTATGCGGCAGCACGTTGATGGCGTTGGCACCGGCCAGTCCCGCGGCGAACGCCGCCATGGTCGCGCGCAGCATGTTCACATAGGGATCGCGTTGCGTCAGCATGCGCCAGGCGGTATCGGCCGCGATGAACAGCGGTTTCGGCGTCAGTCCGCAAGCGGTCTCGATGCGCGCCCATAGCAGCCGCAGGGCGCGGAACTTGGCCATGGTCAGGAATTGGTCGGCATCGGCGGCGAGCCGCGCATAGACCATGTCCTGCGCGGCTTCCAGCGGAATGCCCGCGCCTTCGATCGCGCGCAGGTAAGCGACACCGCAGGCGAGCACGAAAGCGAGCTCCTGCACCTCCGAGCCGCCGGCATCATGGACCACGCGGCCGTCGGCGGAGGCGAACGGCCCCTTGAAGCCGAGCCCGGCGAGGCCCTTGATGGCGCCCGTAATCGCGGGAGCAATTTCGTCCCAGGTATAGGGGCTGTGGCCCCACACCGCGCCCGCCGCGAGCGGATCGAGCCCGAAGCGGATTTTGCAGGCGCCGGGATCGAGGCCGTTGCTCTTCACATATTCCGCGACATGGATCGCGGCCATCCGCGATTGCGGTCCGATCTCGAGCTCGATGCCGATGCCGGCGTCGAGGTGAATGTCTTTCAGGATCTTTGCCACCGCCTCGGCCGACGGTTCCAGGCCGAAACCGCGCGCGCCATTGGCGCCGGCGAACACCAGCGCGAGCCCGGTCGCACCGTTCTCCAGATCCTGCAGTGCCTGCGCATTCGCGAGCGCCGCATCGGGATGGTCGATCCGCTGCACGACCTGCCACGGTGCGGCCGGCGGCCGGCCCATCACCGGCGCAACGCCCTTCGCGCGCCGATAGAGCGGTTCGATCTTGATGCCGTCATAGGTCTTGCCGACCAGCTTCTCGAACGGCGCGCCCTTCAGCACGCCGTCGACCAGCTTGCGCCAGTCCTCAGGCGTGGCCTTGGGAAAATCCGCCGCCAGCGGCAGGTCGTCAGTCACGGAGGTCATGCGGCGCGGGGCTCCCGAAACGTCTTGTTATTCGCAGGCGAAATTGCCACGGCGGACCGTTCCTGCAAACGGTTGTTTTTGGTTAACCGGTATCCGGAAGCCGCTCAATGCCTTGCGCCGAGACGCTGGCGAGCCCGTCACGCACACGAATGCCCGAGATCACGCGGTCAGATGCGATTTCGGCCAGCGGCACCAGCACGAAGGCGCGCTCGAACAGGCGCGGATGCGGCAGCGTCAGGTCGGGCTTCTGCAAGGAGACATCGTCATAGGCGATCATGTCGAGATCGAGCGTGCGTGGACCCCAGCGCCGCGCCTTGGTTCGCATGCGGCCGAACTTCTGCTCGACTTTCTGCAGCACGAACAATAGCGCATGCGGATCGAGGCTGGTCTCGATCTCGATGCAGGCATTGATGAAGGGATCCTGGTCCTCGTCGCCCCAGGGCGGGGTCGTATAGTCGGACGAGCGCGCGATCAGCGCCGCCTGTGCCATGCCGCAGATATGAGCGATCGCCTTCTTGAACGTCGCGCGGACATCGCCGACATTGCCGCCGAGTGCGATCAGCACGCTCGCCATGCTAGGGATGCCGCGAGCGCGTCAGCACGATGCCGACATCGTCGAAGATCGCGGCGATCGGCGCGTGCGGCTTGTGCACGGTGACCTTCACGGCGCGGATGCGCGGAAAGTGCGACAGGATGGCATCGGCCACCGCGCCGGCCGCGCGCTCCAGGAGTTTGTAATTGGTGTTCTTGAACGCCGCCGTCGTCGTCGCCACGACATCGGCGTAGGACACCGTGTCCGCGAGCCGGTCGCTGCGCGCAGGCTCGGACAGGTCGGTATAGAGCTCGAGATCGATGACGAAACGCTGGCCGACCTCGGTTTCGTGATCCATCACGCCGTGGCGGGCATGGATCGACAGGCCGGTGACGAAGATCGTGTCGGTCATTGCTTGCTCTCGATGGCCTGCGCCACCCGCAGGGCCTGCAGGGTTTCGGCGACGTCGTGGGTCCGGATGATCTTGGCGCCGCGCTGCGCGGCGATCAGATGCGCGGCGATCGAGCCGGCGAGCCGCTCCGATGGTTCCGACGGCGACACCGAGGCGATGAAGCGTTTGCGCGAGGCGCCGACCAGGATCGGCAGGCCGAACATGTCGAGCTCGCGCAAGCGCGCGAGCGCGGTCATGCTCTGCTCGGCGGTCTTGCCGAAGCCGATCCCGGGATCGAGCACGATCTTGTCGCGCGCGATGCCTGCCTTCGCGGCAATATCGAGCGAGCGCAGGAAGAATGTCTTGATATCAGCGACGATGTCGATGGCGGGATCGACGCTGTCGCGGTTGTGCATGACGATGACGGGCACGCCCCTGGCGGCGATCAGCGGCGCCATGCCGGCTTCGCGTTGCAGGCCCCAGACGTCGTTGGCGATCGCCGCGCCCTGGTCGAGTGCGAAGGCCACCACCTCCGCCTTCATGCTGTCGATCGAGACGGGTACACCGAGCGCCACGACGTCCGATAACACCGGCTTCAGCCGCGCGAGCTCTTCCGACGCCGTGACCGGCCGGGCGCCCTTGTAGGGCCGGGTGGATTCGGCGCCGATATCGATGATGTCGACGCCGGCGGCGACCATCGCCCGCGCCCGCTCCAGCGCCCGCGCCGGCGCGATGAACTCGCCGCCATCGGAGAAGGAATCCGGGGTGATGTTGAGCACGCCCATCACCGCAGGAAGCCGCCGGCCCACGAGCGTCCGCAGTGCGCCGATCCCGGCCGAGCCGGCCGGCGGGACGGAAGGGGAGGGCGAGGCATTCATGCGCGTGGCATTGCGCTGTCGGGCAGGGGGAGTCAAGACGGGATTGGGGCCAGTCGCGGCCATTCCGATGCGTGCAGACGGCCGAGAGGATGCGATGTTCTTGCTCACCCTCCGTCATTGCGAGCGCAGCGAAGCAATCCAGACTGTCACCGCGGCAAGATTCTGGATTGCTTCGCTGCGCTCGCAATGACGATCTGGGAGCAGTGGTACCCCAACCTCTCCAGCTTGGTCCGCAGCGCTAATACGTAATCTTCGGCGGCAGCTTCTTGGCCTTGGCGATGATGTCGCCGACCGACTTCTCGGAAGGCAGGACGCGGACCAGCTTCTTCTTCTCGTTGGCCTCGCGCATGCTCTGCGCCAACCTTGCCGGATTTCGATAGGCGAGCTCCCGCACCGTCGTGACGCCGGCGGCGCGGACGAGCCCGACCTTGGCCCTGCCCATGCCGGGGATGCGCATGTAGTCGGAGACGTTGGCCCATTCCAGCAATTGCTGCTCGCTGATGCCAGTCTTGGCCGAAAGCGCCTTGCGGCCCTTCACGGTGGACGCCGCCTCGAGCAGCGCGTCGGTGGTGCGGATTCCTTGCGCCTTCAACTTGTTGGCGGCAAAGGCCGGCAGGCCCTCAATCTCGGAAATCGGATATGTCATGATGCTCGATATGAAAAGCGTCGCTCAGGCGAACTGGCTGAGGCCCGGCGTCCCCGCGATGATCTTGCCCATCTGATCCGCTCCGATTTTGTCTCGCCCGTAGCGGAAAAGTTCACGGGCGACGTTTTGAATCTCGGACATGCCGAGCCCCAGGCCCATCAGGCGGGTGCCGACGGCCATCAAGCCGCCGCCCATCAGCCGCGACAGACCGCCACCGCTCTTGGAGGCTTCGATCGCAGCTTCCGCTCCGGGGATCTGGTCGATCAGGGCCTGCACACTGTCGGAAGGGCCCTCGTTGCGAAGGAAGGCCAGGATAATGCCGACGGTCTTTTCAGCGACAGCACCATCTATGCTGGCGTTTGTCGCCAGCCGTCCGATCAGCTCGTCCATAAGACCCCGCCCCTCAGCCGGTTTGCATGCCGGAATATTGCTTTCGAAAATGATCTTGAGCCGGTGTGACGTGAAATACAAGCGATGAACGCAGGCGCCGTCGCGAACGCGCGAAAAGTGTTGCCGCCGTGCAAGAGCCTAGAACGAATCGGCAAAAAATTGCCGCTATGCGAACGCCCCATTCCGACTTTCGGCCGATGTTGTCCGTCTGTTTCCGACAATGTCGCATGCGCAGGAGCCGCTGAACCGATTTAATCGGCGCACGAGATGCGTTAAACTACGGAATTGGTGCATTCGGGTTTCGCGACGCGAAACTCGGCAGAAAGATCAGAGAGAATAATGACCGCACAGGACAGCAAGCTCGGCGATACCGACGACAAGATCTTCGTCGGCAAGGGAGACGAGCAGGCTTGGCTGACGCTTGCGCTGGCCAATCGCCACGGCCTCGTCACGGGTGCAACCGGAACCGGCAAGACCGTGTCGCTGCAAGTGATGGCGGAAGGATTTGCGCGCGCCGGTGTTCCGGTCTTCGCGGCCGACATCAAGGGCGACCTCTCCGGCATCTCGGAAGTCGGCGAGGCCAAAGACTTCATCCTCAAGCGCGCCGGCGAAATGGGTCTCAAGTTTCAGCCGGACCAGTTCTCGACCGTGTTCTGGGACGTGTTCGGCGAGCAGGGACATCCGGTCCGCGCGACCGTCACCGAAATGGGGCCGCTATTGCTGGCGCGGATGCTCGACCTGAACGAGGTGCAGGAAGGGGTTCTCAACGTCGCATTCCGCGTCGCGGACGAGAACGGCCTGCCATTGTTGGATATGAAGGATCTGCGATCGCTGTTGGATGCGATCGTGCCCGCCAGCGGCAAGAAGGGACCGGATGCTGAGGAAGATCCGTTAGCCGAGATCCGGAAGGCCGCGCAGAGCTTCGGCAATGTGAGCAAGGCGACGGTTGGAACCATTCAACGCCAGCTGCTGGTGCTGGAAAACCAGGGCGGAACGAAATTCTTCGGTGAGCCTGCACTGGAGCTGAAGGATTTCATGAAGACCGATAGCGACGGTCGCGGCATCGTCAACATCCTGGTTGCCGACAAGCTGATGGAGAGCCCTAGGCTCTACGCTACCTTTCTGTTGTGGTTGCTGTCGGAGTTGTTTGAGGAATTGCCGGAAGCCGGCGACCTGCCGAAGCCAAAACTGGTGTTCTTTTTCGACGAGGCGCATCTGCTGTTCAACGATGCGCCGAAGGCGTTGATGGACAAGATCGAGCAGGTGGTTCGTCTGATCCGCTCCAAGGGCGTCGGTGTCTATTTCGTCACCCAGAATCCGATCGACGTGCCGGACAAGGTGTTGGCCCAATTGGGCGGTCGCGTGCAGCATGCGCTGCGCGCCTTCACGCCGCGCGACCAGAAGGCGGTCGCCGCTGCGGCGCAGACCTTCCGGCCCAACCCGAAGCTCGACACCGCCAAGGTGATCACGGAGCTCGGCAAGGGCGAGGCGCTGGTGTCCTTCCTCGAGGGCAACGGCACGCCTTCGATGGTGGAGCGGGTGATGATCCGGCCGCCGACGGCGCGGATCGGGCCGATCACGCCCGAGGAGCGCAAGGCGATCATGAGCAGGAGCCCGGTGAAGGGCAAATACGATACCGCGGTGGATCGTGAGTCCGCCAATGAGATGCTGCAGAAGCGCGTAGCCGGCACGGCTGCGCCTGCCGACGCACAAGATGGTGGAGCCGGCGCAGGCGGCGGCGTTCTCGGCCAGATCGGCTCGATCGTCGGCACCATCTTCGGCACCAACGTCAAGCGAGGTCGTCTGTCGACCGGCCAGGTCATTGCCCGCGACGTGACGCGATCGGTCACCAACCAGGTGATCGGCGGGATGGCCGCCAATATCGGCAAGTCGCTCGGCGGCCAGCTCGGCGGCTCGATCGGCCGTACGCTGGTCCGCGGCGCGCTCGGCGGATTGCTACGGCGTTAGGCAGAGCGCCCGGTTTGAGGCAGTCGTCGTATCCGGTGAAGCTCTAGAACGTTGACCGTCGCCTGATATCTGCTCGTCCGAGCTACCACGGCGCACAAATTCAGGTGAAGGGCTCTGCAAGCCTTCGCCGGTCTGCTAGGTCCTGTGTCGTCGCCGCTCAGGACTACATCGTGACCCCGCCCGCCCCGTTGGCCAAGCCTGACGCACCCAGACGCCCGTCGCTGGGTGCGCCGCTGGATCTGCTTTTTCTGCTCTGCTGCGTCCTCCTGATCGCCGACGTGCTCGTCCCCGAGATTTTCGGCCGCGGCAAGACCAAGGACTACTCGCTCTGGTACTGGGCCGGACAGCAGGTCCTGGAGGGTGGGCCGCTGTATCCTGCCACGGCCGTCGAGCATTTCGATTTCATCTATCCACCGCTGCCGGCAATCCTGCTGGCGATCCCGAGCTGGTTCGGCAAGATCCCGCTCTATGTCGTCCTGTCGATCTTGAACGCCGTGGCGTGGTGGTACACCGCGGCGTTCTCCCAGGTCATGACCGGCTCGGACCGCGCGCCGGGTCGTTGGCTCGAGGCGCTGCCGGTCGTCGCCACCGTGACCTTCGTGTTCGACATGTTCGACCTCGGCCAGCCGAACCTCCTCCTTCTGGCGATGATGCTCTACGGCTTCTGGAGCTTGCGGCATCAGCGATCGTGGCTGGCCGGCTTCATGTTCGCGCTCGCCGCCGCCATCAAGGTGTTCCCGATCGCCGTGCTGCCCTATCTGGCCTGGCGGCGCAAATGGGCGGCCCTGGTCAGCGCGATCGTCTTCACCGGCATTCTTCTCTATGTCGTGCCGGCACCGATCCGCGGCTTCGAGCGCAACGCGGCCGAGCTGGCGACCTGGTACCAGGGCATGGTCGGGACCAGCTCGGAAAAGGGCTTTGGCCAGCGTGACGAGCAGAACTGGTCGTGGGTCAACCAGTCCCTCATTGCCGTCACGCATCGGCTGGTCCGGCCGATCAACTACAATCAGGACGATCCCAGCAAGCCGCCGCGCACCATGAATCTGATCGAGGTCGACTACAGGACGGCGAACTGGATCGTGCTCGCGCTGTCGGCGCTGCTCGGGCTCGGCTTCGTTGCGGTCATGCCGCGGCAAGCGCGGCGGACGGCGCGCTCGGATGCCGAAGAGCTCGGCATCTTGTTCTGTCTCATGACGGTCGCCTCGCCTCTGGCCCGGCAATACTATTTCATGTGGCTGTACTTCCCGGTGACGGTGTTGATGCATCGGGCCGCCTTCGACGAGCGAGCGCATGTGCGCCTGGGAACCTGGCTTGCCCTCAGTGCGGCCGGCATCCTCATGCTGTTGTCGCTGCCGTGGTTTCCGCTCGCCTTCCAGGCTTGGGGCAACAACCTCGCTGCGACCGCCATCCTCGCAGGGTGTCTCGCCTGGCACATCCGGCATCCGCCGCTTGCGGCTAGCCCTAAGGCCGCACCGGCGCTAAAACCCGGACCTCTTGAGACTCAACAATCAGGATAGCAATCATGGCCAACGCGCAGCTCCAATCCGTGCTCGACCACATCGACAAGGATTTCGATAACAGCCTGCAGCGCCTGTTCTCGTTGTTGCGGATCAAGTCGATCTCGGCCGATCCCGCCTTCGCCGATGATTGCAAGGCCGCCGCCGAGCATCTCGCCAGGGACATCGCCAGCCTCGGTGTTGCCACCGAGGTGAGGCCGACCGCGGGTCATCCCGCCGTCGTCGGCAAGACCGGCGCGGGCGGCCGGCCGCACGTGCTGTTCTACGGCCATTACGATGTGCAGCCGGTCGACCCGCTCGATCTCTGGCACCGTCCGCCGTTCGAGCCCGTCGTCACCGATCATGCCGACGGCCGCAAGATCATCGTCGCGCGCGGCGCCGAGGACGACAAAGGGCAGGTGATGACGTTCGTCGAGGCCTGCCGCGCCTGGAAGAAGGTGACGGGCTCGCTGCCGGTCGACGTCACCTTCCTGATCGAGGGCGAGGAGGAGGTCGGCTCGAAGAACTTCGTGCCCTTCATCGAGGCCAACAAGGACGAGTTCAAGGCCGATTACGTGCTGGTGTGCGACACCAGCATGTGGGACCGCAACACGCCGGCGATCACGACCTCGCTGCGCGGCCTGCTCTATGAAGAGCTCAAGATCACCGCCGCCAATCGCGATCTGCATTCCGGCGTGTTCGGCGGCACCGCGATGAACCCGATCCGCCTGCTCACGAAGATCCTGGGTGGCCTGTTCGACGACGACAACCGCATCACCATCCCCGGCTTCTATGACGGCGTGAAGGACACGCCGCCCGATATCCTGGAGCAGTGGAAGAAGCTCGATTTCACGCCCGAGACCTTTCTCAAGCCGGTCGGGCTGTCGCTCCCGGCTGGCGAGAAGGGCAGGCTGCTGGTCGAGCAGGCCTCGACGCGCCCGACCTGCGACGTCAACGGCATCTGGGGCGGCTATATCGGCGAGGGCTCAAAGACCGTGATCCCCTCGCATGCCTCGGCCAAGGTCTCGTTCCGCCTGGTTCAGGGCCAGGACCCGCAAAAGATCCGCAAGGCCTTCCGTGATTACGTGACGGCGCGCATTCCCGGCGACTGCAAGGTCGAGTTCGGCGACCATTCCGCCGCGCCCGCAGTCGCGCTCGACTGGACCATGAAGCCGCTCGCCGCCGCCAGCAAGGCGCTCGCGGAGGAATGGGGCAAGGAGACCGTGCTGATGGGCTCGGGCGCCTCGATCCCGATCGTCGCCGACTTCAAGCGCACGCTCGGCCTCGACTCGCTGCTGGTGGGGTTTGGCCTCGACGACGACAACATCCACTCGCCGAACGAGAAATACGACCTGCAGAGCTTCCAGAAGGGCATCCGCTCCTGGGCAAGGATCCTCGCCGCGCTGGCGGAGGTGAAATAGGCGCGGTGCGGTAGGGTGGATTAGCCGAAGGCGTAATCCACCAACTCTTGCGGGCTGCACCAAGAGAAGAGGTGGATTACGCTTCGCTAATCCACCCTACGAAGTTCACGAAACAAAAACGCCGCCCGGAATTGGGCGGCGTTTCATTCCAATACGTGCAGAGGTAGTTCGACGGAAACACTACCTCAATTTCGTGAATATCTCAAGACCGGTAGCCGGGATTGACGCGGTCGAGCTTGCGCAGCAAGGGCGGCCACACGAGGTTGTTTGCGCGCAGCTCGGCGCGGTCGCGGTTGGCGAGCAGCTCGGTGTTCTTCTCGATCGCGATCTCCTCGACCGGATAGACCGGCGTGCCGAGCGCGCGCGTGCGCACCTGCATCGAGCAGGCGCGCTCGAGATGGTACATGCGCTCGAACGCGGAGGCGACCGAGCGGCCGACCGTCAGCGTGCCGTGATTGCGCAGGAGCATGTGGTTGTGGTCGCCGAGATCCTTCTGCAGCCGTGGCCGCTCCTCGTGGTCGAGCGCGATGCCTTCATAGTCGTGATAGGCGAGGTCGTGGGTGACGAGCTGGGCGGTCTGGTTCAGGGGCAAGAGCCCTTCCGCGCTGCTCGACACCGCGGTTCCGTCGAGGGTGTGGAGATGCAGCACGCAGATCGCGTCCTCGCGCACCTCGTGGATCGCCGAATGGATGGTGAAGCCGGCAGGATTGATGCTGTACTCGCTCTCGGAGAGCTGATTGCCGTGCAGGTCGACCTTGACGAGGCTGGAAGCCGTGATTTCATCGAACATCAGCCCGTAGGGATTGATCAGGAAGTGATGGTCGGGACCGGGCACGCGCGCGGAGATGTGGGTGTCGACCAGATCGTCCCAGCCGTACAGCGCGACCAGGCGATAGCATGCGGCGAGATTGACCCGTTGCTGCCACTCGGCCTCCGTCATGTTGGAGGGGACTTCCCTCAGGCGGGCTTCTGCTGGCGACATGGCTGATCTCTCCGAACCTCGTTGTTGCGGAGGAGGAGCGTAGTCGCGGGAGAGGCTTGCGGCAAGGCGCGAGGAGCGTGGCTGTCAAGCGTGGCCCGCATGGAGCGCGTAGCCCGCATGGAGCGAAGCGGAATGCGGGGCAGCTCGCACGATGCCACAGGTCCCGGATTACGCTTCGCTCCATCCGGGCTACGGATACGGAGAAATCCTACGGTGCCGGGATCGACAGCAGGCTGGAAATGCCGCGCCCCCGGATGTCGTAGACGCGGGCGAACACCACGTCGTCGCGCTTGATCTCGACCATGACCGGGGCGGTGAGGCCCTTGCAGTAGAACTCGCCGAGCGTCATGGCGAAATCGGCCGCGTTGGAATCCCAGCCGATGGTGAAGTCGGGCCCGAGCGCCACCTGGGCCGGGCGCTGCGGACCGCACACCGCCACCTTCCATTTGCGGTTGCCGGGCGGCACTTCCTGGCGCTCGACGAGCTGCTCGCGCAATCCGTCGGAGGCCTGCTTCAAGGCGAGGCCCCAATAGTCCAGCATGAAGCGGTCGTCGGCGCCGCGCACGGTGCCGGCAATGTGGTTGAAGTGCGTGTATTGATAGGGGTGCAGCCGGATCATCTCGGCGAGCGACAGCGCAAGGCCGAAGCAGAAGGTGGCGAGCACGACCGGCTGCCAGGTGCGGTGATTGGCCCGCAGGCGCTCCATGGTCCAGGCGAAGGCGACGCCGCCGAGCACCGCCATCGGCGGGATCACGAAGACGAAATGGCGGATGCCGTTGTAGAGCGCCGGGCGCTTCACCATCGCGATCGCGAGCGGCAGGGTAGCAGCCAGCGTCAGCATCAGGAGGATGGTCTTGCGGCGTGCCGGAACCTCGCGCCGCGGCAGCATGGCGAAGGTGCTGACGATCGCACCGCCCATCAGAACCAGCATCACCTCGGGCAGCTGCAGGGCGAACAGCGTCGGCAGATACGACCAGGGCATGTCGGGCACCGACACGATCGCACCGTCGAACATCTCCTTCCATGGCTTCTCGAAGAAATGCGAGAAGTAGGTCAGCGCCGCCAAGGGATTGCCGGGCTCCATGATCGACCACGGCCAGATCAGGCCCATCACGAGGTAGCCGAGCGCGAGGCCTGGCAGCAACACATAGACGACATGGGCGAAGCGGCGAACGGATTCGCGCGGACCTTCGGTGCGCAATTCCTCCAGGAACAGCGGCACGAAGCCGACCACGGCGTAGACCAGCGCGAGTCCGCCGAGAACACGGCAGCCGAGCGAAAGGCCGGCCCCCAAGCCGACGATCAGGATCGTGCGCGGCGATGGCTGCGGATATTCCTCGGCGAGCCGGACGAGGCCGAGCATCAGGACGACCATGGCGACCGCGAAGGGTGCATCCTTCGGGTTCATGAACATGTGGCCGTAAAAGGTCGGGCAGAGCGCAAGCAGGAGGAGGGAAGCCAGACCGGCAAGCGGTCCGCCGATGCGGCGGCCGAGCCGCCATGTCACGGCAAGCCCGATTACGCCGACGATGGCGCCGACCAGACGGCGGGTCTCGAACAGCTCGAGCGGAATGACCTTGTGCAGCAGGGCCGCGACCATGTCGAAGCCGCCGCCATACATGTAGAGATTGGCGAAGGAGAGCGCCGCGGTGTCCTTGAAGCCGGAACCGAACATGCGCAGCAGCAGGTCGGCATATTCGGCGTGGGTGTAGTCGTCCCAGCCGAGCCCGTAGTCGCGGAAGGTCAAGCCTGCAATGACGGCGACCGCGGCCAGCACCAGCATGGCGAGATCGTCGCAAGTCCGTTCGATCGAGCGCCGCTGAGGCGTGTCGATCGCCGAAGTCGTGATGGATGTCATGGCTATCGGTGCCCCGGAATCCCCTTTTGGCCCTGCTGGCGCGCGCGGGCCTCAACCCCGGACTCCCTATAGCGCAGTTCCATTACCAAGTAATTGGGCATTATGGCTAAATTCCTGATGCGACGCAGCAATTCCGGTTGGCACCCATTCAGATGACTTTGCGAGCAGCTTTAGCAGTAGCGAGCCCCGGCTGAAGGGAATGTGAATAAGTCCCTGATTTCCTTCCCTTTAGGAACACTGCCCAGAATTGGCCGTTGGCGTGGAACAGCGTATGACGGTATCGTGGCGTAGCGGTTCTCGCGCGTGATGCGCGGCCGGGGGTGAGTTCGATGAATTTGGCATTGCTGATCGTGGGGATTTGCGCCGTGCTGGCGGGTCTCCTCGCGGTGATTTTCGGCATGACGATCAGGGAATTCAGCCTCGGTGGGACTCTCATAGTCTCCGGCACCATTGGCGTCTGCTCCGGAATGTTACTGGTCGGCCTGCATCTGGTGCTGCTCGAGCTCAGGGGCATCGCACGCCGGCTGGCCGGTGCGGTCGCGCCATCGGAGGTTCGGGTCAGGCCCGCGCTGCCGGGCCTCGCTGTGCCTGGGGTAGTTGCGCCCGGCCCGGTGCCCGCTGCGGCGGTGAGAGCCGAGCCGGCGCCGCCGCCACCGCCCGCAAGTCCGCCGCCGTGGCAGAGCGAAGCTGCAGCGCGCGAGCGGCCGCGTGCCGAGGCACCGCAGCAGGAGCCGGAAGCCCCGACACCGCCTCCCGCTCCGGAAGCGTCGCGCCGGCGCAACCTGCTGTTCGCCTCGACCTCGCGCAAGGAGCGCGAGCGCGCGGAAGCAAAATCCACTGAAACTGCCCCTCCGTCTAAGGAGCCCAGCGAGGCCCCGAACCTTTCGCCCCCTGCGAGCTTCGACGTTGCTTGGCCGAAGCCGGACCGTGCGCGCCCGCCGGAGCCGCCGGCCGACCAACGCCGTCCGCCGCCGCCGCCGCGCTCGCCGTCGACCTTCGCGGAGACCGCTCCTGCGCCGGCGCCCGAGCTGCCGCCGCCCGTGGAGCCCCCGCCGGTGACGGTGCTCAAGTCCGGCGTCGTCGATGGCATGGCCTATTCGCTCTATTCCGATGGCTCCATCGAGGCGCAGATGCCGGAGGGCATGATGCGCTTTGCCTCGATCGACGAGCTCCGTGCCCATCTCGACCAGCGCGGTTGAAGCGGCCGCGCGCTCAAGTAGACGGGCGCTTTTCACCAGTAATCAGTGCCTCGCCGTCAGTCATCGTGTTTCAGCCGAATGTATTCTTGACAGGGAATACTTCGGTGTCGTCAATCCTGTAAGCCACAAGCGGACAAGGGAGGGCGCATGTCGGATGCGGGGGCGAAGAATTTCATCGAGCTGACCGCGAGCATCGTGTCGGCCTATCTGAGCAACAATCCGACGCCGGCGGCCGAGATTCCGAACCTGATCAGTCAGGTGCATGGCGCCTTGGTGCGGGTTTCGTCAGGCCGCACCGAGACCGCGCCGCTGGAGCCGGCCAAGCCCGCCGTCTCGCTCAAGAAGTCGATCGCGCCCGATTATCTCGTGTGCCTCGAAGACGGCAAGCGCTTCAAGTCGCTGAAGCGCCATCTGCGCACGCAGTACAACATGACGCCGGAGCAGTACCGCGAGAAGTGGGGCTTGCCGGCCGACTATCCCATGGTCGCCCCGAACTATGCGGTGGCGCGCTCGCAACTGGCCAAGCAGATGGGCCTCGGGCAGCAGCAGCGGAAGCGGAAGTAGTCGGGGTCTTGTAGGGTGGGCAAAGGCGCAAAGCGCCGTGCCCACGAGTTTTCATTATACACGGGAGGTGGGCACGCTCCGCTTGGCCCACCCTACGAGAGCATCTTACGACGCTTCCGCGAGCGCCTCTCTCGCATCGGTCTTGATGCGCTCGACCATCGAGCGCAGGCCATTGGAGCGCTGCGGCGTCAGATGATCGCGAAAGCCGAACTCGTTGAACACGGCGATCGCGTCGGTATTGAGGATCTCCCGCGGCGTGCGGCCCGAATACAGCGCGAGCACGATCGCGACCAGCCCGCGCACGATATGGGCGTCACTGTCGCCGCGATATTTCAGGACCGGCTCGCCATTGCTGCGATCGACCGTCTTCTGCAGCCAGACCTGGCTGACGCAGCCCTGCACCTTGTTCTCGGCCGAGTGTTCCGCCTCCGGCAGCGGTTCCAGAGTGCGGCCGAGCTCGATGACGTACCGGTAGCGGTCGTCCCACTCGTCCAGAAGCTCGAAATTGTCCCTGATTTCGTCAATCGTCGTCATATCGGCCCGCAGTTCCCGCCTACCGCCAATATAGAGACGCGAAGCCCTGAAATCGATAGGGCTTGGACGCTAATTCGCCGGCCCTGGTCCGCGCCATTCGAGCGCAAGGTCGTCCTGGGTCAGGGTATCGCGCGGCGCCTCGCTCGCTGCAAAATCGCCTTCGCCGGCCAGCGCGATCGAGCCGGTATGGTCGGGCGCCTTCTTGCTGTCGGTCTTGCTGCCGTCGTTCCTGCCGCCGTCGTTCTTGTCGTTGGTGATCTGCTCTTTCTTGTCGTTGATGATCTGATAGAGCTTCTTCGCGCCGTCCTGGGCGCGCTGGCCGATGATGGTCGCGGCCTGGCCGCCGACCTCGCAGGCCGCCGGCTGGCGCTTGCAGAACTGGGTCACGTCGGAAACGGCCGCGGTCGCGGCCTGCACCGCATCGGCGGCGCCGATCTGCGGCAGCTTGTCCGATTCGGGCGTCTTGTCCCGCGGCAGGAGCACCAGCACCAGCCCGAGCCAGAATGTGATGCGGAGCAGAAAGCGCATCTTATCGACCTGTCCGTTAGACTCCGCCCGCGGCGATCTCCCGCGGATGTCGGACCTAGCAATCCTCGATAAATCGCAAGTGATTGCCTTGAGCTTAATTCGCGGAAAATTGACGCAAAATTCTTCCGGAGCGACGTTCCGGTAAATTTTCGATTGACGCCACCGCCCGTGTTTCTGCCGGCCACCCCGCCTCCACCAATTCGAAACCATGCGGAGCGCGGTGAAACCCTGCGTTCACCATTCGCAGCGAAGACGTCGCCAAATCGTCTAAAAAGCTCCGCGATAACGCGGTGTCCGGCCACACGCTGTGCCGCCTTAGCACTCGTTTAAGGTCGCTCTGACACGGTGGCTCAACGACAAGGAGGCGTTCCGGCGCGTCTTCCAAGAGACGATTGAGCCGAAGCGCGAGACCCGTGACAGTTTTGAGTATCATCCGCGATTGTCTCGATGCACTGCTGCATCCCTCCGCGCGCTACGATGCGTTGATGCGCGCGCGCCATCGCGCCTTCATGGCACCGCGGCTGCTCGGCAGCCTCGCCGCCTTCGCCGCATTCCCGGTCTATCTCGCCATGCGCGGCGCGCCGAGCGCGATCGAGGTCGCGGCCTTTGCCTGGCTGATCGCGCCGATCATGTTGTCCTGGTTCCTGTCGCGCACCGGCCGTTACGAGGGCGCGCATGTGCTGTCGTCGCTGGCGCTCGCCGGGCTGATCATGGCCGTCGCGATCACGACGGGCGGCATCGAATCCTTCGCCGCGGTCTGGCTGATCGTGGTTCCGCTCGAAGCTGCGCTGTCGGCCTCGCGCCGCGTCGCGGCGTTCGCCTCGCTGCTCGCGCTGTCCTGCGCCGGAATGCTGATCCTGGTCAGCCAGCTCGGCTGGCTGCCGGTGGTTGAGCCGAGTGCCGCCGAGCGCGGCGTGCTGATGGCTTTCGGGGTCACGTCTGCCACTCTTTATGCCGCCGGCCTCGCCTTCGGCGCGGAATCGCTCGCGCGCACCAGCGTCGCGCTGTTGTCGCGCGAGGAGGAGCGTTACCGCCTGCTGGCGCGCAACATGAGCGATGTCATCTCGCGGCATCAGCGCAACGGTGCGGTGCAATTCATCTCGCCGGCGGTGGAGGCCATGCTCGGAGCGCAGGTGGCGCAACTGCTCGGCCACGGCCTGTTCGACCGTGTCCATGTCGCCGATCGGCCGGCCTATCTCACGGCACTGTCCGACGCGGCGCGCGGCGAGGTGCGCAGCGTCGAGTTCAGGCTGCGGCGCGAGCCCGCCGCCGAGCGCGGCCAGGTCGATTTCATCTGGGTCGAGATGCGCTGCCGTCCGCTCGATCAGGACAGCGCGCGTGACGTCACGTGCGAAGCCGAAGTCGTCGCGGTGATGCGCGACGTCACCGACCGCAAGCTTTTCGAGCAGGCGCTAGACCAGGCGCGCAGCGCCGCCGAGGCGGCCGATGCCGCCAAGACGCGCTTCCTTGCCACCATGAGCCACGAGCTGCGCACGCCGCTCAACGCCATCATCGGCTTCTCCGAGATGATCGCGCAGGAGCAGGCCTTGATGCTGGGTGCTGCGCAGCGCAAGGAATACGCCCAGCTGATCAACGATTCCGGCCAGCACCTGCTGTCGGTCGTCAACGGCATCCTGGACATGTCGAAGATGGAATCGGGCAATTTCGAGATCGCGTCCGAGCCGTTCGCGCCGCGCGCTTCGCTATTGCATTGCTGCAATCTGCTGGCGCTGAAGGCGCGGGAGAACGGCATCGACCTGATCACCGACGCGCCGCAGGACCTGCCCGTCATGACCGGCGATCCCAGGGCCTTCAAGCAGATCGTGCTCAACCTCGTCGCCAACGCCATCAAGTTCACAGAGCGCGGCGGTCAGGTCTGCGTATCGGCCGCGGTGTCCGGCTCGCAGCTGACGCTGCGCATCAGCGACACCGGCGTCGGCATCGCGCCCGACGATCTCAAGCGCATCGGCGCGCCGTTCTTCCAGGCCGGCACGACCTATCAGCGCCGGCACGAGGGCACCGGCCTTGGACTTTCGATCGTGAAGAGTCTCGTGGCGTTGCATCTCGGCGAATTGACGGTACAAAGCAGGTTGGGCGAGGGCACGGCGGTCACCGTCAAGCTGCCGCTCGTCTACACGCCGCCGCAAGCCAAGCCGGCCGAGCGCAAGATTGCGACGCTGACGCCTGTGCTGCGCCAAGAACTTCAAGGTCAGGATCTTCAAGACCAAGCTCACGACCAGTCTCAGGACCAACCCGCTCTGGTGAAGAAAAGTGCCTAAGAAGTCTGCCAAGGACGAAGCCGCTCCGCGCCGCCGTGGTGCCAAAGCTGCGGTTGTCGACGTCGAGACCGAGCGCAACCTCGTGATGCGCGTGCTGCTGCACAGCCCCAAGGACACGCTGGCCGGCCTCGTCGCCGTCGCCGCGATCGCCGCGATCGTTGCCAATGCGCTGTTCCTCCAGACCGGCCGGCATCCCGCGCCGATGTTCGGCACGGTGATCAATCTTCCCGCGCCGTCGTCCGTGCCGCTGTCGAATCCCATGCCGCGTCCGCGCCCCGTCGGCGCCGATACCTCGCCGCTCGAGCCGCGCGCGACCGAGTTCCGTGTCGAGCCTAAGCCTGCCGAGCCCAAGCCCGCCGAGCGTGCTGCCGAAAAGCCGGTCGAGGCGACCGCCTCGACGCGCTCGAATGATCCGATGACCAATCTGGTCAAGGCGACCACCTCGACGCCGCCCGCGGCCCTGCGTCCGCCGGCGCCGATCCCGGCGCAAAGCCCGGCCGCACGCCGCATCGCCGGCGTGCAGCGCGCGCTGTCCGAATACGGCTACGGCAATCTGAAAATCACGGGCACCATGAGCGGCGAGACCCAGGCCGCGATCCAGAAGTTCGAGCGCGAGCACAAGATGCAGGTCACCGGCCAGGTCTCGGACCGGCTGCTGCGCGAGCTCGCCGCTGCGATCGGCCGCCCGGTCGAATAGCCGCACGTCGAGTGTCGTTGACGCAGGTCAATTGCCGGCGCCGGCACGATGGACCGGATCCGATACGATTGCGATTTGAGTGGGATCAATGACGGCCGGCGGCCGCAGGAACAAGATGGCTCATCTCATCAAGGAAGAGAGGTCGTCATGTTCAAGGTCTCGATTCTCGTCTGGATCATGCTCGGCACGACGCTGGCGGGCATCAGCCTCATCGTGGTGCTGATGGTCCCGAGTTTTGCCGCCGACGCCATCAGGAACATCCCCTATGCCGTGGCGGTAGGATTTGCACTCGCTATGCCGCTGTCATACTTCATCGCAACGCAGATTCGCGGTGGTCAGGACGGCACGCGCAAGGCGTGAGACGTAAAGCTGGCGTGAGGCCTCGCACTGGCCTATCGTCGAATTCATGCGTTTGAAATCCAATATTTGGGTGGCGGCTTACTTGCGCCGGTGCCAGACCGAGGGCGTGTTCGGCGCCGTGCGGCGTCGCGGTGCCGAGGAGGCGGGCGCGGTGTTCGTGAAGGTGTCGCTGCTCGACGGCCATGCGATGCTGTATGCGCCGGCGCCGCAGACCGTCTATGACGATGGCCGGCCGGTCGATCGCTTCTTCGTCCCTGTCGCGCCGCAGCCTCTGCCGGATCACACGATCGAGGAGCGGCTGATCAAGGAAATCCGCTTCGATCCGGATGCCTGGATCGTCGAGACCGAGGATCGCGCGGGCCGGCATTTTCTGGAATTGGCCAAGGCGTAGCCTCAACCGTCATTGCTCGCAATGACGGGGTTGGAGTTCGTTGCGTGCCTCACCGCTGCCGCTCGCTGAGGCGGCGTAAGCAAATCAGCGATCCGACGGATTAGTCCCCGTCCGCACCGCCGGGCTCGAGCCGGGCTGCACGCCCGGCCGCGTCTGGCTCGCGCCGGCGCGTGCGCGCTGGCGCTCCCCGTCATGCAGCGAGGACTGATACTTCGCGCGGGTGACCGCGAGCGTCGAGCCGCGCCAGGCCGCCAGCATCACCAGCGCCGATCGCTCGGCGAGACGGTCATAGAGCCGCGACAGGCGGTACACGGCGTTCACGGACGTTCCGATCTCCGGCTTGAAGAACAAGAGAATGCGCTGGAACACCGGGCTCGGCATGTCGAGCGCGCGTGCGGCAACGGCAAGCGCCTCGCCGCCGGCATCGTCGACGATCTGGGCTGCGACGCGCGAGGGCAGGATCAGGCTGTCGCCGAGCTCGAAGGTGAAGCTTTCGATATCGCCCGCGATCGCCGCCATCTCCAGGATCTGGATCGCGCGCTTGGCGCGCACGGTCGGAATACGGGGGGCGGCTTTCAGCGGGGTCTGCGCCAGATTGTGCAGGATCAGCGCGCGCTCGGAGGCGCCGGCGCGGAAGAACATGTCGTGGATCTCGGCCGCCTCTTTCGGCTGCATCGCCAAGTTGGCGGCCATGCGTTGCTCGGCCTCGGTCGGCACGCGCGCCGGAGCAGACGCGCGCGGCGGGGCGGGGATCTCCCGGGCCAGTGGAACCCTGCGGCCTTCCTGGGTGGCGACCAGGCCGAGCTTCTGCAGGATGGGGACGGGCGTCTGCGGATAGACCGCGAGGCGGGCCTTGACGGCCGCGCGCGTCGCATCGTCGACCTGGTCGATCAGCCGCGTGGCGAGCTCGACGAATTGCCGCTGCTCGTCGTCGCTGTGGGTGCTCGTCTGGACATAGAGGTCGGTCAGCACGCGCAGCAGCGTCGGACGGACATCGACACCTTCGCGACGGGACAGGGTCATCAGCCCGTCGAATCCGGGAAACAGCGACTTGGTCATGGAGGCGTACGCAACTCGGGAAAGATACTTGGGGGCGAGCTTAGCGCAGCTTCGTTTAAAGCCTCGTTAAGGAAAACGAGGCGTGAAGCCGGCCCTGCAATTTGAGGCGTTGTCGTGCCGCAACGGGACGGCGCGGCGCGGTCCGTGCGGCTACGGTTGAAGCGGCCCGTTTACACCCCGTTAACCATGAGCTGATCTTAATGAATGCATGTTGCTGGGGCGCGTTCGGTCGCGCGGCAATTGAAGAGAGCTGACATGGGGACCATCATCGAATTTCCGGCCGGTCGCCGGGTGGGCTCGTCCGGGGATGTCGCTCCGCGCGCGGACATGGGAACGGTTCTGATCCTTCCCGTGATTCGAATCGAGCGCGAGGCGGACGAAACCAGCGGCGATCGCGGACCGGAGCAGGGCACAGCGCCGGGGCGCCGTCGTCGCCGCCGCTGACATCCGGCTTCATGCAATGCCGGACGTCATCCACCAGATCCGGCCTGTCCTATCGGCCGTCCTGCTCACGCTGCTAGGCGCGTTGCTCGCGGCGTGTAGCGGCGGCGACTTCGGCCGCACCCGCGAGAGCATGCGCAGCGACGACATGCATCGCTGGCTCGGTGCGGAGGTCACCTCCAGCGTCGGCCTGAGACCATCGCAATTCCAGCTCACCGACGAAGAGCGCCAGCTTCGCGATCTCGCCTATCCCATGATCGAGCCGCCGCTGTCGCGCCCCGCATGGAAGAGCGTGTTCGGCGACTACAAGGCGCTGCCCTCGCCGTGGCGGCAGAAGGTCGTGTTCGACCGCACCATGTACGGGCGCACGCTGATCGACGAGCCGCACCGCTCGCATTCCTCGCGCTATGCGCAGCTGATCGAGGACGTGCGCAACGACATCACCCGCTTCGAGCCGTTCTTCGCATCCGCGATCCGCGTCATCGATCTCGACAGGAAGCGCGATGCCAGCATGGCGCGTGTCTCCGCGCTGTCGCCGAGGGAGAGGGACGACGCGGTCGCGCGCATGCAGGAGAACTCGCTGATCATCCAGTGGGTGCAGCAATGCCTGGAACAGCGCATCTCGTCCTATCGCTGGGCGCTGGAGCGCCTGGTGATCCAGGCCCCCGACGGCATGGCCGCCGATGCCGATCGCCTGATCGGCGAGCTCGCCGCCCAGACCGCCAATCCGCCGGTCCAGGGGCACCCGCCCTATGGTCGCGCGGTGGTCTCGAAGGGCTAAGCACGGGTCCTCAGCCCTTTGAGCGCGGCCGCCCCGCGGCCGATCGGCCCGATTCCCCGGGCCGCCTGACCGGTTCCACCGGAGTGCGCCGCCTGCCGCCGCCCACCTGGTTGAGGTTCTCCGGGAACCGCATTGATGGCCCTTGTCCTTCCGCGCCGGCCGGATAGGATCGCATCGTTTCTTCGAATTCATTTTATCCAAAGGTCCTTCGAGATGAGCTTAAACGCCGCGCATCCGCGCAAGAGCCGTCTGGACATTTCCTCGCGCCGCCTGTTGGCAGTTGCCATTCTGCTCGGATCGACTGGCTCCGCAGCCGCGCTGACCAAGGAAGCAGCGCTCGAGAATTGCCGGATGAAAGTCGGCAAGCCGATCGTGCAGGCCTGCATGCGCGCCGGCGGCGGACCTGCCGGAGGCGCAAATCTCGAAGCCTGCCGGGCAAAAGCAACGCCGCAGGTCAGGGCCTGTGTCATGGCGGCGCTCAATGCCGCCAATGGCCGCGCCAATGTCGCCGTCGAGCTTCCCAAGGAAACGGCGCCCAAGCTCGAGGCAGGCACGGCACTGCCGAAGGATTTCGTCGCCCCGCCGCGCAGCATCTCCGACATCACGGCGATCCTCGACGGCGACAAGCCCAACGAGAAGATGATCGCGGAATTGAAGTCGGAGGCCGACGCCGTGCCCACGGGCAAGGAGTCCCGCCAGGACCTCGCGCAGCTCTATTTCGATCGCGCCAATGCACGCGCGCAGCTCGGCCGGCTCGCCGAAGCGATGGCTGACGCCGACAAGGCCGTGGAGGTCGGGCGCGGCGCAGTCGGCCCGAATTTGCTGGGGCGCATGTTGCAGCTCCAGTCCCTGCAACACTCGCTCGCGGGCGATCCGAAGCGCGCGCTCGAGATCATGCAGAGACTTTTGCGCGAATCGGCCAGCATGCCGGGCGCCAAGGGATTTCAGTTCGTGACAAACCGCGGGATCGCGGTCGTTCTCATCCAGATGGGCGACCTCGCACAGGCCGAAGCCTATCTCCGCCGCACCCAGACCGCGATCCAGGAGGCCCGCACCAGCGGCCATCCCAATTGGCGTGCGGCCTATGCGAAGTTCGGCCAGAGCTGGGAAGGCGAGCTGGAGCTCACTCGCGCCGCGATCTTCGAGGCACGCGGACAGTTCGCCGATGCCGAGGCCGCCTATCGCACCGCCGAGCTGCGCAAGCGCGCAAGCACGAAGGCCATCATGGCGTCGGACAGTGCGCCGGCCGAGACCCTTCTGCTGCAGGCGATCGATGGCACCGTGTTGAGCCAGGCGCGCATGAAGGCGAAGCAGGGCAAGCTGGCCGAGGCCGAGGTGGATGCGCGCCGCGCGCTGCTGTCGCGCCTGAAGGATACCGGCAAGTACAATCCGGTCACGCCGCGCTTCGTCATGGGGATGGCGGGCATTTTGGTCGACCAGGGCCGCTACGAAGAGGCCGAGAAGCTCGGCCGTGTCGCCCTCGACATCAACAAGACGGTGGGTGTGCCCGAGGATTCGCAGGCGACGGTGCAGTTGCTGTCGCAGCTTGCGGGCATCCTGACGCTTCGCCGCCAGAACGCCGAAGCGGGCGAAATGTTTGCGAGGATAGAAAAGGCCGTCGCCGGCTGGGACCCGCAGCGCCGCCAGGTGTTCGAGCTCAATCCCTCTCGCATCCTGTCCCTCTATGATTCCGGGCAGCTGGACGCCGGCATTGCCGCCGCGGAGCAGCTCGTGAAGAGGCAGATCGCGCGGGTGGGGGAGAATCATTTCGACGCCGCCTCGGCACGCGGCACGCTGGCGGTCGGATTGATGCGCGCCCGCCGCGATGCCGACGCGATCAGGGAGTTCAAGGCCGCCATTCCGGTGATGATGGCGAGCGCCAACGATAACGCCGACGACGAGAACACGACCGTGGTGGCCGCGCGCAGCCAGCGGCTGCAGACCATCGTCGAGAGCTATCTGCTGCTGCTCGGCAGGGTGGAAGGAGGCGGCACCAATGTCGGCGAAGAGACATTCAGCCTGGCCGATGCCGTCCGCGGCCGCTCGGTGCAGCAGGCGCTGGCTGCCTCGAGTGCGCGTGCGGCGGCAAAGGATCCCGCGCTCGCCGAGCTCGTGCGCAAGGAGCAGGATCTGAGCAAGCAGGTCAACGCCCAGCTCGGTACGCTTAACAACGTGCTCGCGCTTCCCGCAGCGGAACGCGACGAGAAAGGCGTGCAGCAGATACAGGCCTCGATCGCGGCGTTGCGCGGCCAGCGCGACAAGGCGCGCCAGGAGATCAAGCAGAAATTCCCGATCTATGCCGATCTCGTCTCGCCCAGGCCGCCGAGCGTCGCCGAGATCCGCGCGACGCTGACCGACGGCGAGGCCATGCTGTCGTTCTATTTCGGCCAGAACGGCAGCTTCGTCTGGGCCGTGCCGAAGTCGGGGCCGGTGGCATTCGCCGCCGTCCAGGCCAGGATCGGCGACATCGAGAGCAAGATCCGCAAGCTGCGCGAGGCGCTCGAGCCGCAGGCGGCGATGATCTCGGACATTCCACCGTTCGATCTCAAGCTCGGCCATGAGTTGTACGAGCTGCTGCTCAAGCCGGTCGAGAGCGGCTGGAAGCCGGCCAAGAACCTGATCGTTGTCACCAACGGTGCGCTGGGCCTGCTGCCGCTCGCCTTGTTGCCGACGGCACCGGCGGAGGTGGCCGCCGACGAAGACCCGCTCTTCGTCGGTTATCGCAACGTGCCGTGGCTGGCGCGAACCCATGCCGTGTCGACGGTGCCGTCGGCGGCGGCGCTGCGCACGCTGCGGCAGTTGCCGCCCGGCAAGCCCGGCCGCGGCGACCTCGTAGCGTTCGGCGATCCCTATTTCAACAGCGATCAGCACGCCGAGGCGGAAGGCACGGGTGAGAAGATTCAGCTGGCCGATGCCGGCGGCAACATCACGCGCGGCGGGCCGCTGAAGCGGCGCAACAGTCCCAAGCTCGACGGCGTCGATAGCGCCGAACTCGGTCTGTTGCCCCGTTTGCCCGACACCGCGGACGAGTTGAAGTCGATCGCGCTGGCCTTGCAGGCGGATCCCTCGAAGGTGCTGTTCCTCGGCAAGAGCGCGACCGAGAGCGCGGTGAAGACGATGAATCTCTCCGGCTTCAGGATCCTGGCCTTTGCGACCCACGGTCTAGTCCCGGGCGAACTCAACGGGCTGACGCAGCCGGCGCTCGCTCTGTCGTCGCCGGTGGTGACGGGCGAGGGCGGCGACGGACTGCTGACGATGGAAGAGATTCTCGGTCTCAAGCTCGATGCGGACTGGGTCGTCCTGTCGGCCTGCAATACCGGCGCCGGCGCAGGCGCAGGGGCCGAGGCGGCCTCCGGGTTGGGCCGCGCGTTCTTCTACGCCGGCACGCGCGCCCTGCTGGTGACGAACTGGTCGGTGCACTCCCAGTCGGCGCGGCAATTGGTGACGGACCTGTTCAAGCGGCAGGCCGACGATCCCAAGCTGTCGCGCAGCGAAGCGCTGCGCCAGGCGACGATGGCTCTTGTCGATGGTCCCGGCTATCTCAACAGCGAGGGCAAGACCGAGTTTGCCTATGCGCATCCGCTGTTCTGGGCGCCTTACACGATCATCGGCGATGGCGGCTTTCGTTGACGAATGGGAAAGGGGGCAAGGAAAATGAAGCGGAATGCTCTACTGGCTCTGGTGGTTGCGGGTCTGTTGGCCGCGGGATCCTCGCTCGCCGCGCCATTGATCACGGAAGAGGAGGCCAAGCTGCCGCCTCCCAAAGGCGCGGTCGCCGTCGATCAGCGCGGCATCATGCGCGGCCCGAAAATCGAGTTCGTCTCGCCGGGCGCTCCCGCGAATTCTCCTCTGCGGCTGGTGTTGAAATTCCAGTCCTATGGCGGGGCCAAGATCGATCCGGAATCGGTCAAGGTGATCTTCCTCCGAACGCCGAACGTCGACCTGACGCCTCGGGTCAAGCCCTTCGTGCAGCCAGATGGCATCAACATGCAAGATGCGGAGTTGCCGCCGGGCGAGTACACGATGCGTGTCGACATCAAGGACAGCGATGGCCGGCCGGGCACGACCGTCTTCACCCTGAAGGTTGCGCCCAAGTGAGCTCGCAGGTGAACTCGCAAGTGACGTGCCCCTACTGTCGGTCCGAAGGTGCCGAGGGTGCGCTGGTCTGCGCCTCGTGCGGGCGCGACATCGCCGTTCCCGCCACGTTGCTTGCCGAGCGCGACGATCTCTTGCGCAAGCGCGAGGATCTGCGCGATGAACTGAAGCGGGCCAGAGGCGAGATCGAAGCCATTATGAGGCGAGGGAAGTCGCGCTAGCGATGGAATGTCCGTTCTGCGCCGAGACGATCAAGGACGAAGCCATCGCGTGCAAGCATTGTTCGCGCGACTTGCGCGTCGTGCGACCGACGCTCCTCGAGATCGACGAGATCGTTGCCGAGCTGCACAAGCTCAGGCGGGATCTCGATCGCGTCAACGTCCGTCTCGAGCGCTACAACAATCCGCTGCGCTATTACGGAACGCATGCGGTGCTCTATGTGGTCATTCCAGCCCTGCTGCTGGTGATCGCGCACGTGCTCGTGACCATCACCTTCAACGTGTCCCCGATCCCGCTCCGGATTGCATCGATCGCCATACCGCTGCTGTTCGGCTTCGTGGCTTATCCGTTGCACCGGGTATCCGCCCTGACGGCGTTCCTGCTGGCGTTCCTGGCAGCGGCCGTCAGCGTCCTGTCAATGCTGACGGTTACGGGGATCCATGACCATGTTCCGATCCTTCCGACGATCTGGATCGAATGGCGTGAAGTGTTCGAATATGGCGCGAGCATCCTGCTCGCCTTCGTCTCCGGCAACATTCTCAGCGTCGTGATCTTCCAGATCCTGCCGCGTGTGCTGACGCAGGGAGGCAAGCCGAACGCTTTCGCATTCAGGGTGGCGCGGCTGCTCGGGCAGCATGTCGGCGAGGAACAGCTGCGCCGTCGTGCCCGCTTGATACAGGACCTCATGCAGACCGCGGGGCCGCTCGCCGGCGTTGCCGCGACCGGCGTCGGCTCGATCTATGCGGGATTGAAGGGCTTGCTGGGCTAGCTCGACTGCATCTGTCTCACGGCGCGCCTTCAGGCCTAGCGCGCTTCCACCACCTCGCCGTCCTCTTTCACGAACCGGCCAACCGGATTGTCCAGGAGATCGACCACGGCTTCCGACGGCCGGCACAAGCGCGTGCCCTTTGGCGTCACCACGATCGGCCGGTTGATGAGGATAGGGTGGGCGATCATGACATCGAGGAGCTGCTCATCGCTCCATTTGGGGTCGTCCAGGCCGAGCTCCTTGTAAGGCGTTCCCTTCTCGCGCAGCAGCGCGCGGACCGGAATGCCCATGCTCGCGATCAGTTCCTTGAGCTTGTCCCGCGAGGGTGGAGTCTTCAGATATTCGATGACATCAGGCTCGACGCCGCTCTGCCGGATCATCGCCAGCGTGTTGCGCGAGGTGCCACAGGCGGGATTGTGATAGATCGTGACGGTCATCGAACTGTCTCCGTGATTGCGACCGAGGCGGACGCGCGTGAGCGGCCGAGCAACCAGTTCATCAGCAGCATGCCCGCGAAGGCGCCGCAGAGTTCCGCGAGGATGAATCCGGGCAGGTCAGCGGGGCGAATGCCGGCGAACGTGTTCGTCAGCGACCTTGCGATGGCCACCGCAGGGTTGGCAAACGACGTGGAAGCCGTGAACCAATAGGCGGCCGTGATGTAAAGGCCGACCAGCCAGGGGATGGCCGTCCGCTGAAACCGGATGCCGGCCAGGATCGTCGCGACCAGCCCGAACGCAGCGACCGCTTCGGCGAACCATTGCGGCCCTCCGGTTCGGACCTTCGTCGAGAGGTCGAGCAGCGGCAGGCCGAACATCAGATGCGCCGCCAGCGTTCCCGCGATGCCGCCAGCGATCTGCGCGATCACGTAAAGCGCGGCCTCGTTGACCGGCAGCTCGCGCTTGCCTGTGAAGACGAGCGTCACTGCGGGATTGAAATGTGCGCCGGAGATCGGACCGAGCACCGTGATCAGGACAACCAGGATGGCCCCGGTCGGCAAGGTGTTGCAGAGCAGCGCAAGGGCGACGTCCTTGGTCAGCGTTTCCGCCATGATGCCGGAGCCGACCACGGTGGCGACGAGAATACCCGTGCCGAGCGCTTCAGCCGCGAGGCGCCGCGGGAGATCGAAACTGTCCATCAGCCGGCCTTCGGCGCCAAACCGGTTGCACCTTCGGAGCGGCCGATTTCGCGCAGCTTGATGCCGAGCGAAAGCTTGTCGATGCTCCTCAGCGGGAGGTTCACGAATGTAGCGATGCGGTTTCTCAGATAGCGAAACGCGGTGACGAATGCCGCCTGTTTCTCCAGTTCTGAACCCTCTGCCGCGGCAGGATCCTCGATGCCCCAATGTGCCGTCATCGGCTGGCCCGGCCAGATCGGACAGGACTCGCCCGCTGCGTTGTCGCAGACGGTGAAGACGAAATCCATCACCGGTGCATCCGGAGCGGCAAACTCCAGCCAGCTTTTCGAGCGCATTCCGTCGGTGGGATAGCCCGTCTGTTCCAGCGTGCGCAACGCCAGCGGATGAACTGCGCCTTTCGGGGCGCTGCCGGCGGAGAAGGACTGAAAGCGGCCGCCGCCGTCCTTGCGCAGGATCGACTCAGCCAAGATCGATCGCGCCGAGTTGCCGGTGCATAGGAACAAGACGTTAAACCTGTGATCAGACACGGCTTCGCTCCTTTCGTTTTGGCGAGCAGCACGATTGCAAGGTCTCGACGACGGGCTCGCAAACCTCCGGCCGTCCGCCGCAGCAATCGCGCAGCAGGAAGAGCGCGACGTCGCGGAATTCGTCGAGATTGGCGCGGTAGACGATCGAGCGACTGTGCCGCTCGGAGGACACGAGGCGGGCGCGGCTCAGAATCGACAGATGCGCCGACAGCGTGTTTTGCGGGACTTCCAACAGGCGGGCGAGATCGCCGGCCGCAAGACCCTCAGGCTCGTGCCTGACCAGCGTCCGGAACGCCTCCAGACGGGTCGGTTGAGACAGCGCGGCGAGCGCCAGGACGGCTTGCTCTGTTTCCATATATCCAGATTTATGGAATTATAGGGGGCAAGTCAATCTGGAAACCTCCGGTCCATGGAGTGAGCGGTAATTTCCAATATTCTAGAAATATGGTTTGACGATTGATGCGCACGGGCGCATCATGTCGCGCATGAAGATCGACGACGCAGCAGCACGCCTGGAAGCCTTGGGGAATCGGACCCGCCTGCAGATTTATCGCGCGCTGGTCCGGGCCGGGCACGCGGGCATGCCGGTCGGCCGCTTGCAGGACAAGCTGAAGATCCCGGCCTCGACGTTGTCGCACCACATCAAGACGCTGGTCTCGGTCGGATTAGTCAGTCAGATCAGGGAATCGACCACCCTGATCTGCCGCGCCAATTTCGACGCCATGCGCGGGCTGGTCGATTTCCTGGCCGCGGAGTGCTGTGCGGAAGAAGCGGGATGCAAGGCTGCGCAGACCGCAGCCTGACTCATTTGATCAGTTATTCCATAATTCTAGAAGGATGGAGAGTTCGGAATGGACAAGACGGTAGCCATCATCGGGGCGGGGCCGGTCGGCCTCGCGGCCGCCGCTCATGTGCTCGAACGCGGCATGTCCCCTGTCGTGCTCGAAGCCGGACCCGAGGCCGGGCATGCGGTACGGCAATGGCAGCACGTCCAGCTCTTCTCGCCGTGGGAATACAACGTCGACAAGGCCGCGGCGCGCCTGCTTGCGCCGACGGGATGGAATTCGCCGGATCCAAGCTCCTATCCGACCGGCGGCGAACTGATCGAGCGCTATCTCGCGCCGCTGGCAACGCGAACGCCGCTGCGCGAGACGATCCGGACCTCGAGCCGCGTCACGGCGATCAGCCGCGCCGGCTTCGACAAGGCGAAGACGAAGGGGCGGGACCAGGCGCCGTTCGAAATCCGCTACCAGAACGGCAAAGGCGACGAAGTGCTGCGCGCCGATACCGTCATCGACGTCTCCGGCACGTGGTTCTCGCCCAATCCCGCCGGCAGCAACGGTCTGCCGGCGCTCGGCGAACGCGAATGCGCCGGCCGCATCGCCTATGGCATGCCGGCCGTGCGCGGCTCCGCTCGCGACAGATATGCGGGCAAGACCGTAGCCGTGCTCGGTGCCGGCCATTCCGCGCTGGGCACGCTGATCGATCTCGCGCGGCTCGCCGAGGAGGCGCCCGGCACCAGGCCCGTTTGGCTGCTGCGCGGCGACGATCCGGCAAAGGCCTTTGGCGGCGGCCGCAACGACAAGCTTGCCGCGCGCGGCGAGCTGGGCGCAGCCTTCGCCGCGCTCGTGACTGCCGGAAAGATCGCGGTCGAGACCGGCTTCGCTGTCACTCGCATTTCGGAGCTCGAGGGCCGCCTCAGGATTTCGACAGGCGCCGGCGCGGCTGCGCGGAGTGTCGTTGCCGATGAGCTGGTGGTGTCGACCGGCTTCCGGCCCGATCTCTCGTTTCTGTCCGAGCTGCGGCTGCGGCTCGATCCGGCGATCGAGGCGCCCCTCGCGCTCGCGCCGCTCATCGACCCCAACGAGCATAGCTGCGGAACGGTGCGGCCTCACGGCGCGCGCGAGCTGGCGCATGATGAGCCGGGCTTTTATCTCGCCGGCATGAAATCCTACGGACGTGCGCCGACCTTCCTGATGATGACGGGATACGAGCAGGTCCGATCGATCGCCGCCGACATCGCCGGCGACAAGAAGGCCGCGGCACGGGTCGAGCTCGTGCTGCCGGAGACCGGCGTCTGCACCCGCGGCAGCGTGGCGTCCGCCGCCGCGGCGGGATGCTGCGGCGGTCCGGCCAAGGCCGAACCTTCGGCCTGCTGTGCCGCCGATGAATCCGTCAAGAAGGCGGGCGGTGCGGGGTGCGGCTGCTCATGAGTCGAGGCACTGCAGGCCCGCTCACCGTCGTCATCGCCCTCGGCACCGCGCAGACCATCGCGTGGGCGTCGAGCTACTATCTTCCTGCCATCCTGGCCGCGCCGATCGCGGGCGATCTCGGTCTTGCGCCGACTTACGTGTTCGGCGCGCTATCGGGAGCGCTCGTCATCTCCGGCCTGATTGGTCCGAGGGTTGGGCATGCCATCGATACGTTCGGTGGGCGCAGCATGCTTGCCGTCTCGAACCTCGTTTTCGCGGCTGGCTTGCTGCTGCTGTCCGCGGCCTATGGCATAGCGGTGCTGATCGCAGCCTGGATCCTGCTCGGCATCGGCATGGGCATGGGCCTCTATGAAGCCGCGTTCGCGACGCTTGCGCGCATTTACGGCGCCAATGCGCGACGAACGATCACCGGCATCACCCTGATCGCCGGTTTCGCCAGCACGCTCGGCTGGCCGCTCACGACTTGGCTCGCCACGGAGTACGGCTGGCGCGCGGCCTGCCAGCTTTGGGCGGTGATCCACATCAGCCTTGCCTTGCCGCTCAACCTTGCGCTGCCCCGTGCCGCTCCGTTGCATCAGGAGGCTGGACCGAGCACGGGCGCAAGCCAGCAATCCGGCGGACAGAGCGAAACCTTCGCAATGATATTGCTGGCGTACATGTTTGCGGCCGCAAGTTTTGTCAGCTCCGGAGTCTCGGCCATCCTGCCAACCATGCTGGTTGCGTTCGGCGCCACGCCGGCACAGGCGTTGCTGGCGGGAGCACTGGTCGGACCGGCGCAGGTCGGCGCCCGCCTTCTGGAAGCAGGATGGCTTGGCCGGTTTCATCCGCTGCTGTCGGCGCGGCTCGCCATGCTCATGAATCCGATCGGGGTGCTTGCGCTGGTCGCGGGCGGCCCTTTGCTCGCACCGCTCTTCACGGTGCTGTATGGCGCGGGCAACGGCATCATCACCATTGCCCGTGGTACGCTGCCGTTGGCGCTGTTTGGGCCGGTCGGGTTCGGTAGACGGGTCGGGATGATTTCGCTGCCTTCGAGGGCAACGGGCGCCTTCGCGCCGCTTGCGCTGGGACTGATGGTGGAGCATCTCGGCAGCAGCGCGCTCTGGATCGGCGCGCTGGCCTCGGTCTCTGCATTCTTCGCGCTTCTGCTGCTTCGTGGGGATCAGACGACATGAGTCGCTGTCCGATGGGAGGAGAACATTCGTAGCTTGCGCGGCTGGCCGCTGATTGCGGTGATGTGTATCGGCCAGCTCGGCAATCTGCTGCCGCACGTGACGTTGTCCGCGAATTTGGCCCAGCATCTGATGCCGGTGTGGGGATTGTCCGCCGCCGAAGGCGGGATGATGGCGAGCGGCTACGCGTTTGGCTACATGCTGGCGGTGCCCGTGCTGACGACACTGACCGATCGCATCGACGCACGGCTCGTGCTCCTCGGCGGCTCTGTCGTCAGCGGACTTGCGACCGTCGCGTTTGGCATCTTCGCGCAAGGCTTCTGGTCGGGGACCATCATCTGGTCGCTCGCCGGCCTTGGTTTTGCCGGTGCCTACATGCCGGGGCTCAAGGCACTGACGGACCGGCTGCCCGCCGGCGACACCTCGCGGGCGGTCACGCTCTACACGTCGAGCTTCTCGGTGGGCGTCGGCCTGTCGTTCCTGATCGCCCAAGTCCTCGCCGACGGCTGGGGATGGCGGACCGCGTTCTACGTGACCGGCATCGGTCCCATCGCGATGGTGGTCGCGTGTCTCTTGATCGAGAGCCGCAGTCCCGCTCCAAGATCAGGACGCCTTTTGAACTTTGCGCCCGTCTTGGCCAACCGCAAGGCGCTCGGTTACATCTTCGGCTACGGCGCGCACTGCTTCGAGCTCTACGGCATTCGCACCTGGCTGGTCGGGTTCTGGACCTACGTCGTCGCGCATCAGGGTGCGCCCTCATGGCTGAGCCCGGTCCTGATGAGCTTCTGCTTTGCAGTGATCTCCATGCCGGCCAGCATCCTCGGCAACGAGGCCGCACTGAAATTCGGGCGACATCGGGCGATCACGGTGGTGATGATCGCCTCGGCTTGCGTTGCCCTCGTCATCGGCCTGAATGCGACGGCTCCAGCATGGGTGCTGGCGCTGCTGCTGATGATCTATGGCCTGACAGTGACAGCGGATTCCGGTGCATTGACAGCCGGGATGTCGGCCGCGGCTGTCTCGGAGCATCGCGGGGCGACTCTCGCCCTGCATTCGACCGTCGGGTTCGGCCTATCGGCGATCGGAGCCTGGGGAACCGGGGTTGCTCTCGATGCCGCTGGCGGCCCCCAGAGTGCAGAGGGCTGGTTGCTGGCCTTCATCGTGCTCGCGGCCGGGATCGCGCTCGGCCCGCTCGCCTTGCTATGGTCGCGGACGGCTCGGTCCGACGAGCTGGTATCGAAGTCGCGATAGGCGAGGCAGGATGCGGGCGGTCGGCCTGACAGGCCTCGGAGCCTGTCACGAATGCTTGACTTTGATCAAAGAATGCATTCGGCCGCAGACTATGCTACTGAGGCTGCGTTGCGGTTCCAAAAGGTATCCAAAAGGTTAAAAGCACGTTTCATGCGGATCGTTCGGACCATCCTGGCATTCGCCATCGCCATCTCCCTGGCGATGCTGCCGGCTGGCGCGTCCGCTTCCGGCGTCGCGATGTCGTCGGGTGACATGAAGGCGGCCATGCAGGTCGGCGGCGACGACGATATGTCGGTGCACGATTGTTGTCCCGACATGAAGGGAACGGGCTCCGACACCGGCTACCAATGCGGGATGGGCTTCTGCTGTGTCGGCGGCACCGTCGCACTGGCAGACATTCGTCCCCTGGCGTTCGAATTCCTTGCCGTCGCGGCAGCGGAAACCGCTATTCCTGCCGATCAGGTCGTCGACTCGCGCGGCGGCAGTCCTCCCTTCCGGCCTCCTCGAATCTGATCTCTCAAGACGCGCGCGGGCACGCCCCGCGCGGCGATGACTGATGTGCGCATTCATGCGTCGCGGTCGAGATCAATTCATGAGGACAGGACAATGCTTTCCAAGTTCAGCACCGCGGCTGTTGCCGCCACCCTTTCGCTCGCCGCTTCAGTCGCCTTGGCGGGTGCCGGCGATTACGCTTTCGAGCCGGTCAATCCCGAGATGAAGAAGGGCGACGACGTCACGCTCGCCGTTCGCCTGACCAACAAGCAGACCGGCAAGCCGGTGCCCGACGCCGTCATCTTCAAGACGCGCGTCGACATGGCTCCGGACGGCATGGCCGAGATGGAATCGGCGGTCGCGCCACTGCCCTCCAAGGAGCCGGGCGTCTACGCCTTCAGGACGGACCTGCCGATGGCCGGCCGCTATCAGGTCACGCTCTCGGCGAAGGTGCAGGGCGAGCCTGAGACGGTCACCGGCAAGGTCATCGTCAAGGCGACCAAGTGAGCTTTCGGGCGTCGTCGGACGGCGCCCGAACTTCTCTTTCCCATTCACATGGACGCGCGCTCCGAGCGCGCGAAACAACCATGAAGACGTTGCGTCTCTTGACGACTCTCGCTCTCGGCAGTGGTCTCGCCCTTGGCGCGTACTGGTTCTCGAACGAGGGGCGCTGGTCGGTCCATGCCGAGGTGACCCCGGCTGCGGCGCCAGCGGACCGGACTCCGCTCTACTATCGCGATCCGACCGGCGCGCCGCTTTGGTCCGCCGGGCCAAAGAAGGACGACCGCGGGCGGGACTATCTGCCGGTCTACGATGACGACAAGGCCGCCCAGGCAGAGCCGAAGCCACCGCAGGCGGCTTCATCGCGAAAAATCCTCTACTACCGCAATCCGATGGGGTTGCCCGACACCTCGCCGGTGCCGAAGAAGGACCCGATGGGGATGAACTATATCCCCGTCTACGAAGGCGACGACGCCGATGACGGCACGGTGAAACTGTCGCCCGGCAAGATCCAGCGCAGCGGCGTGAAGTCCGAGCCGGTGGCGCGGCGATCGGTCCAGGTCCTGGTCAAGGCGCCCGGTACGATCCAACTAGACGAGCGCCGCGTCTCGGTGATCGCGATGCGGGCCGAGAGCTTCGTGCAGAAGATCGCGGACGTCACCACCGGCTCCCGCGTCAAGGCGGGCCAGCCGCTGATGGAGATCTACAGCTCGGCGGTCGCCTCCGCGGCGGCCGACTATCTTGCGACCATCACCTCCAAGACCGTCGGCGGGGTCGAGATCTACGGCCGCGGCTCGCGGCAACGGCTGATCAATCTCGACGTCCCCGAGCGGGTGATCGCCGAGATGGAGAGAACGCGTGTCGCGCCCGTCACCATCCATTGGTCGGCGCCGCGCGACGGGATCGTGCTCGAGCGCAACGCGATCGAAGGCATGCGCGCCAATCCCGGCGACGTGCTGTTCCGCATCGCCGACACCTCGCTGGTCTGGGCGCTGGTCGACGTCGCCGAGCGCGATCTCGGCAACATCGCGGTCGGGCAGTCCGTCGCGGTGCGCGCGCGCAGCTTCCCCGGCCGAAGCTTCACCGGCAAGATCGCGGTGATCTATCCGCAGGTGAACCGCGAAACCCGGACGGTTCGCGTCCGCATCGAGCTCGCCAATCCCGAAGCGTTGCTGCTGCCGGACATGTATGTCGATGCCGACGTCGACACGGCCGATAGCGCGCTTGTCCTGACGATCCAGGACAGCGCGGTGCTCGACACCGGCACGCGGCAGGCCGTCCTCGTCGACAAGGGGGACGGGCGCTTCGAGCCGCGGGAAGTGAAGCTCGGCCGGCGCGGCGGCGGCTTTATCGAGGTGCGCGACGGCCTTGCCGAAGGCGAAGCGGTGGTCACATCCGCCAACTTCCTGATCGATGCGGAAAGCAATCTGAAGGCCGCGCTCAAAGGCTTTGCCGAGGCTGCGCCTCAAGCCTCCGACGCCGGCCATGCGACGGGAGAGCACAAATGATCGCCCGCATCATCGCCTGGTCGGCGCGCAACCTGCTGCTGGTGCTGTTCGGCACCGGCTTTGCGGCGGCCGCCGGCTTCTACGCGCTGCTTCATCTCCCGCTGGATGCGATCCCCGACCTCTCGGACACCCAGGTCATCGTCTACACCGAATATCCCGGCCAGGCGCCGCAGGTGATCGAGGACCAGGTCACCTATCCCTTGACGACGGCGATGCTGACCGTGCCGAAATCGAAGGTGGTGCGCGGCTTCTCCTTCTTCGGCGTGTCGTTCGTCTACGTGATCTTCGAGGACGGCACCGACATCTATTGGGCGCGCTCGCGCGTGATGGAGTTCCTGAACGGCGCCACGTCTCGGCTTCCCGTCGGCGTCACCCCGACCATCGGGCCCGATGCGACCGGCGTCGGCTGGGTCTATCAATACGCCGTGATGTCGAAAGAATTGAACCTCGCCGACACGCGCACGATCCAGGACTGGAATCTGAAATTCGCGCTCGCCAAGGCCGAAGGCGTGGCCGAGGTCGCCAGCATCGGCGGCTTCGTCAAGCAGTACAACGTGGTGCTCGACCCGCAGCGCATGCGCGACCGCGGCATCAGCATGCAGAAGATCCGGGAGGCGATCCGTGCCAGCAATGCCGACGTCGGCGGCCGCACGGTCGAGCTGTCGGAGTTCGAATACGTCATTCGCGGCAAGGGCTACATCAAGAGCATCAACGATCTCGGCAACATCGTCCTGAAGACCAGCAACGGCACGCCGGTGCTGCTGCGGGACGTCGCCAATGTCGAGCTCGGACCCGACGAGCGGCGCGGCATTGCGGAGCTGAACGGCGAGGGCGAGGTCGCAAGCGGCATCGTGCTGCAGCGCTTCGGCGTCAACGCGCTCGACGTCATCGAAAACGTCAGGAAGCGTTTCAAGGAGATTGCGAGCAGCCTGCCGAAATCGGTCGAGATCGTCCCGGTCTACGACCGCTCGGGCCTGATCTATTCGGCGATCGACACGCTCAAGCACACGCTGTTCGAGGAGAGTATCGTCGTCGCGCTCGTCTGCATCGTGTTCCTGCTCCATGTCCGCAGCGCGCTGGTCGCGATCTTGATGCTGCCGGTCGGCGTGCTGATGGCGTTCGGCGCCATGAAGCTGCTGGGCCTGGGATCCAACATCATGAGCCTCGGCGGCATCGCGATCGCGATCGGCGCCATGGTGGATGCCGCGATCGTCATGATCGAGAACGCGCACAAGCACCTTGAGCGCGCCGAGCCCGGTCAGTCGCGCGTCCAGATCCTGATCGACGCGGCATCCGAGGTCGGGCCGGCACTGTTCTTCAGCCTGCTCATCATCACTGTCTCGTTCATGCCGATCTTCACGCTGGAATCGCAGGAGGGGCGGCTGTTCAGCCCGCTGGCGTTCACGAAGACCTTCGCGATGGCGGCCGCGGCCCTGTTGTCCGTCACGCTGGTGCCGGCGCTGATGGTGATCTTCGTCCGCGGCAGGATCGTGCCGGAGAGGAAAAACGTCATCAACCGCTTCCTGATCTTTATCTACCGCCCGGTCATCAAGGGCGTGCTGCGCGCCAAGACGCCGGTGATCCTGGCTTCGCTGGTCGTGCTCGCCGTTACGATCTGGCCGGCGCGGCAGCTCGGCACCGAGTTCATGCCGACGCTGAACGAGGGCACGCTGCTCTACATGCCGACGACGCTGCCCGGCATCTCCGTCACCAAGGCGGCCGAGCTGATGCAGACGCAGGACCGCATCATCAAGTCTTTTCCGGAGGTCGAATCGGTCTACGGCAAGGCGGGACGGGCGGCGACCGCGACCGATCCGGCCCCGACCGAGATGTTCGAGACGGTGGTCAGCCTGAAGCCAAAGGAGCTTTGGCGGGAAGGCGTCACCATCGACGGCCTGATCGCGGAAATGGACAAGGCGCTGCAGTTTCCGGGCGTCTCCAACGCCTGGACTATGCCGATCAAGGCGCGCATCGACATGCTGTCCACCGGCATCCGCACCCCCGTTGGCGTCAAGGTGATGGGCACCGACCTCGTCGAGATCGACCGGCTGGCGAAGCAGGTCGAACGGGTGATCAAGACGGTGCCGGGCACCTCATCGGCCTATGCCGAGCGCGGCATCGGCGGCTACTATCTCGAGATCGTCCCGGATCGCGAGGCGCTCGCCCGCTATGGCATCCTGATCCAGGATGTTCAGGACACCATCGCGGCGGCGCTCGGCGGCCAGACCGTCACGACGACGGTGGAGGGGCGGCAGCGGTTCACGGTGAACATGCGCTATCCGCGCGACCTGCGCGACAATCCCAAGGCGATCGCCAGCGATATCCTGGTGCCGATGCCCGCAGGCGGCGCGGTGCCGCTCGGCGAGGTCGCGAAGGTCGAGCCGGCGCGGGGGCCGACCTCGATCCGGACCGAGAACGGCCAGCTCGCGACCTACGTCTACGTCGACATCCGCGATCGCGACATCGGCAGCTACGTCGCCGATGCGCAACGCGCCGTGACTGACAGCATCCAGTTCCCATCAGGATATTACGTGGTCTGGAGCGGTCAGTACGAATATCTCCAGCGCGCCGCGGCGCGCCTGAAGATCGTGGTGCCGGTGACGCTGACGATCATTTTCCTGCTGCTGTACCTGAATTTCAGGGCCATGACCGAAACCCTGATCGTGATGCTGTCGCTGCCCTTCGCGCTGGTCGGCGGCATCTGGATGATGTGGTGGCTCGGCTTCAACATGTCGGTCGCCGTCGCCGTCGGCTTCATCGCGCTTGCCGGCGTCGCCGCCGAGACCGGCGTCGTGATGCTGATCTATCTCGAGCATGCCCTGGCCGAGATCAAGGCGACGTGCAGCGCCGAGGGCAGGGGCCTCACCCGGCAGGATCTCCACGAGGCGATCATGGTGGGCGCGGTCGAGCGCGTCCGTCCCAAGATGATGACGGTCGTCGCCATCATGGCGGGCCTGCTGCCGATCATGTGGAGCACCGGAACCGGGTCGGAGATCATGCAACGAATCGCGGTGCCGATGATTGGCGGCATGATATCGTCGACGCTGCTGACGCTGATCGTGATCCCGGCGATCTTCGGGTTGGTGAAGGGTGTCCGCCTGCCGCCCAAGCGCGAGGACAGAGGACAACCGGCTGAGATGCCCAAGCCGATCGGCGCCAGATTGCGCGTCGTGGAGCCGGCCGGATGAGGCGAGCCGTGACGCACGATCATATGTCAGGGCGACGGAGTGACAGAAGAGGAAGCCGAAGATGAAGCTGAAGATGAAGCAACGCGCATACCTGATGACCCGCCGGTCCCTTGTCGGGCTGATGGCCGCGGCAGCTTTTGCAAGGCCCGCCGCGGCGGCGCCCGACGCAGCCACGCTCACGGTGCACCGGGATCCGAGCTGCGGCTGCTGCGCCGGCTGGGTGCAGCATCTGCGGGACGCAGGATTTACCGCCCAGGTGGAGGAGACTCCCGACCTCGAGCCGATCCGGGCGCGTCTCGGCGTCCCCTCGAACCTGGTCGCGTGTCACACGGCAGAGGTCGCCGGTTATGTCGTCGAGGGGCACGTGCCGGCCGCGGCCGTGCGACGCCTCCTCGCGGAGCGTCCGAGCGCGAAGGGACTAGCCGTGCCGGGCATGCCGGTCGGATCGCCGGGCATGGAAGGCGGCAAGCCGCAGCGTTACGAGGTCGTGCTGTTCGGTGCCGACGGTCAGAAGCCGTTCATGCGCTTCATCGGCGCGCAGGAAATTGATTGAGAGTGCTGCGCGAGGCTAGAGTGCGATGACATGAGCCCTGATCGCGCAACGACGGAGGTGCGCTCCCTCTCCCGCTCGCGGGAGAGGGTTGGGGAGAGGGTGCTTCCGCAATGGGACAATCCCCAAGAGGAGAAAGCCCTCACCCGGCGCTTCGCGCCGACCTCTCCCGCAAGCGGGAGAGGTTGCACCGAGCCCGTGGCAATCGATTCAACCTAAGGTCATTCCGCCTAGCCACCACTACGGCTGCGGCGGATAGCGCTCGAAGGCCGGCAGTTCGTGCGCATGCTCCATCCAGCGCAGGCGCTCGGCGACCTGGATCTGCATCGTGGCAGGCACGGCCTCGGGATCGTCGTAGGTCGCGCTCTGGATGTCGATGACCCCCGGCAGCATGTTGGCATTGACGTAGAACAGCCCGGTTCCGCACGCGCTGCAAAAGTGCCGCCGCCCGTGTTCCGAGGAGCGGTAAACCTTCGGCTCGCCCTTGGTCACCTTGACCGCGCCCTCGGGGTACATCGTCCAGCCGACGAGCGGAGCCCCGGCGTGAAGCCGGCAATCGCGGCAGTGGCAAAGCGCGTGCACGATCGCCTCGCCCTCGACCTCGTAGCGGATTGCACCGCAGTGACAGCCGCCCGTGATTTTGCTCATGCGTTCCTCCGATCGAAGATGACTTCAGATCGATAGCTCTCGAGCCTTTTGGCTTCAACAACGCAACCAATTCGAGATTGCGTCCTACTGTCGCCTGACAGCTGCTGCCATTTCCGACGAGCGCGACCAGGCTAAGTTCGCGCCCGTGTGCGCTCGATCCTCATCAGCCGTTGCTTCACCGTCCACGCGATCGCAGCCGGCGCCTCCTCGGGGATCGCAAAGCACGAGCTCGCGTTGATCTCGCAGAGCACGTAGGTGTCTGCGCCGGCCGCATCTTTCGGCCCGTACAGGAAGTCCGCATCCCAGATCACCGGCAATGACGACTCATCGATGCCGAGCGTTGCCATCATCTGCGGCGTCCATTCGTCCTCCATCGCTCCTCGCAGCGCCTGGAATGGCGGAGCATCAGGCCCGTGCATGATCCGCGGCCCGGGCTGCGCCTCAGGCGCCTCCGGTCCCTCCGGCGGCGGCGGGATCAGCGCCTTGATCTTCTGGTGTCCGAAGCCTGCGACTTTGGCGCCGCTCATGTAGCAGCGGATCATGCCGTCGGGCAGGCGCGGTTGAAACGCCTGGTCGATGATGCAGCCGCCCCAACCGAAATAGGGCTCGCACCGTGCGAGCAGCGCATCGATCGGCATGTCCTCCGGCGTGCTGCCGCGCTGCGCATGCAGCACGCGAACCATGCCTTCGGTATCGGGCAGGGCCTCAACCTTCCAGACCCCCTGGCCGCCATTGCCGCGGTTCTGCTTCAGCACGCGCGGGCCGCTGGCACGAAGGCGCGCCGGAAACTGGCTGCGGAAGCTTATGGCGGTGTCATAGCGGTGCGTGTCGGCGCCCCAGCCCAGATGCCGTGTCCGGTAGAGCACCTCCTTGACGCCCATCTTCAGAATGATGTCCGGATGCGCGCTCACCCATGGCCCTCGCGCTGCGACGTCACGCAGCAGGGCGTCGAGCTCGGCGCGGGTCTTGCCCTGGTGGATCGGATCGACCCAGACCAGCACGCCGTCGGCTGCAAGCAATTGGTCGCGGATCGCGCCGGCAAAGCTCTCGTCGTAGATCACTGGGAAGGCGTCGATGCCCGCGGCGGCGAGCGCCTCGAAGACGCGGACGAAGCGGCTGTTCTGCGCCGTCGCCTCGCGCCGCGCGACAATGTCGCCGCGCGAGAGGATGGCGATGGTTCGGAGGGGAGAGGGGTGACGGTCGGTGTCCATGCGCAAGCTCCACGGAATTGCGTGCTGCGCAGAGCTTGGACCTGGGTCTCACGGGGAGTCTGCATCGTCCCCACGCGGACCATTTTACGTGAGATGGCCTTCAAGTTTCAAGAGTGGTCCCGCATAGTCACCCTGAGGCAGCCTACTCATGCCGCCAGATTCTCACCGCCGAAATGACCAGGATCACGGCCAATCCCGGCAGAAGAATCGAATTCGGGACGACGCCGAGAAGCAGGCCGCCTATGAATGTCCCGACGACCGACCCGATGGCCATTGCAAGCATGAACTGCCAATTCGCGCGGAGCACCGAAAAGCTCTGGTCGCGACTATAGCGCGCAAATCCCACCAGCATGGTCGGCAGGCTCACCGCGAGTGAGAGACTGCCTGCCAGCTTCACGTCCGCGCCGAACAACAGGATGAGGGTGGGGATCAGGAATTCCCCTCCGGCAACGCCGAGCAACGATGCCACGATCCCGATCGCAAAGCCCGCTGCTATGCCCGCGACGATCAGGCTCACGCCTGTCAGCGCCGGTGGGGTTGCCGCCTCGTTGCCATGTGCGAACAGAAGCATGCCGGCGATCAGGAGCAGCAGGACGGCAATGATCCTGTAGAGCGTCCCGGACTCCAGACGCGTCGCCCAGGATGCCCCCGCATAGGCGCCGACGAGGCTGCCCGCCAGCAGGTTCAGGATGACCGGCCAATGGGCATGTATCTCCGCGAACGGAACGGCGCGTGCGCGAAACGGCAGTGCGCTCGCCACCACGATCAGGCTCGTCGCCTTGTTCAGAATCACGGCCTCGAGGCCGCGAAATCCGAACAGGCTGATGAGCAGGGGCAGCCGAAATTCTGCACCGCCGAGACCGATCAAGCCGCCCAGAGTGCCGATGATTGTGCCCGAGCCGAACGCGGCAGGATTGTTTCGCATGGACACGGAAAGATGCGCCAAAGACAACACCCGCGACGGACGGCTCCGTGCGGGTGTGATCAACTCTCGATGATGCCAGTATGCCCCTGTTTTGCCCGACGAGTCAAAGGTACGCACGCGTCCCCGGCGGTATCGTTGCGGTCGGCGGAAGAGCGTAATGATTTCAACGCCCCGCTACTGTGCATGGGGTTGTTTTCGCACTTTTTGTTGGCGGCCGCGCTCACCGCCGGCTGCGCGGTGCCTCGGCCTTGGCCGGCGGCTCGGTCTGCGGGGCGCAGGTCGCAGCCTGGAGCGAGCCTTGCGCCTGCTGCATCAAGCCGGGCTCGGGCGCGAGCGCCTTCATCAGGATCAGGCCGGTCGTGGTCGGGGAATCGATGATCAGGCGGTCGGCCGCGGTGACCTCTTCGTCCTCCGGCAGCTCGCTATGCTGCGCTTCCGTCATCAGGTCGAGCTCGATCACCTTGCGGCCCGCGGAGCGGTCGTTGATGGCGTAATAGGCGATCTCGTTGCGGGTGTAGAACGACACCGAGGTGTAGGCCTGGCTCACCGGCACGGTGAGCTTGATCGGCCCGCCAGACAGATCATAACGACAGATCGCCAGCGCGAAGGCCGGATCCATGAACGGCATCGGCGAATTGTTGGGATCGGCGAGGGGAAGCTGGGTGACGGCGTTCACCCTGGTCATCGGCGTCAGCCGCGAATAGGCATCCTGTGTGGCAATCCGCGGCAGCGCCAGCACGCTGACGAGATGGACCACGAGGCCCAGCACCACGCCGGCGACGACGGTGAAGACGAGCCGGATCATGAGCAGCCCACCGTGGTGATGCTCGGCATCGGCGCATCGCGCTGGGTGCGCGTTCCAACGCCGACCGGCGTGTCGTAGAGACGCAGCATCAAGGCGTAGCGCTCGATGCCGCCGGTCGGCAGCCAATTGCCGGCGCGCGAGCGCGAGGCGATCCGGATCTCGAACGAGCCGTCGGAGGAGCGCACGATCTCCTGGCTGGTGAAGCCGTAGCGCTGCAGCGAATTGGCGACGAGATGGCCCTTGCGGTCGTAGAGCGTCAGCGTCCAGAACCGCGCCGGCGGCATCACGCCGGAGACGACCACGTCGCAGCGGCCGTCGAGCGCCTTCTTCCTGTCGTCGGTGGTGGCGGTGAAGGCGACACCGTCGCCGGTGCCGATCGGCAGCTCGCCGTTGCGGACGATGGTGGCGCGCGAATAGGGATCGACGTCGGCGGTGCCGGTGCGCGGCCGTGCCGTCCAGGGGCCGATGGTCAGCGCGCCGATCTCGGTGCCGCGCGTCGTGGTCATCCACGTCGCGCCGACGCCGACGACCGTCGCGAGAAGAAGCGCCGTCAATGTGGTCAGGATCAGCCGCACTTGCTTTCGATCAGTTCTTGCGCGGGGCAGAGGTGTTGGCGTTGTCTTCCGCATAGTTCTGCGGGAAGGCGAGCGCGCTCGTCGACGAGGACGGCCTGGCCGGCTTGCTGTCATTCGCCGTCGATTTGTTCGCGGCCTTGGCCGCATCATCCAGCAGCTTCTCGACCCGCACCAGGATGTCCGCGCCGCGCTTGGTCAGCACCGGCGGCGGACCGGGCTTGGTCTCCAGCACCTTCGGCGCCGCGTTGGCCTGCGCGTTGCTCACATGCTGCGGCGGCAGCTTCTGGCCCATGCCGATGCCGGGAATCTCCCGGACCTCCACGCCCTGATGCGCCACGAGCATGATGTCGTGCCAGGTCTGCGCCGGCAGCGAGCCGCCGGTCATGCGGTTGGTCGGCGAGTAATCGTCGTTGCCGTACCACACCGCGCAGGTGAAATTGCCGGTGAAGCCGACGAACCAGGCGTCGCGATAGGCATTGGTCGTGCCGGTCTTGCCCGCGGTCGGAATGCCGTCCAGCGCGGCGCGCCGTGCGGTGCCTTCGCTGACGACGTGGCTCATCATGCCGGACATGTCGGCGGCGACGGAAGCCGGGATCGCCTGCCGCGGCTTCGGGCCGTCGCGGTCCCAGCGCCAGACCAGGTCGCCCGCGCCGGTGCGCACTTCCAGCACCGCATGCGGCGTCACCGCCTTGCCGCGATTGGGGAAGGTCGCGTATGCGACAGCGTGCTCGAGCACGTTGACCTCGTCCGAGCCGATCGGCAGCGACGGCGTGTCGGGCAGCGGCGCCTTGATGCCGAAGCGGCGCGCGACCTCGACGATCTTGGCGCGGCCGACCTTGGCGGGGTTCTGCGTCTTGGGCTCGTTCTTCCGGCCGATCTCGATCGACAGCTTCACCGGCACGACGTTGATCGAACGCGTGATCGCCTGCGTCAGCGTCACCGAGCCGGAATAGGAATGGCCATAATTCTGCGGGCACCAATTGCCGATGCAGACCGGGCCGTCGACCACGATCGAGTTGGGCGTGTAGCCGTTCAGCAGCGCGGTGGTGTAGACGTAGGGCTTGAACGAGGAGCCGGGCTGGCGATAGGCGTCGGTGGCGCGGTTGAACTGGCTGGCGCCGTAGTCGCGGCCGCCGACCATCGCGCGGATGCCGCCGTCGAGATCGGCGACGACGGTCGCGGCCTGCGTCGCGTGATAGTCGCGGCCGAACTGGCGCAGCTGGTTCTCGACAGCGTCTTCGGCCGCCTTCTGCACGTTGGCATCGATCGCGGTGCGCACCACGAAGACGCGCTCGGTGTAGGACTTCGGGAAGGTATCGACCAGCTTGCGCATCTCGTCGAAGGCGTAGTCGAGATAATAGTTCGGCGAGGCCTCGTCGCGGCGGTCGACCGCGAAGGCGGGGTTGCGGCGGGCGCCGAACACCTGGCCCTCGGTCATGAAGCCGGCATCGACGAGGTTGTCCAGCACGACGTTGGCGCGCGCGCGGGCGGCGGGCAGGTTGATGTGCGGGGCGTACTTGGTCGGCGCCTTGAACAGGCCGGCGAGCATCGCCGCTTCCGCCAGCGTCACGTCGCGCGCGGACTTGTTGAAGTAGAAATGCGCCGCGCCGTCGACGCCGAAGGTGCCGCCGCCCATATAGGCGCGGTCGAGATAGAGCTTGAGGATCTCGTTCTTGGTCAGGCGCCATTCCAGCCAGATCGCGAGGAAGGCCTCGTTGACCTTGCGCTCGATGGTGCGCTCGTTGCTCAGGAACAGGTTCTTGGCGAGCTGCTGGGTGATCGAGGAGCCGCCCTGGCGCACGCCGCCGGCTTGCGCGTTGGTGACGAGCGCGCGCGCAGTGCCGGCGATGTCGATGCCGAAATGCTCGTAGAAGCGGCGGTCCTCGGTCGCCAGCGTCGCCTTGATCAGCACGTCCGGAAAGTCTTCCAGCGGAATGGAGTCGTTGTGCTTGATGCCGCGGCTGCCGATCGGGTTGCCGTAGCGGTCGAGGAAGCTCACCGCGAGATCGGACTTCTTCAGCCAATCCTCGTCCGCGGTCTCGCGGAAGGCCGGGATGGCGAGGGCGAGCATCACGACGAGGCCGCCGAGCCCGAGGGTTGCGGCCTCCGAGAACGGCTCGATGAACACCCAGCGCTTCCACCGCCCGACATAGAAGCGGTCCATGAAGGTCGAGTAGCGCTCGTAGAGCTCGCGGATGCCCTTGGCCGAGGAGAACAGCGAGGAGTCGATGCGCGCATCGAGATCCAGGAAGAAATTCCGGATCCTCTGCTTCCAATGCGGTGGTATGATCTGGCGCACCTAGAACCCTTGCGGCTTGCTTCGAAAGCGTTCAAGCACCCGGCCGGGGCGGCATCGAGACGTCTTGCGGGTATGTTGCGGCAAACCCAAGGCGCCCGGCCAGCATCCGAGGGACTTGCTGTTCCTTCTAGCCGAGCGGGGCTCATAAACCAATGGCCACGCTCGCTATTTTGAACAACAGGCCTAATTGACCCCCGGTTCATTACGGGCCTCAAAGGGGCCTCGCTTGCACCATTGCCGCCGCGCGCCCTAGATGGCGTTGCCGTAGCTCTTTCGAACTGTTGTTGAGGCGCATGACCGCAGCTCCCAAACGATCTCAAGGCCAGGAAGGATTCTTCTGGAAAACCAAGACGTTGGAACAGATGTCGGGGCGCGAGTGGGAAAGCCTGTGCGACGGCTGCGGCCGCTGCTGTCTGAACAAGCTCGAAGACGAGGATACCGGGCAGATCTACTTCACCCATATCGGCTGCAAGCTGCTCGACGGGACGAGCTGCGCCTGCAAGGACTATCCGAATCGTTCCGACAAGGTTCCGGACTGCGTCCGCCTGACCCCGGCCAATGTCCGCACCCTGAACTGGCTGCCGCCGAGCTGCGGCTACAAGCTCGTCGCCGAAGGGCGCGACCTCTATTGGTGGCATCCGCTGGTTTCGGGTGACCCCAACACCGTGCACGAAGCCGGCGTCTCCGTGCGCGGCCGCGTGGAGGGCAACGAGGAGGAGGTCCCGGACGAGGAGCTCGAGGACCACATCGTGCAATGGCCGGCGACCTTGCCGAAGCGGGCGCGCCTGAAGAAGCGACCTTGAACAGCTGTGCGCAGCGGTCGCATGCAGATGCGCTTCACATTCAGGGGTTGAGGTGCTAAGCTGGTTGTAGATTCTGCTATGGCTATATTCAGGTTGTTTTGAATTGCTGAAGGTACCCTAGGATTTTTGGGGGCCCCATGATTTCCGATCCGGTTCACCCGATACCGACCGACGACGAGAACAAGCCGCTGGAACCAGCCACTGCGCTCTGCCTTTCCGGCGGAGGATATCGCGCGATGGTGTTTCATGTCGGCGTCCTGTGGCGCCTATATGAAACAGGACTGCTGAAGAACGTCAGGCGCATATCGAGCGTTTCCGGCGGGTCGATCACTGCCGGCATGTTGGCGCTGGCGTGGCCGGGCCTCAGCTTCACACCCGACAGCGTCGACAGCGATTTCATTCCGAAATTCGTCGCGCCGTTGCGCGCCTTCGCCGGCATCACAATCGATGCCGAGTCGGTCATCCTGGGCGCGCTGTTACCAGGCAGCATCGGCGACCGGATTGCCGAGGCGTATGACGATCACCTGTTTCGCGGCAAGACTCTGCAGGATATGCCTGACGAGCCGCGCTTCGTGATCAATGCGACGAACGTGCAGTCAGGCGCGCTCTGGCGCTTCATGAAGCCCTATATGCGCGACTACCGCGTCGGCGAGGTGAAGAATCCAGAAATTCTGCTGGCGCAAGCCGTGGCGGCGTCCTCCGCTTTTCCTCCGGTCCTCTCTCCCTTCGAATTGCGCCTCAAGGACAGCGATTTCGTGCCCGGTACCGGGCTCGACCTGCAGCGGCCTCCATTTACAACGCGCGTCGTTCTCAGCGATGGCGGCGCCTACGACAATCTCGGCCTTGAGACCGCATGGAAGCGCCACCAGACCGTTCTGGTCAGCGACGCCGGCGGCAAGATCGAGGCTGAGGAGGAGCCGGAGACGGACTGGCCGCGGCATTCCTACCGGATCCTCAATCTGATCGACAATCAGGTGCGTTCGCTGCGCAAGCGCCAGGTCATCGACTCCTTCAAATCGGGAACGCGCAAGGGCGCCTATTGGGGCATCCGCACCGACATCGCGAATTACGGGCTGGCCGATGCTCTGCCGTGTCCTTTCGAGCGTACATTGCAACTTGCGGAAGTGCCGACACGTCTGAAGCGGTTGGACGCGACGACGCAGGAAAGACTGATCAACTGGGGCTACGCCGTGTGTGATGCAGCCCTGCGCAAGCATCTCGCGGCGGTCGGGCCGCCGCCCGCCTTTCCCTATCCGCAGTCTGGTGTCTGAGGAAGACGACAATGGCGGACGACAAGGGGCGTAAGCGGCGTGCAAAACCGCAAAGCGGCACACCCAAGAGCCGCGGGCCGACTTGGCCGGTCTCGGCCGACGGAAGACCCAAGCAGTTCTCCGTTCCGCCCGAAGTGGTCGAACATATCCTCCTGGGTCCCCGCGACGACAGGCGCGTGCTGCAGGACTCGCCGCTGCTCGGCGATGTCTGGGCGGCTTACGCTCTCGATCCGGGCATCGCCCAGGACGTTCTGATCACGCCGCACAAGAATGCGACCGCGGTGAGCGTGGCCCGTACCATCGCAGGCGCGCTGAAAGTGCCGGTCGAATCTGCGCCGCCTGGCCGGCCTCCAACAAAGGCCAAGGTCGCCTATTTGCAGGGGCTCGTCGGTGCGCGGCTCTATTTCGACCAAGTGCTGCGCATCCTGGTGCCGCGGACACAATGGTGGCGCGAGCCGAAGGTGGCCGAAAGGATCGAAGGCGTGGATGCCGGCGATAATCAGGGGACGATCAAAAAGTTGCTCCAGCAAGGGCCGAAGAGATCCAACGCGCTGCGCGAACGCACATTGGACAATGCCACGTCGCTCCAAAGGTATATCGCGCTCGCCGGATTGATTTACTGGATTTGCAAGCTGGAACGTCCCGTCGGTTGGGACGAACCACTGGAGCCACTGACCTTTGAGCAGGCATTGGAACGATACCGGGACTATGCTGACGAGATTCTCTCCGGCATGTTCGCACTTTATGAAGTAGTCAAAGCGGGCGAGAATGCTCGGCAGCAGAACGACGGCGTCGATACCAGGAGCGAGCCGGCGGAAGAGAGACCAACTTGTATTTTCCAGGTATCGCTCAACCGATCGGCCGTTCCCGCGCTCGATCGGTCGGTACCAGCGGTCAAGGCCGACGCTGCGAGGTCGCTGTTCAACGTCCAGTGCAAGAACATCGTTTGGGCAGTTCTTGATTCCGGTATTCAGAACAATCACGACGCGTTCATGACGTCCGGCGAGAAGCCGACGTCGCGTGTCAGGAAAATCTTCGACTTCACGAATATTCGCGAGATCGTTAGCAGTGAGACGGGTGACGTCGATGCTCAAACCCGCGAAAAGCTGATCCGAACGTCCGGGCTCGCTGAAGCCGAGGTGGACGTCAATCTAGAGAAGATTGCCGAAGACTTCGAGAAGGAGCGCCCCATCAACTGGGCGACCGTCGAAAGGCTAATCACGGTCAAGAGGCCGGATCCAAACGACAAGTCTGAAAAGCTGCCCAGTTCGCACGGGACCCACGTTGCCGGAATCATCGGAGCGGACCAGAAGGACGGCAAATACGCTGGCGGCATGTGCCCGGACATCGGACTCTACGATTTCCGCGTGCTGGGTGCGAGCCTGGAGGAGACCGAGTTCGCCGTTATCGCTGCCATGCAGTACATCCGTTACGTCAACGAGCGGCACAACTACATCATGATTCACGGCGCGAATCTCAGCCTCTCAATTCCCCATAACGTGCGCAATTTTGCATGTGGGCGGACGCCGATTTGCAACGAATGCGAGCGTTTGGTCGAAAGCGGAGTGGTGGTCGTGGCCGCAGCGGGCAATCGCGGCTTTCAGAAATTCGAAACGAAGGACGGTCCGTTCGAAAATTACGCCGCCTTCAGTATCACCGATCCAGGAAACGCCGAGGGCGTCATCACGGTTGGATCGACCCACGGGAATTGGCCGCATACATACGGAATCAGCTTCTTCTCGAGCCGCGGTCCAACCGGCGACGGCCGCGCGAAGCCGGATCTCGTCGCGCCCGGTGAGCGAATTCTATCGACCGTTCCGAATGATGATTGGGCTCCGGAATCGGGCACCAGCATGGCGGCTCCCATGGTCAGTGGAGCCGCGGCGATGCTGCTCGCCCGATACGAAGAGCTGATCGGGCAGCCGCGTCGGGTCAAACGCATCCTGTGCGAGAGCGCGACGGATCTTGGCCGCGAGCGCAGCTTTCAGGGGCACGGCATGCTCGACGTGTTGCGGGCTCTTCAATCGATCTGAGGAGGAATGCGATGCATTTTAGCCTTGACGTCTTGCGTGCCCGCAAGGGCGATTGCCTGATCCTTCATTTCGGAACAGCTGACGATCCGCATCTGATGCTGATCGATGGAGGACCTGCCAAGGTCTATAAGCCACATCTGGCGCCGAGAATCGCGCAGATTCACCGTTCGCGCGAATTGGAGCCGAATGATCCCTTGCCGATAGACGTTGTGATGATCAGTCATATCGACGACGATCACATCAGGGGCATTCTCGAACTAACGGCGGATCAGCTGGGCAACAGTCCCGATCTCCGTCTGAAGGTCGCCAGCCTGTGGCACAACAGCTTTGACGATCTGCTTACGACTGCGCCTGAAGAACTGTTGTCCGGATTTGGGCCGGCGTCATTCGAGGCAGGCACTGCGCGCAGGCCGGATTTTGACGCAATCGAGCCCGACGAAGAATCCGACGAGGAAGAGGTGCATCAGACGGTGGATGTTCTCGCCGGCATTTCGCAAGGCCGTCAATTGCGTGATGATCGGGAAGTCTTGCAACGTCGGTCGCCGGCACGTCGGCAATGGAAACTGAACCACAAATTCGACGGCGAGCTGATCGTCGCAACCGAGGATACGGAAGCGGTGACGTTGGATGGCGGCCTCAAGATGACCGTGGCCGGACCGATGCAGCCGGAATTGATGGCCCTTCAGGAGGCCCACGATAAATGGCTGCGGGAGCAAAAGCAGGGGAAGAAAAGCCCGGAAGCAATGCTGGCGGCATTCGTCGACAAGTCGGTGCCCAATCTCTCCAGCATCGTCGTTTTGGCTGAAATGGGCGGCAAGAGCATGCTGCTGACCGGCGACGCGCGTGGCGACAAGGTCTTGGAGGGACTTGAGCTAGCCAGGTTGCTCGCCCCCGGAAAGACGCGCCACGTCAATCTTCTCAAGGTGCCGCACCACGGCAGCGACAACAATATGGAGACGATCTTCTTCGAACGTCTGCCTGCCGATCACTACGTCTTCTCAGGCGATGGCGAGCACGGTAACCCCGAACGAGCGACCCTGGAAATGCTGCTGAAAGCACGGGGCGTCGACGCCGAATACACAATCCACCTGACCTATCCGATTGACGAGATCGATATCGAGCGCCAAGCCGACTGGGAAAAGGAGCAGGCGAAGGAAAAGGCGCGCAAGAAGAAGAATCCGGCAACCAAGAAGCCGGTTCGAGAAAATTGGTCGCCGGAAAAGCACAGCCTCGGCGCTCTGTTCCGGAGCAATCCCAAGTTCGGCAAGAAAGTGGTCATCGTTGATCCCGGCAAACCGCATCTGATCAACTTGCTGGACCCGATCGAGCTTTAGTGGGCTGGGGGCACTCAGGCTCCAAGTAGTACCTCAATACGGCGTCGCTCCGCCTGTCGATCACGGAGCCGCGAGGATGCGTCGGTGGGATGCACCCATGCGCCGCGGTGCCTGCCCGGGAAGAAATTTCCCCTCTATGTTGGGCTGCATAGAACGAATCCTTGGCGGTGTTGCACCGCGTCACGACGTCCGATCGAGATGAACAAGTTCGACCGGCAGAGCAATTCTGCCGATACCCAGACATTGCCTGACGATATTGCCGAAGAGCTGTCCCGCCTGCCGAGCGAGGTCATCAGCGTCGACGATGCGCCCTCGATCGCCCCGCCGGCACCGCTGAGCTCGGATGAGGTCCGCACCATCGTCATCAGCCTGATGGTGACGATGTTCCTGGCCGCGCTCGACCAGACCATCGTGGCGACGGCGCTGCCGACCATCGGACGCCAGTTCCAGGACGTCTCCAATCTGTCCTGGGTGATCACCGCCTATCTGCTCGCCTCGACTGCGGTTGCGCCGGTGTTCGGCACGCTCAGCGACATCTACGGCCGCCGCGTCATGATCATCATCTCGCTCAGCCTGTTCGTCGCGGGCTCGGTGCTGTGCGCGATCGCGCCGAACATGCCGATGCTGATCCTGGCACGCGGGCTTCAGGGCCTCGGCGGCGGCGGCATCATGCCGGTGGTGCAGACCGTGATCTCCGACGTGGTGAGCCCGCGCGAGCGCGGGCAGTACCAGGCCTATTTCTCGAGCGTCTGGATGGTCGGCGGCATCCTCGGCCCGGTCATCGGCGGCGTGTTCGCGGAGCATCTGCACTGGTCGATGATCTTCTGGATCAACCTGCCGCTTGCGGCCGCAGCACTCGCATTGCTGCTGCCGAAGATGAAGAAGATCCCGGTGTTCCACCGCAAGCGCAAGGTCGACTGGCTCGGCGGCCTCTTGCTGATGGCGTCCGCCGTGGTCTTCATGCTGGTGCTGACCTGGGGCGGGACGCGCTATGCTTGGCTTTCGCCGACGGTGCTGGCGATGGTGGGCGGTGCCGTCGCGCTCGCGGTGACCTTCGTGTGGCACGCCCGGCGGGCCGACGAGCCGTTCTTGCCGCTGCCCTTGTTGACGGGATCGGTGGCGCCGTTCGCGCTGACCGCGGGCGGCTGCGGCCTCGGGGCGATCACCGGCCTGACCGTGCAGCTGCCGCTCTATTACGAGCAGGTCTATCATCTCACCGCCAGCGAGGCGGGGCTTGCGCTGATCCCGCTCGCGGCGGTCTCGACCGTCGGCGCGGCCGTCGCCGGCCGCACCATGGCTCGGGCCAAGCACTACAAGCGCGTCGCCATCGTCGGCACGTCATGGGCCGCGCTGTGCGGTCTCGTTCTCACGGTCACCACCTTGCCGCTCTGGGGCCTGCTGCTGCTGATGGCCGCATTCGCGCTGGGACTCGGCACGACTTTTCCGGTGTGCGTGGTCTCGCTGCAGAATTCGGTGGCGCGTCCGCAAGTCGGCACCATCACCGGCGCGATGAACTTCTTCCGCTCGCTGATGTCCTCGTTCACGGTGGCGGCCTTCGCCGCGATCCTGCTCATCGCGCTCGGCACCGACGTCCCGCTCGCCGGCGAGCATCACGCCGCGGGCGCCGTCGCGATACCCGCCGACGACATGCGGCACGCCTTCCGCTACGTGTTCGGCGCCGCCACCGCGCTGATGACGATCGCTGCGCTGTGCCTGATCGCGATGGAGGAGCGGCCGCTGGCCGGACCGTCGGCCAAGCAGCCCGTGGAGATGGCCGAGTAGGCTAGCCGCCTCGATCGGCGTAAGGCTCGTTTGCGACATTGCCCTCGGCGGCCTTTCGCGCCGCCGCTGCAAGATGGGTCTTGAGCTGCGCCAGCGCGTCGGGGGACCAATCATGGACATCGGTGACGGCGACCCAGGCATCGACGTAATGTTCGGGCGCATAGACATGGCCAAAGCCCATCGGCGTATTGGTCGCGACCGCCATGTCGAGGGCGAGCTGCAGCATCGTCACGACTGGATACCATCGCAGCTCCGGTGACACATCCGGCCCGCGCGGCGCCGTCATCCAGTCAGGGGCCCGATAGGCGTCGTGATAGGCGAAGAAGGTGATCGCGTCGCTCGCATATTGCAGATAGACGACGCGCATCGGACCCCAGGGCGCATCTGCCGGCACCGTCGGTCCATTCTGGTTCATGAAGCGCACGAAGCGGCCGTCGCGGAATTCCGGCAGCCAGGCCGGCGTGCCCGGATTGCGGTTTGCCGTGATCGAGCGCCAGATGCGACTTTCGAACGGCGCGCCGCTCAAAAGTGCGCCCGCAATCGGATCGCCGATCATCTCAAACAGCTCTGCGGATTTTTCCGAGTTCATCGCGCCGAGGCTCAGTCCGTGCAGGTACAGCTTCGGCCGCCGGTTCTTCGGCAGCGTCGCCCAGTAGCCGTAGATTTCCGAAAACAGGGCGCGCGCCGCCTCTGCACCGGATTCGGGCTGAAACAGCAGCGTCAGCGGACTGTTGAGATAGGAATACTGCATCGCGACACTGGCGACGTCGCCATGGTGGAGATATTCGACGGTGTCCATCGCGGCAGGGTCGATCCAGCCGGTTCCGGTCGGCGTAACGACGATGAGTGTGTCGCGTTCAAACCCGTGCTGCCGCTTGAGCTCGTCGAGCGCAAGCCGGGCGCGCGCTTGCGCCGTCTCGGCGCCGCCAAGGCCGACATAGACCCGCACGGGCTCCAGCGCGGGCCTTCCTGTAATGGCGCTGATCTCCGTTGCGGTCGGCCCCGAGGCAATAAATCTGCGCCCCATGCGTCCAAGCTGCGTCCACTTCACCAGCGAGGCGGCACTTCCCGTTCGTTCGGGCGCGGTCGGCTGCGGCCGCTCGGGCTCGAGCAAGGCGTCGACTTCGCGAAAGGACACATCGAGCGCGTTGAACGCCGTGCGGATCAGGACATTGCTGGCGATTGACCAAAACAACAGGCCCGCGGCGAGCACGCCGATGACGTTCGCGATCCTCCGCGGAATGACGCGCCTCGCACGCGCGGCGATGAGGCGCACGGCAAGCGCGAACAGCCGCGCCAGCACCAGCAGCACGACGAACGTCATCACGGCGATGGCGCAGACCTTGAGCGGATGGGCGGTCTCGACTGGCGCCATCTTCATCACGGTGCGGATCGAGTTCTGCCATCCGGCCGCCCGCCACAGAAAAACAATGACGACGAGCAGGCAGGCGGCCGCCACCAGCGCGTTTGCGGTCGATCTCAGGCGCGCCGGCGGCTCGGGCAATTCCAGATAGTGCCACAGCCAGCGCCAGACGTTGCCGGCGAGATAGCCGATCCCGAAGCAGGCGCCGGCGATGGCGCCCTGCGTGAGATAGCTCCGCGGGATCAGCGTCGGCGTCAGCGCGGCTGCGAAGAACAGGGCACCGAGCATGAGGCCGACGCCGGAGAACGACAGCAATTGCCGCTGAATGAGCCACGCCAGTTTGCCGAAAGCACCCACCGCGCGATTCAACCTCAGCTATTGCCTGACAGACCACTCTTGCGCGGCAGCACGATCGTGAATTCAGTAAACTTGCCCGGCTCGGTCGCGACGTCGATCGTGCCGCCGTGCTGCTTCACGACGATGTCGTGGGTCATCGACAGCCCGAGGCCGGTGCCTTCGCCGGCTGGCTTGGTGGTGAAGAACGGATTGAACATTTTCTCCTTCACATCGTCGGCAATGCCGGTGCCGTTGTCGCGGATCGTGATCTCGACGTCATCGCCGCGATCGCGCGTCGCGGCGGTCACAATCGGCTCGTAACCGGCGGCACCGTCGGCCTTGCGCCTGATGACCGCGTGGAAGCCGTTCGAGATCAGGTTCAGGAGCACGCGGGTGATTTCCTGCGGAAACACTTCGGCCTGTCCGGCCGCTGGATCGAGCGCGCGCTTCAGCGTCACGTGGAATCCGGGCTTCTCGGCGCGTGCGCCGTGATAGGCGAGATTCAGGCTCTCCTCGACCAATGCATTGATGTCGCTCAGCCCATGCTCGCCGCCGCCTTCGCGCGAATGCAGCAGCATGTTCTTGACGATGGAATCGGCGCGGCGGCCGTGCTGCACGATCTTGCCGAGGTTGTCCTGCAGAAGCCCCGTCAGCTCGTCGACCTCGCCGCGGACGTTCTCGGGGAGCGGGACTGGCGCGAGCACCCCGTTCAGCTCCTCGGTCAGCTCGGCAGACAGCGAGGCGAAATTGTTGACGAAGTTGAGCGGGTTCTTGATCTCGTGCGCGATGCCGGCCGTGAGCTGGCCCAGTGACGCCAGCTTCTCGGTCTGGATCAGGCGGTCCTGCGCGGCGCGGAGATCATCGAGCGATCTGGCGAGCTCGCTGGTGCGGTCCTGAACCTCGTTGAACAGGCGCGTGTTCTCGACCGCGATCACGGCCTGGTCGGCAAAGGTCTTGAGCAGGTTGATGGCTTTGTCCGGAAAATAACCGGGCTCCCGCCGCGTGACGGCGATGGTGCCGATCGCAAGGCCATCGCGCAGCATCGGCACCACGAGGATGCTGCGATAACCGCGTGTTCGCGCCAGCTCCTTCATGGCCTCGGTAAGATCAGGCTCGTTCTGCATGTCGCTGCGGAAGGCATACTCGCCGCTGCTCGCCACCCGGCTGTGAATGCCCGATGAGGACAGCGGCGTCGGAAATGAGTTCAGCAGATCCGCATTGCCGGCCTCATTGTCGGTCGTGAAGGCGGCCAGATGCAGCATGCCGTCGACGACGCGGGTGACGGTGGAGGAGTGCGCTCCGATCAGCGCCTTGGCGCTGTCGGAAATGGCCTGGAACACCGGCGTGACATCGGACGGTGAAGCCGCGATCACCTTGAGAATGTCGGCAGTCGCAGTCTGACGTTCCAGTGCTTCCTTGGTCGCGTTGAACAGGCTGACATTCTTGATCGCGATCACGGCCTGGTCGGCGAAGGTCTGCAGCAGGCGCACATGATGCTCGGCGAAGTTGCCGGTCGCGCGTCGCGTCGCGGTGATGATGCCGATGGCTTCGCCTTCGCTCATCAGAGGCGCGAACAGCATGCTGCGATAGCCGCGGGCCCGCGCGATGTCGCGCGCGGCCGGCTCGACCTCGGTGTCGGGCAATTGCGCCGCGGTACCATTGGCCACGAGCTGATAGGGCGGGAATTGTGCGAACGGCACCGGGAACGAGGCCTGGAGCACGCGGTCGCCCGCGGGATCCGTCGGGGTGAATGCCGCAAGGTGCACGGCGCCGTCGACATAACGCAGCACCGCGGTGGAGAAGCCGCCGATCAGCCGGTTGGCGTTGGTGGCGATGGCCTCGAATACCGGCTGCACGTCGGACGGGGAGGCCGCCATCACCTTCAGGATATCGGCCGTCGCGGTCTGGCGTTCCAGCGCCTCCTTCGTCTCGTTGAACAGGCGCGCGTTCTCAATCGCGATCACGGCCTGGTCGGCGAAGGTCTGCAGCAGCTGGACGAGGTCGGGCGCGAATGATCCTGGCTCGGCGCGGGTGACGCTGATCATGCCGACCGGCGCGCCCCGGTTCATCAGCGGCATGAATAGCACACTGCGGAAGCCGCGCAGCCGCGCCAGCTCCCGGTTCAGTTCAGGGACGTCGGCCGCCTCGCTGTCGGGAAACTGGATCGTCTGGCCCTCCCGCACGAGGCCAAAAGTCGGGAAGTCCGCGATCTTGCGCGGGAACGACGCCTTGAGCCCCGCGTCCGCCTCCGGATTGGTCGGCGTGAACGCCACGAGGTGAAGCTCGTCGCCGATGAACTGAAGCACGGTGGCGGAGAAGCCGCCGAGCAGGCGCTTTGCGCTGGCGGCGACCGCCGTAAAGACCGGCCGCGCATCGGACGGCGAGGCCGCGATGGTACGCAGGATCTCGGCGCTGGCGCTCTGGCGATCCCGAGCCGTCGCAAGCTCGGCCCGCAGCTGCGCAATCTCGGCGGTGGCCGACCGCAATCGGCGCTCGAGTTCCTCGATTTCCTGCAAAACGGTCGTCATTCCCGGTCCAGCTTGATGCCGCGGCGTGCGCGGCACCGGGCCGGATTATCACAACTTCTGCGGCCGGAGCCAGCGGCTCGCAGCCGTGCCCGCACCGGCTCCGCTCACGTGCCGGGCCGCGACACCTCGGTCTCCTTGGCTGTGATGAACTCCAGCAGCACCGGCACGCCTTCCCTCGTCTTCGCGATGCCGCGCTTGATCGCGGGCACGATGTCCTCCGGCCGCGTCACCCGCTCTCCGTAGCCGCCGAAGGCGCGGGCCATCGCGGCGTAGTCGCCGGAAATGTCGGTCGAGCGATATTTTTCGGTCGAGATCGGCATCACCTTCAGCTCGATCGCCATCGAGAAATTGTTGAGCAGGATCGACATGATCGGGATGCGCTCGCGCACCGCGGTCTCGAAATCCATGCCGGTGAAGCCGATCGCAGCATCGCCCCAGACGTTGATGCAGAGCTTGTCGGGCTTTGCCAGCTTGGCGCCCATCGCAAGACCGAGGCCGTAACCAAGCTGCGTGGTTTTGCCCCAGCCGAGATAGGTGAGGGGCTCGACCGATCGCCAGAACGGCGAGAGCTGGTCGCGCGGGCTGCCGGCATCGTGGGTGATGATCGTATTCGCGATGTCCACGGTGTGCTGGAGATCCCACAGCACGCGATAGGGGCTGAGCGGCGCGTCATTGCTGGTCAGCTTCGGCATCCATTTCGCCAGCCATTCCTTGTGCGAGGCTGCGATCTCGGCCGCGGCGGCGGATGCATCGCGATCCGCGGTGACGGTCTTGCCGATCTCCTCCAGCAGCGCGTCGAGCACGAGGCCGGCATCGCCGACCAGGCCGATCTTCGCTTCGACGTCCTTGTTGAGATGATTGGGATCGAGCGTCGAATGAATGATGGTCTTTCCCTTCGGCATCGCGATGCCGAAATTGGTCTCGGTGAAGGAGCAGCCGATGCCGAAAATGACGTCGGCCTCGGCCAGAAATTTCGGCACCGCGCGCGGCACTGCAAGGCCGCCGGAGCCGAGCGACAGCGGATGCGTCTCCGGAAACGATGATTTGCCACCCAAGCTGGTGGTGACGGGGATCGCCAATCGCTCGGCGAGCCGTTTCAGCTGCGGCCAGGCCTGCGCGTAATGCACGCCCTGGCCGGCATAGATCACCGGCCGTTTTGCGTTCACCAGCAGGCTGGCGGCTTCCTTGACGTGAACGGGGTCGGCGCCGTAGCGGGTGCGCAACACCGGCGTATAGTTCAGTGGCTCCGACACCTCCTCGTTCCACATGTCCGAGGGGATCTCGACGATGACGGGCCCGCCGCGGCCGTTCTTCAGCTTGGTGAAGGCGCGGCGGAAGATGTTGACGACTTCGCTCGCGAGGATAATCGGCTCGGACGATTTCGCGAACGGCTTCATCGTCTCGCTGGAATTGAAGTTCGGCTCGATATGCGCCAGCCTGCGCTGATAGCCCATCGGCAGCACCAGCACGGGAACGGATTCGCCGAAGCACTGCGCCACGCCGCCCATCGCATTCTCCGCGCCCGGCCCGTGCTGCATGCAGAAGGCGCCGATGCTGCGCCCCGACGTCACCCGCGAGATGGCGTCCGCCATGTGGATGCCGACGCGCTCCTGCCGCACCATCACGGGGCGGATCTCGGCCTTGGCTGCGTGCTCGATGAGATGGTTGACCGGATAGCCGCAAAGGATCTCGATCCCCTCGCGCCTCATGATTTCCGCAATGGCGGTGCCGAGCTTCATGGCGTCTCTCTCCCTGGCAAGGCCGGTTGATCCGGCTTGTTGGCAAGAGAGGATCAGGAATTTCCGGAAGCGTAAAGCGCGTGCGGCAGGCGCGGCGGTAGGCCAGCTATGCGTCGCGAGCGTGCACCGGCTCCATCCCGTGATGGTCGCTGCAGCCGCTCGCGGTCGGCTGCAGCAGGCGCTGGGCCGCAAGCAGATCCGGTGTCCCGAACCCCTCGGTGAACTCGTGATAGATCGGCGAGAGCAGCCGGACAGCCTTGGATCTGCGGTCGGTGGCGATCCAATGTGCCGCGAGATCGGTCGCGATCCGCAATTGGAACGTCAGCGCGCCTATCCTGCGCGCTTCCGCGAGCGCTTGCTGAAACCGCTTTTCGGCGCGCAGCGGCTCGCCGGTGTGGAGAAGGATCGCGGCGTCAACTCTCTGGAGCTCCGGACGGCACCAGCGCTCGCCTTGGCGTTCCTGATGCTCGATCGCCCGCGTGATGGCTTCTTGCGCCTCCGCGATCCGCCCTTGCTTCAGATAGGCGCGGGCGAGGACCGCGAGATAGCTGCCGATCCGCATCAAGAACCGGCATTCTGTCAGTTCGTCGATCGCGGCTCGAATATCCTCCACCGCGCGTGGATCGCCCCGCAGGTCGCGAAGGCATGCGGAGAAATAGCGCTCGACCGGAACCCAGCGTGAGATGCGCTCGCGTTCAAGGTTGCGACGCAATCGCTCAGTGTAGCTCGCGAGCGCGTCAAGATTGCCGGTTTCGAGCGCAACGGGAAGGGCGGCGAGCCCAAATGCGTTCGACTGTGACACCCAATGGCCGCTGCGGTCCGCGGCATCGATGGCGTCCTTGGCGAGCCTCGCCGCGTAGTCCGCTTGCCCTTGCATCCACGCGACGAAGGGCAGATTGAAGCGGACGGTGATGAACCGATAGACTTCGTTCGCGTCCTTGCGCGAACGCCCTTCGGCCAGCGAGTAGGTCGCTGCAAGACGGTCGAGAACAGGGCGGCTCCTGCTCAATTCGCCGGCAAAAGCGCGAGCCCAGGCCAGCGCGCGATCGGCTTCGGACGTCGCCGTCAGATCGCGATCGCGGTCGGCGAGCTCAGTGGCCTCTTCAAGATAAGATATGGCGCGCTCGACCTGGCCGATCTGCAGCAGGTAGAAGCCGAACCCGACCAGCGCCCGCTGCTGATATTCGATGTTGCCGGCCCGCTTTGCAAAGAGGATGGCATCGAGCCAGGCAATCTCGTTCTCATTCGACATCTTGCGGGCGTAGAAGAGGCTCCACCCAAGGGCGCAGGCGAGTTTTGTCTTCGACAGATCGTCGCACGGGACGGTCTTGGCCAATGCGAGCGCGTCCGCATACCGCGCCTGCGCTTCCGACAGGATCGACGTCTCCGACCACAAGGTGATCGCCGCAACCGTGAGCCTGATCCCGAGTACGGCATCGCCGTGCTCGCCGAACGCCCATGAAAGAGCGGCGCGCAAGTCGGCGATGCGGCCAAGGTAACGCTGGGTCCAATCGGCCGGCTCGCGCCAGTTCCACTCCTCCTCGGACTGCTCGAACAGCGTGAGGACACGTTGCGCATGACGGCGCAGCGCCTGGTCGCAGGCAGGATCGGCCCGGCGCCGCTCGCTCGCATAGCGGCATGTGCTGTCGAGCAGGCGATAGCGCAGGCTCGCGCCATGTGCCTGCGCGCTCAGGAGCGATTTGGCAACGAGACTGCCGAGGCCGGTGACGACGTCGACCGGCGTGAGCCCTGCCGCTTCGGCGACGAAGACCGCGTCCTCGACCTCGAATGCGTCGCTGAACACCGAGAGCAGGCCGAACAGTCTGGCTTCCCGCTGCGACAGCAGTCTGAAGCTCCAGTCGATCGTCGCCATCAGCGTTTCATGACGCGGCGGCGCGCCATCGGCGGCGGGGGCACGAAAACCCAAATTCTGGTCGAGCAACTCCACCAATTGGTGAGGATTGAACCTGCCGATCTGGGCTGCCGCCAATTCGATCGCCAGCGGGAGGCCGTCGAGCGAGTGGCAGATTGCGGCAACGGCCTCGCAATCATCATCGACGAATTGGTAGTCCGCCCATTCGGCGGCGCGGCTGACGAACAATTGCACTGCCGGAAACCTGACGGCTTGATCTGGGGTCAGGGCGTGGCCGGGTTTGGGTGAGACCAGGGAGCCGAGCCGGACGACGTGCTCGGTGGCGGTGCCGAGCGGTTCGCGGCTCGTCGCAAGCAGCTTGGACGGCGATGCCTCCGCCATGAACCTGCCGGCGAAGATCGTTGCGGCTGGCAGGACGTGCTCGCAATTGTCCAGAATGACCAGCATCTGCCGCGGTTTCAGATAGTCGATGGCCGCAGCCAGGCTGTTGTCCGGATTGCCCCGGATGCCCAATGCCGTCACCAGTGCGGCGCCGAACAGCGTCGGGTCGGAGATCGTTGCGAGATCGACGAAGCACACGCTGTCGCGGCACTGTGACGCAAACGCCTGGGCGACGGCCAAGGCAACCGTCGTCTTGCCGATTCCTCCCGCGCCAGCCAGCGTCACGTGCCTGTTGCCGGTCAACAGACCGGTGATATCGTCGATTTCCGCTTCACGACCAACGATGCCGCGCAGCAATGGCGGACTGGACGAGGGGAGCGGTTCGGCGAGCGCAAGATCGTCCTCGACCTCGCCGGTGCTGATCTGCACGTGCGCGATGAACTTGTATCCGCGGCGCGCCACGGTCGCGATGTATACGGGCTCGATCTGGGTATCTCCCAGCGAACGCCGCAAGCTCCACATGTTGACCTTGAGATTGCTGTCGTGGACGAACGTGCCCGGCCACGCGGCCGCCATCAGCTCAGTCTTGCTGACCAGCTCGCCGCAGCGCTGCACCAGCAGCTGCAAAAGCTCGAATGCACGTCCACCCAGCTTGACGGGGCGCCCTTTGAGAAGGAGCAACTGGCGGCTGGGGATCAGTCGAAATGGGCCGAAGCAGTAGGTGAGCTCCCGCCGGCCGGTGCCCCGTTGTCGTGTCTCCGTGGCAGCCCGCATTGATCATTGCCAATCGATCGAATAGATCGACTGGTATTATCATGCACTGCAATATTTTTGAAGGGAACCCTTCCGGGTCGTACGATTTGCCGCAGGACAATTGACACACGCGCGCGCCGGACGGCTCGGCTATTTTTTGGGCTTGCCAAGAACGGCCATGCGCATGACTTCGACGCCGCCGTCGGCAAGTTCCGGAAGCTTGGCGAACCAATCCTTCACATAAGGCATCGCGTTGTGTGCGTCGAAATCGGCCTGGCTGGCGAACACTTCGTAGAAGATGAAGTGGCCCGGCTTGGCGCGGTCTTCCTGAAGGAAATAGATCAGGTTCTTGGGATCGCCGCGGACCAAGTCGATCAGCGGCAAGGTGACGGCACGCAGCATGTCTTCCTTTCCAGGCTTGGCGCGCACCTGGGCCACCACGGAATATGCCCCCTCCGGGATCTCCCCATAGTGCATGCGCGGCGCCTCCTGAGCCATGGCCGGAAGCGTCGCCGGCGCCACGGAGGCGATCAGCAGGGCGGCAAGCGAGTTGCGGACGAGAGTTTGCATGGTGAAGTCCTCGACATGTGATTGGATCGCAGAGTGACCAGCCAGGACACCTGACAGCCGCCCCGCACGAGAATCTAGCGCAGGATCTTCTGTTGCCGTTTTGCCAAGGCCTCGCTGAAGCGCTTCTTGACCGGACCGAGCGCCTTGACGAATTCGAGCTGCTCGCCTTCGGGTCCTTTGCAATAGATCAACTCCCAGCCGTTCGAGGGTTCGGCGGTCACCCGGTTCGTGTTGGTGCTGCGGGGCGCGGCCTTGCGATCCGCTTCCGTCATGACGCGGATGGTGCGGTTCGCCCTCACCTGCGTCATGCCGCGGCGCGCCGATTCCGCTTCGAGATCCGCAATGAACTTGTTGAAGTCGACATCGTCGCGAACATAGAAACAGATGTGCATCATGCGCGGAAAGGCCGGGCTCATGTGCTCCAGCGGTTCGGCGAAACTCTTGGCGCTGCCCATGGGCTGATCAGCCTCGCGATATTGCAGCAGCTCCAGCACCATGTTGTCGAACTGGATGAACCGGACATCGAGCCGCTGTGCCCCGCTTCGCAAGTCGGGCACGCCAATTGTTCGCGGATTGATCCCGCGTGCGTTCGCCTCGATCTCCTGGTCGGCCAGCAGCGTATTCTGCACCCCGTCCCCCTGGAAGTCGCCGTGCCGGAACACCTCGGTGCCGCCAAGCACCTCCGTGTAGAACTGGTACGCCCGCTCCATGTTCTGGACCGTCAGCCCGAAATGCTGGACGCCCTGGAGCCGCGCGCCGAGCGGTGCCTCGTCGCGCTCCGCATCCTGTGTCGCGGCCCGTGCGTCGATTGCCGTGCCGGCTATGATGCCGGTGACGACGGCGGCGCCGGCGGTTTGAAGCAGGGCGCGGCGACCCATCTCGGTGGTGTTGTCGGTTTCATCTGTCATGTTGCTCTCCTTGGTCGTTCGGTGGATTGGTTAATCAGCGGCGGGAAGCGGAGCTGCGGGGCTGACCAGCCCCTCGGAGCGCAGCTCGCGCCAGAACTCCGCCGGGATGGCTTCCTCGAGCGCCGCGCGATCCTCGGCGATGCGGCTTGGGCGGCTCGCACCGGGAATGACGGCGGCAACCACGGGATTGGCGAGCGCGAACTGCAGGCCGGCCGCCTTCATGCTGATCCGATAGCGGTCTGCGATCGCCTTGATCCGCGCCACCTTCTTGAGGATTTCGGGAGGCGCCGGCGCATACTCGAAGTTCGGGCCGCCGACGAGCGCGCCGGAACTGTAGGGGCCGCCGATCACGATCGCGAGCTCGTGCTCGGCGGCCATCGGCATCACCCGCTGCAGCGCCCTTGCATGGTCGAGCAGCGTGTATCGGCCCGCGAGCAGGAAGCCGTCGGGGCGCGGCTCTTCGAGCGCGAGCAGCAGCTCGATCGGCTCGACCCGGTTGACACCTAGTCCCCACGCCTTGACCACGCCTTCGTCGCGCAGCCGGTCGAGCGCCCTGAAGGCGCCCTTGCGGGCGCTTTCGAACACCGAGAGCCACTCGTCGCCGTAGAAATCCTGCGCAACGTCGTGCACGAAAGCGACGTCGATGTGGGAAGTCGCGAGCCGCTTCAGGCTGTCCTCGATCGAGCGCAACGTTCCGTCCCGGGAATAATCGTTCACGATCCGGTTCGGGCGGCCGTACCTGAATACGCCGCCCTTCTCACCGAGGTCGCGGGCATCGACGTCCTCGATCTCGTCCAGGATCAGGCGGCCCACCTTGGTGCTGAGCACGTAGTCGCTCCGCGGCCGGCCGGCGAGTGCGGCGCCGATGCGGATCTCCGCAAGCCCCGCGCCGTAGAACGGCGCGGTGTCGAAATAGCGAATGCCGTCGTCCCAGGCTGCGTTCACCGTCGCGAGCGCTTCCCGCTCCGGGATGTCGCGGAACATGTTGCCGAGCGGCGCCGCGCCGAACCCTAGTCGTCCCGGCAGAATATCCTTGAGGGCCATGTTGCTAGTCCTTGTCTGCGAGGGCCAAGTCCGCCCGTGTGCGGCACAGCCGATCTCAGTCGGTCGCTGACGTGTCTGCGCTTCTGATGAACGCCGCGACCTCGCGCGGATGCGACAGCATGACGGCGTGGCTGCTCTTCATCTCCGTCACCTTCGCGCCGGAACGCTTGGCCATGGTGCGCTGTGCCGTCGGCGGGATCATGTGATCCTCGCTCGTCACCATGTAATAGGTCGGCTTCGTCTTCCACGCCACGCGATCGACCTTGGTCTGCACCGCCTGCAATCCCCAGGGCAGCTGCGCGGCGCCCATGAAGCGGGTCGTAGCCGGGTCGACATCGGCCGCGAAAGAGGTGGGGAATTTTGCGCGGTCGACGAGCAGATAATTGCCCTCGGTGACCAGCGGAGCTTTGTGCTCGCCGGCGGGCACCGGTGCTTCCGCCAGCGTGCTGACGGACTCTCCGGCGTCAGGAGCAAAGGCGGCGAGATAGACCAGGCTGCGAACCTTGGGATTGTCGCCGGCTTCCGTGATGACCATCCCACCATAGGAATGCCCGACCAGAATGACGGGATGCCGCGCCTTGGCGATCACGCGCTCGGTCTCGGCGACATCGTCGCGAAGCGTGATCGTCGGCTGCTGAACGACGAGCACCTCATAGCCCGCCTCCGAGAGGATGCCGTAGGTGTCCTTCCAGCCCGAGCCATCGACGAAGGCGCCGTGCACGAGAACAATCGAAACATTCCTGTCGGCCGCGGCCGCGGGGGCGGCGGTTGCGATCGACAACGCGGCAAGCGCGGAGGTAAGCGGCTTCATGTCAGGCTCCTGTCATCTATACGGCGACATTGCCGTTGGTGCGCCATCTATAGGGCGCGCCCGCTTTGCGGTATTTCCGATTCCTGCGCGATGACGCACGCATCTTGCTGAGGTGCGAGGAGATTGGCCTTGAAAGCCGAACGCGCGCCGCTCCAAGCCTTTGCGCTGCCTGGCTTTTACCTCTTTTAACCGTGCCGCCTCTGGACTTCGCTGGCGCAGCTTGTGAGTAATTCGCGATCGGCGTGGCAGTGACCGGGCTGCAACTCACCACCGGATGGAATGATCGCTCGCGCGATACGGGGCCGGGAATCGCCGCAACGAAGCGGAGGTCGTAATGGCGCTCGTGACGCATGGAGATCACAAGTACAAGAACAGCGAGAAGCTCGCGGCGGTCAATGATTGGCCGGGGCTGAGCATCGAGCATCGCAAGTTCGAGGCGGGCTGTCAGGCAACGCCCGTTCCCATCTGCACCGAGCTCGTCATGCTGCTGTCGGGCGGAGGGATGGTGTCCCGCGCCGGCAACGGCGAAATCCAGAAAAGCCTCGCGCGTCCGGGCATGAGTTATCTCGTGCCTGTGGGCACGCAGGAGAGCCACCTCGAGCTTTCCGACCGGATGGAATGTCTTCATCTCTATCTGCCGCCCGCGCTGCTCGACCACAGTGCACTTGCGGATTTCGACATCGATCCGGCCAAAATCGAGATCGCCTATGCGCACGGTCTGGCGGACCAGGTGCTCTTCCACATCTGTTCGCCGCTTCGCGATCTGCTCCATCGCCCGCGCCAGCCGACCGACGCGCTGTTCGTGGAGGGGATCCAGGTCGCGCTTGCTGCGCATCTTTTGGGCAATTACACCATCGACCGTTGGCGCGCACCCGACAAATCGCCGGCGCTCGACCCAAGGCGCCTCCAGCGCGTGCTGGACTATATCGAGGCGTCTCTCGGCAGCGATGTCAGGCTCGAGGATCTGGCGGCCCAGGCCTGCCTCAGCCCCTATCATTTTTCCCGGCTGTTTCGCGAAGCGACCGGATTGTCACCGCACCGTTACGTCACCGATCGCCGCGTCCACGCCGCGCGACAGGAGCTCGCGCGCGACCACCTGTCGCTGGTCGAGATTGCCCTGGAGTTCGGCTTCGGCTCGCAGGCCAATTTCACGCGCGTATTCCGCAAGGCCGCAAATCTCACCCCGGGGCAGTATCGCGAATTGTGCTGTGGCCAGGCCGAGGTGAAAGCCGATTGGCTCGAAAGCCATTCCGCAGGGATTGCGCATGATCCAGCAGGATTCGGAAATACGGCGCAATGGGCGTCGAGCATTGCTGTTGCAGCGACCAGGTAGGCGAGAGGACATATCGGCATGATCGAGCTCAAGGTGAACGGGATCAAGCGCCAGGTCGACGTCGTGCCCGAGATGCCCCTGTTGTGGGTGCTGCGTGACGAACTGGGCATCACCAGCGCCAAATACGGCTGCGGGGTCGCGCAATGCGGGGCCTGCACCGTTCACATCGACGGCAAGGCGGTGCGGTCCTGCCAGGCCCATATCGGCGAGGTCGCGGGCAAATCGGTCGTCACGCTCGAAGGCCTGCACAACAAGGACCAAAATCCGGTCTTGCAGGCCTGGATCGCGCATCAGGTGCCGCAATGCGGCTACTGCCAGACCGGTCAGATCATGCAGGCCATCTCGCTTCTTGCATCGATCCCAAAACCGACTGACGAGCAGATCAACCAGGTGATGTCCGGCAATCTCTGCCGCTGCGGCACCTATCCGCGCATTCGTGCGGCGATCCATGCGGCCGCCGCAAACAAGATGGCGGAGAAGTGAGATGGGCGACATGCAAACCCTTTCGCGTCGGGCTTTCGTGTTCGGCTCTGCCGCGGTCGCCGGTGGCATCGTTTTCGGTGCCTATGGTCCGGCCGAAGCGGCCGCGCCGAGTGCCGATGGCAATCCGCTGGCCGCCGGCCTCGGCCCGAATTCCGTCACCTTCAATCCATGGGTCGAGATCAGCCCCGACAAGATCACGCTGATCGCGCAACACGCCGACATCGGTCAGGGTGTCGGCTCGGTGCAGCCGATCATGATCGCCGAGGAGATGGACCTCGACCCCGGCCAGTTCGAAGTCCGCTTCGCCGGCCCGAGTCCCGCTTACTTCAACACCGGATTCAAGGAGGAGCTGGCGCCGTTCCTGGCCGCGGACCAGAGCCCTGCGGCCGAAGCAGCACGTGCTGCGGCGCTGGAAAGTCTTCGCAAATCCGGCCTGCAGATGACGGGCGGCTCGAGCACGATCCCGGACACCTATGAGAAGCTGCGCGTGGCAGGGGCAGTTGCGCGCGAGACGTTGAAGGCAGCTGCGGCCAAACGTTCGGGCGTCGCAATCGCCGACATCCGCACGCAATCCGGCCACGTGATCCTGCCCGACGGAAGCAAAATTCCGTACGTCTCACTGGCGGCCGAGGCCGCAAGAATTCCGCCGGTGCTCGATGCGCAGCCGCGCGATCCCTCGACCTGGCGCATGCTGGGCAAGCCGATGACGCGCCTCGACGTGCGCGCCAAAGTTATGGGCGAATTGCAATTCGGCATCGATCAGAAGATGGAGGGCATGCTCTACGCCTCAGTCAAGCTGAACCCCGGCAAGGGCCAGCCGCTGAAATCCTACGACGCCAGCAAGGCGCGCGCGATGCCGGGCGTGAAGAAGATCCTCGAGATCAAGAACGGCGTTGCGGTGATCGCCACCAACAGCTGGTACGCGATGAAAGCCGTCGACGCCATCGCTTGCGAGTGGGCGCCTTCGGCCTATCCCGCCGAGCAGGCCGATCATTGGAAAGTGCTGGAATCATCGTTCAAGCCCGAATTCCTCGGCAAGGAGTGGCGGACGATCGGCGACGTCGGAGCCGGCCTGAAGACGGGCAAGCTCGTCGAAGCCGAATATCGCGCCCCTTACGTGGCGCATCAGCCGCTCGAGCCGCTGAACGGGATCGGTCTCGTCACCGACAAGGGCATGGAAATCTGGGTTGGCCATCAGAGCCCGCAGGCGGTGCAAGCCATCGCGGCGAACGCTATCGGCGTCAAGCCGGAGCAGGTCACCTTCCACAATCAATGGACCGGCGGAAGCTTCGGCCATCGTCTCGAATTCGAGAACGTCCGCGTGCTCGCCGAGATCGCCAATCAGATGCGCGGGACGCCGATCAAGCTCGTCTTCTCGCGCGAGGAGGATTTCCTTCAGGATATTCCGCGGCAGATTGCGATCGCGCGTCACAGGGGAAGCGTCGCCAACGGCAAGATCGTTGCGACCGACCTGCAATTGGCATCGACGGCGCCGTTCAAGGGACTGCTCGAGCGCATGGGTGCACCCTCGAAGGATCCCGATCCTCAATTGGCCGCCGGCACGTGGAACGTCTATTACGACATCCCCAACTTCCGCGCCATCAGCTACGAGGCGCAAGGGCTGTCGCCGTGCACCACCTGGCGCTCCGTGGGAGCGTCCACGGCCGGCTTCTTCACCGAAAGCTTCATTGACGAATTGATCCACGCAGCCGGCCTCGATCCCATGAAGGCGCGCATCGCGATGTGCAATGTGCCGCATTATCGCAAGCTGCTGGAGACGGTCGCGGAGATGTCGACCTGGAAGGGGCCGCTCGGCAACGGCAGGGGCCGCGGCGTCGCCTTCGTCGAGTCGTTCGGGACACCGGTTGCCGAGGTCGTCGAGGTGACGGCGACGGACCGTGGCATCCGGATCGACAAGGTCTGGGTCGCGGTCGACGTCGGCAAGGTGATCGATCCCGTCAATTTCGAGAACCAGGTCCAGGGCGGCGTCGTCTGGGGCCTAGGCCACGCGATCAATTGCGAAATCACCTACTCAAAAGGCGCGGCGCAGCAGACCAATTACAATCACCATGAGGCGATGCGGATCCACCAATGCCCGGTCATCGAAGTTCGCGGGCTCGAGAACGATCCGAAGGTGAGGGGCCTCGGAGAGCCGCCGGTGCCACCCGCCGCGCCTGCGCTTGCCAATGCGATCTTCGCGGCGACCGGAAAGCGCATCCGCGAAATGCCCTTCAACAAGTTCATCGATTTCGTGTGAGACACGCCATGCAGAGATCTCTGATCGCGTTGGTCTTGGCAGCGTCGGCCGTCGCCGCCCTGACCGGGATCGTCGTCGCGAAGGACGAGGCCGCCAAGGACCTGCTGCCGCCCGGTAGCGTCAGCCGCGCCGAGGGGCTGGAGGCGTGGAAGCGGATCGAAGCCGTCGTGACCCATCCACGGTGTGCCAACTGCCATGTCGATGCCAAGGCGATACCGATCTGGACGCCGGCCGGCGAAACCAAGCCTCGCCCGCATGGCATGAACATCCATGGCGGCGAGAGCCGCATCGGAGCGGAAGCGATCCCGTGCTCGACCTGCCACATGACCTCGACCCAGGCGAACGAGCCGGCGCCCTCGCCGCCGCGCGCCGGCATCGATTGGCAGCTCGCCCCGGGGGCTTTCATCTGGTTCGGCAAGAGCGGCGCCGAGATCTGTGCCCAGATGAAAGATCCCAAGCGCAACGGCGGTCGCGACGCCGCTGGTCTCGTCGGGCATTTGCGGCACGATGCCTCGCTGAGCGGCTTCATCCCGCGCGGCTGGGCGCCCGGAGCCGGCCGCTCAACGCCGCCCGGCACCTTCGAGGATCACGTCAAGGACATGGCGATGTGGGGCGCGGCCGGACAGCCCTGTCCGAATTGAGGCGGTCTCCGCACCGCGGCAAGGCGATCCCAGATAGCATTATCGAAAGGAGAAAACCATGACCCAACACGTCCTCTTCATTGTCACCAACGCAGCCGTGATCGGACCGCATAGTCGCAAGACCGGCTTCTTTTTCGCCGAGGTTGCCCATCCTTTCGAGGTGCTCGACAAGGCTGGGATCGCGGTGGAGTTCGCGTCGCCGGCCGGGGGGTGGACGCCTTACGATGCATATGACGAGAAAGATCCTGCTCAGAAGGATTTCCTCGCCAGCAAAGCCTTTCGCCGCCTGAATCACAGCCGTAAATTATCCGAGGTGGATGCCGCCGACTACGACGCCATCCTGATACCCGGCGGTCTTGGTCCCATGGTGGACATCCAGCGCAATGCGGCGGTCCAAAGTGCCGTTGTGCGAGCCTGGAGCACCGGCAAGCTCGTCGCCGCTGTCTGTCACGGGCCGTGCGCGCTGCTTGGCGTCGACCTCGGCGATGGCGTCCCGTTCGTGCGCGGCAAGAAGCTGACATCCTTTTCGAAGAAGGAAGAGTACGACTATGCGCGCGATGACGTACCTTACGAGCTCGAGGATGCGTTGAGGGCAGAGGGTGCCGAGTACTCGTCCGCGGCCAATTGGCAACCTCACGTCGTCGTCGATGGCCGGCTCATCACGGGCCAGAACCCCGCCTCTGCCGGAGCGCTCGGAAAAGAGTTGCTGGCCGCCCTCAAGGATAGGAGCGGCGGCGCGAAAACCTGAAGATTCGCAAGGACGAATTCGAGCGGGATGGGCGCGGCATCTGAAGCTGTGCTTACATCCCTCTTTGCAGCAGGGCTATCGCATTTGGGAGTTTCCCCGGCGGCCATCCTTCGAGACGCCCGCTATGGGCGGGCTCCTCAGGATGAGGGCGGAGTGCGCGGCAGCCATTTCAACGAGCACTGATGCTGACTAGCCTCATCCTGAGGAGGCGCGTCAGCGCCGTCTCGAAGGACGAGGCGTGCGCACAGGCCGCCGCCACAAGTCATATCCGATTGCTCTGCTATTTGCAGCTCTGGCAGATCATCAGCTTTCGCTTCAACGCCTCATCTTCTTGATCGAGACCATCCGGATTGGACCTGGCGTCCCTTGCTGCGCGTGAACGCGCAGGCGGCGTCACGCGGCTCGGCGTGCCAACGTCATCGACGGTGCCGACGCTGAAGCCATCGTAATCGGCGGCTGGATTCGGTTGAGGCCGGCCAATCACGGAAGGCTCTCTGCTGGACGTCGCTGCTGGAGTTCCGTTCGTCGTTACCCGGGCGGGCTTGGTGGCACCCGGGCGTGGCGGCGCTGCATCGGGCCGAGCAAGCGAAACCGGCGGCGGGACCGAAGTCTGGCCTCTGGCGCTGTCGTGCGACCAGGCGACGACAGACATGAGGCCGATCGTCAGGAGCATCACGCGTCTCATCCGCATTCTCTCGGCAGCGCTGGTTGAGCGATTGACAGCATGGCTCGTCGAGCCCGTTCCGCCGGAGAATATCAGCACCCAGAGGGCCGTCAAAGCGCCGTAGCCTGGATGAAGCGAGGCGCAATCCGGATTATTGTTTCCGCCGGCGCTACGCCGTTTCCTGCAGCGCCCGCCGCAGCCTTCGGATGATGACGCCGCGGGCGCGGTCGTCGGCGGCGGCTGCGACGCGATCGTTGATGTCGAGCATCAGCTCGGACATCTCGTTGTGCCAGTCGAGACGCGTCACGGCCTCCGGCGACAGTCGCCGGCGATGATCGGCGTCGAGCACGCGCGGTTCGGGTGCCGCGAGCTCGAAAGTGTCGTCCAGCATCGGCTGGTAGATCCTGGCCGCGGGAATGATGCGCTCGGCGACGCGCTCGGCCAGGCCCGCAACCGCCGCTTCCTCGCCGTGGACCAGGAACAGCCCGCGCGCGATGGGACGACGCGCCGCGATCCAGCTGGCCATGCCGGCTCCGTCGGCATGGCCCGAATATTCGTCGATCATGCGGATGCGGGCAGCGACCTTGATCTCGTCACCCTGGATGCGGACGGCCTTGGCCCCGTTCTGAAGGAAGCGGCCGAGCGTGCCGTTGGCCTGGAAGCCGGCCAGAAGCACGGTCGCGCGCTCGTTCCACAGCCAGCGCTTCAGATGATGGCGGATCCGGCCCGCATCGCACATGCCGCTCGCGGCGATGATGATGTGAAATCCGGACAGACGCATGATCGCCTTGCTCTCGTCCGCGGTCTCGGTGAATTTCAGATGCGGCGAGTTGAGCAGGCGCGTGGCGTCGACCGACGGATCGAGGCTCTCGGAATGGCGGCGGAACACTTCGGTCGCGCGGATCGCGAGCGGTGAATCAAGGAAAATCGGCGCCGTCGGAATCTCGCGGTGCTCCATCAGGTCGACGAGATCGACGATCAGCTCCTGGGTGCGCTCGACCGCGAAGGCGGGCAGCAGCAGCGCGCCGCCGGCCGCCGCGGCATCGCGCACCTCGGCCGCGAGGTGCTTGCGGCGAAGCGCAGGTGTCGTGGCCTCGCGCACGCGGTCGCCATAGGTCGATTCCGAGATGACGTAGTCGAAATCGCTCGGCGCTTCGGGATCGGGCTGGAGCAGCTTGGCCTCCGGCCCGACGTCGCCGGAGACGAGCACGCGCAGCGGCCGCGCCGCGCCTTGCTCGGCGATTTCCAGCTCGATCGAGGCGGAGCCGAGCAAATGGCCGGCGTTCCAGTAGCGTGCGCGGACGCCGGGGATCACGTCGGTCCAGCGTTCGTAGTCGACGGCGCGGAACGATCGCAGCGATGCGATCGCATCGGCCTGCGTGTAGATCGGCTCGACCTCCTTGCGCCCGCGCGAAGCATTGCGCCGGTTGAGCTGCTTGACCTCCGATTCCTGGATGTTGCCGGCATCGGGCAGCATGTAGGAGCAGAGGTCGATCGTGCCGCGCGTCGCTAGGATCGGCCCCTCGAAGCCCGCGCGCACGAGCTTCGGCAACAGACCGCTATGGTCGATGTGAGCGTGCGTGAGCAGCACCGCATCGATGTCGGCGGGGCGAAACGGAAAGGCGCGATAATTGAGCTCCTTCAGCGTCTTCTGGCCCTGGAACAATCCGCAATCGACCAGGAAACAGCCGCTTGCGGTCTGGAACAGATAGCTCGAGCCGGTCACGGTGCGGGTGGCACCGCAGAATCGAACGGTGATGCTCATCTGTCATTCTCCGAGGGGCTTGCCGTTGATCGCATAGCCGTCGTCGGCCGCAGTCGCGCTGGCCGCCAAATCCTGCTCCGACCGGCCGAACGTGTAGACGCGATAGAGTGGCTCGCCCTGCTCGACGCGGTCGCCGATCTTCTTGAACAGGCGGATGCCTGCGCCCTTGTCGAGCGGCGCGCCGGCGGTGCGGGCGAGGCGGTTCAGACGCAGGCAGTCGATTGCGGACACGATGCCGTCATGCCTCGCCTCGACGTCGAAGCTGAGCGGTCCGAGCTCGTTGCTGCATGTCGAGGGGCCCTGTGCGTCGATGATCTTCTGCATTTGCTGCAGTGCCGCGCCGCTATCCAGCAGTTCGCGCGCCCGGGCATAGCCGGCCCCGCCGCGCAGCTTGGGATCGTATTCCAAGAGATGGGCGGCGAGCCGGAGCGACTTCTCGCGCAGATCGCGCGGCGCATCCTTGTCGTTGCCGAGCACCGCCATGACGTCGTTGGCCTCCAGCACCGGCCCGATGCCGTTGCCGATCGGCTGGCTGCCGTCGGTCGTGATCACCTCGACCGTCCGGCCGAAGCGGTCGCCGACGAATTCGAACAGCTTTCGCAGCCGCATGGCCTCGACGCCGCCGGTGACCTTCGCGGTCGGCCCGACCGGAATGTCGATCAGCAGATGGGTCGAGCCTGCCGCGATCTTCTTGGACATGATGGACGCGACCATCTGCTCGCGAGTATCCAGGCTCAGCGGGCGCTCGACCGAGATCAGGACGTCGTCGGCCGGCGACAGGTTCACGTGCCCGCCCCAGATCAGGCAGCCGTTGCAGGAGGAGACGATCGCCTTCATCTCCTCGACGGAGATATTCACCCGCGCCAGCACCTCCATCGTGTCGGCGGTGCCGGCCGGCGAGGTGATCGCGCGCGAGGAGGTCTTCGGGATCGGCAGGCCATGCGCGGCGACGATCGGCACCACCACCATCGAGGTGCGGTTGCCGGGGATGCCGCCGATGCAATGCTTGTCGACGACGACAGGGGTCGGCCAGACCAATTGCGTGCCGGCCTGCGCCATGGCCCCCGTGAGGGCGAGCAGCTCGTCGCTGGTGATGAAGCTCGCCGACCCGATCAGGAAGGCGGCGATCTCCATGTCGGAGTAGCGATAATGGGCAAGGTCGCTGATGATCGCGCCGATCTCGGCCTGGCTCAGAGTTCGTCCGCGGATCTTCGCACGCACCGCTTCCAGGCTCTCCGGAGGCGAGGCGGGCCTGACCGTGACCTCCGATCCGACCGCTTCGGCGAAGCGCCGGAACGCAGGCTCGGAGAGGCCGATCTCGTCGGGAGCCGCGAGCGTATCGTCGTCCGTGATCAGCAGGGTCGCCAGCAGAACCTTGCCGCCCTGACGAAGCTCGACGCGGCTGAAACCGCGGAAGATCTCCGCGCGCAGCGCCTTGGAGCGCCTCGAGACGACGACGACGTTCTCACGGCCGGTGTCGAGGCGGACGCGGCGGATCTTCAGTTGGGAATGCGGAAGGTCTGGACGCATGGACGGGCCGGCAGCAGGGAGTCGGACCTCCATGCTTAGACGTCGCCGTCCCGATGCTGTTGACCCAGATCATGGCCCGCCGCTCCGGCGGGCAGCCGCTGCGCAGGCCGTTGGCCGGCGGTTACTTCATCGCCGTGCTGACCGAGTTGAACTTGTTGTTGAGCAGCGCAGCGCCCGTGCTGTTGACGATGGTCACGATTGCCAGAGCGATCCCTGCGGCGATCAGGCCGTACTCGATTGCGGTTGCGCCATTCTCATCGGCAAGGAAGGACCTAAGCAGACGCATTGCCAACTCCTGTTCATCCGATCCGATGGATGGTCGCGTCGTTATCGGACTTGCAAATCGATCGAATAAATCTTCGAGCGCGCCAAAACACGGCGATCGCACCTTACCTCGTACGACGGCATTCATTAAATTAGGGTTCCGTCGATCCGTTCAAATGAAGTCAAACCGACAGCCTGTTGCATTGCCCCCATTGGCTTGGCCGCTTAACCGATTGTTGAGCCTGTTCGTCAACGAATAGGCAAGGATGTCTCGATCGCGCTCATCCGCGCCGGCCGTCCGCATTCAGCGCCCGCAACATCGCGATGCGGGCGAACATCACCCAGCCGCCGCCGGTCTCGGCCGCATTGATCAAGGTCTCGATCGCCGTCTGCCAATGCGCCTCGTGCTGGGCGTCCTCGGGCAGCTCCATGATGTAGTCGGCGGCTTCTTGAAGCGTGAGCAGCTTGCGCTTGTTGCTCACGCGGACGGGATCGTCGAACGTCGTCGACCAGGGCATGTCAGGCCGGCCGATCGGCGAGGAGAGACATCACGGCGTGATCGCGGGGCGTGGTGCTGTCAGCCGGCCTTCTTTGCCCGCGCCGGCGCGCGCACCGGCTTGTCGGCGGCCTTCTTCGGCGTGGTTGCAGCCTTCGCCGCAGCGTCCTTGCCGCCCTTGCCTGATATCGGCAGCAGCATCTCGCGCTGGCCCTCGACGCGCTTCTTCGGCTTCTTGGCCTTGGCTGTGTCCTTGGCGGTGTCCTTGGCCGTCTCCCTGGCGACCTTCGCCGCGGGCGCCGCGTCCTTCTCGTTCGCGATGCTCTTCTTCAGCGCGTCCATCAAGCTGATGACGTTGCCGCCGGTCTTCGGTGCGGCCTTGGCGGTGATGGGCATGCCGCTGCGCTTCTTGTTGATGAGATCGATCAGAGCGGTCTCGTAATGATCCTCGAACAGCTCGGGCTCGAACGCGCTGGACTTCTTCTCGACGATGTGCTTGGCGAGGTCGAGCATGTCCCTCGTCAGCTTCACGTCCTGGATGTCGTCGAAATATTCCTTCTCGCTGCGGACCTCGTAGGGGTAGCGCAGCAGCGTGCCCATCAGCCCGTTCTCGAGCGGCTCCAGCGCGATGATGTGCTCGCGGTTGGTCAGCACCACGCGGCCGATCGCGACCTTGTCCATGCTGCGGATGGTCTCGCGGATCACCGCATAGGCGTCGTGGCCGACCTTGCCGTCCGGCACGAGGTAGTAGGGGCGGATCAGATAGCGGTTGTCGATGTCGGCCTTGGGCACGAACTCGTCGATCTCGATCGTGTGGGTGGAATCGAGCGCGATGTCGTCCAGCTCGTCCTTGGTGACCTCGATATAAGTGTCGGTGTCGACCTTGTAGCCCTTGACGATGTCCTCGGACGTCACCTCGTCGCCGGTCTCGGCATCGACCTTGAGATACTTGATGCGGTGGCCGGTCTTGCGGTTGATCTGGTTGAACGAAACCTTCTCCGTATCCGAAGTGGCCGGATAGAGCGCGACCGGGCAGGTCACGAGCGACAGACGCAGAAAACCCTTCCAATTGGCGCGGGGGGCCATGGGCTACTCCAGACGCAACAGCGGACAAGCTTTGAGGATACCATCGCCCAGTTGCGAATCATAGCAACCGCCGGCGCGGAATCTTGCAACGGCGTTAATCGCCGCCTGCGCCGTGTTTGCTGGACCGGAACATCGCCCGAGATGACGCGTTGCCCCGGCAATTCATCGCCGAGGAGGTCGCGGCCATCCGACGCGACAGCCACAGATCGAGGTCACCATGGCAACCAGGCGAGAGCAGAACCGGATCGTCGAAACTCCGACCGAGGCACGCCAGGGCGAGCCCGGACCATCGGTGGCGGCGCTGCTCGCCATCTCGACCGGGCTTGCGATCCTGATCCTCGCCGTCGTCTGGTTCGTGTTCTTCCGGACCTGACGGCCGGATCAGCACGCCGGCACCTTCCGGCTCGCCGCGCGATGCGGCACGTTGCGCCCACCATGCCGCCGGCTCCTCCGGCGGCATGGTGGGCGCAGTCGCATTTGCGCGCGCCGGGTCGTATATGACCAAAAAGTAACGTAGCCCGGTTCCCTGCGTTCATATTCAGTTCACGCCGGAATTGCTCATCTGTGGCGGTGTTCATGTCGCCTGTTCTTGCAGCCTATCCTTGGAGAGAAGCGTGCGCCTGCTCGTTGTTGAGGACGACCCCGATCTCAATCGCCAGCTCACCAAGGCGCTGACCGACGCCGGCTATGTCGTCGATCGGGCTTTCGACGGGGAGGAGGGGCACTATCTCGGCGACAACGAGCCGTATGACGCCGTGGTGCTCGATATCGGCCTGCCGAAGAAGGACGGCATCTCGGTGCTGGAAGCCTGGCGCCGCAACGGCCGCACCATGCCGGTCCTGATCCTCACTGCACGCGACCGCTGGAGCGACAAGGTGCAGGGCTTCGATGCCGGCGCCGACGACTACGTCGCAAAGCCGTTCCACCTCGAGGAGGTGCTGGCGCGCATCCGCGCCCTGCTGCGCCGCTCCACCGGCCATGCCCAGAGCGAATTGACCTGCGGCCCGGTTACGCTCGACACCCGAACCGGCCGGGTCAGCGTGTCGGGCAATCCCATCAAGATGACCTCGCACGAATATCGGCTTCTGGCCTACTTGATGCATCATTCGGGGCGGGTGGTCTCGCGCACCGAGCTGGTCGAGCATCTCTACGACCAGGATTTCGACCGCGACTCCAACACCATCGAGGTCTTCGTCGGCCGCATCCGCAAGAAGCTCGACGTCGACATCATCCAGACCGTCCGCGGCCTGGGCTATCTCCTGACCCCGCCGCCGGCCCCGGGCGCCTGAGGCGTTCCGGCCTTTGCAGTATCTTGGCTTGACGGGAGGCCGAACAGGGCCCTTGGTCCGGTCATGACGTCCGACCACCTGCCATCCTGCGCCGCCCGGGATCATTCCGATGGCCGCTAGCTCGCTTGCGAACCGACTGTTCCTGTCGGCGACCGCCTGGCTCGTGGTGATCCTGGCCATCACAGGCGTGGTGCTGTCGTCGGTCTACAAGAACGCCACCGAGCGCGCCTTCGACCGCCGGCTCAATCTCTATCTGCGCACCCTCATCGCCGAGGTCGCAACGCCCGACGAGCCGCCGGACCGCCAGTTCCAGTCGCTTGGCGAGCCCCTGTTCGACCTGCCGCTGTCCGGCTGGTACTGGCAGATCACGCGGACCGACACCGAAAAGCCGGAAGTGCGCTCCTCGCGCTCGCTTTGGGACAAGAAGCTACCGAAGCTCGAAGAGCAGGGTGCCGAGCTCACCGCCGCCGGCATCCGCCTCGCCTATGTCGACGGGCCGGAAGGGCAGAATCTGCGCATGGTGGAACGGCCGGTCGATCTCGGTGCCGACGGCAAATTTCTGGTCAGCGTCGCCGGGGACGATACCGAGATTTTCGACGAGACACGCAGCTTCGACTACTATCTCGGCGGCACCTTCACGGCGCTCGGCATCGTGCTGCTGCTGACGACCGTGTTCCAGGTCCGTTTCGGCCTTGCACCGCTCAAGCGCATCTCGGACGCGATCGCCGACATCCGCTCCGGGCGGGCCGAACGGCTCGAGGGCGAATTCCCGGTCGAGATCGCGCCGCTGGCGCGCGAGACCAACGCGCTGATCGACGCCAATCGCGAGATCGTCGAGCGGGCGCGCACCCATGTCGGCAATCTCGCTCATGCGATCAAGACGCCGCTTTCGGTCATCGTCAACGAAGCCAGCGCGCATGCCGCCGATCCGTTCGCGGAGAAGGTGATGGAGCAGGCGGATGTGATGCGCGATCAGGTCGCCCATCATCTGGAGCGCGCCCGCATCGCGGCACGGGTCTCAGTGGTCGCGACCGTGACGGAGGTGGCGCCTGCCATCGAGGGACTGCGGCGGACCATGGAGAAGATCCATCGCGACCGCGGCATCGTGGTCGAGGCCAAGGCCGATCCATCCGCCAAGTTCCGGGGCGAGCGGCAGGATCTTGAGGAGATGGTCGGCAATCTCGTCGACAATGCCTGCAAATGGGCGGCCTCCCGCGTCCTCATTGAGGTCCTGGTCGAGCCGCAACAGCGGGCCGGCGCCGGCCCGCGTTTGCGGGTGATCGTCGACGACGACGGCCGTGGTCTGTCGGAAGCCGAGCGCGCCCAGGTCGCCCGGCGCGGCAAGCGCCTCGACGAGTCCAAGCCCGGGTCGGGACTGGGGCTGTCGATCGTGACCGACCTCGCGGCCCTCTATGGCGGCAGCCTTTCGCTCGGCAGCGCTCCGACTGGGGGTCTGCGCGCCGAGCTGGTTCTTCCCGGACTATAATCCCTTGTTTCGACGACAATTTCCGGCGCGGCCGAGGCTCCTCCAGCGAAGCATGGGAGGCATTCGAGGCAGCTGAAACGGCTTCTTAAGTGGGGACCCCCTATGATCGCGCCGGACCCATCCCATGTCCGCCATTTTACCGTGCATTACCCGGGCGCATGAGCCAGACATCGATCGAGCGGCTGAGGGAATATCTCGCGCAGCTCCCGCCGCAGTCGCAGGCACTGCTGATGCGGGAGTTCGAGCGTGCGCTGGAGCGCGGCCAGGACACGGCGGTGGCCACCCTCGTGCTCGAGCAGCTGCGCAAGATCGTCCGCAAGAGCGAGGCCGACGAGGCTTTGCCGCCGCGCACGGACGATCTGTCGCGGCTCCTATTCCAGGTGTTGGAACCGTTCCTCGTCGAAGCGGGCACTCCTGTCAGGGCCGGCCAGATTCGCCGCTCCTCGCTGCAGCCGATCTGGCAGTGGCTTGGCCGTGACGGCGCACCGGACAAGGTGAACGAATTCGAGGCGGCGCTGGCGCGCATGCCGGCGGACAGTGCTGGGCAGGTCGAAGCCCTGGCGCAGAAGCTTCAGGCGGTGGCCGCGGACGCCATCTTCGAGCTGACGGGGCCGGGCGGCGGCGACAAGTCGCGGGCGCTGGCCCGGGTCGGACCGCCCAACGTGATCGAGGATCTCTATTCGATCGGTGCGGTGCTCCAGGTCCGGGACGCCATTGCGACATTGAACGAGAAATTACCGCGCACCTTGCGGGCCTTCGGGGATTCCCAGATCGCCTCGGTGACGTCGGCGCTCAACATTCCGGCGCTTCAGACGCCGCAGATGCTGCCTTTCGCCTTGTCGATCGTCGTGCAGCGGATGACCGCGCCCTGGCAGATCATCCGCCTTGCGGTCAAGATAGCGGCGTCCGATGACGAGATCCGCGTCGCGGCGACGCCCTACGGTATGGCCGTCACGATGGCCCTGCACGATTTGTCCTGCGTCGCCGCGGTCCTGCGCATGGACATCAAGCGCGGCCATTTCGACAATGTCGCCGGCAACCTCAAGACGCTGCACGACGGCGTGCGCGGACTGCGCACCGAGCTCGACCTGCGCAACGATTCGACCTGGGGCAAGCAACTGACGTCGATCCGGGCCGACATCTCCAATGCGCTGCAGTCCGAGATCGACAGCGTTCCCGGCCGCGTCCGCCGCATCCTGCGCCAGCGCCCCGAAAAGGACATTCCGCCGGGCGCGCGGATCGACAGCACCGAAGTCGAGGAAACGGTGGCACTGATCGACTTCGTCGCGACGTGCCGCAACTATGCGAGCGAGCTTGCGATCAACGAGGTGACGCTGCGTACCTTCTCCGATCTCCAGCAATATGTGGAACGGTCGACCGAGCAGCTGGTGCAGTCGCTGCGTGCCGCCGATCACAAGGTCCGCACCTATCGGCAGCAGCAGGTGCAGGCCGCGATCCGCTTCTGCCAGGTGCTGTTCGGCGACGATTACGCCTCATTGATGAGCCGGGCCGCCGAAAATGCACTCACGGGCGAGCGCAAATCGTCGCGCGCAGGCTGATCGGCGCGCATTTTTCCTGATCACAATTTGAAGTTGACGACACTGATGGCGCACCGTACTTTCGCGGGTGCAAGTCTGGAAATTTCCATCTGTAGGCGCATGAAACCGGTCATCAGCTCGATTGAAATTGAGAACCGCGTCATCGTTGCCAAGTATCAACGGCTGATGGTTGGAGCCAAGGTGGTGCTGGTCGAGAAGGCCAGCGATCGGCAGCTGCCCGAGACCGCCACCAGGGTTGCATCTCGGGTTCCGGTCGGAGCGCTGCGCATCAGATTGCCGGATGCAATCAAGCCCGGAACATACTTCCTGAAGGCCTTCGACGGGCACGGCGAGCAGGCCGCGCAAAGTATCGACTTCGAGATCGGCTAAGCCGTTGGATTTTCACCTTTTCGGCACTACATGCGGTTGCGCCGCCTTGACAATTGTCAATTGCCGCATCGTCCGGCCGTGGTGTAAAGGCACCTACAGGCGCGGTTCGGGCGCCGCCGGAAGCTTGCCAGATGACGCTATGGTTCGTGTTCGCGCTGATGACGGTCGCGGCGATTTTCGCCGTGCTCTTGCCGCTTGGCCGCACCAGCCGCGCACAAGATCAGGGCAGCGAGGTCGCGGTCTACAAGGACCAGCTCGCCGAAATTGAGCGTGATCTCGCCGCAGGGTTGATCTTGGCGCCGGAGGCGGAGGCTGCGCGCGTCGAGGTTAGCCGCAGGCTGCTCGCGGCGGCGGCCAGCGAGCCGGCAACGGCGCCGAAGTCGAACCTCAAATGGCGACGTGCGGCGGCCGTGCTGGCGCTTGCCGGACTGCCGCTCATCGCGGCCGGCGTCTACATGCCACTCGGCTCGCCCCGGCTGCAGGATTTTCCCCTTGCGCAGCGGGAGCGCGGGGGTGGCATGGCGCAGTCGCTCGAGAACCTCGTCGTGCAGGTCGAGCAGCATCTTGAGAAGAATCCGACGGACGGGCGCGGCTGGAACGTGCTCGCGCCGGTTCTGGAGCGGCTCGGCCGCTTCGACGACGCGGTGCGCGCCTATCGCAACTCGCTCACCTACAATGGCGAAAGCGCGGAGCGCAGGTCCGATCTCGGCGAAGCGATCTCGGCTGCCGCCGGCGGCGTGGTGACCGCCGAGGCCAAGGCCGAATTCGAGCGCGCACACGCCTTGAACGCCGACGATCCCAAGGCGAATTACTTTCTGGGCCTTGCCGCCGAGCAGGACGGCCGCAAGGACGACGCGGCCAATATCTGGCGCGCGCTGCTTGCGAAAGCGCCTGCGGATGCGCCGTGGCGTGCCCTGGTGCAGTCCTCGCTGGCGCGGGTCGGTGGCGGCGGCACGCTGCCGGCGCTGTCCGACGAGACGATTGCTGCCTCCAAGGACATGGCCGAAACCGATCGCAACGCCATGGTGCGCGGCATGGTCGATCGTCTCGCGACGCGGCTGAAACAGAACGGCGACGATGTCGAGGGCTGGCTGCGTCTGGTGCGCGCCTATCTGGTGATGGGCGAGCGGGACAAGGCAATGGGCGCTTCGGCCGATGCCCGGCAGGCGGTTGCCAGCAACGCCGAGCGGCTGCGCCAGCTCAACGAAGGCCTGAAGACTCTCGGGATCGGCGGATGATTTCGGGACGACAGATGCGGAGAACGGATACGCCATGACGCGCAAGCAGCGACGTATGACCATCATCGGCGGATCGCTCGCCGTGCTCGCGCTCGCGGCCGCGCTGGTGCTCAACGCGCTGCGCGACTCCATCGTGTTCTTCTCGACCCCGACCATGGTCGCCGAGAAGCATGTCGAGCCCGGCAAGCGGTTTCGCCTCGGCGGCCTGGTGCAGCCCGGCTCGCTCCAGCGCGGCGACAATCTTGCGGTGACGTTCGAGGTCGCCGACGGCAACGCCAAGCTGCCGGTCGCCTTCAAAGGCATTCTGCCCGATCTGTTCCGCGAAGGGCAGGGCGTCGTCGCGGAAGGCGCACTCGATGCCAACGGCGTGTTCAAGGCCGATACCGTCCTTGCCAAGCACGACGAGACCTACATGCCCAAGGACGTCGCCGATGCCCTGAAGAAGCAGGGGCACTGGAAGGACGATTACGGTACCCAAGGTTCCGGCACCCAAGCTTCTGGCGCTGCCACCCCCGCGGCGACGACCGCGCAGGACAATCCGCAGGGAGCGGTGCGGTGATCGCGGAATCAGGACATTACGCGCTGGTGCTGGCGCTCGCCCTCGCACTGATCCAGTCCGTCGTGCCGCTGATCGGCGCGCGCCTTGGCGACGCCGCCCTGATGAACGTGGCGCGCTCGACCGCACTGGCTCAGCTGCTGTTCGTCGGCGCCTCGTTCACGGCGCTGGTGATGCTGCACGTGAACTCGGATTTCTCCGTCGCCAACGTCTACGAGAATTCCCACTCGATGAAGCCGCTGCTCTACAAGATTACCGGCGTGTGGGGAAACCATGAAGGCTCGATGCTGCTGTGGGTGTTGATCCTCGCGCTGTTCGGCGGCTTGGTCGCCAGCTTCGGCAACAATCTGCCGCTCTCGCTGCGCGCGCATGTGCTGGCTGTGCAGGCCTGGGTCGCCAGCGCGTTCTACCTCTTCATCCTGATGACATCGAACCCTTTCCTGCGCATCGCCAGCCCGCCGATCGAAGGACGCGATCTCAATCCCGTGCTTCAGGACATCGGTCTCGCCGTGCATCCCCCGATGCTCTATCTCGGCTATGTCGGCTTCTCGATCTCGTTCTCCTTCGCGATCGCGGCGCTGATGGAGGGACGGATCGATGCGGCCTGGGCGCGCTGGGTGCGGCCCTGGACGCTGGTCGCCTGGATCTTCCTGACCCTCGGCATCGCCATGGGCTCGTATTGGGCCTATTACGAGCTCGGCTGGGGCGGCTGGTGGTTCTGGGATCCGGTGGAGAACGCTTCGCTGATGCCGTGGCTCGCCGGCACCGCGCTCTTGCATTCGGCGCTGGTGATGGAGAAGCGCAACGCGCTGAAGGTCTGGACCATCCTGCTCTCGATCCTGACCTTCTCGCTGTCGCTGCTCGGCACCTTCCTGGTGCGCTCGGGCGTCATCACCTCGGTGCACGCCTTCGCCACCGATCCGACCCGCGGCGTGTTCATTTTGCTGATCCTCTGCCTGTTCATCGGCGGCAGCCTCTCGCTGTTCGCGGGCCGCGCCACCTCGCTGAAGCAGGGCGGCCTGTTCGCACCGATCTCGCGCGAGGGCGCGCTGGTGCTGAACAATCTGCTGCTCACGGTGGCTTGCGCCGTGGTGCTGTTCGGCACGCTTTATCCGCTCGCGATGGAGATGCTCGCCGATTTCAAGATGTCGGTCGGCGCACCCTTCTACAATCTCAGCTTCGCGCCGCTGTTCGCGCTGCTGCTGCTCGCGGTGCCGTTCGGGCCGATGCTGGCGTGGAAGCGCGGCGACCTGCTCGGCGTGATGCAGCGCCTGCTCGCGGCCGGCGTTGCCGGGCTGGTCGTGGTCGCCATCGTCTGGGCCTGGGTGCGGGGCGGCAGCGCGCTGGCACCGCTCGCGATCGGGCTCGGCGTCTTCGTCATCGCCGGCGCGGTCACCGACCTCGTCGAACGGACGGGCCTGGTGCGCCTGCCGTTCGCAACGGTGCTGCACCGGGCGCGCGGCCTGCCGCGCTCGGCCTGGGGCACCGCGTTCGCGCATGCCGGCCTCGGCGTTGCGCTGATCGGGATCGTCTGCGAGACCACCTGGAACAGCGAATACATCGCGACCATGAAGCCGAACGAGGTTGCCCATGTCGCCGGCTACGATCTGAAGCTCGACGGGCTGTTTCAACGCCAGGGCCCGAACTACCGCGAGATGATCGCAGAGTTCAAGATCAGCCGCGATGGCGAGGCGGTCACGGTGATGACGCCGTCCAAGCGCAGCTTCACCACGCGCGGCTCGTCGACCACCGAAGCGGCGCTGCTGACGCGCGGGGCGAGCCAGCTCTACGTCTCGCTCGGCGACGCCACCGCCGAAGGCGCCATCGCCGTGCGCATCTATCACAAGCCGCTGGTTCTCCTGATCTGGTGGGGGCCGGTGCTGATGGCGTTCGGCGGCGTGCTCTCGCTCTCCGACCGCCGCCTGCGGGTCGGCGCGCCGAAGCCGGCGCGGGCCAAGCAGCGCCTCCAGCCCGCGGAATGACCCGATGCGCCGGATGATGGCCGCGTTCATCGCGTTGGTGTTGCTGGCTTTGCCGGCGGCCCACGCCGTGCAGCCCGACGAGATCATGCCGGATCCGGTGAAGGAATCGCGCGCGCGCGAATTGTCGCGCGAGCTTCGCTGCATGGTTTGCCAGAATCAGTCGATCGACGATTCCGATGCGCCGCTGGCACGCGATCTCAGACTGCTGGTGCGCGAGCGCATCGCGGCCGGCGACAGCAATTCGCAGGTGCTTGATTTCCTGGTGGCGCGGTACGGCGAGTTCGTGCTGCTCAAGCCGCGCTTCGAGCTGCAGACCCTGCTGCTGTGGCTGCTCGGGCCGGTGCTGCTGATCGGCGGCGGCCTGGCGCTGTGGCTGCAAATCCGCCGCCGCTCGCGAACTGGTGTGGACGTACCGGCACCGCCGCTCACGCCCGACGAGAAGGCACGGCTCGCGGCCTTGATGTCGGACGAACCCAAATCGCCCTGAAGCCGTCTACGTCGTGCCACGCAGTGCGCGGCAACGGCTGCGTGGTTCATGCTAAATTGACCTTTGTCTGGAAGCTTGTCGCGAGATTTGATTCCAGCTCCTGAGTCCCCCGATGTTCGCGAACAGCAATCTGACGATCCGCTTCCTGGTCGGCGCCGTCGTCGCTGCGTTATTGTTCCTGCTTGGCATCGGCGGCGGCACCGGCTTCATCGCGGTCCTCTATCTCAACAACGAGATCACCAGCCTGTCCTCGAACTTCGCCGCGCTGAGCGGCCCGGCGCGCGACCATGCCATGCAGATCTACCAGCAGGCGCAGACCGCGTTTTCTTATTTCCTGGTCGCCTGCGGCGTGATCGCCGTCGTCGCTTTCGCGATCTGCTTCACCACCTGGTTCGCCGTGCGCAACGGCATCCTCAATCCCCTCGCGGCCATCGTGCATGCCATGCGCGAGGTTGCCGACCAGAAGTTCGAGACATCAGTTCCGGGGCTCGGCCGCACCAACGAGATCGGCCTGCTCGCCGGTGCGCTGGAGGTGTTCAAGACCAACGGCATCGAGCGGCGCCGCCTCTCCGAGCAGCAGCTGCATGAAGCGCAGCATCAGGCCGAGCGGTCGAAATTCCTCGATAACAGGATCAAGCGCTTCAACGATCTCGTCGCCAGTGTCGTCGCCAGCGTGGCGTCATCGGCCGTGCATCTGAAGACCAACGCGGAGACGCTGTCGCGGACCGCCAACGACACCAGCACCAAGGCCAATGCGGTCGCGAGCGCGGCGAGCCAGGCCAGCGCCAGCGTGCAGACGGTTGCAGGGTCCGCCGAGGCGATGACGAACTCGATCGGCACGATCAGCCGCCGCGTCACGGACGCGACCCAGCGCGCCGAAGGCGCTGCAAGCCAGGCGGAGAAGAGCCGCGATACCATTCACACGCTGTCGGATGCCGCCGAAAAGATCGGCGAGGTCGTCCAGCTCGTCCAGGCGATCGCATCGCAGACCAATCTCCTGGCGCTCAACGCCACCATCGAGGCGGCACGGGCCGGCGAAGCGGGCAAGGGGTTTGCGGTGGTCGCCTCGGAAGTGAAGAACCTGGCGCATCAGACCAGCAAGGCGACGGAGGAGATCACCTCGCAGGTCGCCAGCATTCAGGGCATCACCGCGGAGACCCGCGGCGCGATCGACGGCATTTCCAGGACGCTGTCGGAGATCTCGTCGATCATGTCGGGCATCGAGGTCGACACCGCCCAGCAGCGCAACGCCACACAGGAGATCACGCGCAGCGCCCAGGACGCCGCGCGCGGAACCCTCGACGTCTCCAACCATATCGTCCAGATCACCTCCACCTCGGCCGAGACCGGCCGCATGGCGGCCGAAGCCAGGGATTCGGCCGTCGATCTGTCGCGGCAGGCCGAGACCTTGAAGCGCGAAGTCGACGAGTTCATCGTCAGTGTCAGGGCGAGCTGAGGGGCCAGAATTCGCGCCTGCCGCTTTGTCGGGGAACTCGATTAAGTTCCTGTAAGGCCACGATTTTTGGCCTGTGCTAAACTGCCGCATCCGCCTCGACACATCATTACGAAAGTTTAACCCCGCCGCCAGCGCGCGGTAAGGCGGGAGTCCCCATGTTCAGGTCCGCAAGGTGCCGGCATCCGGCACCAACAGGAATTCAGGGCTCTGGAGATTTCCGCATGAACGATCGTATCGACCTTTCGAACCTCCCGTCCTACCGGCAGCCGCGCCGGTCGGTGTTTTCCGCGCGCAAGCTCGCGTTGATGGCTTCCGTCGTCGCCGGTCTCGGCGCGGCCGTCTATGGCTTCAGCCCGTCGACCTCGCCGGCCGACCTGTTCTCCAGCCCGGCGCATGCGCAGGTCAACAACGAGGTCCGCAAGGTCGAGCGTCCGGTCGGATTCGCCGACGTCGTCGAGCGCGTGAAGCCTTCGGTGATCTCGGTCAAGGTCAACATGAAGGAGAAGACCGCCAGCAATGACGACGGCGACGATTCCTCCTCGCCGTTCCAGCCGGGCTCGCCGATGGAGCGCTTCTTCCGCCGCTTCGGTGGTCCGGATGGTTTGCCCCCCGGCCTGAAGGGCGGCCGTGGCCGCGTCGTGCAGGGGCAGGGCTCCGGCTTCTTCATCTCGGCTGACGGCTATGCCGTGACCAACAACCACGTGGTCGATGGCGCCGACAAGGTCGAGGTTACCACCGACGACGGCAAGACCTACACCGCCAAGGTGATCGGCACCGACCAGCGCACCGACCTCGCGCTGATCAAGGTCGAAGGCAGCACGAACTTCCCGTTCGCCAAGCTCGCCGACAGCAAACCGCGGATCGGCGACTGGGTGCTCGCGGTCGGCAATCCCTTCGGTCTCGGCGGCACCGTGACCGCGGGCATCGTCTCGGCGAGCGGCCGCGACATCGGCAACGGCCCGTATGACGATTTCATCCAGATCGACGCGCCCGTGAACAAGGGTAATTCCGGCGGTCCGGCCTTCGACACCAACGGCGAGGTGATGGGCGTCAACACCGCGATCTACTCGCCCTCCGGCGGCAGCGTCGGCATCGCGTTCTCGATCCCGGCCAACACCGTCAAGAGCGTGGTTGCGCAGCTCAAGGACAAGGGCTCGGTCAGCCGCGGCTGGATCGGCGTCCAGATCCAGCCCGTCACCTCCGACATCGCCGACAGCCTCGGCATGAAGAAGGCCGAAGGTGCGCTGGTGGCGGAACCGCAGGCCAACGGTCCGGCGGCAAAGGCCGGTATCGAGTCCGGCGACGTGATCACCGCGGTCAACGGCGACCCCGTCAAGGATGCCCGCGAGCTCGCCCGCACGATCGGCGGCATGGCGCCCGGCGCGTCCGTGAAGCTCAACGTGCTGCACAAGGGCCAGGACAAGATCGTCAATCTCACCCTCGGCCAGTTGCCGAATACGGTCGAGGCCAAGGCCGATACCGACAAGGACAGCGGCAAGGGCGCCAGCAAGGGCACCGACGTGCCGAAGCTCGGCATGACCGTTGCGCCGGCCAATTCCGTGGCCGGTGCCGGCAAGGAAGGCGTCGTGGTCACCGAGGTCGATCCGAAGAGCGCGGCGGCCGAACGCGGCTTCAAGGAAGGCGACGTGATCCTCGAGGTCGGCGGCAAGAGCGTGGCGACCGCCGGCGAAGTCCGCGACGCCATCAATGCGGCGCGGACCGACAACAAGAACAGCGTCCTGATGCGCGTGAAGAGCGGCGGCCAGTCGCGCTTCGTCGCGGTGCCCATCGCCAAGGGCTGAGGCCTTCAGGAGGCCCACGAGATGAAGGGTACCGCCGGCATCAGTCGCCCCCGCCGCCGGTGCCCTTCGGGGAAGCAGCGCAACGCTGGCTTCCCTCATCTACCTTCCGGTGGAATTACGCCCCCCTCCGTCGGAAGGCCTAGGGCGGTGAGGTCCCCCCAGCTTCACCGCCCGCCTTTTTCCCCGCTTCGAGCCTCTCCTGCTCGGCTTGCATGCGGTCGCCGCTCGCGCCATGTTTAGAGAAGGTTGACCTCCTTGACCGCCGCCGAACGCACGATGCGCCTCCTCATCATCGAAGACGACCGTGAATCCGCCGATTACCTCGCCAAGGCGTTTCGCGAAGTCGGACACATCGCCGACCACGCCGCCGACGGCGAGGAAGGCCTCGCCATGGCAGAGAACGGCGAATACGACGTGCTGGTGGTCGACCGCATGCTGCCGAAGCGCGACGGGCTGTCGCTGATCGGCGCATTGCGCGACAAGGGCAATACGACGCCGGTGCTGATTCTCTCCGCGCTCGGGCAGGTCGATGACCGCATCAAGGGTCTGCGCGCCGGCGGCGACGATTATCTGCCGAAACCCTATTCCTTCGCCGAGCTGCTGGCCCGCGTCGAAGTGCTGTCGCGCCGCCGCGGCGGTCCCGCCGAGGAGACGCTTTATCGCGTCGGCGATCTCGAGCTCGACCGGCTCTCGCATCGCGTCGCCCGCGGCAAGGACGAGCTGACGCTGCAGCCGCGCGAATTTCGCTTGCTCGAATACCTCATGAAGCACGCCGGCCAGGTGGTGACGCGGACCATGCTGCTGGAGAATGTCTGGGACTATCATTTCGATCCGCAGACCAACGTCATCGACGTGCACATCTCGCGGCTGCGCTCCAAGATCGACAAGGGCTTCGAGCGCCCGCTGCTGCACACGATCCGCGGCGCCGGATACATGATCCGTGACGGCATGAGATAGGGCGTTCGGCGTCGATCTACGGCGCGCCTGCAATCATCGGCTGCGTCTTCATTTGCACCGCCGTCCGAGGGTTGCGGGCGATACTGGCCTAACGCCTCGTCCGATGGCAAGAATATCCGACGTGTGGTAGTGGACGTTTCACCGGGGTGAATCCGTCCACGATCAGGAAGGATATTCAAGCTTGCAAGTCGCCGCCTTCCCGTCCGACCGAGCTGAAGAGATCCTCGTATCGGCTTCCAAGCTGTTTGCCCGCCATAGCTATGCGAATGTGACGATGGAGCAGGTCGCAGCATCGGTTCGATCGGTGCCGGGAGCGCTGTACCACTACTTCCGCGACAAGGAAGACCTGATCTTTCACTGCTACCTGCGCGGTCTTGCGATCTACAGGCACGAAATCGAGACGGCGGCCGAACCCGGGATAGACGGGCTCGAAATCGTCAGGCGCTTCATAAGAGCCCGGCTGCGGCCTGAAGGCCAGCGCATGATCCTGTTCTCCGACATCGATGCACTGGCTGCGTCTTACAGCAAAGACGTGCATGCCAGGCGCTGGCAGAATGCCGCGCTGCTCGCCGACTTTCTGAAGCGTGGCATTGCCGACGGCTCGATTGCCTGCGAGGAGCCGCTCCTTACGGCCGTCGCCCTCATCTCCATCCTGGATTGGGTTCCGTTCTGGTTCTCCGAGCGCGACTATTATTCGCGCCAGCAGGCGATTGATGCCATTGACGACATCATCACGCATGGGGTGTATCGGCGTGAGATTGCCTTACCGGACATGCCTGAAGCGCCGAGCCTGGCACCATTTCTCCAGTCCCGCTCGAAATTGAACAAGCGCGCCGCGAAGCTGGACAGGATGCTCTCGATTGCTTCGGACAGTTTCAATCGAAGGGGCGCGTCCGGTACGTCGCTCGAGAGCATCGCGGCGGAGGCAGGCATGACCCGCGCCGGCATCTATTATCATTTCAGCGAGAAGGAGCGCCTCTTGCTGGCTTGCCTGCGAAGAGGTCTGGCCGGTGAGATCGGGATTCGAGAATATTTGCAGGACCTGAGGCTCGGGGCGTTCGATTACGTCGTCCAGAGAGTCCGCCTGTTGTTGATGCTGCACGATACCCCTTGCGGCCCGAAGGCGACCTACCACAACATCAACTATCTCAACGACGTTGACCGCAAGCACTATGTCAGGCAGGTGCTCGCAACGATCCAGCAGGACCAGAGAAACCACCAGTGTTGGATCGACGAGGGATACTTCCGCAGCGTCGACACTTACTTCGCCGAACGCGTTCTGACTGGAATGGGCCACTGGTACCCGATCTGGTTCAGGGACGAGCGGAGCTGGTCTCCGATGCAGATTGCCGATTATTTTTCGCGGCTGTTCCTTTTGGGGCTCAAGCCCCGTCGGGGAGTGGTATAAAGCAACCAATCTGAGACCCTGATCGCGCTCTTCATCCTTTCCCGTTCGGACTTGATGTCAGCCGCAGATTGAGCGCGGCTTTGATCCCAAAAGTTGCCTGTGAATTCAATATTCCGGACGGCGCGCGGCAATCTTCACGTTGAGGCCGCAATTATTTCTTGCACCAAAACTTTACACAGTATTCAATATTGGAGTAGCGAAGAGTGGGCGCGACCGACGTTGTGAGTCAGCTTCGATCGCCAAGGACAAGAACATACAAAAGGGAGAAGGCCAGGATGCACAAGCTCGCAATTGCTGCGGCGGCAGCGCTGACGATGCTCGGAGGAGCGGCATTCGCGCAGGAAACAATCAAGTTCGGCTACATCGATCCGCTGTCCGGCGGTGGCGCCAGCATCGGTGAAGGCGGCTTGAAGACGTTCCAGTATCTGGCTGACGAGATCAACGCCAAGGGCGGCATATTGGGCCGCAAGATCGAGATTCTGCCTCTCGACAACAAGACCAACCCGCAGGAAAGCCTGGTGCAGGCGCAGAAGGCCATCGATGCCGGCGCCCGCTTCATCACGCAAGGCAACGGCTCGTCGGTCGCCGCAGCGCTGTCCGACTTCGTTACCAAGAACAACACGCGCAATCCCGGCAAGGAAGTGCTCTACTTCAACTATGCCGCCGTAGATCCGAGCCTGACCAACGAAAAGTGCAGCTACTGGCATTTTCGCTGGGATGCGAGCTCCGACATCAAGATGGAAGCGCTCACCAGCTACATGAAGGATGTCCCCGCGATCAAGAAGGTGTACCTGATCAACCAGGACTACTCCTTCGGCCAGTCGGTGCGTGCGGATGCGCGCAAGATGCTGGGCGCCAAGCGGCCCGACATCCAAATCGTCGGTGACGAACTGCATCCGCTGTTGAAGATCACCGACTTCTCGCCTTATATCGCCAAGATCAAGGCTTCGGGCGCCGATAGCGTCGTGACCGGCAACTGGGGCCAGGACATCGCACTGCTGCTCAAAGCCGCGGCGGACGCCGGCCTGAAGGTCAATTGGTACACCTACTATGCCGGCGGCGCTGGTGGTCCGACCGCAATCAAGCAGACCGGTCTCGACCATCAGGTCTTCCAGATCACCGAGGGCTTTGCCAATTCCGGCCACCAGCCGGCGATGGACTTCGAAAAGACCTTCCGTGCCAAGGTCAACATGTCGCTTTGGTATCCGCGCGCCGTCAACGAGATGCGCATGTTCAAGGCCGCGGCCGAGAAGGCCAACTCGCTCGACCCGGTGAAGGTCGCGGCTGCCCTCGAGGATCTCAAGTTCGAGGTGCTGGATGGCGGTGAGGGCGTCATGCGCAAGGACGATCACCAGTTCTTCCAGCCGATCTACATCTCCTCCTTCGGCAAGCTCGCTGCAGACGAGCCGTTCGACGAGGAAGGCACCGGCTGGGGATGGCATCTGGTTTCTAAGATCGACACATCCAAGACGATGGTTCCCACAACCTGCAAGATGACCCGGCCGTAAGCCTGGAATAGCTTTGCCTTCCCGCAGCCGACAGCGGCTCGCGGGAAGGTTGCTGCTCGCATCCGGACCGACTTCGCCGGGGCCGTTTCTGTCCCGGCCAGAGGTGTGATTACTGTGCTTGAACTGATCGTTATATCGACGCTGAACGGTCTGCTGTTCGGCATGCTGCTGTTCCTGCTGTCGAGCGGCCTGACCGTCATCTTCAGCATGATGGGCGTGCTCAACTTCGCCCATGCCAGCTTTTACATGCTCGGCGCCTTCTTCGGTTTCCAGCTCACCAAATGGATTGGCTTCTGGCCGGCCCTGCTGCTGGCTCCGCTGCTGGTCGGCGCGATCGGCATGGCGGTCGAGCGCTACGGCCTGCGCAATACGCACAAGCACGGCCATGTGGCGGAGTTGCTCCTGACCTTCGGTCTTGCGTTCGCGATCGAAGAAATCGTGGCGATGATGTGGGGCAGGAGCCCCGTCGATTACCGCGTGCCGGCGCTGCTCGACTTTCCGGCCTTCACGATCTTCTCGACGAATTATCCCGCCTACAAGATTTTCATGCTGGCTGTGTCGATCCTGATATTCATCGTGTTGCTGATGGTGCTCAAGCGCACCAGGGTGGGCCTGATCGTTCAGGCCGCGCTGACGCATCCCCATATGGTGGGGCATCTCGGTCACAATGTCGGACGCATATTCATGCTGGTGTTCGGCGTCGGCAGCGCGCTGGCGGGAATTGCCGGCGTGATCGCCGGTCCGGCGCTGGTGACGCAGTCCGACATGGCCGCGGCGCTGGGACCGATCCTGTTCGTCGTCATCGTGTTTGGCGGCCTCGGCTCCTTGCCGGGCGCCTTCATCGCCTCGCTGGTGATCGGCCTGATACAGACCTTCGCGGTGGCGCTGAACGGTTCGTTGGCGAGCGCCTTCGGTCCGCTCGATCCGTCGGCAGGGCCGTCCGTGCTCACCGACATCTGGAACGTCACCATTGCCCAGGTGGCGCCGATCGTACCCTACCTGCTGCTGGTGATCATTCTGATCGTACGCCCCATGGGCCTGATGGGGACGCGCGAGACATGAACGCCAAAACGACATCGACGCCGACATCGACAATCGCAGGGAAGCCGGCCGGCGACGGCCTGCGCTTCTACGGCATATGGCTTGCCGGCATCGCCGTGCTGATCGTGCTGCCGCTGATCTTCTCCTCCGGCGGCTCGCTGACGTCCTTCAGCCTGATCGGCATCGCGATCGTGTTCGCGCTGTCCTACAACATCCTGCTCGGCCAGACCGGCCTCTTGTCGTTCGGCCATGCGGTGCATTACGGCCTCGGCGGCTTCGCAGCGTGCCACATGATGAATGCAGTGGTCTCGCACGGCTGGCCAATCCCGCTGCCGTTCATACCGCTGTTCGGTGGACTCGGCGGCCTCGTTTTCGCGATCATCATCGGCTGGCTGATGACCAAGCGGGCTGGTACCGTGTTCTCGATGATCTCGCTCGGCATTGCCGAACTGGTGGCGTCGTCCTCGCTGATCCTGCGTTCGGTGTTCGGCGGCGAGTCCGGAATATCGACCGACCGCACGGCTTTGCCGAAGATCTTCGGCTTGAGTTTCGGCCCGCAGCTTCAGGTCTATTACCTCATCGCGTTCTGGCTGGTGATCTCGGCCGTCGCGATGTATGCGCTGACGCGGACCCCGCTGGGGCGAATCAGCAATGCGGTGCGGGACAACCCCGAGCGCGTCCAGTTCATCGGTTATGATCCGCACGTGGTGCGCTACATCGCCTTCTGTTTTGCCGGCTTCTTCGCTGGCGTGGCAGGGGGCCTGGCCGCGATCAACTTCGAGATCGCCAACGCCGCCTATCTCGGCGCGATCCAATCCGGCCTCGTGCTGTTCTCGACCTTCATTGGCGGCGTCGCGTACTTCTTCGGACCCATCCTGGGTGCAATCCTCGTGACCTATCTTCAGCTCGGGCTGACCAGCGTCACCGGCGTGTGGCAGCTCTATTTCGGCATTATCTTCATCGGCATCGTGATGCTGTCCCCCGGCGGCATCGCCGGGCTGGTCATGATGCACCGGCCGCTGGTTCGCGCCGGAACTCTGCCGACGGTGATCCCTTCCTATCTGATCGCGGCGGTGCCGACCTTGGCACTGGCTTGCGGTGTGATCCTGACGATCGAATCGATCTCGCGCACGCATAGCGGTCAGGGCAATCCGATCAACCTGTTCGGCGTTGCCTTCAGTCCGGCGTCGCCGCTGACGTGGGCGAGCGCGGCGGTCCTCCTCATCGGCGGCTTCTTCGTCGCGCGCCTGAGCTGGCGGCGCGTCGCCGAGGCATGGGACCGCGCGGCGACGGTCGCGCGCGATCGGGGGTACTTGGCATGACGGCAGCGATCGAAGTCCGCGCCGTTGAGAAGCGCTTTGGCAATGTCGGCATCATCCGCGATCTCAATCTCAGCGTCGCGCAAGGTGAGCGTCACGCCATCATCGGTCCGAACGGTGCCGGGAAATCGACGACGTTCAATCTCATCAGTGGCCACATCAAGCCGACCTCGGGCGAGGTGAGACTGAACGGCGATGTGATCTCCGGCCTCAGGCCGTTCGAGATCAACCGGCGCGGCCTGTCGCGGTCGTTCCAGGTCACCAACGTATTCGCGCGCATGTCGGTCTGGGAGAACGTCCGCTGTGCCGTGCTGTGGGCGACGGGGCACCGTTACGCCTTCTGGAAGAACGTCGATAGCCTGCCGGAGGTGCGCGAGCGCACGGCGCAAATCCTCGACGACATCCATCTGACGCATCGGCGCGATGTTCCGGCCGGCTTGTTGACCTACGCGGAGCAGCGCGAACTCGAGATCGGCATCACCATCGCCAGCGGCGCGACCGTCGTGCTGCTGGACGAACCGACGGCGGGCATGAGCCACGCCGAGACCGACCGCGCGGTGTCGCTGATCCGGCGCCTGACCGAGGGCAAGACCCTGGTCATCGTCGAACACGACATGAGCGTTGTGTTCGGCCTGGCCGACCGCATTTCCGTGCTGGTCTACGGCCACATCATTGCTTCCGGCACGCCGGAGGAGATCAGGCGGGACCCGAAAGTTAAGGAAGCCTATCTCGGCGAGGAGGCGCACTGATGCTGGAGGTCAGGGACCTGCACGCCTATTACGGCAAGAGCCACATTCTCCAGGGCGTCGATCTCGACGTTGCGGCAGGCGAGGTCGTCAGCCTGCTCGGCCGCAACGGCGTCGGACGTTCGACCACTGTCAAGGCGATCATGGGCGAGGTTGCGCCGCAAGGCACGATCCGCTTCAAAGGCAAGGACATCGCGGGGCTGCCGAGCTACAGGATCGCGCGCCTCGGTCTCGGCTATGTGCCGGAGCATCGGGACATCTTTCCGGGGCTGACGGTCCGCCAGAATCTGCTCCTCGGCATCAAGGATACGCGGCGTCCCGGCAAATGGCAGCTTCAGGACATGCTCGACATGTTTCCGAATCTTGCCGCGCGGGCAGATACGCCTGCGGGGGTGCTGTCAGGCGGCGAGAAGCAGATGCTCACGACGTGCCGGACCCTGATGGGCGACCCCGATCTCATCATGATCGACGAGCCGACCGAAGGTCTTGCGCCCTTGATCGTGCAGCAGGTCGGCGATCTCATCGCCCGCATTGCGCAGGCCGGCGTCGCAATTTTGCTCGTCGAGCAGAAGCTGTCGATTGCGATGAAGATCTCTAACCGCGTCTACGTCATGGGGCACGGTCGTGTGGTCTTCGAAGGTACGCCCGAGCAACTGAAATCAAACAGCGACGTTCGCGCGCAATGGCTGGAAGTGTGAGGGAGGCCGGCGGGTTTGACCGCAATGGCGCGATGCCCTCGACAAGGACGTCCGCCCGTAACGGCTGATGTTCCTCAGCGTGGTCGGAAGGGGAGGCCCACAGCGGATCACTGCTCCCGCAGGCTCCGTCCAGTGTCCGCATGGCCCGAGCTTGCGGGGATTTAACTTGGTTCCGATCGAGTGCCCCTTTAACGTTCCGCGTGCGCCTATCACGTGTGGTCACGAATGCCTTTCGCGTTGCTCGTTCCACAAGGGACCTAGGCGCAGGTGCGACAATCTATAGGCTATGTCATTGTAAACAAAGCGAAATACGTGAGTGTCGATGCTCGTGATGCAGGCGCGTGGTTGAAACTGGGTACATGATCCGTGACGGCATTCGGTAAACTCGTCCGCACCACGGCGTTCCGGCTGACGCTGGTCTATCTGCTGCTGTTCGCGATGTTCGCGGCCTCGCTGCTGGCCTATTTCGCCTGGAATACGCGGCGGCTGATCACCGAGGAGATCACGCAGACCGTCAATGCCGAGACCTCGGAGATCAACGAGATCTACGACCGCCGCGGCCTAGTCGGTCTCGTGCGCACGATCGAGTATCGGGCGCTGCGGCCAGGCGCCAATCTCTATCTCGTGACCACGCCGACGGGCCAGGCGATCGCCGGCAATGTCGGCTCGCTGGCGCCGGGCGTTATGGCGACGCGCGGCTGGTCGGAGACGGCCTACCGGCGGATCGAGGACAGCGATGACCGCGATCATCGCGCGCTGGTTCGTGTCACCGAATTGGAGAACGGCTTCCGGCTTCTGATCGGCCGCGACCTCGCCGAGCGGCGGCGCCTGTTCGGCATCGTCGCCAAGGCGGCGCAATTTTCGGTCCTGATCGTCGTCGTGCTCGGCCTCGGCGGCGGCATCTTCGTCGCGCGGCGGGTGCTGAGGCGCATCGACGCGATGACCGGCACGGCGCAGCGGATCATGACCGGCGATCTCAGCGAGCGCCTGCCGGTGGGGCGCAGCGGCGACGAGATCGATCGCCTCGCCGAGAACCTCAACGCCATGCTGGAGCGGATCGAGGCGCTGATGGCGGGACTGAAGGAGGTTTCCGACAACATCGCCCACGACCTCAAGACGCCGCTGACACGGCTGCGCAATCGCGCCGAGGAGGCGCTGGCGAGATCGGGCTGCGAGGCGGATTATCGCGCCGCGCTGGAGCGGACCATCGAGGAGTCCGACGGGCTGATCCGGACCTTCAACGCGCTGCTGATGATCGCGCGCGCGGAATCCGGACAGGCGCGCGGCAACATGGACGACTTCGACGCCGCAGAGGTCGCGGAGGGCATCCACGAGCTCTACGAGCCGCTCGCCGAGGACGACGGCATGACCCTGAAGGTCAAGTGCGAGCCGACGCCGGTTCATGCCAATCGCGAGCTGATCAGCCAGGCGCTCGCCAATCTTGTCGAGAACGCGATCAAATACGGCCAGCCCGCGGCACAGCCGGCGGGAACCGTGGTCAGCATGGACGCGAGGCAAATCACGATCGAGGCGAGGCGCGAGGGCGACCAGGTGCTGCTCAGCGTCACCGATCGCGGCCCCGGCATCCCCGAAGCCGACCGCAAGCACGTCATCGAGCGATTCGTGCGGCTGGAGGCCAGCCGCACGCTGCCGGGCTCGGGCCTCGGCCTCAGCCTCGCCTCGGCGGTGGCGACGTTGCACGGCGGCGAATTGCGCTTGGGCGATGCCCATCCCGGCCTCGTCGCCACGCTCGTGCTGCCGGCGCGCGCGGGCGCCGGCGACAGGGTTGCTCCGCCAACACCGGATGTGCCACAGAAGGTGGCATGAACCACTCCGCGCCGGGAAACGCGGACAAGCATGGTGAGAGGCTGGCCGCACGCTTCGCGGAGGCTCCCCATATTGCCGCTTCCGCAACCGATGAACCCCGTTTCGAAAGCTGGCTGGCCGAGCTCGAGCCGGCACAATCGGCCCGTCTCGAAACGCATCTCGGCCATCCCTTCGCCCGCGAGATCCTGACCGGGATTGCGGAATTCTCGCCCTATCTGTTCGAACTGGTGCGCGCCGATGCCTTGCGCCTGATCCGGCTGCTCGAATGCGATCCGGATGCGCATCTGACGGCGCTGATCGCGGAGGCGCGCAGCGCGGTGCTCGCGGCTTCGGAGGAGGCCGAGGTGATGCGGCTGCTCCGCCGCATGAAGGCTGAGGCTGCGCTCCTGATCGCGCTGTGCGATATCGGCGGTGTCTGGCCGGTGATGCGGGTGACGGCGGCGCTGACCGATGTCGCGGTGTCCTCGGTGCAGGCGGCGCTGCAATATCTGCTGCGGCAGGAAGCCGCACGCGGCAAGCTCTCACCGCCCAATCCCGAGACACCCGAAGAGGGCTGCGGGCTGATCGTGCTCGCGATGGGCAAGATGGGTGCGGGCGAGCTGAACTATTCCAGCGATATCGATCTCATCGTGTTCTTCGATCCCGATGCGACGACCCTCGCGCCCGATATCGAGCCGCAGCCGTTCTTCGTCCGCGTGACGCAAGGAATGGCGCGCATCCTGCAGCAGCGCACCTATGATGGTTACGTCTTCCGCGTCGATTTGCGGCTGCGGCCCGACCCGTCCTCGACGCAGGTGGCGATCTCGCGGGACGCCGCGCTGAACTATTACGAGCGGGAAGGGCGCACCTGGGAGCGCGCCGCGATGATCAAGGCGCGGACCTGTGCCGGCGATTCAAAAGCGGGTGAGGCATTGCTCGCCGAGATCGGGCCGTTCGTCTGGCGCAAGCATCTCGACTTTGCCGCACTTGCCGACGTACACGACATGAAGCGGCAGATGCAGACCTATCGCGGCCAGAGCGAGGTTGCGGTCGAGGGCCACAACGTCAAGGTCGGACGCGGCGGCATTCGCGAGATCGAATTCTTCGCGCAGACCCAGCAATTGATTGCCGGCGGCCGCCATCCGGAATTGCGGGTGCGGCCGACACTGCGGGCGCTTGACGTGCTCGCCGCCAGCAACTGGATCACTGTGGCGGCGCGTGACGAGCTGGCGACCGCCTACGAATTCCTGCGCCGTGTCGAGCATCGCCTGCAGATGATCGCCGACGAGCAAACCCACACGCTGCCGGAGGACAAGCAAGCGGTCGAGCGCTTTGCGTGGTTCTTCGGCTATCGGACTCGGGAGGCCTTTGCGCGCGACCTCTTGCGCCAGCTCCAGATCGTCCAGGGCCATTACGAAAAACTGTTCGAGGGCGATGACCCCACCGGCACGGCGAGGCTGCCGGCGCTCGACTACGGTGCGGGCCCCGATGATCCGCGCCTGCTGCAGCACCTCGCGACGCTCGGCTTCAAGAAGCCCGCCGCGGTCGCGCAGACGGTGCGCGACTGGATCACCGGCGACTATCGCGTCTTCCGCGTTGAGGCGACGCGAAGCGCCTTCGTCGAGTTCGTGCCGGCCTTGATCGACGGCCTTGCCCATGCCGAAGAGTCGGATCGCGCCGTCGTTTCGTTCGATCATTTCCTCGGCGCGCTGCAGCGCGGCGGCCGGCTGATCACGCTGCTCGGCCAGAACCGCGATCTCGTCGCGCTGGTGGCGCTGGTGCTGGGAGCCGCGCCGCGGCTCGGCGACATGCTGGCGCGGCAGCCTCAGCTGATGGACGGCCTGATCGATCCGCGCTTCTTCGGCGCCATGCCCGACAGGCAGGAATTGTCGGGGCGGCTCGCGACCACCGTGCAGGACGCCGGCTCATACGAGGAGTTCCTCGATCGCCTGCGCCTGTTCGGGCAGGAGAGCCTGTTCCTGATCGGCACACGCATCCTCTCCGGCACCGTCTCGGCGCAGCAGGCGAGCACGGCCTTCGCCGACGTCGCGGAGGGAATCGTCCACACCGTGCACGGTCTCGTCGCCGATCGCTTCGCCGCCCAGCACGGCCGCATCAAGGGTCAGGAGACCGCGATCGTCGCGATGGGCCGGCTCGGCAGCCGCGAGATGACGGCCTCGTCCGATCTCGACCTGATCCTGCTCTATGATTTCGACGGCGACCATCCGGACTCCGACGGGGTGAAATCGCTTCACGGCGCACACTATTTCGCCCGTTTCACCCAGCGCCTGATCAGCGCCTTCACGACCCGCACCAATTACGGCGTGCTCTACGAGATCGACATGCGGCTGCGGCCCTCGGGACGCGCAGGTCCGGTGGCTTCGAGCCTCGTCTCGTTCGCGGACTACCAGGCGAACGAAGCCTGGACCTGGGAGCACATGGCATTGACGCGTGCGCGCGTGGTCTCGGCTTCGCCCGAATTCCGGGAACGGATCGAGCGCGTCATCCGCGATGTCCTGACCCGCCGCCGCGATCCTGCCATCACCGCCAACGACGTCGCCGACATGCGGCGCGCGATCGCGCAGGAGAAGGGCGAGGCGGATTGCTGGGATCTCAAGCATGCCGCCGGCGGCATGGTCGATATCGACTTCATCGCGCAGTATCTCCAGCTCGTGCACGCGCACGACAAGCCCGAGATTCTCGACGTCAGCACCATGCAGGTGCTGGAGAATGCCTGCAGGATCGGCGTGCTCGCGCAATCCGAGACGGAGATTTTGCGGGCCGCGGCGCGGCTCTATCACGACCTCACGCAGATCCTGCGTCTCTGCGTCAGCGAGCGCTTCAAGCCTGATACCGCCGGCACCGACCTGCAGCGCGTCATGGCGCGCGCCGGCGACGCGCCGGACTTCTCCTCACTGGAGGCGCGGGTGAAGGAGACCCAGAGCGAGGTGCGGCGCGTGTTCAGGGCGCTGCTGGAAGGGTCATAGCCTGCTTCAGCGCGGTGACCGAGCTCATCGCTCAGAAGCTGCGATTGCGGATTCGGACCGATTTGCAACCGCAATCGATCGATACGGATTGGTCATGAAAGTTGGGTCGGCTGCGGGTTTTTGCGTGTTGGTGCAGGCCCGGCGTGCTAGCTTGCGTGCCACGATGGAATCCGAGGGGACGGCCGGTTGATCGACAAGCTTGAACTATTGCTGGCGCTGGCGAAGGAGCGGCATTTCGGACGCGCGGCCGAGGCCTGCGGCGTGACGCAACCGACGATGTCGACCGGGCTCAAGCAGCTCGAGGAAATTCTCGGCGTGATGCTGGTCCAACGCGGCTCGCGCTTTCAGGGATTTACGCCGGAAGGCGAGCGGGCGCTCGACTGGGCGCGGCGGATCGTGGGCGATGCCCGCGCCATGCGCGACGAGATCAACGGGCTGAAGCATCAGCTCTCCGGCGAGATCCGCATCGCGGCGGTCCCGACCGTGCTCGGCATGGTCGCCGCGCTGACGACGCCATTTCGTGCCAAGCATCCGGAGGTGCGCTTCCGCATCCAGTCCACCACCTCGTCCGAGGTGCTGGGGCTCTTGGAAAATCTCGAGGTCGATGCGGGGCTGACCTATATCGAGAACGAGCCGATCGGCAAGGTGCGCACCATCCCGCTCTACAACGAGAGCTATCGCCTGCTCACCGCGCCGGACGCGATGTTCGGCGATCGCGAGACGGTGACCTGGACCGAGGTCGGGCAGGTGCCGCTGTGCCTCTTGACGCCAGACATGCAGAACCGCCGCATCATCGACCGCGCATTGCGATCGGTCGGCGCGGAGGCGACACCGACGCTGACGTCGAATTCGCTGCTGGTGCTGTTCACACACGTCAAGACCGGGCGCTGGGCGAGTGTGATGCCGGCCAAGCTCGCCGAGACACTCGGCCTGTCCGACACCGTGCGGTCGATCCCGATCGTCGACCCCGAAGTCACTTACAGCATCGGCCTGGTGATCCCGCAGCGCGATCCCATGACGCCACTGATTGCAGCTCTGGTCAACGTCGCGCGCGAAGTCGCGCCGACGCTGCAATCGTAAGCGGAAGGTCTTTTGGCTGAGCCGAGTGAACCGAGAGCTCTTCTTCCCCTCTCCCCTTGTGGGAGAGGGTGGCTCGCCGCGTAGCGGCGAGACGGGTGAGGGGTATCTCTCCTCCCGAAAGTATTGCGCGTGGATAGACACCCCTCATCCGGCGCTTCGCGCCACCATCTCCGACAAGGGGAGAAGGGCATCCCAGATCGAAACTGACTCGATCGTTGCTCGCGGTTTTAAGCCGCAGCCGATATCCCCGATCCCGCCTTCACCGCATCCCGCGGCAGGGTCACGCGCACGACGGTGCCGACGTCGATCTTCGAGCGCAGGCGCATCGAGCCGCCGTGGAGCTGCGCCAGTGAGCGGGCGATGGCAAGGCCGAGGCCCGAGCCGTGATAGGTCTTGGTGAGCTGGCTCTCGACCTGCTCGAACGGGCGCCCGAGCCGCGCCAGCGAATGCGGTGCGATGCCGATGCCGGTGTCGGCGATCATCAGCACGATCCTGTCGTCGAGCTGCCGGCTGCGCACCACGACGCGTCCGCCGTCGGGCGTGAACTTCACCGCGTTGGAAAGCAGGTTGACGATGATCTGCTTGGTGGCGCGGCGGTCGGCGACGACCGAGATGGATTTCGCGATGTCGGCATCGAGCGTCAGGTGCTTGTCCTGCGCACGGCCGGTGACGACCCGCAAGGATTCGGCGAGCGTCTGCGCGAGGTCGAGCTCTTCCATGTCGAGCTTCATGCGGCCGGCCTCGATCTTGGACATGTCGAGGATGTCGTTGATGACCTCGAGCAGATAATGGCCGCTGGTCAGGATGTCCTGGCAGTATTCCTGGTACTTCTCGCTGCCGAGTTCGCCGAACATGCCCGACCCCATGATCTCGGAGAAGCCGATGATGGCATTGAGCGGCGTGCGCAGCTCGTGGCTCATATTGGCGAGGAATTTCGACTTGGTCTGGTTGGCTTCCTCGGCGCGGGTCTTCTCGCGCTGGTACTTTTCGGCGAGGTCGGCGAGCTCGACCGCCTGGCGCTCCAGCGCGGCCTGCGAGCGCTTGAGGTCGATGACGGTGGCGCGCAGGCGCAGATCGTTGTCGACCAGCTTCTGCTCGTGCTCTTTGATACGGGTGATGTCGGTGCCGACCGAGACGTAGCCGCCGTCCTTGGTGCGGCGCTCGCTGATGTGCAGCCAGCTGCCGTCGTCGAGCTGCGCCTCGAAGGTGCGCGCCCCCGGGCCTTGGGCCGCGGTCTCGTTGTGGCGGGTGCGCACCTCCGGCATGCGGCCGACCTCGAGCACGGTCTCGTAGGAGGTGCCGGGGATGACGGCGCTGTCGGGCAGCTTGTGCAGGCGCTGGAAGTGCGAGTTGCAGAGCACCAGGCGGTCGCTCGCATCCCACAGCACGAAGGCCTCCGGAATGGTCTCGATCGCGTCGCGCAGGCGGAGGTCGGCTTCCACGGTCTTTTCGGCGAGGCTCTTCTGCTCGGTGATGTCGACGGCGATTCCGATCAGGTGCACGCTGGAATCGGTCGCGCCGCGCGTCTTCTCGCAGCGGACGCGGAGCCAGATCCAGTGGCCGTCGACATGCTGCATGCGGAAGGTCTGGTCGATATGGTCGATCTTCTCGGAGATGAGCTGGTCGGCGATCGCGAACAGGTCGATGTCATCGGACTTCACCAGCGCATTGACCTCTCCGAAGGTGAGGAGTTCGTGACGGCCGTCGAGACCGAGGATCGAGAACATCGACTGCGACCAGAAGATCCGGCCGCGCGACAGGTCCCAGTCCCACAGCCCGCAGCGGCCGCGGTTGAGCGCCGTGTCGATGCGGCCGCGCACCGCGTCGTTGATGAGGTCGCCTTCGCGGGCGCGGGTCGACTGCCAGTGGAAGGCGAAGCCCAGGATCAGGACGACGAAGCCCGTGGTCGCCGACAGCGTCACTGAAAGCGCGGCGTCCGAGCCCCAGATCGGCTCGTTGCGCTCCTGGATCACGGTGACGAAGCCGGGCAGTGACTTGATCTGCCGCGAGGTCGCCATCGCCGCGTTGCCGCTCGGCAGCGTCAGGTCGGAGACGTTGGCGTCGCGTGGCGGCGCCGCGACCAGCTGCGCGGTCGTGATCGCATCGAGCAGGCGGTCGTTGCCGATCGGGTCGCTGTCGACCGGGATGCGGGCGAGGATGCGGCGGTCGATGCCGGCGGAGGTAACGATGACGTGGCGGCCCGAGGCCGTGGCCCAGGACGGAATGAGATCGGGCAGCAGCGTCGGCAGGCTCTCGATGTTCTTGAGCCGCTCCTGGCGAACCGAGGTGAGGCGATCGATGCGCTCGGCGAGCAGGTCGGCAAGCGCCGAAATGTCGTGTCGGATCACCAGCCGCTTCTGGCGCGTCTGATCGACCACCTGCACGAAGGCACCGAGGCAGATCGTGATCAGGAAGGCGATGATGAGCGTCGGCACGGCGCGACGCAGCGCCGGCTCCGCGATCAACAGCCGATGATAGGCAGGTTTCGCGATCGATTGCGCCAATCCCTTGATCGAATCGGATTGGACGCACGCGTTCGCGGCGTCTGCACGCGACATGCCTTCGGCCCCCTGAAAAACGAGTTCCGGAAGCAGCCCCACGTCACTTCCGAATCACACCGATTTGAATCCAGTTTTCGCGGGCTGTCGAGAGTCAACGAATCGTTAACGCGAAATTATTCTTATCCAACACGCAGTTTGTGCGTCGCGCGTCCGCAAAGGCACGGGTGGAACGAGTCCGAAACGAGAACGTGTGACTCGTCGCGCATTCTTCATCACGCCCGCGGCGGCTCGGCGTGGCTGATGACGCGCTTCACGCTCGGGAACGCGCGCCGCAACGCACGCTCGATCGCGTCGACATGCTCGTGCACCTTGATCACGCTCATCGACGGCGTTGCGCGGCAGTGGAAGTTGACGATCTCGCCGGCGTCGGTGTTACGGACCCGCACATTGTGGATGTCGTGGATCTCGCTGCCGGCGGCATATTCCGTCAGCGCGGCGGCGATGGTCCGCACCCGGTCCGGCGTGGCATCGACCCCGAACGGAAGTTCCGGTTCCAGCGGCTCGATGTGAACGTCGACCTCGACGTCCTCGCCGAACTCCTCCTGGATGTTGCGCTCCAGCGTGTTGGCGATGTCGTGCGCGGCCTCGAGCTGCATGTTGGCATCGACCTCGAGGTCGATGCTGACGATCAGCTTGACGCCGAGATCGTGCACCGTGACGTGGTGGACGGCGAGGGCGGAATTGCGCGCGATCACCATGATGCGGTCGCGCACGGTCTCGTTGTCGCGCGCGACGGGCACTGCGGCGAAGGTAAGGTCGGCATCGCCGAAAGCCTTGGCGACGGCGGCCTGCGCGTTGCGCTTGATGTCCTCGACCCGGTCGATCGGATAGGTCCGCGGCACCTTCGCGATAGTGTCGATGAACGTGGTCGCTCCGACCATGCGCACGCGCAAGCGTTCGACGTCGATCACGCCGGGCACGCTGCGGATCGCCGCTTTGGCCTTCTCCTGCGCGCCTTCGGGAGCGCGATCGACCAGCGTCTGCACGGTCGAGCCGGCCATTCGCAGGCCGAGCGCTGCGATCATCACGGCAACCGCTGCGGCCGCCGCGGTGTCACCCCACCAGAAGCCGAGCCCGGCCAGGATCAGGCCCACGATCACGGCGCAGGAGCCCATCACGTCCGAGGCGAAATGCAGCGCGTCGGCCGCCAAGGCCTGGCTTCTGGTCTCCCGCGCGGCACGGTGCAGGGCGCGGGCGCGCCAGAGATTGACGGCGATATCGATCACCAGCACCACGAACGGCACGGCAGAGATGGTCGGCGGCGGGGTTCCCTCGCGCAGCCGGCTATAGGCCTCAACCAGGATGCCCCCGGCCAGCACGTAGAGCAGGGCCGTGACGCCGAGCGCGGAGATGCTTTCCAGCTTGCCGTGGCCGTAATGGTGCTCCTCGTCGGCGGGCTTGTCGGACACCCGCACCACCGCCCAGGTGATGATGGTCGCAACCAGGTCGATCAGGGAATGCAGGGCTTCCGAGATCAGCGCCAGCGAGCCGATCGCGATCCCGACCGCGAACTTGGCCGCCGCCATGCCGCCGCTGGCGAAGATCGAGATGGCCGCGACCGAGGTTTTGTCGTGCTGGAAGGTCATGGGCGGGGATTTAGCAGCCCCGTGTGGGACATCAAGCGATGATCCACAGGATGTAGTCGCTAGTGAGTTGCAGGAGCGGTCTACGCCTTGCTCCGGCCCCGTAGGAAGGGCAAAGGCGCGTTAGCGCCGTGCCCACCATTCGTCCGCGATGGATGCAGATCGTGGGCACGCTTCGCTTTGCCCACCCTACCGGGCCGCTGCCGGCGCCCTACGGCACCGTCACCACGATCTTCCCCAGATGCTTGTTCGCTTCCATGTGCTCGAACGCCTTGTCGATGTCGTCGAACGCGAACACCTTGTCGATCGGCAGTTGCAGCTTGCGCGATTCCACCGCGCCCCAGATGTCCCTGCGGACCTCGGCAAAGATCTCGCGGACCTCCTCGATGGTACGGGTACGGAAGGTGACGCCGACATAGTCGATGCGGCGGGCCGCGTGCAGGTCGAAATTGAAGTCGGCATGGGTGCCGCCGAGGCGGCCGACATTGACGATGCGGCCCTTGATCTTCGTCGCGGCGAGGTTCTGGTTGGCGACCTTGCCCGAGACCTGGTCGACGACGAGGTCGACGCCTTCGCCGTTCGTCGCCTTCAGCGCCTCGTCGACCCATTTCGGATCGGAGCTGTCGACGGCGAGGTCGGCGCCATACTCCTTCAGCCGGCCGCGGCGATACGCGTCGGTGGACGAGCCGATCACCAGCTTCGCGCCCTTGAGCCGGGCGATCTGCATTGCCATCAGCCCGACGCCGGAGCTCGCACCCTGGACCAGCACGCTCTGGCCAGCCTGCACCCCGCCGATCGTGACGACGGCGTTGTGCATGGTCGCGAGCGCGACGGGGAGGGTGGCGGCCTCCTCGAAATTCATGTTCGAGGGCGTGTGGAGCAGCCGGCCGTGATCGGCCAGCGTATACTCGGCGAACGCCGCGCCGCCCGATCCCATGATGCGGTCGCCGATCTTCACGCCCTTCGCATCGGGCCCGAGCTCGGCGACCTCGCCGGCCCATTCCATGCCCAGCACGGTGCCGACGCCGCCGGCCGCGCCATGGGCGTGGCCCTTGCGCATGCCGGTGTCGGCGCGGTTGAGGCCGCAGGCGCGAACGCGGACGAGCACCTGCGTGCCTTTGGGCTTTGGTTGAGCGACGTCGGAAATCCTCGCGCCTTCAGGGCCGTAGACGTAGGCTTTCATGCAATACTCTCACGTCTTGCAGTGATTATTCCGCCGCTTCGCGTTGTGACTGAACGATCATCCCCTCGAGCCGGCTGCGAATGATCGCCTCCGCCTCGCGCACGATGCGGGAGACGAGCTCGGCACAGCTCGGGATGTCCTGGATCAGGCCCTGCACCTGGCCGGCCGACCAGATGCCTTCGTCGGAATTGCCGGTGGCATAGACCATCTTGCCGCGGGCACCGGCGACGAGCTCGCGGATGTCCTCGAACTTGGCGCCTTCCTTCTCCATCGCGACGACCTTGGTCGAGACCGCGTTCTTGGCCACGCGCGAGGTGTTGCGCATGGTGCGGAAGATCAGCTCGGTCTCGCGCTCGTCATTGGCGACGATCTTCTCCTTGATGAGCTGATGGATCGGGCTCTCCTTGGTGGCCATGAAACGGGTGCCCATGTTGATGCCCTCGGCTCCCAGCGCCAGCGCCGCGACCAGGCCGCGGCCATCGGCAAAGCCGCCCGAGGCGATCATCGGAATCTTGATCTTGTCGGCGGCGGCCGGGATCAGGATCAGGCCGGGCGTGTCGTCCTCGCCGGGATGGCCGGCGCATTCGAAGCCGTCGATCGAGATGGCGTCGACGCCCATCCGCTCGGCCGAGAGCGCGTGACGGACGCTGGTGCATTTGTGCACGACCTTGACGCCGTGCTTTTTGAACTCGTCGACATGCTCCTGCGGCTTGTTGCCGGCGGTCTCGACCACCTTGATGCCGCTCTCGATAATCGCGGCGCGGTATTCGGCATAGGGCGGCGGCTTGATCGCCGGCAGGATGGTGAGGTTGACGCCGAACGGCTTGTCCGTGAGGTCGCGGCAGCGCGCGATCTCCTTGGTCAGGTCCTCCGGCGTCGGCTGGGTCAGCGCGGTGATGAAGCCGAGCGCGCCGGCATTGGCGACGGCTGCGACCAGCTCGGCGCGTCCGACCCATTGCATGCCGCCCTGAACGATCGGGTGCTGGACGCCGACGAGCTTGGTGAACCGTGTCTGCAACATGATCTGTTTCCCCCGCGCCCCGCGTGGCGCTTTGTTCTCGGTTGATGGCGGCAGGATGCCGCTGGGGGTGGGAAAAGTCTATTGCGCCGCCCGGCGGGGCGACCATGCGGAAGGCGAGGAGATTCCGCGGGGCGGATAATTGGGGTGCGCTGCTGCCTGATGAGGGCAAGCTCTTTCCTCAAACTCCGCCGTCATACCCCGCGAAGGCGGGGTATCCAGTACGCCGCGACCTCTCGGCTCTACCCTCGCAGTCTCTGGAATACTGGATTGCCCGCCTCCGCGGGCAATGACACCGAGTATGGGGCGAAGAGCTACTTCGCCGACAGCCGCACCATCTGCCGCCCGCCGTTCATTTCCTTGAGGCTGTTGACGAAATTTTCCGGGCGCTGCCAGCGATGTGGGACCTTCAATCCCATGAACTCCGCGATGTCGCCGATGAAGCCGGTACAGTTTATGGTCTCGGCATTCCAGACCGGAGAGCTGGCCTGCAACTCCTTGATGTAGGCGAACACGCGCTTGGCGTCGGCTTCGTTGAGATAGACCCGATAGCTCGCGGTCAGATATTCCGGATCGAGATCGCCATAGCTGGCGCCGGTCTCGGATGGCACAAAGGTAATGTGACCGAGCACGTAAGCGAGCGTATCGCCGGCCGGTGTCAGGCCCGCAACCTCGACGGCCTTCTCACTGGTCTTGCCGTACCAGACGAACGCATGGCCCCAGCTCGCAGCCGTGCGGGCGCGGAAGTCGACGTAATAGGGGCCTTTCTCCGCACGCGCGACGGAGCGCCGCGTCGATTGCGGCTGTGGCCGCGAGGCAGTGTCGGTCGTAGCAAGCGCGTTCGCATCGGCAACGCGCCTGTCGGTCTGCTTGTCGGTCTCATGGGCCGAGGCCGAGGGCGTCGTGCATGAGAGCATAGCTGCAAGTGCGAAGCCCGCGAGGATGCAGGATCCCGATCGACCAGCTTTGTTCGTCACGCTATTCCCCCTCGGCCATCGAGCGCAAATGTCTGACGCGTATTTCGCTGCGCGTCAGTAGCGCGCGGCGACCGGGCCCGGCGCCTTGCCGATCGGGGCCTTTCCAATCGGGCTCTTGCCGATCGGCATCTTGCCGATTGGCGCCTGCTCGCCCGGATAGGCTGGCACCGGCTGCCGGCGCGGCAGATCTGCAGCGTTTGCAGCCGTCGCAAAAGCAAGCGTGGCACCCAGAGCAAATACAATCTTCTTCACAGCGATACCCCTAGAAGGTTTGGTCCAAACACGGTCATGCCGTGCCCCCAGACACGCCTCCCAAAAGGGCGGCCGAATGCGTCCAAGTTGCGGCGCGCACGGGACATGTTGGCGGCATTGCTCGGGCGCGCGAAGATGTGATGTGTCTGGATGTTTCGGAGCGCGACCGACCCTTGGTGCCGACAGGGCCCGCTGGGCTTGCCGGGAGCGCGCAGCACCGGGATTCCGTCAACGCCAGGCGCTGCGGGAAGATGCGAGGTGGCGCCCACGTTCCTGTGCCGGCCCGCTTGCACCAGGCCAGCCGCCAGCGCTAGGACGAAGCAACGTGCCCTGGGGCTATCGCTTCCCGAGCAAGTTCGACCGAATCCTATCGGCGAACCAGACCACGAAGATCGCGGCGAACGAGAGAGCGAAGTACAGCACGGTCCACAGCAGTGCGTTGCCGGCATTCGACATGTGCGTCCTCCCTTGCATCAGAAATCAATCTTTTGCCGGGGAGGGTAGCCTTGGCCGCGACGGCGGGTTTGCGCCAGATCAATTTTGCTGCTCTGCGGCGGCGAAAAAGTCTACAGCCGAAATTCGTTGGTGAGCTCGCCGATGCCGTCGATCGCGACGGTCACCGTGTTGACGGGCTCCTTCATCACGCCGACGCCGATCGAGGTGCCGACCGCGATGAGGTCGCCGGGCGAGAGGGTCATGTCGTGGGAGATCCTGCTCACCAGCTCCTGCGCGCTGAAGATCATGTCCGAGATCGGGTAGTTCTGCCGCTCCGCGCCGTTGAGGATGGTGCGAACCGTGAGTTTTGCCGGATCGAGACCGGTCGCGATCACGGGACCGAACGGGCCGTAATCGTCGATGCCCTTGGCGCGGGCCCATTGGGCGAAGGTGGGGTCGCGCGTCAGGATGTCGTTGGCGGTAATGTCGTTGACGCAGGTGTAGCCGAAGATGAAGCCGTCGGCCTCATCTGGCGAGACACGGGCGCAGGTCCTGCCGATGACAATGCCGAGCTCGCCCTCATAGGTGGTCTTGCCGTCGTAATAAGAGGGGCGGCGGATCACGGCGCCGGGTGCGGCGATGCTGGTGGTGGCCTTGAGCAGGTACAGCGGCTCCGGCGGTTCAGGCTGGTTCAGCTTGGCCGCGAGCGCGTGGAAATTATTCCAGAGCGCGACGATCTTGCTGGGCACGCAGGGCGCAAGCAGCTCGACCTCCGAGAGCGCCAAAATCTTGCCCGTTGCGGCGTTGCGACCGAACATGTCGCCCTCGTGCACGGTGATGCCGGAGGACGTCAGCGTGCCGAAGCCCGTCGTCCCGGCATGGCGGAAGCGCAGCCATTTGGTCACGCTCGTCATCACGCCACCGCCAGTGCGCGCGAATCAGCCGGTGTCGAGACGCCGTCATAGAGGCCGGCGATGCGGGCGCGCTGCGTCACCATGGCCAGCACCGAATCCAGCGCGGGCGTCGGAATACCGGTGAGCCGGCCCATCTCCTGCACCACGGTGACGAGCGGATCGATCTCCATCGGGCGGCCGCGCTCGAGATCCTGCAGCATCGAGGTCTTGTGCGCGCCCACCTTGCGCGCCCCCTCGATGCGGCGCTCGACGTCGACGCGGAACTTGACGCCGAAGGTCTCGGCGATGGCTTGCGTCTCCACCATGATCGCGCGCGACAGCGCGCGCGTGGCGGGATCGGTGCAGATCACGTCCAGCGTGGCGTGGGTCAGCGCGCTGATCGGGTTGAAGCAGACATTGCCCCAAAGCTTCAACCAGATCTCGTCGCGGATGCGGTCGAGCACGGGAGCCTTCAGGCCGGCGGCGGCGAAGAGATCGGCGAGGCGCTGCACGTCGGAGGTGATCTCGCCCGAGGGCTCGCCGAGCGGAAAGTTGTTGCCGTAGACGTGGCGGATCACGCCGGGCGCCTCGATCTCGGTGGCGGGATAGACGATGCAGCCGATGGCGCGCTCGGCCCCCAGCTCACCCCACTGCCGGCCGCCGGGATCGATGCTCTCCAGCGTCGAGTTCTCGTATTGGCCGCCGTGCTTGTAGAAGTACCAATAGGGAATGCCGTTGACGGCGGTGACGATGCGGGTGTGAGGCCCGAGCAGCGGCTGCATCTTTTCGATTACGCCGGTGATCGAATGGGCCTTCAGCGTGATGATGATGAAGTCCTGCACGCCGAGCTCGGTGGGGTCATCGGTGCAGCGCGGATGAACGGTGTGCTTTTCCTCGCCCGCGAGCAGCGTCAGGCCGCGCTCGCGCATGGCGGCAAGGTGCGCGCCGCGTGCGATCAGGCTGACGTCGGCGCCCGCGCGCGCGAGCTGAACCCCGAGATATCCGCCGATCGCGCCGGCGCCGTAGATGCAGATCTTCATGAAATCCTCGCGAGCAGAGACGGATTTTGGGACGAAAGATCCGGTCCGGCTCGGAAGGATCCGAGCCGGGGCCGGCAGTCGCAGGGGGAAGTTTTGCCGCTCTAAAGCGCGATGCGCTTTAGTCTATTGTTTGAGCATGATCTTGTCGGAAAACCGCTGCGCGCTTTTCCGGATCATGCTTTAAGCCGCCGCTTGCGGCGTGCCGTTGAGCGCCTCGTCCATCGCCGCGGCGATGTCGCGCATGCTGATGACGGAGACGAGGCTGTAATCGTCGATCACGGGCAGATGGCGGATGTGATGACGGTTCATCAGATGCCGGACGTGCTCGATCGTGTCGGTGGAGGTGCAGGACACCAGCTGCTGCACCGAGACCAGCTGGGAGACCTTGACGTTGACGGCGCCCGCGCCGTGCTCCGCGACGGCGCGCACTACGTCGCGCTCGGTGAACATGCCGACCGTGGTGTTGCCCTCGGAGCGGACCACATCCTTGACCACCAGCGCGCTGATATTGTTGGCGCGCATCAGCTTGGCCGCGATCCCCACCGTTTCGTTCATACGTACCGTGACAACGCGCGGCGTCTTCTTGCGCAGAATGTCTCCGACCAGCATTGCAACCTCCCTGGGTGAGTGGTGAGGAAGTGTGGTATACATAATGCCAATCGTCAAGCGCTGGATTTGGCGGATCCGAAAAATCTTGCGACAGGCGTACTGACATTATCGCCGTGCCCCAAAAAGAAAGGGGCGCATCGCTGCGCCCCTTCGCAAGCCGGCAAGGTTCAGCCGCTCACGCCGTCTCGGTCTTGGCAGTGCCGGTCGCTTTGTCCGTGCGCTCGGCTTCCTGGCCGTGGATGAAGGCGCGGCGCAGCGGCTTGATCACGAGCAGCGCCATCAGCGCCGCCATGGCATTCAGTGCCACCGCCAGCACGAACACGGCCTTCCAGCCATAGGCGGTCGAGATCACGCTCGCGAGCGGGACGAGCAGGGAAGCCGTGCCCTTCGCAGTGTAGAGCATGCCGTTGTTGGTGGTTGCGAACTTCGCACCGAAGGTGTCGCCGCAGGTCGCGGGGAACAGCGAATAGATCTCGCCGAACACGCCGAAATACACCGCGGTCGCCAGCACGAAGACGACAGGCACCCGGCCATAGGCCGAGAGCGTCAGCAGCATCAAGGCGGCGGTGCCGAAGGCGATGAACATGGTGGGCTCGCGGCCGATCGTGTCGGAGACCCAGCCGAAGAAGGGTCGCCCGAATCCGTCGAAGATGCGGTCGAGCGAGATCGCGAAGGTCAGCGCCGCCATCTGGAAGCCGGCGAGCGTCACCGGCGTGTTGGCAATCCCGAAGTCGTGTGCGATCGGGGCGATCTGCGCCGCAGTGATCAGCCCGCCGGAAGCGACCATGACGAAGACGAGATACATCGCCCAGAAAACAGGGCTGCGCAGCACTTGCGGCGGGGTGAAATCGATCCTGGTCTGCGGCAGGTTGATCTGCTTCTTCTTCGGCGGAATGGAGAGGCGCGGCGGCTGGATGAAGAAGGCGAGCACGAACACGACGAGGCCCTGGGCGATGCCGAAGCTGAGGAAGGCGTGCTGATAGCCGCTCGAGGCGATCATGCTCGCGATCGGCACGATGGTGATCGCGGCCCCTGCGCCGAAGCCGGCAGCGGTCGCGCCCGCCGCGAGGCCGCGGCGGTCGGGAAACCATTTCAGCGCGTTGCCGACGCAGGTGCCGTACACGGCACCCGCGCCCATGCCGCCGACGATCGCCGCCGCATAGAGCAGGGTAAGGCTGTCAGCGGAGGCGTTGAGGATCCAGGACAGTGCGATCATCACGCCGCCGAACATGATGACGATGCGTGGGCCGTATTTGTCGACGAACCAGGCCTCGACTGGCACCAGCCAGGTCTCGGTGACGACGAAGATGGTGAAGGCGAGCTGGATCGCGGTGCGCCCCCAGTGGTGGGCGGCATCGATTGGATCGACGAACAGCGTCCAGCCATACTGCAGATTGGCGATCATCGCCATGCAGACGATGCCCATGCCGAGCTGGAGCCAGCGGAAACCGGTGCGAAGCGGCGCGGCGGTGACGGCGCCGTCCGGGCTGGAAATCATCGAGAACCTCCCAGCGCCTGATTGTCCGTGACACAGGATCGCAAGACGACCTGGTGTCGCGAGTATTGTGGCTTATCGTCGCAGGCGCGACGCGGAGTTTGGTATACGATATTCCAGATTGCAAGCCCTAACTTGTCACTTCTTGGTGGCCCCGCCCGCGCCCCGGCGAGGCGATGCGACGATCGCCAAAGAAAAACGCCCGGCCGTGAGGCCGGGCGTCGTGCTTGCTGAATTGTATCGCCGGTCAGATCGTCGATTTCGCGACCACGACCTTGCGCCAGGGCTTGAGCACCGCGATCGCCAGCACCGAAGCCAGGATGTTGGCGCCGGCCGCGATGATGAACACGCTGTCCCAGGTCCCCGACGATTGCTGCATGTAGTTGGCGATCGGCACCAGCAGCGCGGCGGTGCCCTTCGCGGTGTAGAGCAGGCCGGCATTGGTGGTTGCGAACTTGGTGCCGAACGTGTCGGTGCAGGTCGAGGGGAATAGCGAGTAAATCTCACCCCAGGCGAAGAACACGAAGCCCGAGAGCAGCACGAACCAGACCGGATCGTGACCCCAGAGGTAGAGCATCCAGATGCCGAACCCTTCCATGCCGAAGGCGATGAACATCGTGTTCTCGCGGCCGATCATGTCGGAGATCCAGCCGAAGAACGGACGCGTCAGGCCGTTGAGCACGCGGTCGATCGTGGCCGCGAAGGTCACCGCCGTCATCGTCACCGCCATTAGCGTGACCGGGACGCTGTCGACCTTCCAGTCAACCGCGATCGGCTTCAGGTTCGCGGTGACCATCAGTCCACCCGCGCCGACGATCACGAACATGAAGTACATCAGCCAGAAGATCGGCTGGCGCAGCACTTCGGTCGGCTGATAGTTGCGCCGGGTCTGGATGATATTGGCATTCGCCACCACGTGCGGCACCTGGCCCGCTTTCGGCGCGAGCAGGAAGAAGGCGAGGAGGCAGATGATGATGCCTTGCCCGAGGCCGAAATAGAGGAAGGTGGTCTGGAATCCGCTGTCCTTGATCATGGCCTGGATCGGCGCCACGGTCAGCGCGGAGCCTGCCCCGAAGCCGGCCGCCGTGATGCCGGCCGCAAGACCGCGCTTGTCCGGAAACCATTTCAGCGCGTTGCCGACGCAGGTGCCGTAGACGCCGCCGGCGCCGATGCCTGCGATGATCATGCCGAGATAGTAGCCGTTCAGCGAGGTCGCCTGCGCGTTGATCGCCCAGCCGATAGCGCAGAGCACGCCGCCGACCAGCACCACGATGCGCGGGCCGTATTTGTCGACGAACCATCCTTCAACCGGCACCAGCCAGGTCTCGAACAACACGAAGAGCGTGAAGGCCCATTGGATCGAGGCACGATCCCAGCCGAACGTCTTCTGGATGTCGGGGACGAAGAACGTCCAGCCATATTGGTAGTTGGCGATCATCACCATCGCCGCCACACCGATCGCCAATTGCGCCCAGCGATAGGCATCGCTTACGCGCGCGGCACTCGGGGCCGCTGCTGCCGACTGCACCATGTCCGTCATCAAAAACCCTCCCAAACGCGCCCATCATTTTTATGCATGCGCTGGCGCGCACTCTGGTATGCAATATGCCAAGATTCAAGCGAGGACGGAAGGGTGCGGCGAAATAGCGCGGGCTTGTTCACATGCGCTATGAGCGCGGAAATGTAAAGCCCGATCGCGTCGGCGTGATGGCGGCGATTGCAGTTGATTAAAGCTAAGAGGCTGTTTTTACAGCGCTTTATCTCGGATCGGCGACGTCGCGGGGCGTTGTTGAAAGCCTATGCACTTGGCGTTCTTGCAGGCCTGCATTGGTCGCGTGCGCCGAGGCGCCGTCGGCGGGGACGGCGCAATCTCTGGAATTCTATATTCCAGAAGTCTGGAGTGCGGCAATTTGGCGTCGGTACCGATGCGGATTGCGCAGATCCCGCCTCACGCCATCGACGTGCGCAGCCGGCTGTAGCCTTCCTGGATCGCGGACCAGAACAGGGCGACCAAGCCGAGCGCCATGATGGTGCTGACGAGGCCGTTGGAGAAGAGCACCCCGAGCGATCCTTGCGAGCCCAGCAGCGATTGTCGGAAGGCTTCCTCGGCCTTGTCGCCGAGCACGATGGCGAGCACCAGCGGCGCGAGCGGGTAATTGCACTTCTTCAGGAGATAGCCGATCACGCCGAACACCAACATCAGCATCACGTCGAAGGTGCTGTTGTGCACCGAATAGGCGCCGATCGCGCAGAGCACCAGGATCAACGGCGCGATGATGCCGAAGGGTACGCGCAGGATCGCGGCGAAGATCGGCACGCAGGTGAGTACGACGATGAGCCCGACGAGATTGCCGAGATACATCGAGGCGATCAGGCCCCAGACGAATTCCTTCTGCTCGACGAACAGCATCGGGCCAGGCTGCAGGCCCCAGATCAAGAGGCCGCCGAGCAGCACGGCGGCGGTCGGCGAGCCCGGCACGCCGAGCGACAGCATCGGCAGCAGCGCCGCGGTGCCGGCGGCGTGTGCGGCCGTCTCCGGCGCGATCACGCCCTCGACCTCGCCCTTGCCGAAATTGTTGCCGCGTCGCGCCAGCCGCTTGGCGATGCCGTAGCTCATGAAGGAAGCAGGCGTCGCGCCGGCCGGGGTGACGCCCATCCAACAGCCGATCAGGCAGGACCGCAGCGATGTCATCCAATAGGCGGGCAACTCGCGCCAGGTCTGGAGCACGACACGAAGGTTGATGCTGGCTTTGCCGCCGCGGAAGGCGAGCCCTTCCTCCATGGTCAGCAGGATCTCGCCGATGCCGAACAGGCCGATCACGGCGATCAGGAAGTCGAAGCCGTTGAGCAGTTCGGTGATGCCGAAGGTCAGCCGCAATTGTCCGGTGATCGAGTCCAGCCCGACCGCCGCGAGCGCAAAGCCGATCATCATTGCGGCGATGGTCTTGAACGGCGGCTCCTTGCTGAGGCCGACGAAGGAGCAGAAGGCGAGGAAATACACCGCGAACTTCTCCGCCGGCCCAAATCGAAGCGCAAAGCCCGCGACGAGCGGCGCAACCAGCGTGATCATGACGACGGCAAACAGCGCGCCGACGAAGGAGGAGGTAAAGGCCGCCGTCAGGGCCTCGCCGGGCTTGCCCTGCTGGGCCATCGGATAGCCGTCGAAGGTGGTCGCCACCGACCATGGCTCGCCAGGGATGTTGAACAGGATCGAGGTGATGGCTCCCCCGAACAATGCGCCCCAATAGATGCAGGACAGCATGATGATGGCCGATGTCGGCGGCATGCTGAAGGTCAGCGGAAGCAGGATCGCGACGCCGTTGGCGCCCCCGAGCCCCGGCAGCACGCCGATGAGGACGCCGAGCGTGATGCCGATCACCATCAGCATGATGTTGTAGGGCTGCAGGGCGACCGCGAAGCCGTGAAACAGATTGGCCAACTCTTCCATGTCAAAACGTCCTGCAGCAGCAATTGAATGGGTGGATGGGTCTCACAGGCCGAGCCATTCCTCGAGCGGCCCCTTGGGCAGAGGGACGAGGAACCAGCGCTCGAAAACGAGGTAAGTCACGACCGGCATGCCGACCGCCACCGCTGCGACGGTCAGCCAGCGATAGCCGCCGAGCCAGCGCATGAACCAGGCGATGAAGAGCATTGAGCCGACGTAAAGGCCGATGAACGGCATTGTGCCGACGTAGATGGCGGTCGGCACCACGACGCTCATGACCTGGCGCAGCTGCCCCCATTCGGCGAACAACCGTCCGTCGTCGTCGCGCTGCGCGTTCCAGACGTTGATCGCACTCGCCGCGACGATGGCCGCGCCGATATAGAACGGGAAAAATCCGGCGCGCGGCCCCTCCGGGCCCCAATTGATGCCGGCCTTGAGGCTGCCGAAGATCACGATGAGGCCGAACACGCCGATCAGCAGCCCCATGCCGATTTCCAGCGTCTTGTGGGCGGGGCCGGATTCGGCTCGGGATCGTTCAGTCATGAGGCCTCCAGGCGGAAATGCAGTCTTTCGCAGTCGCTGCCGGCGCGAGGACGCACAGCATCCTCGGCCGTCATCGATGCCAGGCTCAATTCGATGCGAGGAAGCCGGCTTCCTTCATCAGGCTTTCGTGCCGCTTCTCCTCCGCCTCGATCCACTTGGCGTAATCGGCGCCGGTCAGGAAGGTCGTGTTGAAGGCGCCGCTCTTCATGAACTCCTGCCACTCCGGCGTGGCGCGGACCTTCTTGAACAGCTCGACGTAATATTCGACCTGGTCCTTCGTGGCCTTGGGCGACATGAAGATACCGCGCAGCATGAGATATTCCATCGCAAGGCCCTGCGACTTGCAGGTCGGAATGTCCTTCCAGGCCTTGCCGTCGGCGATCGGCTCGTCATAGGCCATCGGCTGGGCGTCGAACACGCAGAGCGGACGGAGCTTGCCGCCGCGCCATTGCGCGACCGCCTCGATCGGGTTGTTGACGGTCGAATCGACGTGGTTGCCGACCAGCTGCACCGCGACTTCGCCGCCGCCCTTGTAGGGAATGTAGGTGAACTTGGCGTCGATGGCCTTCTCGATCCCGACCGTGATGATCTGGTCTTCCTGCTTGGATCCAGTGCCGCCCATCTTGAACGTGCCGCTTGGTGCCTTCTTCGCGGCCTCGACATAGTCTTTCACGGAGCTGTACGGCTTCTCGGCATTCACCCAAAGCACGAACTCGTCGAGCGCGAGCATCGCAACCGGAGTCAAATCCTTCCAGTTGAAGGGGATGCCCGTCGCCAGCGGCGTCGTGAACAGGTTCGACAGCGTGATGATGATCTTGTGCGGATTGTTCGCCGACGTCTTCACATCGAGGAAGCCTTCACCGCCTGCGCCACCGGCCTTGTTGATGACGACCAGCGGCTGCTTCATCAGATTGTGCTTGGTGACGATGCCCTGGATGGTGCGCGCCATCTGGTCGGCGCCGCCGCCTGTGCCCGCGGGCACGATGAACTCGACCGGACGGACCGGCTCCCAGGCGGCACGGCTAGCGGTGCTGCTCGCGCACGACATCACCATTGCCGCCAACGCGACATTCAGAACGAATGGCTTCATCTTGTTCACTCCCTGTCGAACCCTCAACGCAGCCGCTCTTTGTCGGCTTGCGTTAGCCCATCCCGAGTCACATGCCCCGGGATTACCCTTGCGGTCTAGCACCCATGGCAGTCCCGATAGAAACTGTATGAGCAGGGATAACGCGCGGCATCCGCATCTTTCGGCTAAGGCTTCGCCAAGGGCGCGGCAAAACTTGCCACTCGGCCTTCCGTCCTGCGTTACGCTTCCCCGTCCTTACACTTTTGAATCGTGCAACCATTCTTGTTTGAATGGATGGTATGCGAAATGCCAGTAGACAAACAACCGGAATCGTCGGTTGGCCTCGGCGGACCAATCGTCGCAGTTCCGCTCGCCTGCGAGGGAGGGCGCTGCCAAACAGAAATGGCCCCGACAGGCGGGGCCATTTGGTCAAATACCGTGTTTTTGGCTTCTGTGCCGTCGCCCGTTCGGTGAGGCAGCGAAGGCCTTCTTACAGGCCGAAACGCGGCAAGTCCCCGTTGCGATTGGAGATTTCGGCGCTCGCCAGCAGCAAGCCGTCGATCGCGGCCATCAGGCGGGCGAACAGCGAGGAGGAGGGCGCAAGAGCGACGGAAGCGGTCTTGGACATCGGAAATCCCTTTCTTGAGAACAGTCAGTCTTGCTGTCTCATTTCTGGGAACAATCTATGTATGCCAGATGCCAGCGTCCATGCTCTTGTTTGCATAGCAGCATTCTTTCTTCCGCATTGCGGCATCGGCGGTGAACCGAGCGCCTTGACAGGGTCAGGTCGTATAGCGAATGTAATGTTATAACATTACATAGTGAGATGCCGTGTCTCGTCGTCCTCGGCCCATCCCCCTCAAGAGGCTGTTCGATCTCCATGCCCAAACTCCCCGTTACCGTCTTGTCCGGCTTCCTCGGGGCTGGAAAGACCACTTTGCTGAATCACGTCCTGAACAATCGGCACGGCTTGAAAGTGGCGGTAATCGTGAACGACATGAGCGAGGTGAACATCGATGCGGACCTGGTCCGCGATGGTGGTGCCAACCTCTCGCGGACTGATGAGAAACTGGTGGAGATGACCAACGGTTGCATCTGCTGCACCCTGCGCGACGATCTCCTGAGGGAAGTACGTGCGCTCGCCGAAAGCGGGCGCTTCGATTATCTGCTGATCGAATCGACGGGCATTTCGGAGCCGCTCCCGGTCGCAGCGACGTTCGATTTCCGCTCGGAAGAGGGCGAAAGCCTCTCCGATATCGCCCACCTGGACACGATGGTGACGGTGGTCGACGCCGCCAACCTGCTGAAGGACTATTCCTCGACCGAGTTCCTCGGCGAGCGCGGCGAGGCGCTGGACGGCGACAAGCGGACGCTGGTCGATCTCCTCGTGGAGCAGATCGAGTTCGCCGACGTGATCGTCCTCAACAAGGTGGACGATGCCTCGCCGCAACAGCGCGAGGCGGCACGGCAGATCATCCGCTCGTTGAATCCCGAAGCCGACATCATCGAGGCCAATCATAGCCGCGTGCCGTTCGACCGCGTGCTCAACACCGGCCGGTTCGACTTCGAGAAGGCCCAGCAGCATCCGCTCTGGTACAAGGAGCTCTATGGTTTCGCCGACCACGTGCCTGAAACGCAGGAACATGGCGTGAAGAACTTCGTCTACCGCGCCCGCCGGCCGTTCGATCCGGCGAAGTTCGACAAGTTCGTCAAGGCATCCTGGCCAGGCGTGATCCGGGCGAAGGGTCATTTCTGGCTGGCGACGAGGCCGCAATGGCTCGGCGAGATCAGCCAGGCGGGAGCGATCGTGAGGACCGAAGCGCTGGGGTTCTGGTGGGCGAGCGTTCCAAAGGAGCGGTGGCCGAACGATGAGGCCTGGCGCAAGCGGCTCGACCAGTATTGGGACAAGCTGTACGGCGATCGTCGCCAGGAGATCGTTTTCATCGGCACCGGCATGGACGAGGCCGAGATCCGTGGCAGGCTGGACGCATGCCTTGTCCCTGATACGTCCACCATGGACATCGCCGCATGGTCCGCTCTCGCCGATCCGTTTCCGGCCTGGCGTCGAGGCGATCAGTCCAACTGATCGACGTGCCTGCCAGCCACGCGACGTGAGGTCCGGGCTCGACCATCTCGGACCAGGTCTTGCAAGGGGACGGCAAAGCCGTTAGTGCTCTGCCCCCTTTCCAAGCATCATTCAGAGTGGTTCATGTCGAGCGCCTCGCCCGCCGTCTCGATCGGCATCGATTTTGGCACGAGCAACACGGTTGTTGCGCTGGCGGCGGACGACCGCCGGGTCGAAGCCATTCGCTTCGACCATGGCGGGCAGCGCCACAGCGTCTACGTGTCGGCCCTGTGCTTCTGGGAGGACCGGCCGGGCGCCGGTGCCCAGGCCGAGGGCGGGCCATGGGCGATCGAGCAGTTTCTCGAAGGACGCCACGTCTACCGCTTCCTGCAATCGTTCAAGACCTTCGCAGCGAGCTCGAGCTTCAACACCACGCAAGTCTTCCGGCAGCGCTACAAATTCGAGGACATCCTGGCGGCGTTCCTGCGCACGCTGGCGCGCCATGGCGGGGACAAGTTCGGCTTCGAGGCGGCGAACATCACGGTCGGCCGCCCTGTGCGCTTTGCCGGCGGCAATCCCGACGAGGCGCTGGCGATGCAGCGCTACCGCGCCGCGTTCGAGCGCTTGGGCGCCGGCCACGCGCGCTATGTCTACGAGCCCGTGGGCGCGGCATTCTCGTTTGCCCGCAGGCTGGAGCGCGATGCCACCGTGCTGGTGGCCGATTTCGGCGGCGGCACCAGCGACTTTTCCGTGATGCGTTTCTCGCGTACGGGCGGCGTTCTTCGCGCCGAGCCGCTCGGCCATGCCGGCATCGGCGTTGCCGGCGACACCTTCGACTATCGCATCGTCGACCACATCGTGTCGCCGCGGCTCGGCAAGGGCTCCAGCTTCCGCTCGTTCGACAAGGTGCTGCCGGTCCCGACCGGGCACTACACGAACCTGGCGCGCTGGCATCAGCTCGCGATGATGAAGAGCAACGGCGATCTGCGCGAGCTCCGCGAGCTCGCGCGCACCGCGCTGAAGCCCGAGCTGCTCGAGGACTTCATCACTATCGTCGATCTCGACCTCGGCTTTGCGCTTTACCGCGCGGTGTCCGACGCCAAGGTGGCGCTCTCGGCGCAGGACGAGGTGGACTTCCGCTTTAGGGGCGGCGGCGTCGACATCGGCGCGGCCATCACGCGGAAGAAATTCGAAGCCTGGATTGCCGACGACATCGCCCGGCTGGGTGCCACCGTCGACAAGGTGCTGGCCGAGGCCCGCATCGCCTCGCGCGAGGTGGAGAAGGTGTTTCTGACCGGCGGCACCTCGTTTGTGCCTGCGGTCCGAAAATTGTTCGCTGACCGCTTCGGCAACGAGCGCCTGATGTCCGGCGACCAGTTCGAGTCGATCGCCTATGGCCTGGCGCTGATCGGGCACAGTCCGGATCCCGAGCGCTGGACGGCAGGCGGAGGGCCTGCCGCGAAGGCATAGCAGGCGGCGTTCGGTGTCTGTGCGGCGACGCTGTTCGATCGCTATTTCTGCTGAATTCGGTTCAGGTAGTCGATCACCGCGAGAATGCGAGTCCGCACGACGACCTCCGGGTTCTGCTGCGGCCCTGCCTTTTGCCAATAATAGGAATCGACGGCGTGAGGCAGGTTGACGATGGGGTTGAACCGCTCGCCCCAGATCGGCATTTCACGGGTGCCGTGCGCCGGGACCGATTTCGATCCGTATATGGTTTCGTAAACGGCGTTGGTGGGAAACACCCCGTTGTTGTTCCTGGTCAACATGGTCAAGTCGGAAGGCCGGGTCTTGAGCTGGCTGCTGACGGGTCCGCTGCCCCTCGCATCGGCGCCATGACAGCTCGCGCAGGAAGACTGAAATTCCGCCTTGCCGATATCGACGTCTTCGCCCTTGGCCGCGGTGACGAAACCGGCGGCAACACCGGCAATGATCAACCATTCGACAGCAGATCGCATCATTTCGCCTCCGACGCGCGCAGGGAAGACTTCTGCTCCTAGCCGCTTCGCCGTCTTGACGGCTTGATGCATATCAAGACCGCACACCAGTGCCGCCGCGTGGGCAAAGGCGCGCTCCGCCGTGCGCGCCATCTGGCAAGTGCCGTTGGGTGGGCAAAGACGCGCTCTTCGCGCGCCGTGCCCACCATCTTTGCGAGGTTGAGAGACCGTTGGTGGGCACGCTTCCGCCTTCGCTCGTCGAGCTACGGCGGACAAGTCGCTTTGCCCACCCTAAGATACTGACCCTATTCATTGATCTCCGGCTCGACGAGCCTGGCCAGATTACGCAGCGATTCCTGCCAGCCGAGATAGCACGCCTCCGGTGGAATGACGTCGGGGATACCGGCCTGCGTGATGTCGATCTCGGTGCCGACCGAGACTTTCTTCAGGATCACGGTCACCTGGATTTCGCCGGGCAGGTTGGGATCGTCAAATCTGTCGGTGTAGCGGAGACGTTCGCCCGGCACGAGCTCGAGATATTCGCCGCCGAACGAATGGCTGTTGCCCGTCGTGAAGTTCCGGAACGACATCTTGAACGTGCCGCCGACCTTGGGCTCGAAATGATGCACGGTGCAGGTAAAGCCGTTCGGCGGAAGCCATTTCGCCATCGCGTCGGCTTCCAGGAAGGCGCGATAGACTTTCTCCGGGCTGGTGGCGAGAACGCGGTGCAGGCGGACGGTATTGGGCATGGTTGTTATCCTCAGTGTTGATGGGCCCGAGCTGGCCTCTATGGCCCATTCATGTCACGAGGACGACCGGGACGTCGCTGATCCGACAGGACTTTGCGGATTTTTTGTCGCGGGTGCCGGGACCGCGAACCCTCATATGCGAGAACCCTGCCTGCGCAGGGACCGCAGAGCGCAGAAGCTCTCTCCTGGTTTAACCGCGCACGTGAGGAACACGGAGCGTATCGGCTTGTTGTTGGCAGTCAGAACAGGAGACAGTCAGATGATCAAGAAGCTCATGCTGGGCGCAGTGATCGCCTCGATGATGGGATCCACCGCAATGGCGCAACCCAGTCAGCAACAGGGAGGCGCGCAATCCGGGGTGGGCGGAACAAGCGACACCACGAAGAACAATGACAAAACCAAAGGCGGCATGACGACCGGGACCTCGTCGACCGGCACCACGGACGGCTCGGGCAGCAGCACCCCTGGCGGACAATCCTCCAAGAAGAGCTCGACGCCCAAATGAGTTCAGGAGGCGCTCATTGTCGGTCTACGACCAAACGATGGGCGCAAACTTCAAGCCGCGGCAAGGAAGTTCTTTGCGGAGCAGCGGCGCTCTCTTTGATCGGCTCGGCCTAGGCCCCAACGTCATTCGGTGTCATTGTGAACGCCAATCTGTAACGACCTGGCGTCGGACCATCCTGCGCGCCCGCTCTTTGAAGCGATGGCGGCGAGAGCTGTCCGGCGATGACAGCGTCAACCGCATCGATATCGTAACCTGACACCAGAATGATCCAGTCGGCGGCACCGTCATTGCCGCGGATTTGCTGTTCAGTGGTGGGCGAACTCGTCTTGGGCGTATCGGTCAGGAGGAGGTGGGCGCCCGTCAGCCCCGGCTTGGAGGCGAGAGCGCCAAGCGTATCGAGAAGGCGCGCCTGCAGCTCGGCGGCCCGTCCGTTGAGCGGCGACAGCCTGATGGTGGCGAGCGCGCCTGCGATGCCGCCGCCAAAGCTCGCGGCGATCCGGCACTGGCTGCGCACCATGCCGAGATGATGTGGCATCATCTTCGTCGACCACGGCGTCGGCGCATTGAGCCGGTCGAGATATCCCTTCGACGTAAGGACGTCGTAGTGCTCGAGCTCGTAGAGCACGAAGAAGCCCTCGGCATCCGTCGCGCTGGTCCAGCGCGAACCCCGGCGAAAGCCGGGAATGCTCATCCGCTCGGGAAAGTGCTCGTGCGAATGCCAGTCACCGAACTCGCTGCGCTGCTCCGGGCGGACACTCCACCACATCGCGACGGCGGCCTTGCCGAGCAGTGACATGCTGACCTCCCTGCCTTGCGCGGGGCTACCGCATTTGAAAGCTTCTCCTTGCTGCCATCCTTCGAGACGCCCGCTTTAGGCGGGCTCTCAGGATGAGGGCGGAGTGCGCGCAGGCCGCCACTAGTCATATGCGATAGCCCTGACTTTCTTGCGGACATTTTGCCTCAACACCAACAGGGGCGGCAAGGTGTCTCCGCCTGGCAAGCCGCAGCCACGACGCGATCGGAGGCTATCATGGTGCGTGGTGGACGCGAGCCCAGCGGAGCGCCGGACTGCGCGTCCGATCACATCGGCTCGCCGACATCGCGCCGATAATGCCTCGGCGAAGTTCCGAAGCGGCGGCGGAAACAGCGGTTGAAGTAGGACACCTCGTTGAATCCGCAGGCATAGGCGATATCGCTGATCTTCGATCGGTTGTAGCGGGAATCGAGCAGCATCTTCCGTGCCTTCTGCAACCGCAGCTCGGTGACACGTTCGGTAAAGCTCGATCCGGTCTCCTGCAGCAGTTCCTGGACGTAACGCGGCGAAAGCCCTAACTTGCGTGCAAGTTCGCTCGGCGAAAACGACGGATCAGCGAAACGCCCCCTGATATCTGCGATCACGTCCTGCAGCCGCGCGGCACGCAACCCGCGCCGCGTCGCAAGCTCGGCTGAATCGCCGCGGGCGCCGAGGGCCAGCGCGACCAGATCGATGAGATGCGTGCCGATGTTCTCCTTCAGCACGAGGTCGGCATCGATGTCGGAGTCGATGACGATGGCGAGATAGCGCTCCAGGTGACGCAAGGCGGGCGATGCAGCCAACGGCGTCAAGGCAAGGTCCTCGAAATTCGGCAGCCGCTCGGCCAGCAGCGCGCGCGGCACGGTGATGCCGCGAAAGGCGATCGGCCCATCAAGTTGCGACGCGATCGGCGCGGCGTTGGTATAGAGCATCGCCTCCCCCGCGCCGCGAATGGCTTCGCGGCCTTCCTGCCTGATCAGCGTACTCACACCGTTGAACGTGGTGCCGATGATGTAGTCGCCGCGGGTATCGGCTTCGACGTGACGCTGGGTACGAACTGCCGTCTGAATATTAGCCTCAAGCTGGGTGACCGCGATATCGCCGAGTTTCAGGAATTCGGACCGCGAGTAAAACGGCGCATCGGGAAAGAACGAAATGTCCGCCGCGCACAAATGGTCGGTGAACAGGTCGAGCCACAGCCGCTGGCGCGCACCTTCGTCAAGATGCGCGGGAAGCTGATCCGAAGCGAATACGACCTTGGACATCGTTGCACGGCAAAGTTCAGGTGTAACTTGATACCGCCGCAGAGTTTATCGCGGCGCAAGCGCTACGTGTGCGGTAAAGCGCCGCATTCTCTGCGAGAACCAATTGGCTGCGCGCGCCAGTCTAAGTCGAGCGCGCCGCTGTCAAACTTCGTCATGCTTTGAACGGGCGAATGTATCCACCGAGCAACATGGATTCCGAAAAGGGCAGGCGATGCGGAATCGTTCAACTCGGGTGCAGGCCAGGACAAGAAGCCGATGGCCATGACGTGTCAGTAACTTAGCCATCAAACGACGGCGGCAAGGGCGTGGTGCGCTACGCCTTTTGACGGGGCGCGTTCCTGTGGTTTTGGAGCGCCTGCTTTGGAATTGGGGGGTGGAGTGAAAAAGCTGACATCACTGACGGGCGCTTCATTGGCTGGCGCCTCGATCATGGTTTCTGCAGGAGCTCTGGCCGCCGACCTCTCTGTGAAGGCGCCACCCCGACCCGCTTGGGTGGATAGCTGGGCGGGGCCTTATATCGGCGCCTATTTCGGCGCGGGTGCCGGACGTGTGACGGAATCCTCGACGGGCCGTTTCGGTAACAGTTCTGTCTCGACAAACGCCGGCGTTGTGACGTCGAGCTCGACCTTGGTCGGAACGACCGCGAGCAATCTTGCGGGCGATGTGACCGGTTCGATGGTCGATCTGTTCGCGGGGTATAATTGGCAGGCCGGGAGTATCGTGGCGGGCGGGCAGGTCGAAGGCACGGTCTTTTCCGATGTCGCGTTGAAGCCGTTCGGCAACGAGACACTCAACAGCGTCAGCACCAACGTGCTGCTCGGGGCGGTGACCTCGACGGGTGCCCGCACCGCGATCGTGCAGAGCAACCAGCAGCTGCGCTCGCGGGTCGGGCTGATCGGCCGGGTCGGTTTTCTCGCGCGTCCGGATCTGCTGCTGTATGGCCTCGGCGGCCTCGAGCTCGGTCACTTTACCTTTGCCGACGGCGCCGATCCTTTCGGCGGTGACAACAACAAATGGGTTGCCGGCTACACGGTCGGCGCCGGCGGCGAGCTGAAGCTGACCGGCAATTGGTCGCTGCGCGGCGAGTATCGGTATCTGAACTTTGGCTTCAACCGGAGCGCAGCCGCCAGCTCAACGGCCAGCTCGGCGACGGGCGCAACCACGTCCGTCTCGACTAGCAGTCAATCCTTTTCGTCACGCATAAATGCTGATTTCCACCTGGCCAAGATCGGTCTGGTCTACCAATTCGGTGATTCCGGGCCGCTGTCCGCAATGGCGGCGATACCTTCGGCAGCACGCGGGTCTTCATTCGCAGGCGCCTGGGGTGACAGCTGGGCCGGCCCCTATATCGGTGCTTACGTCAGCGCCGGCGCCGGGCGGGCAAGGCAGACCTCCACGAGAATCGACGACGAAGGCAATGCCAGCAGTCTCGGCGGGTCGTCGGCGTTCACGCGATCAGGATTCGGCAATCTCGCCGGCGACATGACCGGTTCGATGGTCGATCTGTTCGCGGGCTACAATTGGCGAACCGGCAATGTCGTGGTCGGCGGGCAGATCGAAGGCACCCTGTTCAGCGACGTCACCACAAGGATGGTCGGCAACGAGGCATACAGCTCGGTGTCGAGCGACAACGGCGTCGTCACCTCGACAGAATCGGGGACGAACAGCATCGAGGACCGGCAGCAATTGCGCTCGAACGTCGGCGTGATCGGCCGGGCCGGTTATCTGGTGACACCGAATGTGCTGCTGTACGGCCTCGGAGGCCTGGCGCTGGGGCACCTGACCTATCCCGACAATTATCCCGACCCGGAAGCGCAGGTCAGCGACAAGAACGGCAAATGGGTGGCCGGTTATGTCGCGGGCGCGGGCGGCGAGGTCAAGCTGACGGACAGCTGGTCGCTGCGCGGCGAATACCGCTACATGCATTTCGGATATGACCGTAACGAGCCGTCAGGCAACTCGTCGACGTCCGTATCGGGCGGCGGCACCAACACGTCCACCAACAGCACCGTCCACCGGCGGCATATCGATGCCGATTTCCACGTCGGCAAGGTTGGACTGGTTTACCAATTCGGCGCGTCAGGCGCGCGGTCGGCGATGGCGGCACCGCCGGGCCCGGCCTGGAGCGACGGCTGGGCGGGACCCTATATCGGTGCCTATTTTGGTGCCGGTGCCGGACGTGCGGCGGAAACCATCGCAACGAACAACAGCAGGACCAGCACGACCACCAGCGTCGGGACCACGACCTCCACCAGCACTGAATCGGCGCGCGGCCGTCCCGTCGGGGACGTGACGGGCTCGATGGTCGATCTTTTCGCGGGCTACAATTGGCGCGCCGGCAATGTCGTGGCCGGCGGGCAGATCGAAGGCTCGGTGTTCTCCGACGTTACGTTCAACACCATCGGTCCTCAGACATTCACCTCAGTCGACACCTCGAACGGAGCTGTCACCTCGCGGTTCTCGGGCTCGCAAACCGCTGCGAGCCAGGCTCAGCAGCAGCTGCGTTCGAATGTCGGCGTGATCGGCCAGGCCGGTTATCTGTTGACACCGAACGTGCTGCTCTACGGCCTCGGGGGTCTGGCGCTGGGGCATTTCACTAACGCAGACGGGGACTTCAGCCGCGGCGATTCCAGCGGCAAGTGGGTGGCCGGCTACACATTGGGCGCCGGCGGCGAAGTGAAGCTGACAGGCCATTGGTCGCTGCGTGGCGAGTATCGCTATGCGCATTACGGCTTCGACCGCGACGAATCCAGCAAATTCGCATCGAACTCGCAATCGACCGGATCCTCCAGGACCTCTGTGTCCACCGACAGCACCCATCGTCAGATCAATGCCGATTTCCACACCGGGAAGATCGGCATGGTCTACCGGTTCGGTGAAGGCGGACCGCGTTCGGCCATGGCCGCGATGCCTGGCGCGCCCAGCGACCACTGGGCGGGCCCCTATCTCGGCGCCTATTTCGCTGCCGGCGCAGGCCGCGCCCGACAGAACCTCGCCGCGACGGCCGACTCCGCGCAGCAGAATTTCAATGGCGCCGTGCTAACAACGAATGGCGTCGTCAGCACGACGACCCGCGGCAATGCCGTCGGCGACACGATGGGCTCGATGGTCGACCTGTTCGCAGGCTACAATTGGCGAGCCGGCAATGTCGTGGCCGGCGGTCAGATCGAAGGCACGCTGTTCTCCGATGTCGCGTTCAAGACGGTCGGCGAGCAAACGAGGAATACCCGGCAAGTTTCCAACGGTGTCGTGACGACAGGTGTCAATCAGGTGGCGATGCAGGCCAGCGAGCAATTGCGCTCGAACGTCGGCGTGATCGGCCGGGCCGGCTATCTCGTGACCCCGAACTTGATGCTTTACGGTCTCGGCGGCCTGGCGCTGGGCCATTTCACTTTTCCCGATCCCGGCAATTTCGAAGGGCCCAACGGCAAGTGGGTGGCGGGTTATACGGCCGGCGCGGGCGGCGAGTTCAAGCTGACGCAGCGATGGTCATTGCGCGGCGAATATCGCTACATGCACTTCGACATCGACCGCAACGAGACACGGACCAGCTCGAGCACGCAGACCCTGGGCACCACGACCATTTTCAGGTCGAACGCAGACACCTCGTCGCGAAAGACCAGTGCGGATATTCACATTGCGAAGATCGGTGCCGTCTATGGCTTCTGCTATTGCGACTAGGTGCACGGTGGCAAACGCGCATGCAGATGGTGGTTGCGATCACCTCTGTGAAATAGGCAGGCGAAAAGCCGCTACTGAATCGTTCCATGGGTGCGCCGCCTCTCGGCGCAATTTGAGGGAAGTCATGAAATCCATTGTCTCTGGTACTCTCCTGCTCTCGGCTCTCTGTCTCTCCCACGCCGCCTTCGCGGCCGATCTTGCCAGGGCCTACACCAAGGCGCCGCCCGCGCCGGTCGCATTCAGCTGGACCGGTTTTTACGCCGGCGTGCATGGCGGTTATGGCTGGAGCGATCCGACCGCGACCTTCGATCCCGGCGCGCTCGCAACCGGGACGGTGCCCGGCTATGTCGTCACGGGCGGGACTGGGCCGTTCACCCTGGATGTGAGCCCCAAGGGCGGATTCGGCGGCGGCCAAATCGGCTATAACTGGCAGTCCGGCACGTTCGTGTACGGCCTGGAAGCGGATGTCAGCGGCGCTGCCATCAGAGAGACGGCGAGCCGCCCCTTCAGCGTCACCGGAACGATCGGCGGCGACAATGGCGCCTTCACCGGCGTATTCAATCTCAAGCAGGAAATCGACGTCTTCGGCACGATCCGCGGACGTCTCGGATACGCGGCGAACAATGTGCTGATCTACGGTACCGGTGGCTTCGCCTGGGGCCACGTCAAGAACAGCATCTTCACCTCCAACCTCGCCACGCCGAATATCGCCAATTTCAACGGCTTCTTCCCGGCCCTGACGCGAAGCGCGTCCTCGTCCGACGTCCAGGTCGGCTTCTCCGCGGGTGGCGGCATTGAATGGGCTTTCGACCCGCGCTGGACGTTCAAGGCCGAGTACATCTACATCAATCTCGGAAAGTCGAACGGCAATGCTCTTGCATTCCCCGGCGCGTCCTTCACGGACACCGAGGTTCAGCTTCATACGGCCAAGGGCGGCATCAACTATCGGTTTTGACTGAATGGATTTTGTGGTGCTTAGTGGTGGTAACGCAGGCGCGGCCAGTAGCGAACCACGGGTGGGGCAGAGCAAGTCTGCTCTGCCCCGAACTCGGACGTCAACTTGTTCGGCTATCGCGAGGGCGTCATCGACCCCGATGTCGAAATAATCGAACGGTACTCTCGGTCTTCCGAGACTAGCCGCTGAGCAAAAGAGGAGTCCGAGTCAATCGGTGGTGCCGGATGAACGAGTTATCAAGCACTTTCGACGGCCTCTTCAAAAGTGAATTCTCGATCAATCAAATGGTTGGCCGGAGCGTCACGTATGTGCGCCGGGGCAAGTTGCTGGGCGGCAATTCAGGGTTTGCTCATATCGGGAATTACCATGTCGAGGGGGACTCAATCCGTGTCGATGTGACCAGCCGACGACACAATTTTGGCGCCGATCATCAGTCTTTGCTCGGTTCCGACGTCTCGTCAATTTCCGTCGTCGGAAGAGCCGTTGGCAAGGCGTTTCACTTCGAGGGCAGTTCCCCGCAGGTGCCCGGTGCCGTCTTTCGATCCATCATGACCCCGCTGGATGAAAGCGACCTCCCGGCGCCCGGGATGATTGGTGAAGGTGGCATTTCCAACGGATTGTACTCCATCCATCTGAAAATCCTGGACGGCGTCCCCGGCGGCCTGACTGGGGTGATGCTATTGAACAACGGCCGCATCTTGGGTGGCGATGCCTTCTTCTACTATCTGGGGTCATATTCCTCCTCCAACGGTCGATGGAGAGGGCAGATGGTCAATCAAGAGCATACGCCAGCGCGAGGGGAAGACCCGGTATTCGGCGGACACGAGATTGGAATTGGTTTTTCCGGGACGTGCGATGCCGAGGGCGGTTTCCTCGAGGGCACGGCGCTAGCCGGCAAGCGCAGCATCAGGTTCGAAGCTGATCTGAAATTGATCTGCGCTGCTTAGGGAGCGCGAAAGCCGAGGGCGCAGCTGCCGCGCGACGCCGCGCCGCACACCCCATCATTTTTCCAAGCTCAAGTAGTCGAAATAGAGCCACCGAACCGCGGCGTAGCTCGCGAACCGGCCTGTCCTAGTCGCTTTGAGCACTTAAAAGTGTGGAGGAGGAGATGAAACGGCTGCTATTCGTTGGGCTTGTCGCGCTTCAATCGATCGGTATCGGATTGGCTCATGCCCAATCCGACGACTTAGCCAGACGCATCGAGCTGGGCATGAGGCTTATTAAAGTAGGATGCCCTACCGGCTCGGCAACGCAGAAAACAGAAGTGAAGGGAAATGCGACCGGTCGCATTACACTGTTGAGACCTGCTGACGCATCCGCCGACGCCAGTGTCAACTTCACGAAGGAGGAAGCCCACGGGCTGGTGGCTGCACTGCAAAAAGAAGTAACTGACAGCGGAGTCAAACTCTCTGAGCGACAGCTCGATTGCCTAAAGCCCTATATCGACCGAATCTTCGAAGAGCTTTTCCCGAACAAGAAATCAGGTACACGCGATGAAAAGCGTTTAGCTCTTGCAGACCTTCATACTGCATTCAGAAAGATTGCGAGGCACGCGTATGGAGAGCAGATTGGTCCCCTTTGACGTACGGGGTTAGCATCAATGACGACAAAATTGAGATATTCAACAGATCTTCGGCTTATTGGGCTCGCGTCGGCGATCTCAAACCAGAACCGGAATTTGTAACGCACGCTCCGGGGCTTCCACATCTCAGATTATATTGCCTGCTAAGCGACTGCGTGTCTCAGGTCTACAAAGATGGAAATTCCGAAAAAAGAAGCTACGCCCCAGTCTATGTAAAAATCGGAGCAGACCCGAAGCCGCTTGAGAATGCATTTGCTCGCGTGATCCGCCTATATTGAATCTAGCAGTTGTTGTGTCGCTTTTTTCCGCTCTCTGAGAGTTCCTGAGGGAGTGGACGGGTTTGAGCCTGAATCGGGCTAGCGGTCTTTTGGCGCAACCCCCGATTCACTTATCTTAATGAGCTGCGCACTTCCTCTTCTCTACTCTTAGACCGTTCAAGTCTTGTGGCGAGGGCGTCGATGCAGAACCACCGCACGATTGTGTTTGTCGAACGGCTGAACGAACTCTCTTCCCAACTTGCAGAACTAGAAGAACTCCGCCTCAAGGTCGAAGAGGCGGAGCGACTCGCCTGCGCTGTGCATACGTCGCGTTCGCCCGGACCTCTGACCACCCGCTGGAAACACAAATGCGCGCCAGACGCCGCGACATAGATTGGCACTTCGCCACTGTTGTCGTGACGCTGCTCTGGCTAGCGTGCTTTCTGCGACGCTGTTCGTGGTCCTTTTGCGTGGGCACCCCTGAGAGGAGTGACAGTCAGTGAAAGTCGCGTATTGGCTTGTCGCTGACGTCCTTGCGCCTCGCGAGCCTGCGATGCCGCCGCCAAAGCTCGCGGCGATCCGGCACTGGCTGCGCAGCATGCAGAGATGATGCGGCATCATCTTTGTCGACCAGGGTGTCGGCGCATTGAGCCGGTCGAGATAGCCAACGAGCACGGACGCCGATGAACCTCATCCTGAGGAGGCGCGTGAGCGCCGTCTCGAAGGACGAGGCGTGCGCGCAGGCCGCCACCAGTCATATGCGAAGGACGGGGCGGTGATCGATCCTGCGAGGGTCGGCTTCGTCGGTTCTCGCTCGGCGGGGCGACCGGCCTCGTTCTGATGGGGATCGAGCCGGATTTCGCCAGGGTCGCCAGCCTCTGCAAGGAGACGACCGGCATGTGCGCACAGCTTCACAACGGCGAGACGCCGCCCGAGCCGATACAGGACGCGCGCATTCGCGCCGCCGTCATCGTTGATCCCGCACCGGCGACCCTGACGCGAGACACCGCGGACGGTGTAATGCTAAGGGACACGACGAGCGACCATGGTGCGAGCTACGATCTGATTGCAATTAAGCCGGACCGCGCCCCAGTTGACCTCGCCTCCGTGCTGCCGCCGGCCCGTTTATTTGTGCGTGCCACCTGGGGAATACCTGATTAGTTCGGCTGTACTTCTTCCGCTTCTGGCCCTTGGCAGACCTATTGCGGCTTCGTGTTCGACAGCAGCTTTTGACCCGAAGCAGTCATTGCACCCGGTCTCACGAAAAAAGTGCTAAGCTGATCTTCCCACAGGCGTGATCCCTAGAGGGAGCGACGCATGCGACGGCGGGAATTCATAGCCTTCAGCGGTGCCGTAGCAATCCTCCCATATACTGCGGGGGCTCAGGCCCAAGTCCGCCGCGTGGGTGCGCTCCTAGCTAGCCCTCTAAGCAGGCCAATTCTCGAAAGAGTATTGAAGGAGAAAGGATGGCTGTTGGGTCAGAACCTGCTCATAGACTATTGCATAAGCGATGGCGATACTGAGGAGAGCCGCAAGTGCGCGCGCGAATTGATCTCGTTGAAGCCTGATGTCTTGTTCGCGGTTACCAACCCGTCGATGGCGTCACTGCAAGCTGAGGGGTCTAACATCCCGACCGTATTCGCGATGGTCAGCGATCCGATTGGAATGCGCTATGTCGAGACTTTCGCGCGGCCCGGTCGTAATGTTACCGGCTTCACTGCCTTTGTACCATCTCTCGGGGGTAAGTGGGTCTCCCTGCTGAAGGAAATCGCGCCGCAGATTGAGCGGATCGGCGCGATCTACAACCCGGAACCAGGGAATAACTCTGCTGCGTTTCTCGCTTCGATAAAGGCCGCCGCGCAAACCTCCGGAGTGGTTTCGGTGGAGACGCCCCACGGCGATAGCTCCAGCATCGAACGGCTAATCGTATCTCTCCAAGACACGCGGAACGCTGGTCTTGTTTTTCTACCTGACGCACTGACTGCCGCACGACGGAAGGAAATGACCGCGCTTGTTGCTAAGTGCAGGTTGCCCGCGATCTACTTCCTACGACTATTCTGCGATGTAGGGGGTCTTGTTTCGTATGGAGTAAACCTCAATAAAATATATGCAGGCGCGGCATCCTACGTTGATCGAATTTTGCGCGGCGCCAATCCGGCAGACCTGCCAGTGCAAGCTCCGACCGAATTCGAATTCATCATCAACCGCAAGACCGCGAGGGTGCTCGGCTTGGAATTACCCGAAAGCCTCCTAGCCCGCGCCGATGAAGTTATCGAATAGAGAGCCGACTTCCGTTTGTGGCCCATCGCAGACGTCCCGAGCGGCCACACAAGCCAATGTGCGGTGAATCGTTCTTAGCGTGTAACCCCGACGCTTCCATCTTAATCCATCGACCTAAAATTTAATGCCGGAAGAAAGTGACGAATTCTGACCGGCGGCATGCTCCCAACGGATTATCCTGTTGCCTCACCAGAGGAGGTGACCATGGTACAATTTATTCCGACTTCCATCACACGACGAAGCATGGTCGCAGGAATGGCGCTGACCGCCGCCCCGACGACTGCATTGCAGGGAGCGAGTAAGGCATACGCGCAGGCCCAGCAAACCTCGCCTGAGAAAAGTCTGTATGAGCGGCTGGGCGGCGTTTTTGCTATTGCGGCCGTGGTGGATCACTTCAGCGACGCTGTCGTGAAGAATCCCGTCGTGGGCCAGAAGTCCAAGAATCCGCAACTACGAGAATGGCACACCAAGAACCTGACAAGGTTGCCGGGCCTCAAGTTCATGCGGACGCTGTGGGTCTGCGACGTTTCGGGCGGGCCCCTTAAGTTCGCGGCCACCAAGCCTGGCGCGACGCCGCTCGGACTTGAGGAAGCGCACCGCAATCTCAGAATATCTCCGGCAGAGTTCGATGAGGTCGCGGCGGAACTCGGGCGGAGCCTCGACTTTGCCAAGGTCCCTAAGCGCGAGAAAGCCGAGGTGCTGGCTGCGTTTGCCGCGCACAAGGACGAGGTTACCGCCGGGTCTGCGACGGTCGGCAAGCGCGGCTGAAGGGTGATCTTCCCGGTCTTCGCTAGCACCGACTGGCTCCGGCTGGGCGGGCACGTTGGATCGCGCCGCGATCCGTCCAGTTGTGGCCCATGCTGACGTCCCCCGGGCTGACGTCCGATAAGCGCCCTTGGACTCCAGATCTCTGCAGCCCCTTCCGCGAACAGCGTGTGGTCGGGATCCGCTCCGATGTGCAGCAGCCAGCGCCTGATGTGCGCTCCCGGCATGATAGCCACGATGGCATAATACCCCTGTTTTGCCCGACGGGTCAGAAGTTTTTCGTCGAATCAGAAATATCGTTGCGTGCCAACGGGATGGCTACTGTGCATGGGGTTGTTTTCCAGTTTTGATTTTGAGCCTGCGATTGCACGCCTTCACAAGCAAAAGGGGCCGCCCCTTCGGACGGCCCCTTTGGTCTCGTGAAATGTGGTCCGCTTACTCCGCGGCCTGCTTCTGCGGCGGGTCGAGCGCGCCGGACTTGTGGATCTCGGCGACCTGGTGATCGCTGAAGCCGAGCACCGAGCGCAGGATCTCGTCGGTGTGCTCGCCGAGCAGCGGCGATCGCGTCACGTCTGCCGGGCTATCCGACAGCTTGATCGGGTTGCCGACCGAGACGTACTTGCCGCGGGTGGGGTGGTCGACCTCGACCACCGTGCCGGTGGCGCGCAGCGACTGGTCTTCCGCGATCTCCTTCATCGACAGGATCGGGCCGCAGGGGATGTCGTCCTTGTTGAGGATCTCCATCGCCTCGAACTTTGTCTTCGTCATCGTCCACTGCTCGATGCGGGCGAAGATCTCATTCAGGCGCGGCAGGCGCGCGGCCGGCTTGGCGTAGTTCGGATCGGTCTTCCAGCTGGGCTCGCCGATCACATCGCAGATCTTCTCCCAGACCGGGGCCTGGGTGATGAAGTAGATGTAGGCGTTGGGATCGGTCTCCCAGCCCTTGCACTTCAGGATGCGGCCGGGCTGGCCGCCGCCGGAATCGTTGCCGGCGCGCGGCACGGCGTCGCCGAACGGCACGCCTTCGCCGAACTGGCTGTATTCCTTCAGCGGGCCGTGGGCGAGGCGCTGCTGGTCGCGCAGCTTGACGCGGCAGAGGTTGAGCACGCCGTCCTGCATCGCGGCAGTGACGCGCTGGCCCTTGCCGCTGTGGGTGCGCTGGTAGAGCGCGGTGACGATGCCGAGCGCGAGGTGCAGGCCGGTGCCGCTATCGCCGATCTGCGCGCCGGTGACGAGCGGGACGCCGTCGCGGAAGCCGGTGGTGGAGGCGGCGCCGCCGGTGCACTGGGCGACGTTCTCATAGACCTTGCAGTCTTCATACGGTCCGGGGCCAAAACCCTTGATCGAGGCGACGATCATCTTCGGGTTGATCGCCTGGATCTTCTCCCAAGGAAAGCCCATGCGGTCGAGCACGCCGGGGCCGAAATTCTCCACCAGCACGTCGCACTTCTTGATCAACTCGGTGAGGACTTCCTTGCCCTTGGGGTTTTTGGTGTCGAGCGTGATCGAGCGCTTGTTGTGGTTGAGCATGGTGAAATACAGGCTGTCCACGTTCGGGATGTCCTGCAGCTGGCCGCGGGTGATGTCACCCACGCCCGGGCGTTCCACCTTGATCACGTCGGCGCCGAACCAGGCCAGCAGCTGCGTGCAGGTCGGTCCTGACTGGACGTGGGTGAAGTCGAGAATGCGAACGCCCTCGAGCGCTTTGGTCATCGTATTGCTCCGTACTCTGTCTGCCCCTGCACCCGGCAGGGAATAAGGGTTGAGGGGTGGACTTACTTCTTCTTCTGCAGAACGCTCTGTGGATTGAGGTTGCCGATGCGGCCGCTCTCCGAGCCGGCGGCCGGATCGATTACCGCGTTGATGAGCGTCGGCTTGCCGGACTTCATGGCGTCGTTGACGGCGCGCTTGAGCTCGTCGGGCGAGGTCGCGTTCACGCCGACGCCGCCAAAGGCTTCCATCATCTTGTCGTAGCGCGCGCCCTTGACGAACACGGTCGTCGCCGGATCGGAGTTGGCGCCGTTGACGTCGGTGCCGCGATAGATGCCGTCATTGTTGAAGATGACGACGCAGATCGGAAGGTTGTAGCGGCAGATGGTCTCGACCTCCATGCCGGAGAAGCCGAACGCCGAGTCGCCTTCCACCGCCAGCACGGGGTGGCCGGTCTCGAGCGTAGCCGCGATCGCCTGGCCCATGCCGATGCCCATCACGCCCCAGGTGCCGACGTCGAGACGCTTGCGGGGCTTGTACATGTCGATGACGCCGCGGGCGAGGTCGAGTGTGTTGGCGCCTTCGTTGACGAGGATCGCCTCGGGATAGTCCTTGATGACGTTCTTCAGCACACCGAGCGCGCCGTGATAATCCATCGGCGATTTGTTGTTCATGAGCTTCGGCGCCATCTTGGCGACGTTCTCTTCGCGCTTGGTCGAAACGGCGTTGGTCCATTCGGCCGGCGGGGCGGTCCAGGATGATCCCATCGCCTGGTTGAAGGCGGAGACCACCGAGCCTATGTCGCCGACGACGGGCGCGACGATCTCGACGTTGGAATCCATCTCCTTCGGCTCGATGTCGACCTGGATGAACTTCTTCGGCGCCTCGCCCCAGCTCTTGCCCTTGCCGTGCGACAGCAGCCAGTTCAGCCGCGCGCCGATCAGCATGACGACATCGGAGTCCTTCAGCACCGTCGAGCGGGCGGCGCCGGCGCATTGCGGATGGGTGTCGGGCAGCAGGCCCTTGGCCATGCTCATGGGCAGGAACGGAACGCCGCTCTTCTCGACGAAGCTCTTGATCTCCTCATCGGCCTGCGCGTAGGCCGCGCCCTTGCCGAGGATGATGAGGGGGCGCTTGGCGCTCTTGAGCACGTCGAGTGCGCGCTTCACGGATGCGGGCGAGGGGATCTGCGCGGGCGCCGCGTCTATCACCTTGACCAGCGACTTCTGGCCGGCCTCGGCGTTCATGACTTGGCCGAACAGTTTTGCCGGCAGGTCGAGATAGACGCCGCCCGGACGGCCTGAGACCGCAGCGCGGATGGCGCGGGCGAAGCCGATGCCGATGTCCTGGGCGTGCAGTACGCGATAGGCCGCCTTGCACAGCGGCTTTGCGATCGCAAGCTGGTCCATCTCCTCGTAGTCGCCCTGCTGGAGGTCGACGATCTCGCGCTCGGAAGAGCCGGAGACCAGGATCATCGGATAGCAATTGGTGGTGGCGTGGGCGAGGGCGGTGAGACCATTGAGGAAGCCGGGCGCCGACACCGTGAGGCAGACGCCGGGCTTCTTGGTGAGATAGCCGGCGATGCCGGCGGCGTAGCCGGCGTTCTGCTCGTGACGGAACGAGATCACGCGAATACCCGCGGCCTGCGCCATGCGGCCCAAATCCGTGATCGGGATGCCCGGCACATTATAGATGGTGTTGATGCCGTTCAGCTTGAGCGCGTCGATGACGAGATGGAAGCCATCCGTCAGTTCCTGCTCGGTGCCCGGTGCTTCGGACTTGGTCGCGGTATTCAGCATGGGCCTTGTCTCCCTGGTCTCAAGGTCGTTGGGGCGAGTTGTTCGCCCTTCTGGTGAACGTTGCTTAAGTGAACAGTTACGTAAACAGTTCTTGGCCGTGCGCTTCGACGTAAGCGGCAAGGCCGAGGGTGTGATCGCGGGCGCGCTTCTCGGCAAGCTCGGTGTCGCGCGCTTCCAGCGCCTCGATGATGCCGAGATGCTCGGGCAGTGACGTCGCGGTGCGGTCCTTGCGTCCGATGGTCAGCTGGCGATAGCCGCGCACGTGCAAGAGCAGGTCGTTGGTGAGATCGACCAGCACCGGCGATTCCGACAGCGAGATCAGCGCCTGGTGGAAGGCGATGTTGGCGCGCGAATATTCCTCGACGTGATCCTCGGGCAGTCGGTCCTTGCCGAAATCCTTGAAATAGTCGCGCAGCGCCGTGATGTCCTTCTTGCGCGCGGTGGTGGTGATGAGGCGGGCGGCCATGCTCTCCAGCGCCGCCCAGGCGCGGATCATGTCGACGATCTCGCTCTTGGTCCTGCGCACCACCATGATGCCGCGGCGGGGCACGGTCTTCACGAAACCGTCCTGCTCCAGCATCGCGATGGCCTCGCGGATCGGCGTGCGGCTGACGCCAAGCCTCTCAGACAATGCGCGCTCGTCGAGCATCACCGGCTCGGGCGTCGAGTAGATGTCCATCTTGAGGATGGCTTCCTTCAAGGCGTCATACGCCTTGTTCTTGAAGCTGCTCTCCGGGGCAATACGAACGATTGCGATGTCTGCCTCGGCCATGTTCGGCAACGCCTTGGTTGGTTTCCGTAGTGACACGACGAATCTCCTCCAGTGGGGAGTCGTCTTTTACAGGAATATTAACTGGAAAGTTTTTGGCATACCACATGCCAGAATGTCAAGCTGCCTATTTTTTGCGGCCTTCTAGGCCATGCACCAGCTTGACAAGTTGGCTTCTGGCATACCAAATGCCATCGCCAGCCATTTTTGATCCATGCCGGCGGAGTAGTCTTGAGGCTTATGCCACTCCGTACCGCCGCACGGAACAGAGCGCGGCGAATGGCAAGCATCATGGGCAGCCGCAAACACGCGCGCGCTTTGAAAAGAACGAACTGAGGTCAAGGGAGAAGCCACATGTCCAATTCCAAAGATGCCGTCCGCAAGGTGCTTGACCAGGTCAAGGCGGACAATCGCACCAGCCTGACGGCCCCGGAAGGCAAGCTGGTCTGCGACGCCTACGGCATTCCGGTGCCGAAGGAGGGCGTGGCCAAGTCGGCGGGCGAGGCCGGCAAGATGGCTTCGTCCATGGGCTTCCCCGTCGTGATGAAGATCGTCTCGCCGGACATTCTCCACAAAACCGAAGCCGGCGGCGTCATCGTCGGCCTCAAGACGACCGAGGAGGCCGAGAAGGCCTACGAGACCATCCTCGGCAACGCAAAGAAATATAAGTCCGATGCCAAGATCGAAGGTGTGCAGGTGCAGCAGATGTTGGCCGGCGGAACCGAGGTCATCGTCGGCTCGATCACCGACGGCTCGTTCGGCAAGCTGGTCGCCTTCGGCCTCGGCGGCGTGCTCGTCGAGGTGCTCAAGGACATCACCTTCCGCCTCGCGCCGGCGACCAAGGAAGACGCGCTCTCGATGCTCGACGGCATCCAGGCGCACGAGATCCTGAAAGGCGTGCGCGGCGGCGAGCCGGTGAACCGCAACGCGCTCGCCGACGTCATCGTCAAGGTCTCGCAGCTCGTCACCGATTTCCCTGAGATCGTCGAGCTCGACCTCAACCCGGTGTTCGCGACGCCGAAGGATGCCACGGCCGCAGACGTCCGCATCGTGGTCGACTTCGCCTACAAGCCCAAGCCGAAGCCGCGTCCGACCGATGAGATCGTCGCGGCGATGAACCGCATCATGCAGCCGAAGGCGGTCGCCGTGGTCGGCGCCTCCGCGGAGGACGGCAAGATCGGCAATTCCGTGATGAAGAACCTCATCAACGGCGGCTACAAGGGTGAGATCTATCCGATCCATCCCAAGGCCGCCGAGATCCTCGGCTACAAGGCCTACAAGAGCGTCAAGGACGTGCCTGGTGTGATCGACGTCGCGGTGTTCGCAATCCCCGCGAAATTCGTCGCGGCCGCGCTGACCGAATGCGGAGAGAAGAATATCCCGGGCGCGGTGCTGATCCCGTCGGGCTTCGCTGAAGCCGGTGCGCCGGAGCTGCAGGCCGAGATCGTCGAGGTCGGCAAGAAGTACGACATCCGTCTGATGGGGCCGAACATCTACGGCTTCTATTATACGCCCGCCAATCTCTGCGCGACCTTCTGCACCGCCTATGACGTCAAGGGCCATGCGGCGCTGTCGTCGCAGTCGGGCGGCATCGGCATGGCCATCATCGGCTTCTCGCGCTCGGCCAAGATGGGCGTGTCCGCGATCGTCGGCCTCGGCAACAAGTCCGATATCGACGAGGACGATCTGCTCGCCTTCTTCGAGCAGGACCCGAACACCAATCTGATCGCCCAGCACTGCGAAGACCTCAAGGACGGCCGCGCCTTCGCGGAAGCCGCAAAGCGCGTGTCCAAGAAGAAGCCGGTGGTGGTGCTCAAGGCCGGCCGGACCTCGGCCGGCGCGAAGGCGGCGTCGTCCCACACCGGCGCGCTCGCCGGCAACGATCGCATCTATGAGGACGTGTTCAAGCAGTCCGGCGTGATCCGTGCCCGCTCACTTCGCCAGTTGCTTGAATTCGCCCGCGGTGTACCGGTGCTGCCGACGCCGAAGGGCGAGAACGTTCTCATCATCACCGGTGCCGGCGGCTCGGGCGTGCTGCTGTCGGACTCCTGCGTCGATAACGGCCTGTCGCTGATGTCGATGCCGCCGGATCTCGATGCGGCCTTCCGCAAGTTCATCCCGCCGTTTGGAGCGGCCGGCAATCCCGTGGATATCACCGGCGGCGAGCCGCCGATCACCTACGTCAACACCGTGAAGCTCGGCCTGTCGGATGAGCGCATCCACGCGCTGATCCTCGGCTATTGGCACACCATCGTCACGCCGCCGATGGTGTTCGCTCGCAACATGGTCGAGGTGAAGAAGGAGATGGAGGCCAAGGGTTTTGTGAAGCCGATGGTTGCCTCGCTCGCTGGCGACGTCGAGGTCGAGGAGGCCGCCGAATATCTCTATCAGAACGGCATCCCGGCTTACGCCTATTCGACCGAGCTACCGGTCGAGGTGCTTGGCGCCAAGTACAAGTGGGCGCGCGGGGCAGGGCTGCTCTGAGCTTGCGTTCACCTCTCCCCGCTTGCGGGGAGAGGCCGGAATTTGCACAGCAAATTCCGGGCGAGGGGGAGCTTCCGCGAGTCCAATTGCCACTGTCCTTGCGGAAGCTCCCCCTCACCCTGACCCTTTCAGAGCGAGCGTTGCTCGTCTCGGCCCCGCAAGCGGGAGAGGGGAAGAGAAGAAATGCAGGTCGCGATGAGCAAGAACGTGATCCGGCGCAAATCGCTCGAGCCCAAATCGGCCTCGGAGGCCGATCACGAGAGCCGCGACGGTGGCGTGCAATCGGTCGACCGCGCGCTGTCGATCATCGAGACGCTGGCCGAGGACGACGAAGGCTATCGTCTGAGCGATCTCGCGATCCGCACCGGCCTGTCGGCGTCCACCGTGCACCGGCTGCTCGCAACGCTCGAAAGCCGCCGCTTCGTGCAGTTCGACCGTGGCGAATCCAAATGGCATGTCGGGGTGCGCAGCTTCACGGTTGGCGCCAGCTTTGCGCGGCGACGCAATTTCTCCGCACAGGCGATTCCATATTTGCGCAAGCTGCGCGATCTCACCCGCGAGACGGCCAATCTCGCCGTGGTCGACGATGAGTTCATCGTCGTGCTGACCCGTATGGAAAGCCGCGAGATCATGCGCTCGCTGACCAAGGTCGGCGGCCGCGTCCCCATGGTGACCTCCGGCGTCGGCAAAGCGGTGCTCGCAACCTATTCAGACGAGGATGTCGGCGCCGTCATCCGTCATCACGGCATGCCCCGCCTGACCGAGAAGTCGATCGTGCGCCCGAGCGACCTGTTCAGGGAGCTCGAGAAAATCCGCAAACAGGGCTTTGCCGTCGACGATGAGGAGGCGCAGATCGGCCTGCGCTGCGTCGCCGCGGTGGTATACAACGCGCTGGCCGAACCGCTTGCGGCGATCTCTGTTTCCGGCCTGACGAGCCGCGTCACCGACGAACGGTTGCCGGAGATCGGCCAGATCGTCCGGGACGTCGCGGCGGAACTGACTGCCGCGCTCGGCGGGGTGATCCCGGCGCCCCGCTGACCAAAAACCCTGAGGCATGTCACTGGACAGCATCGGCCGTTTTGGTTGATATGCGACCAAACGACACAATGCGGCAAACGTCCGCATGAGCCTGGAGATGCCCTCATGTTCCGATTTCCCGTGCGCCTTGTCGGCGCAGCCGTCGCGTTGACTCTGGCGGCAGCCAATCCGGGTTTTGCCCAGCAGCTCGAGCTCAAGTTGATGGCGCCGGCGGCTCCGGGCGGAGGCTGGGACCAGACCGCGCGCTCGATGCAGCAGGCGCTGGTGGCTGCGGGCGTCGCCCGCAGCGTGCAGGTCACCAATGTTCCCGGTGCAGGTGGCAGCGTCGGCATCGCGCAGTTCGTCAACGGCGCCAAGGGCGACGGCAACCAGATGATGGTCAACGGCTTCGTCATGGTCGGCGCGCTCGCCATGAACAAGTCGCCGGTGACGCTGGAGCAGGTGACGCCGATCGCGCGCCTGACCGAGGAAATCCAGGTGATCGTGGTTCCCGCGAACTCACCGATCAAGACTGCGCAGGATCTGGCCGCCGCGGTGAAGGCCGATATCGCCAAGGTCACCTTTGCCGGCGGTTCGGCCGGCGGCGTCGACCATGTGATGGCGGCCTTGTTCGCCGGCGCCGTCGGTGCCGACGCCAAGAAGATCAATTACATCCCGTTCTCCGGCGGCGGCGAGTCGCTGGCGGCGATCCTCGGCGGCAAGGTCACCGCGGGCATTTCGGGGCTCAGCGAATATGAAGGGCAGATCAAGTCCGGCAAGCTGCGCGCGATCGGCGTGACCTCGGAGAAGCGCATCGCAGGCAGCGACATCCCCACGTTCAAGGAGCAGGGCATCGACCTCGTGATCGCCAATTGGCGTTCGGTGGTCGCGCCTCCCGGCATCACGCCGGAGCAGCGCAAGACCTTGAGCGATGCGGTCGAGAAGATGGTGAAGTCTGACGCCTGGAAGGAGATCCTCAAGCAAAAAGGCTGGGAGGACGCCTATCTGGGCGGCGACGCTTTTGCCGACTTCCTGAAGAAGGAAACGGCCCGGGTCACCGACGTGCTGAAATCGGTCGGCTTGGTCAAGTCATGACCTCGGGCGATCCCGTCCAGCCGCCGCGGCGCGTCGACCGCGCCGGCCTCGTCATCGCGGCATCGCTTGCGGTGCTCGCCGCCGTGCTGGTCTGGGACGCGCGCGGCCTGCAATCCGCCGCGATGTACGGGATGGGGCCGGAGGCGATGCCGGTCGTGGTCGCCTGCGGCCTTGCGCTGCTTGCGATCGGCAATTTCGTCGATGCACTGCGCGGCAACCTGCCGGCACGCGAAAGCGCCGATCCCGTGCCTGTGGTTCTGATCCTCGTCGGTCTGGCGCTGCTGATCGCCATCATCGGCTTTGGCGGCGGCTTCATCCTGGCGACCTCGGCCCTGTTCGTGACGACCTCGGCGGCCTTCGGACGCCGTGCCATCCTCATCGACGCCATCATCGCTCTCGTGATGTCGACCCTCATCTATCTCGCGTTCGACCGGTTGTTGACGCTGAGCCTGCCTGCCGGCCCGCTGGAGCGACTGCTGTGATGGATACCTTTGCCGCGCTGGCTCACGGCATGGCGGTCGCCGTCCAGCCGATGAACCTGCTTTACGCGCTGATCGGCGTGTTCCTCGGCACGGCCGTGGGCGTTCTGCCCGGCATCGGCCCGGCATTGACGGTCGCGCTGCTGCTGCCAGTGACCTACAAGCTCGACCCCGGCGGTTCGCTGATCATGTTCGCCGGCATCTATTATGGCGGCATGTACGGCGGATCGACCACAGCGATCCTCATCAACACGCCGGGTGAAAGCGCCTCGATGGCGACCGCGCTCGAAGGCAACAAGATGGCCAAGGCCGGCCGCGGCGGGCCGGCGCTTGCGACCTCCGCAATCGGTTCCTTCGTCGCCGGCACCATCGCCACCATTGGCTTGGCTTTCCTTGCGCCATGGCTGGTCGATGTCGCCGTGCGCTTCGGTCCGGAGGATTATTTCGCGCTGATGTGCGTTGCCTTCGTCACGGTGTCGGCGACCTTCGGCGATTCCCCAATCCGCGGCCTGACCAGCCTGTTCATCGGTCTGACGCTCGGTCTCGTCGGCATCGACAAGTTGACCGGTCAGGCGCGGCTTGCGTTCGGCGTTCCTGAATTGCTCGACGGCGTTGAAGTCACAACGCTCGCGGTCGGCCTGTTCGCGGTGGGCGAGGCACTCTACGTCGCATCGCGCCGCCACCACACCGAGGAGAAGCTGGAGCCGGTGCGCGGCTCGCTGTGGATGACCAAGGAGGACTGGAAGCGGTCTTGGAAGCCATGGCTGCGCGGGACCATGTTCGGTTTCCCGATCGGTGCGCTCCCGGCCGGCGGCGCGGAGATCCCGACCTTCCTGTCCTATTCGACCGAGAAGCGGCTGACGAAGCATCCCGAAGAATTCGGCAAGGGCGCGATCGAAGGGGTCGCCGGCCCCGAAGCTGCCAACAACGCCTCCGCTGCCGGCACGCTGGTGCCGCTCTTGACGCTGGGCCTGCCGACCTCGGCGACCGCCGCGATGATGCTGGCGGGCTTCCAGCAATATGGTCTCAATCCGGGCCCGCTGCTGTTCGCCGAGCGGCCCGACCTCGTGTGGGGCCTGATCGCCAGCCTGTTCATCGCCAACATGATGCTATTGGTGCTCAATCTGCCGCTGGTCGGCCTGTGGGTGCGGCTGCTCGCGATCCCGCAGCCCTGGCTCTATGCCGGCATCCTCGTGTTCGCGACCATGGGCACCATCGCGGCAAAGCCGTCGGTGGTGGAATTGTCGATGCTCGCCGGTTTCGGCGTGCTCGGCTTCCTGATGCGCCGGTTCGATTTCCCGATCGCGCCCGTCGTGGTCGGCCTGATCCTGGGCCCGATTGCCGAAAGCCAGCTGCGCCGCGCGCTCGCGATCAGCCTCGGCGATCCCATGACGCTGCTGCAGAGCCCGATCTCGGCAACGCTCCTCGGCGTCGCGCTGATCGCGCTGGTGGCGCCCTTCGTCTTGAAGGGGCTCGGGCGGTTCAAGGCGAATGAGGACTAGCGGAACTCATCAACGGCCAGTTTGCCCAATGCGTAAGCAAAGGTGCCGTTTTATTTGAGTTGCCCCTGCCGCCGTCGGGGGCAACCATCGCTGGGCTGTCCAATATCCGTGAGAGCCCCGATGACCAAACTCACCCGCTTCACCGTTGCTCCCCTGCACAGCATGACGCGGCGCTTGGCCGATGTTGCGTCGGCCCGCGTCGCGCCGGATCTCGTCGTCACGGGGGCGCGGGTGCTCTCGACCTATTCGGAGCGCATTCATCAGGGGCGGGAAGTCTGGATCACAGGCGGCCGCATCGCGGCGGTGAAACCGGCAGGCACAGCCAAGAAAGCCTGGAGCGATGTTCCGCTGTATGACGCCGCCGGTGGCATCATCGCGCCCGGCCTCGTCGATCCGCACATCCACATCGAATCCTCGATGGTGACGGCCTGCGCCTATGCCGAGGCTGCGTTGCTGAACGGCACCACCACGATCTTCTGCGACAGCCACGAGATCGGCAACGTCATGGACGCCGCCGGTGTGGAGGCGATGCTGGAAGATGCGCGCGAGGCGCCGCTGTCGATCTTCTTGACCGTGCCGAGCACGGTTCCCGCGACCTCGGCTGAACTGGAGACGGCGGGCGGCGACCTCACGCCGGACAAGATCGCCGGTCTGTTCGATCGCTGGCCCGAAGCGGTGGCGCTTGGCGAGAAGATGGATTTCGTGCCTGTCACGATGGGCGACGAGCGCAGCCATGCCATCCTCTCCGCAGCCTTAAAGCGGGGGCGTCCCGTTTCCGGGCATGTCTACGGCCGCGAATTCGTTGCGGCCTATGCGGCATCCGGCGTCACCGACACCCATGAGGCGATCGACCGCGACATCGCCGATGACCTGCTCGATGCCGGCGTTTGGGTGTTTTTGCGCGGGGGACCGCCGACTACGCCCTGGCACTCGCTGCCGCAAGCGATCCGAACAATCACCGAGCTCGGGGCCTCGCACAAGCGCACCGCCGTGTGCACGGACGATCGTGACGCCGATGATCTCCTGCTGTTCGGTCTCGACTGGGTCGTGCGGGAAGCCGTGAAGGCGGGGATGTCGCCCGAGCAGGCCTGGTCAATGGGCTCTCTGCATGGCGCGACCCGCTTCGGGATGGAAGGCGATATCGGCGGGCTTGGCGGCGGCCGCCGCGCCGATCTCGTGCTGATGGACGATCAGCTCGAGCCACAATGCACCTGGTATGGTGGCGAGCTCGTGGTCGAGCACGGCAAGATCACCCCGCGTCTCGATCAGGCGCTGTCGCATCGCTACCAATATCCCAAGGGAGCCTATGCGACCGTCAAGCTGCCGCAGACGATGAAGCTGACGCCCGAATTGCCCGCGAAGGCCTGCACCGTCAACGCCATCAAGACCGCGCTGCCTGGCATCACGCTGATCCACGAGAAAGTGGAGATCGAACCCGCAAAAGACTGGCCGTCGCTGTTCGCGCGCTACGGTCTCTGCTTCGTCGCCGTGGTCGAGCGTCATGGCAAATCCGCCGGGAACGTTGCCCATGGGCTCCTGAAGGATTTCGGCCTGAAGCGCGGCGCGGTCGCCTCCAGCGTCGGACACGACAGCCACAATCTCATCGTCGCTGGCACCAACGAGGGCGACATGCAGGTCGCCATCGCCGCCATCAAGGAGCGGCAGGGCGGCGTCTGCGTCGTCGCCGACGGCGAGGTGAGGGCGCTGGTTCCGCTGCCGATCGCAGGACTCCTGTCCGACAAGCGTGTCACCGAAGTGGCGGAAGAGGTGAAGGTGCTGAAGAAGGAATGGGCCGAGGCCGGCTGCACCATCCCGTACATGGGTTTCAATTTGATTCCGCTATCGGTCATTCCGGAAATTCGCATCACCGATAAGGGACTCGTGCTGGTGCCGCAGATGCAGCTGGCGCCGCTGTTCGAGTGAGCTGCTTTCACGCATCTGTTGATCTAACCGATTGACACGTCCACGATTTTCTCGTGGTTGCCGCATCGTGGAAAATAAAATCGGTCTCGTTGAGATCGGCTTCTGCGTATCTGATGATCTCGCTCGCTGACGCAATTTGAGCGAGGTCCGATATGGCGAAGATGCGAGCTGTCGATGCGGCCGTACGTATCCTGGAGAAGGAAGGTATATCGACGGCCTTCGGTGTTCCCGGCGCTGCAATCAATCCGCTTTACTCGGCGCTGAAGAAGCGCGGCTCGATCCGCCACATCCTGGCGCGCCATGTCGAGGGCGCTTCGCACATGGCCGAAGGCTATACGCGCGCCAAGGCCGGCAATATCGGGGTCTGTATCGGCACCTCCGGGCCGGCTGGCACCGACATGATCACCGGTCTTTACTCCGCGATCGCCGATTCCATCCCGATCCTCTGCATCACCGGGCAGGCGCCGCGCGCGCGGCTCTACAAGGAGGATTTCCAGGCGGTCGACATCGAGTCGATTGCAAAGCCTGTCACGAAGTGGGCACTGACGGTACGTGAGCCGGCGCTGGTGCCGCGTGTGTTCAGCCAAGCCTTTCACGTGATGCGCTCAGGCAGGCCGGGGCCGGTGCTGATCGACATGCCCCTCGACGTACAGCTCGCCGAGATCGAATTCGATGACGAGACCTACGAGCCGCTGCCGGTCTATAAGCCCGCCGCGACGCGCAAGCAGGTCGAGAAGGCGCTGGAGATGCTCAACGCCGCCGAACGGCCGCTGATCGTCGCGGGCGGCGGCATCATCAACGCCGACGCCTCGGACCTGCTGGTCGAGTTCGCCGAAATCGCCAACATACCCGTCGTGCCGACGCTGATGGGATGGGGCGCGATCCCCGATGATCACGTGCTGATGGCCGGCATGGTGGGTCTCCAGACCAGCCACCGCTATGGTAATGCCACGCTGCTGGAGTCCGACTTCGTGCTCGGCATCGGCAATCGCTGGGCCAACCGCCACACCGGCTCGGTCGAGACCTACACCAAGGGTCGCAAATTCGTTCACGTGGACATCGAGCCGACGCAGATCGGGCGCGTGTTCAATCCCGATCTCGGCATCGTCTCGGACGCAAAGGCCGCGCTCGAACTGTTCGTCGCCGTCGCCAGGGAGTGGCGGCGGTCAGGCAGGCTCCGCGAGCGCCAGGCGTGGCCTGCGGCCTGCCGCGACCGCAAGAAGACGATGCTGCGCAAGAGCCATTTCGACAACGTCCCGATCAAGCCGCAGCGCGTCTACGAGGAAATGAACAAGGCGTTCGGCCGCGACACCACCTATGTCACCGTGATCGGCCTGTCGCAGATCGCCGGCGCGCAGTTCCTCGGCGTCTACAAGCCCCGCAACTGGATCAATGCCGGGCAGGCGGGGCCGCTCGGCTGGACGCTGCCGGCCGCGCTCGGCGTGCGCGCGGCGTGCCCGGAGCGCGAGATCGTCGCGCTCTCCGGCGACTACGATTTCCAGTTCCTGATCGAGGAGCTCGCGGTCGGCGCGCAGTTCAATCTGCCCTACATCCACGTCGTCGTGAACAATTCCTATCTCGGCCTGATCCGACAGGCCCAGCGCGGCTTCGACATGGACTATCATGTCCAGCTCTCCTTCGAGAACATCAACGCGCCCGAGATCGGCGTCTACGGCGTCGACCATGTCGCGGTCGCCGAAGGCCTCGGCTGCAAGGCCATCCGCGTCACCGACCCGAAGGACACGCAGGCAGCGTTTGCGACCGCCCGCGAATTGATGGCCAAGCACCGCGTGCCTGTGGTGGTCGAGTTCATCCTCGAACGGGTCACCAACATCGCGATGGGCACGGAGATCGACAACATCGTCGAGTTCGAGGAGGTGCTGGACCTTCCGCTCGACGAAGTCGAGACCACGCGCGTGCTGCAGCCGGCGGAATAGGGGAAGAAGCACCATGCCGAAATTTGCCGCCAATCTCACCATGCTCTTCAACGAGATGCCGTTCCTCGACCGCTTTGCGGCGGCGAAGGCGGCGGGCTTTGCCGGGGTCGAATATCTCTTCCCCTATGATTTCGACAAGGCGCAGCTGCGCGAGCAACTCGAGGCGCATGGCTTGACGCAGGTGCTGCACAATCTCCCCGCCGGCAACTGGGCGGGGGGCGAGCGCGGCATTGCGATTCTGCCCGACCGCATCGCCGAATTCCGCGACGGCGTGTTCCGCGCGATCGATTATGCCAGGGCGCTCGATTGCGAGCAGCTCAACTGCCTCGTCGGCATCGCCCCTGTCGACGCCGATCCGCACGAGCTTCGGGAGACGCTGGTCGGGAATCTGCGTTTTGCAGCTTCGACGCTGGCGCGAGAGAACATCAAGCTATTGGTCGAGCCCATCAACACGCTCGACATTCCCGGCTTCTTCCTCAACGGCACCGAGCAGGCGGTGCAGCTGATCTCCGAGGTGAGATCGAACAACCTCTTCATCCAGTACGACATCTACCACATGCAGATCATGGAGGGCGATCTCGCCCGCACCATGCAGGAATATCTGCCTCAGATCGCCCACGTCCAGCTTGCCGACAATCCCGGCCGTCACGAGCCCGGCACCGGCGAGATCAACTATCCCTTCCTCTTCCGCCACCTCGACGCGATCGGCTATCGCGGCTGGATCGGCTGCGAATACAAGCCGCGCACCACGACGCTGGAGGGCCTGTCGTGGCATGCGGCACAGACGTTTGAGACCTGAGAATATTGCCATGTCGGCGGTGCGCTCCCTCTCCCGCTAGCGGGAGAGGTGCACCGAGTGCGCGGATGAGTTTTGCTACTCCAACTGTGAGAAATCAGACATGACCAACATCGGCTTCATCGGACTTGGCACCATGGGACGGCCGATGGCCGGCCATCTGCTGGCTGCGGGCCATCGGGTGCTTCTGCGTGACGTTGCTCCGATCGCGCCGGAGCTGATGTCCGCGGGCGGCATCGCCTGCACATCGGCCAGGGAGGTCGCGGAGCAGGCGGACGCGGTCATCATCATGGTGCCGGATACGCCGCATGTGGAGGCCGTGCTGTTCGGCAAGGAGGGTGTCGCTAGCGGCATCTCCAAGGGCAAGATCGTCGTCGACATGAGCTCGATCTCGCCGCTGGCGACGAAGGAGTTTGCAAAAAAGATCGAGGCGCTCGGCGCCGATTATCTCGATGCGCCGGTGTCGGGCGGGGAGGTCGGCGCCAAGGCGGCGAGCCTCACCATCATGGTCGGCGGGCCCGAGCGGGCTTTTGGCACCATGAAGCCAATCTTCGACAAGATGGGCAAGAACGTCACGCATGTCGGCGCCAACGGCGACGGGCAGACGACAAAGGTTGCCAACCAGATCATCGTCGCGCTCACCATCGAAGCCGTGAGCGAGGCCCTGTTGTTCGCATCCAAGGCCGGTGCGAATCCCGCGCTGGTGCGCAAGGCGCTGATGGGCGGCTTCGCGTCCTCGCGAATTCTGGAGGTGCATGGCGAGCGCATGGTGAAGCGCAATTTCGATCCTGGCTTCCGCATCGAGCTGCACCAGAAAGATCTCAATCTCGCGCTCGAAGGTGCGCGTGCACTCGGCCTGTCGCTGCCGAGCACGGCGGTGGCGCAGCAATTGTTCTCGTCCTGCACTGCACATGGCGGCAAGGCCTGGGATCACTCCGCCATGGTGCGGGCGCTGGAACTGATGGCGGGGCATGAGATCGCCAGGGCCTGAACTGTTACGCGGTAACACTGTCCAGTGATGCATCTTTCGTCGCAGGGGAACCGGAACAATGCTCCGGCCCCGCGGGTTGAAGGCGCAGGACAATCACTGGAGACAAAACACCATGAAAACCCGTCTTGCGATTACGTTGGCTGCAGCGTCGCTGCTGGCGTCGAGCGCAGCCTTTGCTCAGTCGACGACCGAACAGGGCGCCAGGGACGGCGCGCGTGCAGGTGGCGACATCGGCGGCCCGATCGGTGCAATGGTTGGCGGCACCGTGGGTGCAGCCGTCGGCGCCGGTCTCGAAATTCCGAATGCGGTCCTCGGCGGAATTCCTCGCAGCGACTCCGTCGTGGTCCAGGAGCGCGTCGTGGTCGGCGAGCCGCTGCCTCCGACCGTGGTGCTGCGGCCCGTGCCGAACTACACCGAATATCGCTATGCGGTCGTGAACGATCGCCGGGTGATCGTCGAGCCGCGCACACGCCGCGTGGTCAAGATCATCGACTGATCGACGCAATTCTTTGTGCTGAGCAGGGCCCTGCGGAGCATCACTCCGCGGGGCCTTCGCTTGTCATGGCGGAGCTGGTGCGAAAGCGCGAGAGTAGCCGGTCTACGGCGGCGGCGAGTGCAAAGCCGAGGCACGCGGTGGCAGCATCGACCAAAAAATCCACCAGCCGCGCGTGACGGCCGGGTGCCCAAAACTGCATCAGCTCGAGAACGCCGATCAGGACGACCGCGGCCGCTGCGCTCAGTAGGCGCCGGCGTGGATAGGCGAGGCCGAAGGCCAATCCCACCATGACGAAGGCAAGCGCATGTTCGCCGTCCTGACCGAGGTCGGAATGGGGGCGAAGGCCGGGAGGACCGAGGGTGGCGAACGTAACGGCAGCGGCGAGCAGCCAAGCAAAGGTACGAATGAACATCCGGGTCGCTTAGCACGAATTTGGTCGGGTTGTCGCGAGGCTCGTATCAGATCGCCGTGTAGTTAATGACAAAAATGTTAAAGCGGATCGCGCACGCCGAGGCCATGCATGAAGCGTTCCCGGATCTGCACGGGGTCGCGCCGGGTGGTGCCCACGCCGGGCTTGTCGTCGATCCTGACCGCGATCAGGATCGGCTCGGAAGCGGCCATGGCGTCGTCGACCAGCCGCTCGAAATCTTCCTCGTCCGCGGCCCAGGCGCTGCTCGCAAGACCAGAGCCAATGGCAATGGCGACGATGTCAGCAACGTTCGCTGCCGGCGTCGCCTGCGCCCCGGTGATTTGGTAGATGCCGTTGTCCATCACGATCATCGTGAGGTTCTTCGGCTTCAAGGCTGCAATCGTCGAGAGCGCACCGAGCTGCATCAGGAGCGAGCCGTCGCCTTCGAGCGCGAAGACGCGGCGGTCGGGCTGCGCCAGCGCCACGCCGAGCGCGATCGGAAAGGCGAGTCCCATGCTGCCCAGCATGTAGAAGTTCTGCGGGCGGTGGCCGGCGGCCCACAGATCGAAATTGGTGTTGCCGATGCCGCCGATCACGGCTTCCTCGTGCTTCAGCTTCGCGATCAGCCGCGAGGTGACGTCGAAGCGGTTCATCACCTTGGTGTTGCCAGTGTTCATCGTCGGCCTCACTTGTCGAAGACCTTGCCGCCCGTCAGCAGCGGGTTGAGGATCAACGCCACCGGCGCCTGCGTGGTGACGGCCTGCTTGATCGAGCGGTCGGCGATGAATTCGAGCTCGTCGAGCCGGGTGATGGTGTGATGCTCCAGCGCCAGCGAATCCAGCACCGGTCGCATGGTGCGGCAGACCAGGGACTGGCCGTAGTTGAATTCGCCGAGCGTGCCGCGCTCAGAGACAAGCATGATCAGCGGAATCTGGTAGGGCACTGCGAGCGAGGCCAGCACGTTTGCGAGCGTCGCAAAGCCGGAGGTCTGCATCAGCACCGCGCCGCGCCGACCGCCCATCCAGGCGCCGGCGAGGATGCCGACGGCCTCTTCCTCACGGGCGGTCGCGAAAGTGGTGAAGAAGGGATCGGCGTGCAGGTTCTTGATCAGCGGCGTCAGCACGCGGTCCGGCACGTAAGGGATCAGGTTGATCTCGTTCCGCTTCAAGGTTTGCAGGACGATGCCGTGCCAGCTTCCGTCGCTGCTCCCCTGCGGCTGCTGTTCCGCAATCGCCATCGCGCTCTCCCTGGGGCCGCGCATGCTTCTTGGTTCTGGCCGTCGCGGCGGTCTGCCGAACTTGACGCGGGCAGCGGGATTGTCAACATGTCCGGGCCGTCACCGTGATCTGCGCCAGCAGGCCTGCCGTGGCCGGCACCGCCATGGCATAAGCGGCGACAACCAGAACACGGGAGGGGCATAGGAGGGCGCGCATCGCGCTGACCTTGCGAATCTCCCGCGAACGAGCCGGAAGGGTCCTGATGTCCGTCAACAACAAGCGCGTCGTCTACTCCAATTATTTGGCCAATCCGATCTATATCGATATCCTGAAGGCCCGGCCCGACGTCCGGCTCGATCGCATCGAAAATGGAAGCCCCGAGGATGTTTATGGTCCGCTCCTCGGCGCTGCCCACGTCTACCAGGTCGGCGCCGCCCGCGATGAGCTCGCCCCGCATTTCCATGTCGATGCCGCCTTCCTGAAGCGGACGCCGAATTTGCTGCTGGTCTCCAGCAATGGTGCCGGCTTCGATCCCGTCGACGTCGAGGCCTGCACGGAGGCAGGCGTCGTAGTCGTCAACCAGTCCGGCGGCAACGCCCATTCGGTCGCCGAGCACGCGCTGGCGATGATGCTGACGCTGTCCAAGCGCATCATCCAGTCGGATCGCCGGCTGCGCCGCGAGCGCGACGTGAACCGCAACGATCTCGTCGGCAACGAGGTCGAGGGCAAGACCGTCGGCATCATCGGCCTCGGTAATGTCGGCCGGCGCATCGCCGCCTTGTGCAAGGGCCTGCTCGGCATGACGGTGCTTGCCTACGATCCGTATTTGTCGGCCGAGGTGATGGCCGAGCGGGGCGGGGAGAAGGTCGAGCTCGACGAGCTGTTGCGCCGCGCCGATTTCGTCTCGATCTCATGCCCGCTCAACAAGGGCAGCCGCAACTTGATCAGCACACGCGAATTCGCGCTGATGCAGCCGCATGCCTATTTCATCACCACCGCACGCGGCTTCATCCACGACGAGGACGCGCTGCTGCAGGCGCTGCGCGACAAGCGCATCGCCGGTGCCGGCCTCGACGTCTGGTCCAAGGAGCCGCCGCCGCCGGAGCATCCGCTGCTCCAGTTCGACAACGTGCTGGCGAGCCCGCACACGGCAGGCGTCACCATCGAGGCGCGCCAGAACATGGGCCGGATCGCCGCCGAGCAAGTGCTGGATGTGCTCGACGGCAAGCGCCCGCCGCGCATCATCAATCCCGAAGCCTGGCCGCGCTATGCCGAGCGCTTCAAGCAGGCTTTTGGCGTGACGCCGGGGTAGGGCGCGCGAAGCCCAGTCGCGCGCCGATCCTTGGTTATCAGGATGAAAACGGAGAGCGGTGGATTTTACTGATGGCGTGAATGAACGCGTATGACCTCTCCTGTAGATCAGGGAGCATGAGCATACTTTCGATTGCGACATCCGGACTTTCTGCGGCGAGTTTGCGCGTGAACGTGGCGGCGAGCAATATCGCCAACATCAGGACGACCGGCCCACTACCCGCGTCAGGCGGGTCGAGCGCATCGGCCGGTGCGGGCATTGCTCCAACGTTTCCTGCAGCCTACGTGCCCTTGCGGGTCGATCAGGTCTCCCAGTCGAGCGGTTCGACGCCGGGCGGTACGGTTGCGACCGTATCGACGGTATCGCCGAGCTATACCGCGCAATCCGACCCGAGCGCTCCCTTCGCAAACCAGGACGGCCTGGTGGCAGCGCCGAATGTCGATCTTGCTAGCGAATTCGCTCAGCTGGTGACCGCAAAATACAGCTTCGTTGCCAATGCGAAGGTCATTCAGGCCTACGCCGAGACGCAAGACACGCTCCTCGACATCAAGGCGTGAGGGCTGACGTCGGCCGTGTCTCGCCAGCCTGGGCCACTACCCCAGCTTTGCGCCGAGCTGCTGGAACACGGCCTCGCAGGTCATGAGGTCGAGATGGCCGCCGCCCGCGTTCTTGAAGAACGTGATGTCGGACGGTGACGTTCGCCCCTGCACAAGGCCGCCGACGAGGTCGTAGAGGTCGCCGAGGACGTCTGCCTCGCTGATCGCGCCGCTCGCGATCGGCTGCAGGATGTCGCCGACGCCGTGGAAGGCGGATTCCCGCCGGTCCACGAAGACGCGGGAGCGCTTGGCCGCCTCGTCATCAGCCTCCCGGGTTTGCGGTGTGTAGCCGCCGACGAGGTCCAGATGCGTGCCCGGCCGCAGATTGAGGCCCTTGATCAGCGGCTGATGCGCGCGGGTGCAGGTGGTAATGACATCGGCCTCGCGCGTCGCGGCGTCGAGATCCGTGATTGCTTCCGCCTTGATGCCGGCCTTCGCCAAGCGCTGAGCGAGATCCACGCCCCGGTCCGGGCTGCGATTCCAGATCAGCACGCGCTCCAGTGACGGCCGCACGGTGCGATGACCCCGGATCAGCCATTCGGACATCTCGCCGGCCCCGACGCAGAGCAGCGTCTCGGGATTGGGCGGGGCGAGCAGTTTCGTGGCCAACGCGGAGTCGGCTGCGGTGCGCCAATGCGTGATCTCGGTCCCGTCCATCGCCGCCAGCGGCCGGCCGTTGGTGCCGTCGAACAGCACGCACACGGCCTGCACCGCCGGCATCCTGCCTTCGGCCAGATTGGCTGGAAAGCTGGTGAACATCTTGCTGGCCATGTATCGGCCGGGATCGACGGCGCTGCGGATGACGTATTGCCCCCTCTCGTCTCCAAGGAAGGCGTCCAGCACCTCCATCTTCGGCCGGCGATGCGCTTCTTCGAGGGCCTCAATCAGGATCGGAAAGGTCAGAGCCTTCGTGACTTCGGTATCGGAGACAAAGTGCAAGGCAAGTTCCTCATTGGCGACCGGCATTTGCCCATAAACCCGCGCGGCAGGTTCCGCAACGAATCTTCCGCCGGGACTGGACAAGCCTTGATCCGCGTCAAAATCTCCTTTCCCCGTCCGGCCTAAATGGGACTAGAGTGCCGGCGGGCAGGCAGGGAGGTCCCATGTCAACTTATGTCGTCAGGTTCATGAAGGACGTGCTCGGCGAATACGGCCGGCAATGCGAGGTCTGCCAGGGCACGCTCGAGATCGACGCCGCCGACGAGGACGAGGCCAGGGAACGGGCGAAAGCGAGGTTCTGCAAGGACCAGGCGTTGCATCACTGGTCACTGCATGCCGACCGCATCCATGTCAGACCCGCCGACTTCCCGTCGTAGCGACTAGCGCCCGGGTGCCGTGACGGGCGGGGGCGTCGTCGTCCCCGCGCCGAGCGAGCGTTGCACCATGACGGTGTCGGACCAGCGGCCGTGGCGGTAGGCAACGCCGCTGAGCAGGCCGGCGCGCGCGAAGCCGAACCGCTCGTGCAGCTTCAGCGAGGGCGCGTTATCGGCATCGATATAGCCGATCATCTGGCGGAAGCCGGCCGCCGCGCAGGCGTCGATCAATTCCTGCAGCAACAGCCGTCCGACCCCGCGGCCGAGATGGGCGTGATGGACGTAGATCGAGTGCTTGGCGGTGTATCGATAGGCCGGCCTTTTGCGGAACAGCACGGCATAGGCATAGCCGACGACCTCGCCGCGCCAGGTCGCAACCAGATGCGGCAGGCGGGTCTGCTTCAGGTTCTTGCGCCGGTCGCGCAGATCGTCCGGCTCCGGCGCACCGGTTCCTTCGACATCGCGCGGCACGCCGCTGCGGACGTGATGGCGGTAGATCGCCAGCATCGCCTCGATGTCGCTTTCGCGTGATGGCCGAACCAGGACGGGTTCATCGCTCGCGCGCGCAGCTGCTTCGTTCATCGGCACCTACTCGGTCACGACATAAGTGTAGAGCCCGATGCGCCCATTCGCATCGACCTCCTTGTAGACGCCCTGGATCTCGACGTCGAAGCCCGGAAATGTGTTGAAGCAGGTCTCGAACATCTTGAGATAATCGATCATGGGCTTGGCTCGTTCCGTCAGCCGCTCGCCGGGCACGATGGTGGCGATGCCGGGCGGGTAGACCACGAACGGCGTGGTCGCGATTCGGCCCGCGATCGCCTCGATCGGGAGGTAGTCGACGTCGTTCTTGAACAGATAGCGCGCGGCATCGCGGGGCGACATCGCGATCTCGGGCATATGCTCGGGCATGAACTGCCGCGCCTGGAGCGCGCTGACATCGGCGGTGCGGAAGAAACGGTGCATCTCGCCGCAGAGGTCACGCAGCCGTGCACCGGCGTAGCGCGCCTGCCGCCTCTGATAGAATTCGGGGATGACGTCGGCGAGCAGCGCATTGTCGTCGTGCAGTCGCTTGAACGCGACGAGGCCGGAGATCAGCGTGCCCGCCTTGCTCGCCTCGACGCCGGGCGTGAGCAGGAAGAGCAGGGAATTGAGGTCGTTCTTCTCGGGGACGATGCGGTTCTCGCGCAGATATTGCGCGACGACCGGCGCGGGAATGCCGTGCTCGGCATAAGCTCCCGTCGCACGATCGAACCCGGGCGTGAGCAGCGTCAGCTTGTTCGGATCGGTCATGGCAAAGCCTTCCGCGAGATCGGGAAAGCCGTGCCAGTTGGTATCCGGGGAGAGCTGCCACAGCGCGGGGTTGGTGGCGAGCTCGTCGGTCGAGAGAGTCTCCCAGGCGACGTTATGCGCCGCGCCGGGACGGCTGACATCGGCAATGGCGACGCGATCGGGAACGAAGGGCTCGAAGAACCAGCGGCGATCCGGGTTCTGCTCCTTCTCCTCGAACTCCTGGCGCATCGCGCGGATCTTCTTGCGCAGCTCGATGCCGAGCCGGATCGTGTCGTCCCACAGCACTTCGCCGGAGCGGCCCTTCATCATCTGTGCGCGACGTCGAGCGAGGCGAACAGCGGGTAGAACGGCGAGGTCGAGGCGTGCTGCATGAAGCTCTCGTTGAAGCGGCGGTGCTCGACGCGACGCTTCTGGCCGCGGATATGGCGGTCCTTGATGTGGATCTGCGAGGCCTGCGAGAAGCTTGCCAGCTGCTTGTGGGTCGACTGCGTCGCGATGATGCCGGGGGCGTCGGGCGAGAGATTTACCAGCCCCATGGCGAAGCGGCCGGCATAAAGGGGGTGGAATTTCATGAAGCCGGCCCAAGCCTCGTCGAACAGGATGTAGTCGCAGAGATGGCCGATACGCTTGATGATCATCTCGGCGCTGTGGATCGAGCCGTCATATGTGCACTGCTCGACCACGGCGACACGGAACGGCCGCTCCTTGCGCCAAGCGTCGCGATCGTTCACCAGGGGATGGTTGCGGATCGCCTCGCGCAAGCTCTTCTCTTCGAGCCGGTCCCAGCGCATCGGGCCGATCAGTCCCCAGGCGTTGCGAACGGTCGGCACATAGACCGGGATGCCGCCATTGATCATCAGCGCGCCGTGATGGGCGGCCTTGTGGTTGTTGCGGTCGAACAGCACGAGATCGCCGTCGGTGACGAGGGCGCCCAGCGCGACCTTGTTCGAGGTCGAGGTGCCGTTGAGCACGAAATAGGTCTTTTCCGCACCGAAGATCGCCGCCGCTTCCTTCTGCGCCCTCAGCGCCGGGCCCTCATGGGTGAGGAGGTCGCCGAGGTCGAGCACGGAATTGTCAAGGTCGTCGCGGAACACGGATTCGCCGAGATGCTCGACGAACACGCGCCCGATCGGGCTGCGGTTGTAGAACACGCCGCCATTGTGGCCCGGGCAGGTCCAGAGCTGGTTGCCTTCCTCGGCATAGTCGACCAGCGCGCCGAAGAACGGCGTCTTCAGCGTCTCAGCATATTGCTTCAGCCGGCTGATCAGGTTCTTGGCGATGAAGGTTGGCGTCTCCTCGGACAGGAAGACATAGCCGTCGATGAAATCGAGCACCTCGACCGGCAAATCCTCGAACCGCTTGCGACGGATCAGCAGGATGATCGGGAAGTCGAGGCCTCGGCGGCGCATCAGATTGATCAGCGCCGAGGTCTTGCCTTCCAGGCCCTTCTTGCCCCAGTCCACCACCATGCAGCCGATCGCGGCATCGGTCTGCACCGCCATCTCGGCATCCTCCAGCTTGCGGGCCCGGACCACCTCGAAGCCGGAGCGCTGGATCTCCTCGATGATCTGGTTGAAGCGGACGCCTTCGAGATCGTCGGCATCGAACACAGGGGCGGCGAACAGGAAGTTGAAGCGCTTGAAATAGTCCATGGCAGGTCCCGAATGTGCAGGAAGATACAGCTCTCTGCACATTCGATGACATCTGGATGACATGCCCGAGTGCTGCGGCAAGGTTAGCCTGACGCTTCACTCCAGCAGCTTGTCCAGTGTGATCGGGAAGCGCCGGATGCGCTTGCCGGTGGCATGGTAGACGGCGTTCGCAATTGCGGCCGGGACGCCGACGATGCCGATCTCGCCGAGCCCCTTGATTCCCAACCGGTTGATGCGGTCGTCGGGCTCGTCGACGAAAATGACGTCAATGTCGTGGACGTCGGCGTTCACGGGAATGTGGTATTCGGCAATGTTCGCGTTCATGATGCGGCCGAAGCGGTGATCCATCACCGTTTCCTCGTGCAGCGCCATTCCAATACCCCAGACCACCCCGCCCATGATCTGGCTGCGGCCGGTCTTGGTGTTCAGGATGCGCCCGGCCGCGACCGCATTCACGATCCGGGTGACACGGATAATTCCCAGCTCCTCGTCGATCTTCACCTCCGCGAAGACCGCCGAATGTGTGTTGCGGGCATGCGATTTATCCTCCGCGAATTGGTTGAGCTTCTCCTTTTCGATCCGCTCGAGCTTGCTGTGGCGCATGACATCCGCAATCGAGACAGCGGCCCCGCGACCGTCGCTGCTGGCGATCATGCCGTCAGTCAGGGTGACGTCGGCGGCGTCGAGGTCAGCGAGCGGTGTGCCCGGCATGGCCTTGGCAAGACGTGCGAGTTCCCAGCGAATTTCTTCGGCCGCTCCCAAGACCGCATGCGCGCTTGATGCCGCCATCCAGGAGCCGCCCTCGACGGGGGCTTGCGGCAAGCTCGAATCGGCGAGCCGGACGCTGATATTCTCGATCGGCAGCCCGAGAGCATCGGCCGCGACCTGCGCCACGATGGTGTAGGTGCCGGTGCCGATATCGGACGCGGCGCAGGAGACCTCGGCATGGCCGTTGGCCGTCAGCACGATGCGGACGGCGACCGGCATCTGCAGCGCTTCCCACACCCCAGTCGCCATGCCCCAGCCGACGAGCTCCTTGCCGTCTCGCATGGAACGCGGCGCCGGATTACGCCGGCTCCAGCCGAACGCTTCGGCGCCGCGGGCGTAGCACTCGCGCAGCTGCTTGCTGGTGTAAGGCAGGCCTTGGCTCTGGTCGCGATCCGAGTAGCACCTCAGGCGCAGCTCGACCGGATCGAGCTTCAGCGCGACGGCCAATTCGTCCATGGCGCATTCGAGCGCGCAGACGCCCGTTGCCGCACCCGGCGCGCGCATGTCGCAGGGTGTCGAAACGTCGAGGTCCACCAGCTTATGGGAAAAGTTGCTGTTGGGACTCTTGTAAAGCTGCTCGGCCCAGCCCGTATCGTTGCGCGAAAAATCCTCATAACGTGAGGTCACGGCAACGGCTTCGTGGGTGATCGCATCGAGCGTGCCGTCCGGCTTTGCACCGAGCGCAACGCGCTCGATGGTCATGGGACGGTAGCCCAGGCCATACATCTGCTGCCGCGTCAGCACGACGCGGACGGAGCGCTTCAGTGCGAGCGCGGCGAGGGTTGCCAGCACCACCTGGTGCTGCGGTCGCAGGCCCGAGCCGAAGGCGCCGCCGACATAGGGCGAGATCACGCGGATGTCGTCCGGCTTCTTGCCGAATACGCTGCAGAGAAACTTCTGGACGTTCTGGACGCCCTGCGTCTTGTCGTAGACCGTGAGCCCGCCACTGCCGTTCCAGACGGCCGTCGTCGCGAAGAGCTCCATGGGGTTGTGGTGCTCGGTCGGAATGACGTAATCCGCCTCGTGGCGCACGGCCGCGCGCGTCAGGGCTGCTGCGGCATCACCACGCGGCTTGTGCGGTTGATCCACTTTCTCGGCCTTGCCGCGTTCGGATTCAAGATCGGTCGAAAACGCCTCCTGCTCATATTCGACGCGAACGCGGGTTGCGGCGAACTTGGCGATCTCCCAGTCCTCCGCGACGACCAGCGCGATCGGCTGGCCGTTGAACTTGACCCTCTCATCATAGAGCGGCCGGAACGGCGAGCCCTTCTCCGGCGCCACCTCATCCTTCCAGGCTTCGTCCTTGTCGGCGAGGGGCGGCCGATGTTCATGCGTGAGCACGTCGACCACGCCCTTCACCTTCAGCGCCTCGCTGGTATCGAGACGAGCGACGCGCCCACGCGCGATGCTGGCCTCGACGACGAAGCCGTGAAGGAGACCGTCTGCTGCGAATTCGCCGGCATATTTGGCGGCCCCGGTGACCTTGGCGCGGCGGTCGACGCGCGACGTTGGTGTTCCGACATAGGCGTTCATCGGGTCCTCATGCGATCTTCTTGTGAGCTTGTGATTGCGGCGTGGCGCTTGCGGCCTGCATCAGCGCACGCACGACGGCTCGGCGCGCCAGGTCGATCTTGAACCCGTTGTGGGAGCGTGCCGTCGCTCCCTGCAGCAGCAGGTCGGCGGCGCGCCCGAAATGATCCGGTGTTGCCGCCTGACCGCGCAATGCGGCTTCGGCCTCGAGGCTTCGCCAGGGCTTGTGGGCCACGCCACCGAGCGCAAGGCGCGCTTCGCTGATCGCGTTGCCCTCCAGGTCGACCGCGGCCGCGACCGAGACCAGAGCAAAGGCGTAGGACAGCCGGTCGCGGATCTTCAGATAGCTGTAAGTCCGGGCAAAGCCGTTCGGCGGCAGCTCGATGGCGATAATGATCTCGCCGCTGCCGAGATTGGTATCGAGATGAGGCTTGTCCTCAGGAAGCCGATGGAAATCCGTCAGCGCGATGGTGCGCTGCCCCGAGGGGCGTGCGATATGTACGAGCGCGCCGAGCGCGGCCAGCGCCACGCTCATGTCGGATGGATTGGTCGCGATGCAGGAGCTGCTGGTGCCGAGGATGGCATGGTTGCGGTTGAGGCCATCGAGGGCCGAGCAGCCCGTGCCGGGGCTTCGCTTGTTGCAGGGTGTCGTGGTGTCATAGAAGTAGGGGCAGCGCGTACGTTGCATCAGATTGCCGCCGACCGAGGCCATGTTGCGCAGTTGCGCGGAGGCGCCGGCCAGGATGGCGCTGGCAAGGAGGGGATAGCGCTGCTCGATCAACGGGTGGTAGGCGAGGTCCGAATTCGGCACCAAGGCGCCGATGCGCAGACCGCCGTCCGCCGTCTCCTCGACGTCGCGGAGCGGCAGGCGGGAGATGTCGATCAGCCGGGAGGGCCGTTCGACGTTCTCCTTCATCAGATCGATCAGGTTGGTGCCGCCGGCGATCAACTTCGCACCGGGATCGGCGGCGAGCAGGCGGATGGCGTCGGCAACATCGCTTGCGCGCGAATATTGGAAGTTGTTCATGACCGGCTCATTGCCTGCTCGATCGCAGCCACGATGTTGGGGTAGGCACCGCAGCGACATAGGTTTCCGCTCATCAGCTCCCGGATCTCATCCGCGTCGCGCGCACGGCCTTCCGCCAACAGGCCCGCGGCAGAGCAAATCTGTCCCGGCGTGCAATAGCCGCATTGAAAGGCATCGTGGTCGATGAAGGCCTGTTGCAGGGGATGCAGCGTGCCGTCCTTTGCCAAGCCTTCGATAGTCGTGATCTCGGCGCCATCCTTCATGACGGCCAGGGTCAGGCAGGAATTGACCCGTCTTCCGTCGATCAGCACGGTACAGGCACCGCATTGGCCGTGATCGCAGCCTTTCTTGGTGCCGGTCAGCTGCAGACGGTCACGCAGCGCATCCAGAAGCGTGGTCCATGGCACGACCTCGAGCGCGCGGCTTTCGCCATTGACGACGAGGTTGATCGGAATGCGTTCGGGGATCGTAAGGTCGGCCATGGTGTATTTCCCTGCGGAAAGGCCGAGCCGGGCAAATTGTGCAAATGACGCGAGACTGCGTTGCCGCCGCTGGCCGATAGCGCCCAACGGATGACGAGTTGCTTGGTTCCCAATCGGTTCTCCCGATTGGATTTACGAGATCAGCGCTTGGTCTCGCCGAACACCACGGTCGGCACCGCGCGGTTGACGATCTCGCGCAGCGCGAAGCTCGATTGCACCCGCGCGACGCGGGGCAGGCGGGACAGCTCGGTGCGATGGATGCGCTCGAAATCCTGGATGTCGCGGGCGAGCACGATCACGATGTAGTCGTCCGTCCCCGACATCAGGAAGCAGCGCACGACAGAGGGGCATTTCGTCACCTCTGCCTCGAACGCCTTCAGTGCCTCGTCGCTCTGGCTCTCCAGCGCGATGCGAACCAGCACCGTGGTGGTGAGGCCGAACTGGGCCAGGTCGAGCGCGGCCTGGTAGGCCTGGATGTAGCCGTCATCCTCCAGCGCCTTCTGCCGCCGCGCCAGCGCCGTGCTCGACAAGCCGATCTTGTTGGCAAGCTCGGTGTGGCTGGCTCGCGCATTGGTCGTGAGTTCCGCGAGGATGGCGAGGTCTTTCCGGTCGAGGGCCAAGGTTTCGTTTCCAGCGTCAAAGGACCATTTCGCGCCGGAAACCGGCGCGGGCGCTGCCAAGGTAGCGGATATTTGCACGAAACCAAACCGACCCTCTCGCTACGATCAACAATGGAATCAAAGCATTGGCGAGGGAGATCAAGATGCGCGTCGGAGTCCCGAAGGAGATCAAGGTGCAGGAATATCGGGTCGGGCTCACCCCAGGTGCGGTCCGCGAATACGTTGCCGCCGGGCACCAGGTGACGGTCGAGAGCGGCGCCGGCAGCGGCATCGGTGCGTCCGACGAGGTGTACCGGCGGGCAGGGGCGTCCATTGCCGAGACCGCTCGCGAGATCTTTGCAAAGTCCGACATGATCGTGAAGGTGAAGGAGCCGCAGAAGAGCGAATGGGCTCAGCTTCGCGAAGGCCAGATCCTTTTTACTTACCTTCATCTTGCGCCGGATCCCGACCAGGCCAAGGGCCTGCTTGCTTCCGGCTGCACCGCAATCGCCTATGAAACCGTCACGGACGCGAGCGGTCACCTCCCGCTGCTCGCCCCGATGAGCGAAGTCGCCGGCCGCCTCGCCATCGAGGCCGCCGGCGCCGCGCTCAAGCGTTCCAGCGGCGGCCGCGGCCTGCTGCTCGGCGGCGTGCCCGGCGTGCAGCCGGCACGCGTCGTCGTGCTCGGCGGCGGCGTGGTCGGAACGCAGGCGGCACGCATGGCCGCCGGCTTAGGTGCCGAAGTCACCGTGATCGACCGCTCGATCCCGCGCCTGCGCGAACTAGACGATCTGTTTGTTGGACGCGTACGCACCCGTTTCTCCACCATCGAGGCGGTCGAGGACGAGGTGTTCGCCGCCGACGTCGTGATCGGTGCAGTGCTGGTGCCCGGCGCCAGCGCGCCGAAGCTCGTCACCCGTGCGATGCTGAAATCGATGCGGCCGGGAGCCGTGCTGGTCGACGTCGCGATCGACCAGGGCGGTTGCTTTGAGACCTCGCACCCGACCACGCACGCGGAGCCGACCTACGAGGTCGACGGCGTCGTTCACTATTGCGTCGCCAACATGCCGGGAGCCGTGCCGGTGACCTCGAGCCAAGCCCTGAACAACGCCACGCTGCCGTTCGGCCTGATGCTCGCCAACAAGGGATTTGCGGCCATCTTGGAGAATCCGCATCTGCGCAACGGGCTCAACGTGCATCGCGGCCGGGTGACGAACAAGGCGGTGGCGGAGAGTCTGGGGCTGGAGTTTGCGCCAGTAGAGAGCGGACTGGCGGCGTAGCGAGATGGGCCATCGTCGGTGCGGCGCCATCAACCGACTGGAAGATGGCGCTGCCGCCGTGCTCCCGAGCCCTCGGGGAATCCCGACGCGGTGAAGGCGTTGTGACCGGAGCGGCGGTGTCCAAATAGGCGGAAAGAAGAAAACTATTGCCGCGGTCCTGTCAGGAGGAAGGAGTTTCCCCTTCCGAGCGCAAAAACGCCAATCGCTTCCATTGCTGTTTGCAGCCGAAACGACGACATTTCCGCCAGAAATTGGTGGATCGGCAGCCATGGAACGCACTGGATTTGAGCCCTTCGGCGAGCAACTGGTGTCCGCAACGGACACACAGCCGAAGTCGCGCGCCTCGAAGCTCCTGCTGCGGGCCGGCACCACCCTGTTCTGGTCGCTGGTCGCGGGCATCGTGCTGGCCCGTGCAGCCTTCTTCGAGCCCGGCATCTATGACGGTTTCAGCCGCGTCGCCTCGCTGGCCAAGAACCTGATCTTCTGAGGCCGTTTATTCCGGTCCGAGGACAGAACTTCTCTCGGCCCTGATATGTCGAAAACATATTTCCCAATCGGGTCGTGGTGCGTATAAATCTTTCTCCTTCGGGAGAGATTTGTGTCGCAGAATCAAGCATCCAGCCCGGCCGATTCCAAGCCGGTCACCGCCGCGGGCCGTATTGCGGCGCTGATTCCGGGCATCCTCCTCTGCGTTCTCGTGGCCGGTGTGTCGGCCCTGCTCGAGCGGGCCGAACTGGGCATGTTCGAGCACCCCTATGTCGAGGCGCTGGTCATGGCGATCCTGCTCGGCATGGCGGTGCGCAGCTTCTGGAAGCCGGCCCCGCGGTGGCAGGCCGGCATCGCCTTCAGCGCCAAGCAACTGCTGGAAGTCGCGGTGATGCTGCTCGGGGCCTCCATCAGCTTTGCCGCAATCGCAGCTTCCGGTATTGCGCTGCTGGCATCGATCGCGGCGGTCGTCGTGATTGCCCTCGGTGTTTCTTTCGGCCTGAGCCGTATGCTCGGCTTGTCGACACGTCTGTCGATCCTGATCGCCTGCGGCAACTCGATCTGCGGCAATTCCGCCATCGCCGCAGTGGCGCCCATCATCGGCGCCAGCAACGACGAGATTGCATCCTCGATCTCCTTTACGGCGATCCTTGGCGTGATGATGGTGCTGGGCCTGCCGCTGCTGATCCCGCTGCTGCAATTGTCCGCAACGCAGTACGGCATTCTCGCCGGGCTCACCGTTTACGCAGTGCCGCAGGTGCTCGCCGCGACGGTGCCGGCAGGTCTCGTCTCAACCCAGATCGGCACGCTGGTGAAGCTGATGCGTGTCCTGATGCTCGGCCCGGTCGTCGTCGGCCTGTCGCTGGTCGCTTCGCGCTGGCAGAGCGATGCCAAGAAAACCAGCGTCGGCTTCTTCCGCCTGGTCCCCTGGTTCATCCTCGGCTTCCTTGCGCTTGCGACCCTGCGCTCGCTGGAGATCGTGCCGGCGACGGTGGTTGGCCCCGTGACGACGATCACGAGCTTTCTCACGGTGGTCTCGATGGCCGCCCTCGGCCTTGGCGTCGACGTGCGCGTGCTCGCCAATGTCGGCGGCCGGGTGACGGCGGCCGTGACGCTGTCGCTGCTGCTGCTGCTGGGGATCAGCATCGCGCTGGTGCACTGGTTCAAGTGATCAGGGCAAAGCTGCAGTAGGGTGGGCAAAGGGGCGCAAGCGCCGTGCCGACCGTTCTTAAGAGACGGAGAACCGTGGGCACGCTTTCGCTTTGCCCACCCTACGAGACCGTCATTGCTGCGAGCGGTAAGCTAAATCACGTCCGCGAGCGAGTGGCCGTGCAGCTCGATGTTCAGTCCCTGCATGCCCAAGTCGTTGATCTCGCCGCCCATCGCCTTCAGGCTCTCTTCGCGGATCAGCGACATCAGCCCGCGGCGGAGCGCCAAAAATTCCGACGACATCATCATCGATTGCTGCCGCGGCCGCTCCAGCGGGATCGGGATCTCCGCCTTGATCGAGCCCGGCCGCGCGGTCATGCAATAGACGCGGTCGGACAGAAAGATGGCTTCGTCAATGTCGTGGGTGACGAACAGCACCGAGATCTTCAGCCGCTGCCACATATTGGTGAGGATCTGCTGCATGATGACGCGCGTCTGTGCGTCGAGCGCGCCGAAGGGCTCGTCCAGCAACAGCACTTTCGGTCCCGTCGCGAGCGCGCGGACGATGCCGACGCGCTGCTTCATGCCGCCGGAGAGCTTTTCCGGATAATGCTTTTCGAACGCTTCGAGTCCCGCAAGCCCCAGCAGCGTGCGCGCGGCGCGTTCGCGCTGCGAGCGTGGCATGCCGCGCATCTTCAGCCCGAACTCGACGTTCTCCCGCACGGTTTTCCACGGAAACAGAGAATATTGCTGAAACACCATGCCGCGTTCGGCGCTCGGACCCTTTACCCGCTCGCCGTCGACGGTAACTACGCCGGTCGTCGGCTTGAGGAAGCCTGCGACCGCATTGAGCAGCGTCGATTTTCCGCAGCCGGAGGGCCCGACGATAGAGACGAACTCGCCGGGCCGCACATGGATCTGCGTGTCGGTGACGGCCTGCACCGCGCCCTCGATGGTCTCGTAGGCGAGGGAGAAGTTCGTGACTTCGATGTGGCCTTTTGGGCTGTTCGCTAGCACCTCGCTCATGTGGATCTCCACGGCATCACCAATTGCCCCGCGCCCCGGATTAGCAGGCTCGATCCGAGGCCGAGCACGCCGATCGCGATCATGCCGAGCGCGATGTCGGCATATTGGACCAGCGAATAAGCTTCCCAGGTGAAGTAACCGATGCCGTACTGACCGGAGATCATCTCGGCCGCGATCAGCGACACCCAGGCGACGCCCATGCCGACGGTGAGGCCGGTGAAGATGTGCGGCAGCGAGGCTGGGAAATAGACCTCCCGGAAGATCGAGCGTTCGCGCGCGCCGAGACATTGCGCGGCGCGTACCAGCACGGGGTCGACCAGCGACATGCCGTGCAGGGTGTTGACGAGAATCGGGAAGAACGAACCGAGGAAGGTGATGTAGACGATGCTCTGCTCGTTGGTCGGCCACAGCATGATCGCCATCGGCACCCAGGCGATTGCCGGGATCGGCCGCAGCACTTCGGCGACCGGGAAGATCACCTCATGCACCAGCTTGAAGCGCCCCATGATCAGGCCGAGCGGCACGCCGACGATCGCCGCGAGCGAGAATCCGATGAAGATGCGCCGGCAACTGAGCAGGATGTGCATCAGGAATTTAGGATCGTGAATCGCCTTTATGAAGCTGTCATAGACCGCGAGCGGCGAGGGTACGTTGGTGAAGCGCACGAAGAACACGACCCGATAGGTCGTGAGCAGATGCCAGACCAGCAGGAACGCGAGCAGCGAGATGATGCCGATCGCGGTCGCCCGCAGACCTGCCCGATTGAGCCGGTACCAGCGCAAGGCGAGTGTGCCGAAGGAAGGCGGCGTCGTAGGCGGGGTGATGGCGGCGGGCGAGGGGCCCGCCTCTGCAAGTGCTGTTGCCGGCATGCTGTCCTCGGGCTGTCTGACGAGGGCGGGGCTGCTCACGTCTTGCCTCCGCCGACGGCGGCCTTCATCGCATCATCGAAGCCGAGCACCTTGCCACTGATCTTGGCGGCGTAGGCTTCGGCGTCCTTCTTCAGCAGGAACGGGGCGACCTCGCTATTGCCGACCGCGAAGAAGGCCTGATCGGCGAACAGCTTGATGCCGCGCGTGGTGTCGAAGACGTAGGCGACGTTGATCTTCTTGCCCTTGGCCTTGTAGTCGGCATAGGCGCCGAGCGTGCAGCTGGCGGACGAGAAGGGCATGATGCCGGCACCGTCGACCCAAACTTCGCCCGCCTTGCGCGGATCGGTGATGGGCTTCTTGCAGAAGCTGTCCTCGCCCGAGATCTCATAGTTGTTGGTGCTCGCGAGCTGGGCGTCGTAGTCGAGCTTCATTTCAGCATAGGCCTTGCGGATGTATTTGTCGTCGACCCATTTTTTCGGATCGAACTCCTTCATGCGGCCGAGATTCTGCAGCACCTTGACGTCGGTCGTGGCCGCATCGATCAGCGCCGGCTTGATAGTCGGATCGGTCGTCATATTGCCGCTGGGCCCTAAGAAGATGTAGACGACCTCCTTGTTGATGCCGGTCCATTCCTGGATCTTCTCGGCGGCCAGCTTGGGATCCGCGCGCAGCCACTGATTGGCGGCGATTAGCGCCTTGAAATAGGCGACGACGACCTCGGGATATTTTTCGGCGAAGTCGGTGCGAACCACGATGCCGTGGAAGGTCGGCAAGTTCGTTTCGACGCCGTCGAAGATCTTCCGCGCGAAGCCGCGGAACGGCAACAGCTCGGCGAAGGGGACGAAATCGGCGTGCCCGTCGATCTTCTTCTCCTGCAGATTGGTCGAGCCGACCTCCGGGCTCTGGCTGACGAGCTGGAAGAAATCGGACGCATAGCCGCGATCCTGCATCGCTTTCAGCACCATGCCGTGCGCGGCGGAGCCGAAAGGCACGCTGACGAGCTTACCCTTGAGATCGGCGAGGTCGTAATAGGGTGAGTCCTTGTGGACGACGAGGCCGTTGCCCGAGCCGGACAGGCTGTAGGCGGCGATGCCGACGAGGCGGCTCTTGCTCTCCGGATTGCTCTCGAAGGTGAATCCGTTCACGATGAGCGGATAGTCGCCCATCATCCCGATCTGCAGCTTGTTCGCCATCATCGCGTTGGTGACGGGCGGACCGGAGGTGAAGTTCTGCCATTCGAGCTCGAACTTGATGTTGGCGTATTTGCCGTCCTTCGGCAGGTACTTCTCAAGCAGTTGCAATTGGCGGATGACGACGCCTGCGGTGACCGTGTTGGTCGTGGTATCCTGCGTTCCGATGCCGAGCTTGACGGTTTCCGCAGAAGCCGGCTGCGCGACGAGCAGCGCCAGCGACGTCACCGACATCGCGATCGAGAGCGTGGGAAGATGGCGGGCCATTCTCATCCTCATTCGGTTGGATGTGCTGTGGGTGCCATGATTGGGGGAGGGCGCAGGCAGGGCAAATCCGGAGTGGCCGCCGCAGTCGATTAGTTGCCGGGAAAAGCTGATTGCATACTCCTTGGGCAGTCCTGCACTATAAAGCCGCTTGCCTGTGCACCGGCCATGGTCGCGGGCCCCCTTCAATCCGCCGCCTGGCCGCGCATCTCCTCCAGAATGTCGGTCCGGCAGACCACGATCTGCGACCGTTTGGTCAGCACGATTCCCTTCTCCTGCATCCGCTTCAGGCTGATCGTGACCCATTGTCTGGTGGCGCCGACCATGTGGGCGATGTCGGCGTGGGTGAAGGCCGCAGCGATCACGGTGCCGTCGGCATCCGCGACGCCGTAAAGCTCGACGAGATGCAGCAAGAGATGGGCGAGACGCTGCGTGATCGAGCGCGTCCCAAGCATCTGGGCCAGCGCCGAATAGCATTTGCCTTTGAACGTCAGGCCTTCGATCAGGCCAATCGCGAGGTTCGGGATCTCTGCGGCAAGGGACCGCAGTTCCTTTCCGGGCAGGTGCACGACGCTGCAATTACTGGAGGCAACGCCGGACCATTGATGCACGGTGCCTTCGAACACTTCGGGACCGCCGACGAAATTGCCAACATGCCAATAGGCCAGCGTGATCTCGCGTCCGAGTGGCGAGGTGTAGAAGACACGGATGCGGCCGCTCTCGATCAGCCAGATGCCGTCATGCTTGCCGCCCTGGCTGAACAGCGTTTGGCCGCGATTGAGCACCTTGCGGCGGCCCTGCTTCAGCACCAACTCCCGCTCGCGCGGTGAGAGCTTGTCCATCAACGGGGGTGGACCGCCGATCCATTGCTGGTTCTCGGTGAGCAGCAGCGAGGAACTGCTGGCAGGCCTGACTGCTGGGGGAACAGCCCCGCGAACCGCATTCGCTGCCTGCAACATCGCCTGCCTCCCGAACGTTTCAAATCGTTCTAAAGAGGAGCAATGTCCGTGCCAGATGGGGGCAGACGCCTCGCGCGGGGAAACGACACCGAAGACCGGGTCACTGCCCCGCCAAGTTCAGCAGATACGACTTCGGATATATCCCCCGGTTGTGCCCATCCGAAAACGAGATGTTCAGCCCATAGCCGAGATCGCCGATGTCGGTGATCGCAATCCCCGGAAACGCTTTGGGGAAGCGGCCGTCGAAGCGGGCGCGGGTGCAATGGGCGCATTTGCAGGAGAGGCGGAGTGTTTCGGCAGAAACGCTGAGCGCGTCGTCCTGCGCCGTGCGGACCAGGAGCGAAGCGAGATCGGCGCTGGCTTCGTAGCCGGCTACGGTCGGTGCCACCAATGTCATTATCATGACGAACCTCTGACTTCATTCTACGTCGAGACGGGAACGCACGAATAGCAACTAATTGCCGGTGCGGGCGGGATCGCGAGCCTGTTCTTCGAGCAACCCACGCGAAATGTGAAACTAATCCACCGGGAATTTCACTTCAGAATTGCCGGACTCTCCTCTCTCCGAAACCTTGCGCGTCATCGATGACCAAGGAGAGACGATGAGTGCATTTCAGAAGGAAACGGTTCTGTCGGTCAGGCACTGGACCGATTCCCTGTTCAGCTTCACCGCGACGCGCGATCCCGGCTTCCGCTTCCAGAACGGCAGTTCGCAATGATTGGTCTGGAGGTCGGGGGCAAGCCGTTGATGCGGGCCTACAGCATGGCCAGCGCCAATCACGAGGAGGCGCTCGAATTCTTCTCGATCAAGGTGCAGGACGGCCCGCTCACCTCTCGCCTTCAGAAGATAAGGGAAGGCGACATCATCCTGGTCGGTCGCAAGGCGACGGGCACGCTGATCACCGGCAACCTCATTCCGGGAAAACGCCTGCTGCTGCTTTCAACCGGAACGGGCCTGGCGCCCTTCGCCAGCCTGATCAAGGACCCCGACGTCTATGAGAATTACGAGACCATCGTGCTCGCCCATGGCTGCCGCCAGGTCTCGGAACTCGCCTATGGCGAGCACCTCGTCGAGGACCTGCGCAATCACGAATTCTTCGGCCCCTTGATCCGCGACAAGCTCGTCTACTACCCGACCGTCACCCGCGAGCCGTTCCGGAATCGCGGCCGCATCACCGACCTGATCGCCTCGAACCAGCTCTTCGAGGATATCAGACAAGCGAGCCTCGACATCGAAACTGACCGCATCATGCTGTGCGGCAGCCCGGCGATGCTCGAGGAACTCCACGCGATGTTCGCGGCGCGCGGCTTTGTCGAGGGCAACCATAGCCAGCCCGGCCATTTCGTCATCGAAAAAGCCTTCGTCGAGCGCTGAGCTACAAATCGCGTCCCAGCGACAACTAATTGCTATCGCGGCGACGCCCCCTGAACAAATCTGACGCAAAGGCGCCGGGATCGGCGAACCAGGAGCAAGCGATGGCACTAGATCAGATCGTCGACGGACTTTCGGAAGTTTCCTGCGATGTGCTGGTGATCGGCGGCGGCACAGCCGGCCCGATGGCGGCACTGAAGGCGAAGCTGAAGAACCCGAAGGCCAATGTCGTCCTGCTCGAGAAGGCGAACGTCAAGCGCTCCGGCGCGATCTCGATGGGTATGGATGGGCTCAACAACGCCGTCATCCCCGGTTACGCGACGCCGGAGCAGTACACCAAGGAAATCACCATCGCCAATGACGGCATCGTCGACCAGAAGGCGGTCTATAAATACGCGCAGAACTGCTACAGCATCATCGAGGAGCTCGACAGTTTCGGCATCCGCTTCCTGAAGAACGAGAACGGCGACTATGCCGTCAAGAAGGTGCACCACATCGGCACTTACGTTCTGCCCATGCCGAACGGCGAGACCGTGAAGAAGGCGCTGTATCGCCAGCTCCGCCGCGCCCGCATCCTCATTTCCAACCGCTACATGGCGACGCGCCTGGTCAAATCGGGCGACGGCCGCATTGCCGGCGCCATCAGCGTCAATACGCGTACCGCCGAGATGCTGGTGATCAAGGCCAAGGCCGTGATCCTCTGCATGGGCGCCGCCGGTCGCCTCGGTCTGCCGACGTCCGGCTACATGTTCGGCACCTACGAGAACGCCGCCAATTCCGGCGACGGTTACGCCATGGCCTATCACGCCGGCGCAGCGCTCGCGAACCTCGAATGCTTCCAGATCAACCCGCTGATCAAGGACTATAACGGCCCGGCCTGCGCCTATGTCGCCGGCCCGTTCGGCGCATATACGGCAAACAACGAAGGCTCGCGCTTCATCGAATGCGACTACTGGTCCGGCCAGATGATGCTGGAGTTCTACAACGAGCTCCTCTCCGGCAAGGGTCCGGTGTTCCTCCAGCTCAAGCATCTCCACCCCGACACCATTTCCGAAATCGAATCCACGCTGCACAAGGTCGAGCGTCCGACGCGCGGCCTGTTCCAGCAGGGGCGCGGGGTCGACTACCGCAGTGAGTCCATCGAGATGCATATCTCCGAGATCGGCTTCTGCTCCGGCCACAGCGCGTCAGGCGTGTTCGTCGACGACAATGCCCGCACCACCGTACCCGGCCTCTATGCCGCCGGCGACATGGCGAGCGTCCCGCACAATTACATGCTCGGCGCCTTCACCAACGGCTCGGTCGCAGGCATCGACGCGATGGAGTTCGCCGACAACCATGATTTCGCGGAATTCGACGCGGCCGACGTCGCCATGGAACGCGAGCGCGTGATGGCGCCGACCAAGCGCGAGGACGGCATTCCGCCGAACCAGATCGAGTACAAGACCCGCCGTCTGGTCAACGACTATCTCCAGCCGCCGAAGGTCACGCGCAAATATGAGCTCGGCATGCGGCGGCTCGCCGAGGGGCGTGAGGATATGCAGGAGCGCATGATCGCGCGCAACGCGCACGAATTGCTGCGCGCGCTCGAAGTGCAGTCGATCATGGACTGTGCCGACATGGCCGCACACGCTTCGCTCTACCGCGAAGAGAGCCGCTGGGGTCTCTATCACTGGCGGACGGATTTCCCGGAGAAGGACAACGAGAACTGGTTCTGCCACACGCTGCTGTCCAAGCAGGACGGCAGGATGACCAGCGAGAAGCGCGCAGTCGAGCCCTATGTCGTGCCGATCGCGGACGACGAGAAGGACCTCTACGACAAGCAGCGCATTCGCGCCTCGGCCTGATCCACCAGAACATAGCAACAGGAGACATCACATGCCTCTCGCGTCCTATCAGACATCGGTCCCGGTGGTGGTCGACGATGCCAAATGCATCGCCGACAAGGGCTGCACCGTCTGCGTCGATGTCTGCCCGCTCGACGTGCTGCGCATCAGCGACATGACCAACAAGGCCTACATGGCCTATGACGAGTGCTGGTATTGCATGCCCTGCGAAGCGGATTGTCCGACCGGCGCCGTCACCGTCAACATTCCCTATCTGTTGAGGTGATCATGTCGAGCCCGTTCGAATCCTATGACGATCTCGAAGACGCCGACGAGCGGCTGCAGGCGGCCGATCCCGCCGAACGCCGCGTCGCCATCATTGCACTCGGTCATTCCGGCGATCCCGCCGCGGTCGCACATCTCGCCAAAATGGTCACCGATCCCGATGCCGGTGTGCGCCAGCAGGTCGCGATGGCGCTCGGCGAGTTCGACGGACCGGAGGCAGCAAGCGCGCTGGTGAAGCTGCTCGTCGATCCCGAGAGGATCGTCGCGGCGGCTGCGGCCGACAGCATGGCTGAATTCAAGGATCCCGCCTGCGCCGACGCGATCCTGCCGCTGGTCAGGCATACCCACGCTTTCGTCCGCATGGGCGCTCTGCGCGCGCTGAAGGAACTGCGCCGCAGGGATACACTCAAGCCCGCGCTGGAAGCGCTCCAGGACCCTGACGCCGCCGTCCGTGTGCAGGCGATCGGCGTGATCGGCTTTCTCAAGCTGGAAGAATCCATTCCGGCGCTAACCGCGCTGATCAACGATCCCGATGCCCATGTGCGCCGCGCCGCCGTGAGCGCATTGGCCTTTTCGCAGATGAAGCCGGCGGCGGAGACCATCACCCGCGCGCTGAAGGATGCCGACTGGATGGTCCGCGAGATGGCAGCGGAGACGCTGGGTCTCAACGTGAATGGTGCAATCGCGGCTGATCAGCTCGTCGGCTGCCTCGCGGACGAGTTCTGGCAGGTGCGGCTGAAGGCGATCCGCAGCCTTGGCAAGATGAAGATCGAACGCGCGGTGCGGCCGATCGGCAATTGCGTCAATCACGACCAGGCGAATTTGCGCAAAGAGGCCGCCGCCGCGCTAGGTGAGATCGGCCACCCTGACGGCGAGGCATTCCTGGCCGTGATCGCCGACGATCCTGATCCTGATGTCCGCAAGAATGCGCGCTGGGCACTGCACCAGATTGCAGCGCGAAAGGCGCGGGCAGGGGCATAATTGCACGGCGCGTCGCCGCTCTGGACTTCCAGCGCCAGACGTTTATTGGTCTTCGCTCACGGGAACGGCCGCTGCGAATGCGGCCATTCCTTAGAACAGCGAGGACGCGGCCATGACGACATTGACTGTAAAGGACCTTCTCCCCGAGGACGGCACGAAGGGGACGCTGGTCGGCCGCGTCTGGCTGCCGCAGGTCAACGGTCCGGCCGTCGCCGCCATGCGCGGTGACGGTTTGTATGACGTCACAGCAAAATTTCCGACCATCAGTGCGCTCTGCGAGACGGACGATCCCGCCAAGGCGCTTGCCGCCACCAAGGGCGAGCGCATCGGTGATCTCGAGGCGATCGTCGCCAACACCCCGCCGGACGGGCGCGATCCCCAAAAGCCCTGGCTGCTCGCGCCCGTCGATCTCCAGACGCTGAAGGCCGCCGGCGTCACGTTCGCGATCTCGATGCTGGAACGCGTTATCGAAGAGCGCGCCAAGGGCAATCCGGCCTCGGCCGAAGCGATCCGGAAAGAAGTGACGCGCCTGATCGGCGACGATCTGTCAAAGCTCAAGCCGGGCTCGGATCAGGCGATGCACCTGAAGCAAGTGCTGATCGATCAGAATGCCTGGAGCCAATATCTTGAGGTCGGCATCGGTCCGGATGCCGAGGTTTTCACCAAGGCGCCCACCTTGTCGTCGGTCGGCACCGGCATGGATGCCGGCCTGCACCCGAAATCGACCTGGAACAATCCCGAGCCCGAGCTCGTGCTGTTCGTGTCGAGCCGCGGCAAGATCGTCGGGGGCGCGCTCGGCAACGACGTGAACCTGCGCGACTTCGAGGGCCGCTCGGCGCTGCTGTTGTCGAAGGCCAAGGACAACAACGCGTCCTGTTCGATTGGTCCGCTGCTGCGCCTGTTCGACGACACCTTCACGCTCGACGACGCGCGCAGGCTGGACATCAGCCTGAACGTCATGGGGACGGACGGCTTCGTTCTCGACGGCCATTCCTCGATCAGCAAGATCAGCCGCGATCCGACCGATCTCGTCGCGCAGACCATCGGCAAGGTGCATCAATATCCTGACGGCTTCGTGCTGTTCCTCGGCACCATGTTCGCACCCGTGAAGGATCGCGATGCGCCGGGGCAGGGATTCACCCACAAGCGCGACGACATTGTCACTATCGCAGCGCCTCAGCTCGGCAAGCTCGTCAACCGCATGCGCACCAGCGACGAGTGCGAGCCCTGGACGTTCGGCATCGGCGCACTAATGAAGAACCTGGCGCAGCGGAAGCTGATCTAGCGCTGCTGCCCTTTGCCTCCTGCAAGCGGGGCGCACTTTCGCCCCGCTGACAGCTGAGGCTCCATCGCGCCGCCTAATTTTTTCATCCCTCCGTTGCATGAAGGGAACAAAATCGCGCTGAACGTGTCATAACTCAGCTCGCCCCACCTCGCTGCGTTTGCTCCAAATAGTCAAATAATATGACTAGTCGGAACTCAACTTCCGTGAAATAGTGCCCGCCGCTGGCGCGAAGGCCGGCCTGTGGGTGCCATGCTACCAATCGGCGCCCCCGGATAAAACATCTTGGGAGACGCTGATGCCCCCTAAAGCTCTCTGTGCGGCCAGCGCCATGGCCGCCTTGTTGCTCGCGACGCCGGCCAGCGCCCAGCTCACGATCGGCTTCTCGCAGATTGGATCGGAATCCGGCTGGCGCGCGGCCGAAACGTCCGTCTCAGCATGAAGTCGACCTCCTGCACCGCGCCAAAGCTCTTGCTGATCCCCCGCACCTCGGGCGTGCTTCTATTCGCGTTCATTGCCCTGCTGCAGGGGCTGGTCGCGCTTGCGCGCCGGCCGGCGGCGAAGCATGCGGGAGCGGCGTCATGACCTCGCGGATCGTCGTCATCCCGACGCGGCGGGCCCATTCCAACCATGCGGAGGTGGCGCGTTCGATCGGCGTCGACATCATCGCCGGCCGCTATGCGGAAGGCACGCGCCTGCCGGGGGATGCCGAGATGATCGCAATGTTCGGCGTGTCGCGGCCGGTGCTGCGCGAGAGCGTCAAGACGCTGGTCGCCAAGGGCCTGCTCACCACCAAGGCGCGGGTCGGCACCGTCGTGCGCGAGCGAGGTGCCTGGAACATGTTCGACGCAGACGTGCTGGCCTGGCACCTCGATGCCGGCATCGACAAGCGCTTCCTTGACGACCTCGCCGAGATCCGTCTCGCCGTGGAGCCGCGCGCGGCGATGCTGGCGGCAACACAGCGATCCGAGCAAGACATCAGCGAGCTGCGCCGCAGCATGGATCGGATGCGGCATGAAGCGTCCGACTCGGTCGGATTTGCAGATGCAGATCTCGCGCTTCATGTTGCCGTGGCGCGTGCCTCGGGCAATCTGTTCATGCGCTCGATTGGGCATGTCATTGAAGCAGCGCTGCGCGCCTCTTTCCTGCTCAGCGCTCCGGTCGAGCCGGAGGATCGCGATACCGTGCTGCTCTGGCATCAGAAGATCGTCGATGCCATCGTCGCGGGCGATGCCCATGCCGCATCCGAGGCCATGGTCTATGTCATTCACAACGGCATGCGCCGCCATGACAGTACGGCGATCGAGACCGCCCCGGCCGAGCCGCCACCGTCGGCCGACACTGGAGAACAAGCGTGACAGACCTTCGCATCGCCATCGTCGGCTTCGGCAAGATCGCGCGGGACCAGCATGTGGCGGCGATCGCCGCCACACCGGGCGCAACGCTTGCCGCCGTGGCGAGCCGCAACGCCTCGCTGCAGGGGGTGCCGCATTTTGCGACCATCGAGGAATTGCTTCAGAAGGGGCCGCCGATCGACGCGGTCTCGCTCTGCACGCCGCCGCAGGTGCGGCGGGCCCAGGCCGCGGCGGCGCTCGCCGCCGGCAAGCACGTCATGCTGGAGAAGCCGCCGGGCACCGGCGTTGCCGAGCTTGATCCGTTGATCGCGATGGCGGCGGGTGCGAAGCGGACATTGTTTGCGACCTGGCATTCGCGCTATGCGCCGGCGGTGGAGCCGGCCCGGCAATGGCTCACTGATCGGCACATCAAATCCGTTCACATCAGCTGGAAGGAGGACGTGCGTGTCTGGCATCCCGGGCAGGGCTGGATCTGGGAGCCCGGCGGCCTCGGCGTGTTCGATCCGGGCATCAATGCGCTGTCGATCCTGACCAGGATTCTGCCGGAGCCCGTGTTCGTCACCGCGGCCGAGCTGGCCTTTCCAACCAATTGCCAGGCGCCGATCGCGGCGAACCTGAACCTGACGGATATCAGCGGCCTGCCCGTGACCGCCGAGTTCGACTTCCGCCAGACCGGGCCGCAGAGCTGGGATATCCTCGTCGAAACCGATCAGGGCCGGCTGACGCTGTCCAGCGGTGGCGCGCGCATGGCCGTCGACGGCAAGGTGCTTGCCGAAGGGCCCGATGAGGAATATCGCGGGCTCTACCGACGCTTCGTCGCGCTCGCAGCAACCGGCGCAAGTGACGTCGATCTGACGCCGCTCCGTCTCGTCGCCGACGCCTTCCTGCTCGGCAAGCGCACGATCGTCGAACCGTTTGTGGATTGAGCATGGCCGCATCAACAATCACAAGAGACGTGTTCGGGACGCTGCCCGACGGCCGCGAGGTCGAGCGCGTCGTGCTGCGCGGGGAGGGCGGCTTCGAGGCGCGCATCATCAGCTACGGCGCGGTGCTGCAGGCGTTGATCGCGCCGGATGCCAACGGCGGATATGACGACGTCGTGCTTGGCCATGATGCCTTCGCCGGCTATCTCGCCGAACGGAAGTTTCTGGGCGCCACCGTCGGCCGCTATGCCAACCGCATCGCCAAGGGACAGTTTTCGCTTCAAGGCGAGACGGTGCAGCTAGCGGTCAACAACGGTCCGAATGCGTTGCACGGCGGGCTCGAGGGTTTTGATCGCAAGCTCTGGGAGATCGCGGAGATCGACGAAGGCGCCGAGCCCGCGGTGACGCTCACCTATGTCAGCCCGCATGGCGAGGAGAGTTATCCCGGTAGGCTCGACGTTCGCGTGACCTATCGCATCACCGGGCCGACCGAGCTGTCGCTGCTGATGGAAGCGCGGACCGACCGGCCGACCGTCGTCAATTTGACCAACCACAGCTTCTTCAATCTCGAGGGTGCGACGTCGGGGACGTCCATTCTCGATCATCATCTAATGGTCGCCGCCGAGCAGTTCCTCCCCATCGATGCCACCGCCATTCCGCTGCCGGAGCCGCCGTGCAGCGTGGCCGGCACGCCGTTCGATTTCCGCAAACCGTGGCCGGTGGGTGAGCGCATCCGCGAACGTGACCCGCAATTGCGCAACGGCAGGGGCTACGACCACACCTACTGCCTCGGGCGCGACGGCAAGCTTGCGCTCGCGGCGCGGCTGGAGGCGCCGCGCTCCGGGCGCATCATGGAGCTGCTCACCGATCAGCCCGGACTTCAGGTCTATTCGGGCAATTATCTCGACGGTACGATGTCGGGCAAGGGCGGCAAGCTGATCCGGCAATCGGACGCCATCTGCCTGGAGCCGCACATCTGGCCCGACGCTCCGAACCGGCCGGACTTTCCGAGCCCGCGCCTCGATTCCGGCGAGGTCTATCGCCATCACACGGTCTATCGCTTCTCAGTGAGGTCGCCATGATGGAGCAGGTGCCGACGGCTGTCCTCTCGGATCATCCTTGCCATCTCGGCGAAGGTCCGACCTATGACGTGACCACGGATATGGCGTGGTGGTTCGACATTCGCGAAGGCAAGCTGTTCGAGGCGCAACTCGGCACCGGCACTGTCCGCAGCCACGCGCTCGGGCGGATGGCGAGCGCGCTGGGGCGCATCGACGCCGAGCGGCAGCTGATCGTCGCCGAGGACGGCCTCTATATCCGCAAGCTCGCTGATGGTGCGATGACGCTGTTCTGTCCGCTCGAAGCGGACAATCCGGCGACGCGCTCAAACGATTGCCGCGTGCATCAATCCGGTACGTTCTGGATCGGCACCATGGGCAAGAAAGCCGAGCCGAAGGCGGGCGCGATCTACGCGCTTCATCGCGGCAAGATCTCGACGCTGTTTCCCGGCATCAGCATTCCCAATTCGATCTGCTTCTCGCCCGACGGCGCCACCGGCTACTTCACCGACACGCCGCGTGCGGTGCTCTATGCCGTGCCGCTCAACCCCGCGACCGGCCTGCCGCGCGGCGAGCCGGAGGTGCTGTTGCGCCACAGCGGCATCGGCGGTCTCGACGGTTCGGTATGCGACGCCGACGGGCAGATCTGGAATGCGTGCTGGGGCGCGAGCCGGATCGACGTCTACTCGCCGCAAGGCGAGCGCCTGCGTTCGCTTAGCGTGCCGGCGAAGCAGGCGAGCTGCCCCGCCTTCGTCGGCCCCGACCTGTCGCGCCTGCTCGTCACGTCGGCCTGGCAGGATATGGACACGGCGGCACGCGCTGCCGATCCGCAAGCCGGCTGCACCTTTCTGCTCGAAGCAGCCGCGCGCGGACGCGCGGAACCCGACGTCAAGCTCGCATAGGAGGCCCAAGCCGTACACGACCGTCGTTCTCGACACCACGAAGAAAGTCTGACACCCAAAGGGAGTGAAACATGCTGAAACTGAAAACAACATTCCTCGCGCTGGCGTTGGCCAGTGCCGCCACGATGGCCACAGGCGTCGCTGCCTTCGCCCAGAAGGCGACGGTCGGCATCGCCATGCCGACGAAGTCCTCGGCGCGCTGGATCGACGACGGCAACAACATGGTCAAGGTGCTGAAGGAGCGCGGCTACAACACCGACCTGCAATATGCCGAGGACGACATCCCGAACCAGCTCTCCCAGGTCGAGAACATGGTGACCAAGGGCGCCAAGGCGCTGGTGATCGCCGCGATCGACGGTACCACCTTGTCCGACGTGCTCAAGCAGGCGAAAGCAAAAGGCATCACCGTGATCGCCTATGACCGCCTGATCCGCGGAACGCCGAACGTCGACTATTACGCGACCTTCGACAACTTCCAGGTCGGCGTGCTCCAGGCGGAGTCGATCGTGCAAGGTCTCGGCCTGAAGGACGGCAAGGGCCCCTTCAACATCGAGCTGTTCGGCGGCTCGCCCGACGACAACAATGCCTACTTCTTTTACAACGGCGCCATGAGCGTGCTGAAGCCGTATATCGACAGCGGCAAGCTCGTGGTCGTGTCCGGCCAGATGGGCATGGATAAGGTCGCGACCCTGCGCTGGGACGGCGCCACTGCGCAGGCCCGCATGGACAACCTGCTCAGCGCCTACTACGGCAACAAGAAGGTCAACGCCGTGCTGTCGCCCTATGACGGCCTCTCGATCGGCATCATCTCCTCGCTGAAGGGCGTCGGCTACGGCAGTGCCGGCCAGCCGATGCCCATCATCTCGGGCCAGGATGCCGAGGTGCCCTCGATCAAGGCGATGCTGCGCGGCGACCAGTACTCGACCATCTTCAAGGACACCCGCGACCTCGCCAAGGTGACCGCCGACATGGTCGACGCCGCGCTCGCCGGCAAACAGGTCACCGTCAACGACACCAAGACCTACGAGAACGGTGTCAAGACCGTGCCGTCCTATCTGCTGAAGCCGGTTGTGGTCTACAAGGACAATTGGGAGAAGACCCTGGTCGACAGCGGCTACTACAAGAAGTCGCAGTTCCAGTAAGACTCTCTCTTTTTCCCCTCTCCCCGCTTGCGGGGAGAGGGTTAGGGTGAGGGGCCTCTTTCCATACGGGCAGTGGTTGGTATGCACTCCGTCATTGCGAGCGCAGCGAAGCAATCCAGTCTGCCACCGCGGAAATTGTCTGGATTGCTTCGCTGCGCTCGCAATGACGATGTGGATGCAGCGATATCAGTCAACCTCTCCCCGCACGCGGGGAGAGACGAAGTAACGCAAGGGACACCAAAGCCATGACCGCCATGCTGGAGATGCGCAACGTCAGCAAGAGCTTTGCCGGCGTGCAGGCATTGCGCGACGTCAACTTCTCGGTTCGCGCCGGGCAGATCCATGCGCTCGTCGGCGAGAACGGCGCCGGCAAGTCGACGCTGATGAAGGTGCTGAGCGGGGTCTATCCGCACGGCAGCTACGAGGGCACCATCATCTTCGATGGCGAGGAGCGCCGATTTCGCGACATCAATGATTCCGAGGCGCTGGGCATCATCATCATCCATCAGGAGCTGGCGCTGATCCCGCTGATGTCGATTGCGGAGAACATCTTCCTGTCGCATCCGCCGTCGAAGTTGGGCGTGATCGACCGCGACGAGGTCTACCGGCGCACGCGCGAGCTGCTGGCGCAGGTCGGCCTGAAGGAATCGCCGGATACGCTGATCACCGATCTCGGCGTCGGCAAGCAGCAGCTCGTCGAGATCGCCAAGGCGCTGTCCAAGCGGGTGCGGATGCTGATCCTGGACGAGCCGACCGCGAGCCTTAACGAGGCCGACAGCGCCGCGCTGCTCGAACGCCTGATGACCTTCCGCGAGCAGGGCATCGGCTCGATCCTGATCTCACACAAGCTGAACGAGGTCGCCAAGGTCGCCGACCACATCACCGTGCTGCGCGACGGCCGCACGGTGGACAGCATCGACTGCCACGCCGAGCAGATCCAGGAAGATCGCATCATCCGCAGCATGGTCAACCGCGACATGGCGCACCGCTTCCCGGAGCGCAACGTGAAGATCGGCGAGCCCGTGCTCGACATCGAGAACTGGTCGGTCTATCACCCCATCCATCCCGAGCGGCAGGTGATCAAGAACGTCAGTTTCGGTGTCAAGCGCGGCGAGGTCGTGGGCATTGCCGGGCTTATGGGGGCAGGGCGCACCGAGTTCGCCATGAGCCTGTTCGGCCGCTCCTGGGGCACCAATATCAGCGGCACTATCCGGCTCGAAGCCCGTGAGATCGCGCTGCCGAGCGTCGCCGCCGCGATCGACGCCGGCCTTGCCTACGTCACCGAGGACCGCAAGCAACTCGGCCTGATCCTCGCCGACGACGTCCGCAAGAACATCACGCTGGCGAGCCTCGACCAGGTCGCACCGGGCAGGGTGATCGACGATATCGCCGAGCTCAAGGTCGCCAGCGACTACCGCAACCGGATGCGCATCCGCTGCTCCGACGTCTACCAGGAGACCGGCCAGCTCTCCGGCGGCAACCAGCAAAAGGTCGTGCTGTCGAAATGGCTGATGACCGACCCCAAGGTCCTGATCCTGGACGAGCCGACCAGGGGTATCGACGTCGGTGCCAAATATGAGATTTACTGTATCATCAACGAGCTTGCGGAAGCCGGCCGCGGCGTCGTGGTGATCTCCTCGGAGATGCCCGAGCTGCTCGGCATCTGCGATCGCATCTGCGTCATGAACGACGGCGCCTTCGTCGGCGAGTTCAAGGGCTCAGAGGCGACACAGGAAAAGATCATGCGCGCCATCATGCGCAACGAACGAAGCATTGGGAACGCCGCGCCCGCGGCCGCGGAGATGGGAGGATTGCAGCCATGACCGACAAGACGGTTTCGCTGCCCGAGGAGCGCCGGCACGGCAGCTTCATCAAGAACAATTTGCGCAATTACGGCATGTTGATGTCGCTGGTTGCGATCATGCTGTTCTTCCAGGTCGTGACCGGCGGCACGTTGCTGCAGCCGCTCAACCTCACCAACCTGGTGCTGCAGAACAGCTACATCGTCATCATGGCGCTGGGCATGCTGCTGGTCATCGTCACTGGCCATATCGACCTTTCGGTCGGCTCGGTCGCAGGCTTCATCGGCGCCGTGGCGGCCTTGCTGATGGTGACCTACAAGGTCGATTATACGCTCGCCTTCATCGCTTGCCTCGCGCTCGGTGGCGCGATCGGTGCGGCGCAGGGCTATTGGGTGGCCTATTTCAAGATCCCCTCCTTCATCGTGACATTGGCGGGCATGCTGGTGTTCAAGGGCCTGGCGCTCGCGGTGTTGCAGGGCCAGTCGCTCGGGCCGTTCCCGGCCACCTTCCAGAAACTGTCCTCGGGTTTCATTCCGGAGCTGCTGCCTGAGGCCGGCACGCTGCATCCGACCTCGATGCTGATCGGCGCCGTTCTCGCGCTCGGGCTCGTCTATGCCAGTGCCAAGGGAAGGTCGCGCGAGCAGTCGCACGGCATCGAGGTCGAGCCCTATGCGTTCTTCCTCGGCAAAAGCATCTTGCTCGCCTGCGCCGTGCTCTATTTCACCTATCTGATCGCCTCGCATCGCGGCTTGCCGAACGTGCTGGTGATCATGACCGCGCTGATCGCGCTCTACGGCTTCGTCACCCGCCGCACCGTGATCGGCCGGCAGATCTACGCGGTCGGCGGCAACGCCAAGGCGGCGAGCCTGTCGGGCATCAAGACCGAGCGGCTGACCTTCCTCACCTTCGTCAACATGGGCGTGCTGGCCGCGCTCGCCGGCCTCGTCTTCGCCGCGCGGCTCAACACGGCGACTCCGAAGGCCGGCCTCGGCTTCGAGCTCGACGTCATTGCCGCCTGCTTCATCGGCGGCGCCTCGGCCTATGGCGGTGTCGGGCGAGTCGGCGGTGCCGTGGTCGGCGCCATGATCATGGGCGTGATGAACAACGGCATGTCCATCCTCGGCATCGGCATCGACTATCAGCAGGTCATCAAGGGCCTGGTGCTGCTGGGCGCGGTGTGCATCGACGTGTACAATCAGCGGCGGTAGCGCTTCGTAGCCCGGATGCAGCGCAGCGTAATCCGGGTCTCTGCGCTTGGTGAGATTTCCCGGATTGCGCTGCGCTGCATCCGGGCTACGGTCCTAAGCACTACGGCAGCGGTGATTGCGTCGTGAACAGCACGGTCGCGATCCCGATCGAGAGCCCCACCGCCGATACGGTTCCCACCGTCGACAGCACGCCCATGCGCCTGAGCGCGATGGCGAAGGCAATGATGATGGGTGTTGCGGTCATCAGCCCGATCTGTGCATCGCTCATGGGATCGTCCGGCGCTCCGTGAAGCTCTGAGCCGGTTCGTACCGCGAAACGGCTGGCTGAACGTTGTGTCGGCGCAAACAGGAGCCCTGCAGTCCCCCAGTTTGTCCGGCAACAAATTCGGAACCGGGTGGCCGAGCTAAGTCTGACCGGTGTCCTGATCCGGAAAGACGATGTCGACGGCCGAGTGCGAACAGCAGGAAACAGGCTGGGGAATCCTGCAGGATCTCCCCGGCGATCCCATGATCTGGGTGCTGATCTTCAGCGAACTCGTCGCCTTCGGCCTGCTCCTCGGCGCCTTCTCTGTCGCCCGCGCGATTCACCCCGCGATGTTCGCGGCCGGGCAGGCCACGCTCGATTCGCATCTCGCCGGCCTCAATACCGTCGTGCTGGTGACCAGCGGCTGGGCGGCGGCCCGGGCGACCAAGGCCGTGCGGAATGGACAACGGGCAACGACACGATACTGGCTTCTCGGCGCCATGGCGCTCGGCTGCCTTTTCATCGCGATCAAGCTCGCAGAGTACGCCGAAGAAACCGGGCGCGGGGTCGGGCTTGAGACCAATCCCTTCTTCACGCTCTACTTCCTGCTGACCGGCTTTCATCTCCTGCACGTTGGTCTCGGCATCATCATTCTCGCCGTGGTCTGCCGCCGAGCCGGGATATCAGGCGTCGAGACGGGAACGGCCTTCTGGCACATGGTCGATCTGGTCTGGATCGTGATGTTCCCGATCCTGTATCTGGTGAAATGACGATGCCAGATCGTGTCGACGTCACCTGGATCGCCTTGATCGGCCTTGCGCTTGCGACCGTCCTGCTGCCGCCGCTGATACCACGGGCGCTGCTCGGCAACGCTCTGCTGCTTGCCTTCGCCGCGCTCAAGGGGCATCGCATCGCGCTCGACTTCATGGATCTTCGCGCCGTCCCCGCACTCTGGCGCGGTCTCGTCGCGAGCTGGATCCTCATCGTGCTGCTGCTTGCCTGGCTCGCCTCCGCGCTCGTCGCCCTGATCTGACGCGCTCATTGCGCCCTGACAAAGAACGGGCCGGGCAAAGCGGCAATAAATCACACCATCGCAATTTCGCAGGAATCAACCGGAAAGGATTGGCAATGGCTGAACGCCTGACCAAGTCGGCCGCTCGAAACGTCTTCTACGGCGGCTCGGCCTTTTTCTTCGCCATCTTCATAGGGCTAACGGCGCACAGCCATTACTACATGGCCACGACATCGACCGACGCAGCCACGCTGACGTCTTCGGTTGCCCGCGGCAAGCACGTCTGGGAGAAGAATTCTTGCATCAACTGTCATACCCTGCTGGGCGAGGGCGCCTACTTTGCGCCTGAAGTCGGCAATGTCTGGGATCGCTGGGGTGGCAACGAGGATCCGGCCGCCGCGCGCGAGACATTGAAGGCCTGGATGCAGTCGCAGCCTTCGGGCGCACCGGGCCGCCGGCAGATGCCTCAATTCAACCTCACCGACCAGGAGCTCGATGATCTCGCCGACTTCCTGCAATGGACCAGCAAGATCAAGCGCCAAGAGTGGCCGCCGAACAAGGCGGGCTGAGCGCATCGCTTCCTGAAATCCCTCAAGACAGAGAGCCTGAGATGAAATATCAGACCCAGAAAGTCGCGATGCTGTATTTCTACGGCGCGCTGACCCTGTTCGTGGCGCAGGTCCTATTCGGTCTCGTCGCTGGAACGATCTACGTCCTGCCCAACACGCTGTCGACCCTGCTGCCGTTCAACGTCGTCAGGATGATCCACACCAACGCGCTGATCGTGTGGTCGTTGATCGGCTTCATGGGCGCGACCTACTTCCTGCTGCCCGAGGAAACCGAGACAGAGCTCTACAGCCCGCTGCTGGCCAAGATCCAGTTCTGGATGTTTTTCGGTGCTGCGGGTGTGGCTGTGGTCGGTTATCTCTTCCAATACCACGAGGGCCGCGAATTCCTCGAACAGCCCTTCATCATCAAGGTCGGCATCGTCGTCGTCTGCCTGATGTTCCTGTTCAACGTCACCATGACGGCGCTGAAGGGCCGTAAGACCACGATCACCAACATCCTGCTATTCGGGCTGTGGGGCGTTGCGATCTTCTTCCTGTTCGCCTTTTACAACCCGGTAAATCTCGCGGTCGACAAGATGTACTGGTGGTATGTTGTTCATCTCTGGGTCGAGGGCGTCTGGGAGCTGATCATGGCCTCCGTGCTCGCTTATCTCATGATCAAGCTCAACGGCATCGACCGCGAAGTGGTCGAGAAGTGGCTCTACGTCATCATCGGGCTGGCGCTGTTCTCCGGCATCCTCGGCACCGGCCATCATTTCTACTGGATCGGCGCGCCCGGTTACTGGCAGTGGATCGGCTCGCTGTTCTCCACGCTCGAGGTCGCGCCGTTCTTCACCATGGTGATCTTCACGGTGCAAATGACCTGGAAGGCCGGCCGCAAGCACCCGAACCGCGCTGCATTGTTGTGGTCGGTCGGCTGCTCGGTCATGGCGTTCCTCGGCGCCGGTGTCTGGGGTTTCCTGCACACCCTGTCCTCGGTCAACTACTACACCCATGGCACCCAGGTTACCGCCGCGCACGGCCATCTCGCCTTCTTCGGCGCCTATGTGATGCTGAACCTGTCCGTGATGGCCTATGCAATCCCACAGATCAGAGGGCGTGCGCCCTACAATCAATGGCTCTCCATGGCGAGCTTCTGGATCATGTGCACCGCCATGATGGTGATGACCTTCGCGCTGACCTTCGCCGGCGTGGTCCAGGTCCATCTCCAGCGCGTGCTCGGCCAGGGCTACATGGACGTGCAGGACCAGCTCGCGATGTTTTACTGGGTCCGGCTGGGGTCCGGCGTGTTCGTCGCGATCTCCGCGCTGATGTTCGTGTGGGCCGTGCTTGTGCCCGGTCGCGCCCGTCAGCCGGTCATCCCCGGCGCGTTGCAGCCGGCCGAGTGAGCGCGCAAAGGCGGCCGTGGCTCGCTGCGGCCGCCGTCACTATGTGAATTCCGGAGAAAGACCATGAATGCAGCACTTCTCGCCGTGGCGAAGCCCGAACCTCAGCCGCCCGCCTATATTGCCAGTGGCAACGAATGCGCGCTGTTCGAGCACGCTTGGCGCAATCAGCTGCCGGTGCTGCTGAAGGGGCCGACCGGCTGCGGCAAGACGCGCTTCGTCACGCATATGGCGGCGCGGCTGGGATTGCCGCTGCATACCGTCGCCTGCCACGACGATCTCACCGCGGCCGATCTCACCGGCCGCTATCTGCTCAGGGGCGGCGATACCGTGTGGAGCGACGGCCCGTTGACGCGGGCGTTGCGCGAGGGCGGCATCTGCTATCTCGACGAGGTCGTGGAGGCGCGCAAGGACGTAACGGTGGTGCTGCATCCCCTGACCGACGATCGCCGCATCCTGCCTCTGGAGCGTACCGGCGAGCAGCTTGCCGCGCCGAACAGCTTCATGCTCGTCGTCTCCTACAATCCAGGCTATCAGACGCTGCTCAAGGCGCTCAAGCCGTCGACGCGGCAGCGCTTTGTCGCGATCGAGTTCGGCTTCCTGCCGCCGGAGCAGGAGATTGCGGTGGTCGCCGCCGAGAGCGGACTATCGCCGGAGCGCGTGCGGCCGCTGGTCGGGCTGGCTGGCCGGCTGCGCGCGCTGAAGGGCCACGACCTGGAGGAGGGTGTCTCGACCCGGCTCGTCGTCTATTGCGCGACCCTGATTGCGGCCGGCATGCCGACGGCCGATGCCGTGCTCGCTGGCATGATCGAGCCGCTGACCGACGATGCCGATGTCAAGGCGGCGCTGCTGGACGTCGCGCGTGCCGTGATCGGCTGAGGCGGCTCCGATGCTCGATTTCCTCGAACTGGAAGAGACCGTCGGCCGCGCCTGGCACCGCATGGTCGGTGGCACCGCCAGCTATCCGGTTCATGCCGAGCATGCGGTCTCGCTTGCGGAAATGAGAAACAGGCTCGCGGTGATGTTCCGCGCGCTGGGCGGTGAGGCGGGTGTGCAGATCGCCGGTGCCGGCGCGCGCAAGTCCGGGCATCGGCTCGGCTGGCGGCAACGCATCGGTCTCGGTGACGAGCGCCTGGAGCAGCCGGGCCGCGATGCCACCTCCATCTTCCTTCCTGAAAGCATCGCGATCTTTCCCGACAACGCGCTGAATGCAGCGCTCTATCGCTGGCTCGCGGCATGGTTCGCAGCCGCGCCGATCGAAACCATCACCGAATCCGATCCGCTGCGGCGGGATCTTCTGGTGTTGCGCCGGGCCAGCGAGACGGCGGTCTTCGTGCTCACGCAATTTCCCGGCCTCGTCGACGACTATGCGCAACTCGCCGCAGCAACTGCCGAAGCCAGGCCGCGTCGCCCCTTGCCGCGCATCGAGCAGGAGGTCGAGCAGATCGTGCTGGCGCTACTTGGAACCGGAAAGGCTCCCGTGGGCAAGCTGTGGCCGGCGATGATGGGAACGGAGCCGCTGCCGGTCAAGGCGCCGCCTGGCTATCGCTCGATGCTTCCGTGCCCGCTGTGGGGCGATTGCTGGACCCGCGAGCTGTCGCCTGCGCATGCGGGCGTGGATGAATGCGCCGATGGTGCGGAGGCCGCGAGCGAGGACAATCGCAAGCACTTTGCCGTGCGCGAGCGCGAGGACGGCGCCAATCGCCGCGATCCCTTCGTACTCAACCGCTTCGAGAAAATTCTCGCGATGGCCGAGATGGTCAATGTCGACCGCCCCACCGATGACAGTGAGGAGGAGGATGCGCAGAAGGCGGCGGACGATCTCGAGGAGATAACGCTCAGCCGCCGCAGCGGCAAGCCGGCGGGCCGGTTCAAGTTTGATCTCGACCTCCCGCCGGAGGCCCTCGATGCCTCGCGCTTGACTGCGGAGCTGACCTATCCGGAATGGGATTATCGCAGCGGCTCCTATTTGCCGGATCATTGCCGCGTACTCGCATCTGCCGCCCCCGAGAATGGGGAAAGCTGGACGCCCGACGAGACCATGCGCCGGCACATCCGCCAGGTGCGCCGCCGCTTCGAGGTCCTGCGGCCGCGCCATGAGTTGATGCGGGCTCAGGCCGACGGGCATGATCTGGATCTTGACGCGCTGGTGCGTGCGCGGTGCGATCTCCGCGCCGGCAGCAGCAGCGGTCTTGATCGCGTCCACATGGCGATGCGCCCGCAAGGTCACGATCTCGCTGTCACGCTGCTGGTTGACGTCTCGCTCTCCACGGACGCCTGGGCCAATGGCTACCGCGTGCTCGACGTCGAGAAGGAGGCGCTGCTCGTGCTTGCCCACGGCCTATCCGCCTGCGGCGATCACCACAGCATCCTGACCTTCACCTCGCGCCGGCGCTCCTGGGTGCGGCTCGAGACGGTTAAGGCGTTCGGCGAGCCGATGAGTGACGTGGTCGAGCGCTGCATTGGCGCGCTCAAGCCCGGCTATTACACGCGGATCGGTGCGGCGGTACGGCATGCCGTCGCCGAGCTTGCACGCCAGCCGCAGCGCAAGAAGCTGCTGCTCGTCCTCACCGACGGCAAACCGAACGACGTCGACCACTATGAAGGGCGCTTTGCGGTCGAAGACACCAGAAAGTCCGTGCAGGAAGCGCGCCGGCTCGGGATCACTGTGTTCGGCGTAACGATCGACGCGGCGGCGCAATCCTATTTTCCGGCCCTGTTCGGGCGCAGCGGCTATGCGATCGTCGGCAACATCAAGCGACTGCCCGCGGCACTGCCGGCGATCTACCGGCAGGTGGCCCACTGAGGCGGTTCATGCAACTCGACGTTGGGCTATTGCTCACGGCTTGGGTATATGATCGAATGTCCGGATGGACCAGAGCCGGCCAAATCCCGATCTGATCATCTTCGACTGCGACGGCGTGCTCGTCGACAGCGAGCTCTTGAGCTGCCGCTGCCTGTCCGAGGTCCTGGCGGAATTCGGTCTCGTGCTCAGCGAGGAGCAGGCGCTCGAGCTGTTTCTCGGACGCAGCACCAAGGCCGTCGAGCAGCATTATCGCGATCTCGGGCACTCGCTGACGGACGCCTTCCCGCCCCGACTGAAGTCGCGTGTGCTGGAGAATTTTGCCGCCTCGCTCGCGCCGATTCCCGGGGTGGAGGCGGCGATCTCCGGACTGACCGTGCCGTTCTGCGTGGCCTCGTCGAGCGATCTCGACCGCGTCTCGCTCTCGCTCGACGTCACCGGTCTTCGGGCATATTTCGGCGATCGGATCTACACCGCGCAGATGGTCAGGCACGGCAAGCCGGCGCCTGATCTCTTTCTTCAAGCGGCCGAGAGCATGCGCACGCCGCCATCGCGCACGCTGGTGATCGAGGATAGCGTCAGCGGCGTGCAGGCGGGTAAGGCGGCCGGCATGACCGTCTGGGGATTTGTCGGCGGCGGCCATTATCGCAGCCGCGATGGCCGGGCTATATTATCGGCCGCCGGGGCCGATCGGGTCTTTACACATATGAGCGATCTCTGGGAGGTGTGAGCGCGCATGGCCGCCGAGAACGACAAGTCGAGACTCGACGACGCCGCGCGCGCCGGCTGGCTCTATTTCATTGCCGGTCACACACAGGACGAGATCGCAAAGATGCTTCAGGTGTCGCGGGCTTCGGCGCAGCGGCTGGTCTCGTTGTGCCTCGCCGAGCGGCTCATCACCTTCCGGCTCGAGCACCCCATCGCAGCCTGCATGGAGCTGGCGGCGCGCTTGAAGCAACGGTTCGACCTCGTTCATTGCGAGGTGGTGCCGGCCGATCCGGCCGCGCCGCAGGCGGTGGCTGGAATCGCCGAGCGCTGCGCCAATTTGCTCGATTCCACGCTGCGTTCGGAGACGCCCGTGATCGTCGCGCTCGGCACGGGCCGGGCGGTGCGTGCCGCCGTCGAGCGCGTCACGCCGATCGAGCGGCCCAATCACCAGATCGTCTCGCTGGTCGGCAACATCTCCGCCGACGGCTCGGCGAGCTTCTACGACACCGTCGGCCGGCTCGCCGACCGCACCGGCGCGCGGCACTATCCGATGCCGCTGCCGTTCCTGATGTCGTCGGAGGACGAGCGCAACAGGATGGTGCGCATCGAGCCGATCGCGAAGGTGAAGGCGGTCGCGGCAAGGGCTGACTTGCGCCTCGTCGGCATTGGCCAGATGGATCAGAAGGCGCAGGTGCACGTCGACGGCTTCGTCACCCGCGACGAATTGTTCGAGATGATGCGGCTGGGCGCCATCGGCGAGATCACCGGCTGGGCCTATGACGCCAAGGGCCGCCTGCTCAAGGCCGGCACCAACAAGCGCCTCACCAGCATTCCGCCGGAAGTGCCGGCGAAGACCACGACCATCGGTGCGGCGGTGGGCGCAGCTAAGGTGGCGGCGATTGCAGCCGCGCTGAGCGGCGGGCTGATCAACGGATTGATCACGGACGAGGCGACGGCAAGAGCGATTCTGGAGCGGTAAAGCGCTCACGCTTCGCGTGCCTACCACACTGGATGCTTCGCGTTCGCGGAGGACGGCAGCCGTGGGTGAAGCGAAACCTCCCCATCCTTCCCGCACCGCAGCACTCACAAGTTGCTGGAATGCCCACGCGCCTGCTTGACAACGTGCCGCCCTTGCGCTGAACATACGCCCAACGCGTGGGCATATGCCCAAAACGCGAATTGAGGGGAGGTCACCGTGAAACATGTCCTGGGCGCCGTCTGCGGCGCGTCTTGCCTGCTGCTGGCCGTCCCGGCGACGGCCGAAACGACCCTGACGATCGCCACCGTCAACAATGGCGACATGATCCGCATGCAGGGGCTGACGGGTGAGTTCACCAAGAAGAACCCTGACATCACCGTGAAATGGGTGACGCTGGAGGAGAACGTGCTGCGCCAGCGCGTCACCACCGATATCGCCACCAAGGGTGGCCAGTTCGATGTCCTCACCATCGGCACGTACGAGGTGCCGATCTGGGCCAAGAAGGGCTGGCTGGTACCGCTCGCCAACCTCGGCGCCGATTACGACGTCGCCGACCTCCTGCCCAAGATCAAGGACGCGGTCTCCGCCGACGGCAAGCTCTACGCCGCGCCGTTCTACGGCGAGAGTTCGATGGTGATGTACCGCACCGATCTGTTCGAGAAGGCCGGCCTGAAGATGCCGGAAAAGCCGAGCTGGGATTTCGTGATCGATGCGGCCAAGAAGCTGACCGACAAGAGCGCCGGCACCTACGGCATCTGCCTGCGCGGCAAGGCAGGCTGGGGCGAGAACATGGCGTTCCTCTCGGCGATGGCCAATTCCTATGGCGCGCGCTGGTTCGACGAAAAGTGGCAGCCGCAGTTCAACACGCCGGAATGGAAGACGACACTCACGACCTACGTCAACCTGATGAAGGAAGCCGGGCCTCCCGGCGCCAGCTCCAACGGCTTCAACGAGAATCTGGCGCTATTCAACGCCGGCAAATGCGCGATGTGGATCGACGCCACGGTCGCGGCGTCCTTCGTCACCAACCCTAAGGAGTCTAAGGTCGCCGACAAGGTCGGCTTCGCGCTCGCGCCCAACACCGGGCTCGGCAAGAACGCCAACTGGCTGTGGGCCTGGAATCTCGCAATCCCTGCCGGCTCCAAGAAGACGGAAGCCGCCGAGAAGTTCATCGCCTGGGCCACCAGCAAGGACTACACCAAGCTGGTGGCCTCGAAGGAGGGCTGGGCCAACGTGCCGCCGGGCACGCGTACCTCGCTCTACCAGAACGATGAGTACCTGAAGGTCGCGCCGTTTGCGAAACTGACGCTGGCCTCGATCGACGCCGCCGATCCCAACAAGCCGACGGTGAAGCCCGTTCCCTACGTCGGCGTGCAATACGCCGCCATCCCTGAATTCCAGGGCATCGGCACGCAGGTGGGCCAGCAGTTCTCGGCGGCGCTTGCGGGATCGATGACGGTCGATGCGGCGCTCACGGCTGCGCAGTCCGCTACCGAGCGCGAGATGAAGCGCGCCGGCTACATCAAGTGAACCCGGGCTCTCCCTGAGCTCAAACTTGCGGCCATCCATTCCTTGCTGGATGGCCGCCCTTCTTCCTCCGAGCGGAGCGCCAAGAATGGCAACCCGGCAGACGCAGCTTCTTGCGCGGTCGCTCCTGACCCCGGCCGTCGGGCTGCTGTTCATCTGGATGATCGTCCCGCTGGCGCTGACGATCTACTTCTCGACGCTGCATTACAGCCTGCTCGATCCCGGCTCGGAATCGTTCGTCGGCCTTGAAAACTTCCGCTACTTCCTCACCGATCCTGCCTTCCTCGCCTCGCTTCAGAACACGCTGGTGCTGGTCGGCTCGGTGCTGGCGCTGACCATCCTGCTCGGCATTCCCCTGGCGCTGCTGATGGACCAACCCGTGATCGGCCGCAATATCGTGCGGTTGATGGTGATCGCCCCGTTCTTCGTGATGCCGACGGTGAGCGCGCTGGTCTGGAAGAACCTGTTGATGCATCCGGTGTCGGGATTGTTCGCCTGGCTCGCCTCGCTGTTCGGCCTGACGCCGATCGATTGGTTCAACGACGTGCCGCTGTTTGCGGTGATTTTGATCGTGACCTGGCAATGGCTGCCGTTCGCGACTCTGATCCTGCTCACCGCGCTGCAATCGCTCGACGAAGAGCAGAAGGAAGCCGCCGAGATGGACGGCGCCAGCGCCGTTTCGACCTTCATCTACATCACGCTGCCGCACCTCGCGCGTCCCATCACGGTGGTGATCCTGATCGACACCATCTTCCTGCTCACGGTGTTCGCCGAGATCTTCGTCACCACCGGCGGCGGGCCGGGCCTGCAAACCACCAACATCGCCTTCCTGATCTATTCGCAGGCGCTGATCCAGTTCGACGTCGGCAGCGCCTCGGCGGGCGGGCTCGTCGCGGTGGTCATCGCCAACATCGTTGCCTTCTTCCTGGTCCGCATCGTCGGCCGCAACCTGGAGGCCTGACATGGCACGGATGGCGACGACGCGGCGGGTCATGATATCGACGGCGGCGGCCTGGCTGTTCGGCTTCCTGATCTTCTTTCCGATCCTGTGGATGGGGCTGGCGAGCTTCAAGACCGAGCTCGAGGCCTTCGCGATCCCGCCATCCTTCCTGTTCTTCCACTGGACCACCGAAAACTACGCGACCGTGCAGGAACGCAGCGATTATCTGCACCACGCGATGAACTCGATCATCATCGCCGGCGGCTCGACGCTCATTGCGCTGCTGATCGCCATTCCGGCGGCCTGGTCGATGGCGTTCTCGCCAACCAAGCGCACCAAGGACATCCTGCTCTGGATGCTCTCGACCAAGATGATGCCGCCGGTCGGCGTGTTGGTGCCGATCTACCTGATCTACAAGAGCCTCGGGCTGCTCGATTCCCGCATCGGCCTCGTCTTCATCCTCTGCCTCGGGAATCTGCCGATCGTCATCTGGATGCTCTTCACATATTTCAAGGAGATCCCACGCGACATCTTAGAGGCCGCGCGCATGGACGGCGCCACGATCGGCCGCGAGCTCGTGTATGTGCTGACGCCGATGGCGATCCCGGGACTGGCGTCCACGCTGTTGCTCAATCTGATCCTGGCCTGGAACGAGGCGTTCTGGACGCTGAACCTGTCCACCTCGAGCGCTGCGCCGCTCACCACGTTCATCGCCTCCTATTCGAGCCCCGAAGGGCTGTTCTGGGCAAAACTGTCGGCGGCGTCGACGCTGGCGATCGCGCCCATTCTCGTCCTGGGTTGGTTCAGCCAGAAGCAGCTCGTGCGCGGGCTCACCTTTGGCGCGGTGAAATAGGGGGCTGCCGGATCATGGGTCAGATCACACTTCAGGGCGTGCAGAAATCCTTCGGCCCCGTGCACATCATCAAGGGCGCCGACCTCGAGATCGCCGATGGCTCCTTCGTGGTGTTCGTCGGTCCCTCCGGCTGCGGCAAGACCACGCTGCTGCGGCTGATCGCGGGGCTCGAGGACGTCAGCGGCGGCAAGATCCTGATCGACGGCAAGAACGTCGTCGATACGCCGCCCGCCAAGCGCGGGCTGTCGATGGTGTTCCAGTCCTACGCGCTCTATCCGCATATGAGCGTGCGCGGCAATATCGGCTTCGGCCTCAAGATGGCGGGCTTGCCGAAGGACGAGATCAACCGCAAGGTCGAGGCGGCCGCCGCGACGCTGAATCTCACGCCCTACCTCGACCGCAAGCCGCGCGAGCTCTCCGGCGGCCAGCGCCAGCGCGTCGCGATCGGCCGCGCCATCGTCCGCGAGCCCAAGGCATTCCTGTTCGACGAGCCGCTCTCCAACCTCGACGCCGCGCTGCGCGTGCAGATGCGCATCGAGGTGACGCGACTTCAGAAGCAGCTCGGCACCACCGCGATCTACGTCACCCACGACCAGGTCGAGGCCATGACCATGGCAGACAAGATCGTCGTGCTCAACGGCGGCAAGATCGAGCAATATGGCTCGCCGCTGGAACTTTACGAGCGACCCGCCAATCTCTTCGTCGCCGGCTTCATCGGCTCGCCCAAGATGAATTTCGTCACCGGCGAGCCCGCTTTGCAGAAGGGGGCAGCGACGATCGGCGTCCGGCCGGAGCATCTGAAGATCGAGCGCGACGGCGGTGGCGGCTGGCAGGGCACCATTGCGGTGGCCGAGCATCTCGGCAGTGACACCTTCCTCTACGTCGACGCCGGTGCGCTCGGCATGCTGACGGCGCGCTACATCGGCGAATTGAGCCTGCATGCCGGCGACCGGGTGTCGCTGATGCCCGACCCTGCACGCATTCACCGCTTCGACGAGAGCGGCAACGCTCTTCGGGGCTGACAAGAAACGGCAAGAAGACGGAAAGACGACCATGTATCTGGAAAAATTCAGGCTGAGCGGCAAGACCGCGTTCATCACCGGCGGCGGCCAGGGCATCGGCCTCGCCTGCGCGGAGGCGCTGGCCGAGGCCGGCGCGAAGGTCATCATCGGCGACCGCGACGGCAAGGTCGCCGACGGCGCCAAAGCCAGCCTGAGGGCGAAGGGCTACGACATCGAGACCGCAATCATGGACGTCACCAACACCACACGCGTGGCGGAGGTGGCAAATGATCTCGTCGCCCGCCATGGCAAGGTCGACATCCTCGTCAACAATGCCGGCATCGCGCGGAGCGAGACGCCGGCCGAGACCGTTACCGACGAGCACTGGCTCAACGTCATCGACGTCAATCTCAACGGCACCTTCTGGTGCTGCCGCGAGTTCGGCAAGCACATGTTGAAGGCTGGAAGCGGCGCCATCGTCAATGTCGGCTCGATGAGCGGCTTCATCGTCAACAAACCGCAGGAGCAGTGCTTCTACAACGCCTCCAAGGCCGCCGTGCACCATCTGACCAAGTCGCTGGCCGCCGAATGGGGCGCGCGCGGCATCCGCGTCAACGCGGTGGCGCCGACCTATATCGAGACGCCGCTCAACGCCTTCGTGAAGAGCAATCCGAAAATGTATGACGCCTGGATCGGTGGAACTCCGATGGCGCGCATGGGGCAGGTCGAGGAGATCGCCTCCGTCGTGCTGTTCCTCTCGTCCGAGGCCGCGAGCCTGATGACTGGCAGCATCGTGCTGGTGGATGGCGGCTACACTTGCTGGTAGGCTCACCGTCAAAACGGACGGACCGGGAGAGACCATGCCGCGAGCGTATATCGGCGTCGACGTGGGGACCACGAGCACGCGGGCAGGGGTGTTTGACGAGGCCGGCACGCTGCTCGCGACGGCCCGGCATCCGATCAGGATCTGGCACGAGGCCGGCGACATCGTCGAGCAGTCGTCGGAGGACATTTGGCAGGCCTGCGCCAAATCGGTGCGCGCGGCGATGGCGGAAGCAGCGATTGCGCCGGGCAGCATCGGCGGCATCGGTTTCGACGCCACCTGTTCCCTCGTGGTGCTCGATCCGCAAGGCGAGCCGCTCACCGTCAGCACCTCCGGCGAGGCGCAACGCAACGTCATCGTCTGGATGGACCATCGCGCCACGGCCGAAGCGCGGCTGATCAACGAGACCGATGATGCCGTGCTGCGCTATGTCGGCGGCTCGATCTCGCCGGAGATGGAGATGCCGAAGCTGCTATGGCTGAAGCGGCATCTGCGCGCGAGTTTCGATGCCGCCGGTCACTTCTTCGACCTGGCCGATTATCTGACCTGGCGGGCGACCGGCGCGCTGCAGCGCTCGACCTGCACCGTCACCTGCAAGTGGAACTATCTCGCCCATGACGGCGGCGGCTGGAGCGCGCCGTTCTTCAAGCGCATCGGCCTGTCCGACTTCGTCGCCGAAAAATATGCGCGCATCGGCACCGAAATCGTTGCGCCCGGTACGCGCCTCGGCGTCGGGCTCACGCCGGCAGCAGCAGTCGAGCTCGGCCTTCCTCCCGGCACCCCGGTCGGCGCCTCCCTGATCGACGCCCATGCCGGCGGTATCGGTGCGATTGGCGGCCGTGACGGGGCAGGCGGCCCGAGCGATGTCGGCGATCGTCTCGCCTACATCATGGGAACGTCCGCCTGCATCATGGCGACGACGAAGGAGCCGTGCTTCGTGCCGGGCGTGTGGGGTCCCTATTATTCCGGCATGGTGCCGGAGTTCTGGCTCAATGAAGGCGGGCAGTCCGCCGCGGGCGCTGCGATCGATCATCTCCTCAAGTCGCATCCCGGCCATGGCGAGGCGAGCGCGGCGGCACGCAGCGAAGGCCTCGATCTCATCGATTTCCTCGAGCGCCGCATCATCGCGCGCTCCGGCGGTGCCAGCCGCGCCGCGCTGCTGGCGCGCGACGTCCACGTGCTGCCGGAATTCATTGGCAACCGCTCGCCCTATGCCGATCCCGACACGCGCGCGGTGATCGCGGGCCTTGATCTCGACACCGACATCGCCGCGATGGAACGATTGTTCGTCGCCGGCCTCTGCGGTCTTGCCTACGGGCTTGCGGAGGTCATCGAGGCGTTTGCCGCGCATGGGGTCCGCTCCAGCATCATGATCATGGGCGGCGGTGCCAGCCGCAGTCCTTTGGTGCGGCAGATCATGGCGGATACCACCGGTCTCACGGTCGCGTTGCCGCAGACGAAGGAGCCGGTGCTGCTGGGCGCCGCGATGTTAGGGGCGGTCGCCGGTGGCGCCTATGCCTCGATCGGTGAGACCATGGCCAAGATGTCGGCGCTGGGACGCAAGAGCGAGCCGACCGCGCCTGATATGGCCGCGTTTCACGCCCGCAAGCGCGAGGTCTACAAGCTGCTGCGCGAGCTCGATCGCGGCAGCCGTGCCGCGATGCGCAGCGTCGCGAGAGGTTGAAGGACATGCTGATTGCCTGCGGCGACGCGCTGATCGATTTCGTGCCGACGCGAAACGTCGAAGGGCGCGAAGCGGTGATGCCCGCGGTCGGCGGCTCCTGCCTCAACGTCGCGATCGGCATGGCGCGGCTGGGCGCGCCGACTGGTTTCGTCGGCGGCATCTCGACCGACCTGTTCGGGCGCATGATCGCCGATCATGCCTCCGCATCGAAGGTTGCACTCGATCTCGCCACCCGCAGCGACCACCAGACCACGCTCGCCTTTGTCCGCATTGTCGAGGGCGAGTCGCACTACGCCTTCTACGATGCCGAGACCGCGACGCGGAACTGGACTTACCGGCATGGGTCCATTCCGTTCGATACTGTCGAGGCCGTCCATGTCGGCTCGACCACGCTGATCAACGACCAGGGTGCGGCCGAGACCAAGGCGCTGATCGCAGACGCGCGGGCGCCGTCCACGATCTCCTTCGATCCGAATTGCCGATCGAACCTCGTCAAGGACAAGCCAACCTATCTCGCCCGCATGGTCGAGTTCTCGAGGAGTGCCGATCTCATAAAGATGTCGGACGTCGATTTCGCTTATCTCTTCGGCGAGGAGCCGTATCAGCAGCGCGCGAGCACATTGCTGGGGCAGGGGACGAGCCTCGTCGTCATCACCCGCGGCCACAACGGTGCCATAGCCTGGCATGCGCAAGCAGGGCAGATCGAAGTGCAAGCACCAAAGGTCGAGGTGGCCGACACCATTGGCGCCGGCGACAGCTTTCAGGCGGCGCTGCTGTTCGCCCTGTACAAGCAGGGTCGCATCGCCCGGCCGAGATTGAAGGACATCGGCGCGGACGAGCTCCGCCGTGCGCTGTCCTTCGCCGCCAATTGTGCCGGCCTGACCTGCACCCGTCCGGGCGCCGATCCGCCCTGGAGCCACGAGATCAATTGGGACTGATAGTCCACGTCACATCCGCGCGACGGCCTTCTCGGCACATTTGAGGAAGGTTCCGATCAGCGGACTGTGGGAGTCCCGCCGCCAACAGACTGCGATGTCGAGGGAGTCGGCGACATCACGCAGGCGTCTGAACACGACTCCGCGTGGCGCGCCGAGCTGTGCGCAGGCCGGCAAGATGGCGAGACCTTCGCCGGCCAGGACCAGGCTCATCGCCGAATGCACCGTCTCCACCCGGCTGGCGATCGGCATCACCACCTGGTGCCGACGCAATAAAGGGACGACCGCGGAGGAGGCGGGCCCATGGTCCGGATGCGGGAGTGCGATCAGCGGGCGGCCCTGCAGCCGGGCCATCGGCACCGAGCTCAAGCGGGCGAGTGGCGAGCGGATCGGCATGGCCAGCATGAAAGGCTGTGCACCGATCTTTGCCACCTGTATCTCGGGATGATTGATTGCGGGCATACACAGCGCGACTGTGACGCTGCGGTCGAGTACGCGGGCCTCGCGCGTTGAGGCGCTGAGCTCAACGAAGCTGAGGTCGACGCCGGGAACCGCGCGGCGCAGTTCGGGGATGAGCCGCGGCAGCATCGCATTCGCCAGCACGAACATGTAACCCACCGACAGCCGGCCGCGCCGTCCCGAAGCAACCGCGCGCGCGGCTTCGGCGCCGTCGGAAGCCAGCGCCAGCGCTTCGCTGGCGCGCGCCAGCAATGCCTGGCCCGCCTCGGTCAGATCCATGCCGCGGGTACCGCGGCGGAACAGCGGCGCGCCGATCTCGGCCTCGAGCTTGCGGATCTGGACCGAGAGCGGCGGCTGCGCCATCCGGAGCTGCTCGGCCGCCTTGCCGATGCTGCGCGCCTCGGCGACGGCGACGAAATAGCGGAGCCGGCGAAGATCCATTGGCATACCGAGAACGTATGGGTTGGCGACAAAAATTGTATTGGACGGCGAGTTAACAAAACTGTCATTCTCGCTGTCAATGTCTACGGGCCAATGGCGGCCCGCTTCGGAGCGTGATGTGACGATGAACGGCGATCCCTGTCTGTTGTCCGCGACCGAGCTGCGCGGTCTCATCGCGGCAAAGCGGATTTCGCCAGTCGAGCTCACCCGTGCCGTGCTTGCCCGCGCCGAGGCCCTCCAGCCCGAACTGAACTGCTTCATCACGTTGTGCGGCGACGAAGCGATTGCAGCGGCACGCGAAGCCGAGCGCAAGGTGATGGCGGGCGAACCGCTCGGCCTGCTGCACGGCATCCCCGTAACCGTCAAGGACATCGTCAATACCAACGGGGTCAAGACCACCTTCGGCGCCGTTCCCTACAAGAATAATGTGCCGGCCGAGGATGCCGTCGCCGTCGCGCGGCTGCGCAGCGAAGGTGCGATCCTGATCGGCAAGACCACGACGCCGGAGTTCGGCAGCAAGTGTCTCACCGATTCACCTTTGTTCGGTCGGACCCGCAATGCCTGGGACGCCTGCCGTTCGTCCGGCGGCTCCAGCGGCGGCGCGGCGGTCGCTGTGGCGAGCGGCATCGCGCCGCTGGCGATTGCGACCGACGGCGGCGGCTCGACGCGAATTCCGGCAGCCTGCAACGGCGTCGTGGGCCTGAAGCAGAGCAACGGCGTGATCCCGCACAGCCAGGCGCTCGACGTCTTCGGCAACCAGACCTATGTCACGCCGACCACCCGCACCGTCGCCGATACCGCGCTGATGATGCAGGCGATGGCGGGCGAAGATCCTATCGATCCCTGGTCGATCGGCGTGCCCGTGCCCGACTTCATCGGCACCGCCGCCCCGCATGGTGATTTGCGCGGGCTGAGGATCCTGTACTGCCTGACGCCGCCGGGCCGTCCGGTATCGGCCGAAGTCGCCGCCAATTTCAAGGTGAGCCTCGACCGGCTGGCCGGGTTAGGGGCCGAGCTCGAGGAATTCTCCGGCGAGGGGTTCGACATCGAGCCGATCTGGCGCGCCATCAACCACACCGTCTGGCGCACGCGCTTTGCCAAGCTTGCGGCCGAGCATCGGGGCGAACTGAGCGAGGCCTTCCTCAAGCAGCTCGCGCTCGCCAGCGAAGTCAGCGGCATCGACTATCAGGAGGCGATGTTCGCGCGCACCGCGTTGTTCCGCCGCGTGCAATCGCTGCTTGCGCGCGGTCACCTGCTGGCGATGCCGACGCTGACGCGCACCGCGCTGCCGATCAAGCAGGACCTGTTCGGCAATATCGAGATCGACGGCAGGCATTACGACAGCGTCCGGCCGCATTGGTTCCCCTGGACAATGCCGTTCAACATGACCGGTCACCCCGCGATCAGCCTTCCCTCGGGCTTTGCCCGCGACGGGCTGCCGATCGGGCTCCAACTGGTCGGCCGTTTCCGGGCCGATGCGGAATTGCTGCGCGTGAGCGCTCTGTTCGAGACGTCAAGCGACCTTCTGTCCCGCTGGCCGTCTTGAGGAGATGGAGATGCAGCAAAGAGCTTGCTTAAGGCGTCCGGACATGTTGATCGTGGCCTGGGTGAGCCCTGAAGCCGAGCGCGCATGAGCGTCTTTGTCCTCCGACGTCTGTTGACTCTGCTGGCGACGCTGGTCGGCGCATCGCTGATCATCTTCCTGGTGCTGGACGCGCTGCCCGGCAACGCCGCGCAGATGCTGATGGGCGCTGATGCTTCGCCCGACGCGGTGCGCGCGCTCACCGTCAAGCTCGGCCTCGACCAGCCGCTGGCGGTTCGCTATTTGCAGTGGATCAAGGGCCTCCTCGTCGGCGATCTCGGCAATTCCTACGTCTACGGCACCCCGGTCGGCAGCCTGATCGCCGAGCGGCTGGTGCTGACCATTCCGCTCGCGATCATGGCCATGACGATCACGGTGACGCTGGCGCTCTCGGCCGGTATCTACACCGCCGCCAACCACAACAAGCTCGGCGATGTCGGCGTGATGTCGTTGACGCAAGTGGGCATCGCGCTGCCGAATTTCTGGTTCGCGATTCTCCTGGTGCTGCTGTTCTCGGTGCGGCTGCAATGGCTTTCGGCCGGTGGCTTTGCCGGCTGGGAGGACGGCATCTGGCCGGGGATCAGGTCGCTGCTGTTGCCCGCGATCTCGCTCGCGGTGGTGCAGGCCGCGATCCTCGCGCGCGTCACGCGTTCGGCCGTGCTCGAAGTGCTGCGCGAGGATTTCGTCCGCACCGCCCGCGCAAAGGGCCTCGGCAAGCGCGAGGTGCTGTGGAGCCACGTGCTGCGGAATGCCATGATCCCCGTGATGACCGTGATGGGCCTGCAATTCGCCAATCTGCTCGCCGGCACCATCGTGATCGAGAACGTGTTCTACCTGCCGGGCCTCGGCCGCCTGATCTTCCAGTCGATCGCCAACCGCGACCTGATCGTGGTGCGCAATTGCGTGATGTTGCTCGCCGCGATGGTGGTGATCGTCAATTTCGTGGTCGATGTGCTCTATGCCTTCATCGATCCCCGCATCAAGGTGCACGACCTGTGAGCGCGCCCATCACCATCGACGCGCCCGTCGCAACGCGTCCGCTGCCGGCGCGCACGTTCTGGCGCCGCGCGCTGCGCCACCGCAGCTTCGTCCTCGGTGGCACGCTGAGCCTTCTGGTGCTGGCTTCGGCACTGTTGTCGCTGGTATGGACGCCGTGGTCGCCTTACGAAATCGACATCGCCGCAAAGCTCCGCCCGCCCTCGGCGGCGCATTGGCTCGGCACCGATTCCTTCGGCCGCGACATCGTCTCGCTGCTGCTTGCGGGCGCCCGATCCACCATCATGGTCGGTGTCATCGCCGTCAGCATCGGTCTCACCTTCGGCGTCACTCTGGGTCTGATCGCCTCGGCCCGGCGCGGCTGGACGGAGGAGATCATCATGCGCTTTTCCGATTTCACCTTCGCCTTTCCGGCCGTGCTGTCCGCGATCATGCTCGCCGCCGTCGTGGGGCCGGGCATGGTGACCTCGATCGTCGCGATCGGCATCTTCCAGATCCCGACCTTGACCCGGCTGACGCGCGGCTCGGCCAATGCGATCTGGGCGCGTGAATTCGTGCTGGCGGCACGGGCGGCGGGCAAGGGGCGCTTCCGCATCACCATCGAGCATGTGCTGCCGAACATCCTGTCGATCCTGATCGTGCAGGTCACCATCCAGTTCGCGCTCGCCATTCTCGCCGAGGCCGCGCTGTCCTATCTCGGCCTCGGCACGCAGCCGCCGCAGCCATCCTGGGGACGGATGCTGAACGATGCGCAGACGTTGCTGTTCCAGTCGCCGATGCTCGCGGTCTATCCGGGCGTTGCGATCGCAATCTCGGTGCTCGGCCTCAACCTGCTCGGTGACGGATTGCGCGACCTGCTCGATCCCCGGCTGGCGCGGGAGCGATGACGATGGCCGAGCGCTCCAACATGCCGCTAATCGAGGTCGACAATCTCGGTGTCCGCCTCAACACCAGCCGCGGGCCGGCGCAGGCCGTGCGCGGTGTCAGCTTTGCGCTGACGCGCGGCGAGACGCTCGGGCTCGTGGGCGAGTCCGGCTGCGGCAAGTCGGTCACGGCGTTGTCGTTGATGGGGTTGCTGCCGGACAGCGCCGTCGTGACCGGCAGCATCAAGCTGGACGGCGATGAACTCGTCGGACTTCCGGATTCCGACTATTGCCGCCTGCGCGGCAACCGCATCAGCATGATCTTCCAGGAGCCGATGACAGCGCTCAATCCGATGCATACGATCGGCAACCAGGTCGCCGAGCCGCTGCGCCGTCACAAGAATTATTCGGCGGCGCAGGCTCGTCGGGAAGCAATCGCCTTGCTCGACCGCGTCGGGCTGCCCGACCCCGCGCGTCGTGTCGATGCCTATCCGCATCAGTTCTCCGGCGGCCAGCGCCAGCGCGTCACCATCGCGATGGCGCTCGCGTGCGAGCCGGACCTGTTGATCGCGGACGAGCCGACCACCGCGCTCGACGTCACCATCCAGGGCCAGATCCTCGACCTCATCGCCGATCTCGTCGAGGAGCGCGGCATGTCCATGATCCTGATCTCGCACGACCTCGGCGTCATCGCCGAGAACGTCCAGCGCATGATGGTGATGTATGGCGGCACCGTGGTCGAGAGCGGCCCGACCGACGAGGTGTTTCGTCGCATGGGCCATCCCTACACACAGGGCCTGTTCCGTGCCCGGCCCAAGCTCGGCGCGCGCAAGGGGACGCGGCTGAAGACGATCTCCGGCACGGTGCCGGAGCTTGCCGATCTGCCGTCCGGCTGCACCTTCTCCGATCGCTGTCCGCTCGTGATCGACCAGTGCCGCGCGGCGCTGCCGCCGATGGTGGACGTCGGCCCCGGCCATTTTGCGCGCTGCATCCGAACGGACGTGTCGATAGCCGAACGCGTCGGAGCGCTGACCGCATGAGCATCGCCCCGCTTCTCGACGTCAGGGATCTCGAACAGCGCTACACGCTGCCGCGCGAGAGCCTGTTCCGTCCGCCGGGGCAGGTGCGCGCGCTCAACGGCGTCAGTGTGCAGGTCCGGGCCGGCAAGAGCCTCGGCATCGTCGGCGAGTCCGGCTCCGGCAAGTCCACCTTCGCGCGCGTCGTGATGGCGCTGGAGCGGCCGACCGCAGGACAGGTCGCGCTGCTCGGGCGCGATCTCAACCGCTTGCCGGCCGACGAGCTGCGCCGCGCCCGGCGTGATTTCCAGATGGTGTTCCAGGATCCCTACGGCTCGCTCGATCCGCGGCAGACCATCGCGCGGATCGTCGCCGAGCCGCTGACCGTGCTGGAAGGTGCCGACCGCACCACGTTCCGCGACCGCGTCGCCGCGGTGCTGCGCCAGGTCGGCTTGCGCGATGCGGACATGGAAAAATATCCGCACGAATTCTCCGGCGGCCAGCGCCAGCGCATCGCGATTGCGCGTGCGCTGATCACCCAGCCGAAGCTGATCGTTGCCGACGAGCCGGTCTCGGCGCTCGATGTCTCCGTGCAGGCCCAGGTGCTGAACCTGATGCAGGACCTCCAGGAGCAGTTCGGCCTGAGCTACATCCTGATCAGCCATGACCTCGCCGTGGTCGACTATCTCTGCGACGAGGTCGCGGTGATGTATCTCGGCCGCATCGTCGAGCAGGGGCGGCCAGAGGATTTGTTCGAGCGCTGCGCCCATCCCTATACGCGGGCGCTGCTGGAGGCGGTGCCGCGGGCTCGCGCCGGAGGTGGCCGGCGCCGCCGCGGGGCCCAGGCGATCGCCTCGCACTCGGCGGTGACGACCGGATGCCCCTATGCATCGCGCTGCCCGCTTGCCGACCAGCATTGCCGCGAGGTTCCGCCTGCGTTACGCAAGGTGGGCGAGGGGCACCTTGCCGCCTGCCACAAGGCCGAGGCCGTGATGGCGTTGCCGCAGGCGGCCATGGAAGGTTAGTGTTCGGGGCAGGATTGGCGTTAAGCTGGAAACAGGATTGGCCGGGGAGTTCGCGCATGTTCAGGAAACTATCGATCGTCGCATTTGCCGCTGCGCTCGTCGCGGCGCCTTTGCCGGTGCTGGCGCAGAGCAAGAAGGACAGCGTCGTCATGGGGATGACCCTTGAGCCGCCGGGGCTCGACCCCACCAACGCCGCCGCGGCCGCGATCGCCGAGGTCACGCTCTACAATATCTATGAGACGCTGACCAAGATCAACGAGGACGGCTCCACCTCACCGCTGCTCGCCGAGAGCTGGACCGCGTCGCCCGATCTGAAGACCTATACGTTCAAACTGCGCAAGGGCGTCAAATTCCACAATGGCGAAGCGTTCGATTCCGCGGCGGTGAAGTTCTCGTTCGAGCGCAACGCGGCGCCCACCAGCACCAACAAGGACAAGAGCCTGTACCAGGCCTTCGAGAAGGTCGAGACGCCCGACGCCGACACCGTCGTGATCACGGTGAAATATTCCGAGCCGAACCTGCCGTTCCTGCTCGGCCAGGCGGGCGGCTCGATCGTCGAGCCGAAGAGCGCTGGCACCAATGTCACGCAGCCGGTCGGCACCGGACCATACCAGCTTGGCGCCTGGGCCAAGGGCTCCTCGATCACGCTGAACAAATGGGCCGACTACCGCAACGCCTCCGCGATCAAGCTGTCGAAGGTGACGATCCGCTTCATCTCCGATCCGGCGGCGCAGGCCGCGGCGTTGCTCTCGAACGACGTCGACGCATTCCCGCGCATCGCGACCCGCGTGGTTGCTCAGTTCAAGTCTGATCCGCGCTTCACGGTGCTGATCGGCGGCTCCAGGGCCAAGACCATCGTGGCCATCAACCACCGCAAGAAGCCGCTCGACGACGTCCGCGTTCGCCGCGCCATCCTCGCCGCGATCGACCGCAAGGCCTTGATCGACGGCGCGGTCGAGGGTTACGGCACGCCGATCGGCAGCTTCTACACGCCGGGATCGCTCGGCTATGTCGACACCACCGGCATCAACCCGTACGATCCCGAGAAGGCCAAGAAGCTGCTGACTGAAGCCGGCGTCACCACGCCGCTCGAACTGTCATTGAAGCTGCCGCCGCCGCCCTATGCGCGGCAAGGCGGCGAGATCGTCGCGGCCCAGCTCGCCAAGGTCGGCATCATCGCCAAGATCGAGAACGTCGAATGGGCGCAATGGCTGTCGCAGGTGTTCGCCGGCAATGGCCCGCACAATTTCGATCTCACCATCGTCAGCCATGTCGAGCCGTTCGACCTCGTCAAGATCACGGAGCCGGATTACTACCTCGGTTACAACAACGAGAAGTTCAACGCGCTCTACAAGCAGATCGTCTCGACGCCGGACGAAGCCGGCCGTGCCAAGCTGCTCGGTGACGCCCAGCGCATGCTGGCGACCGATGCAGTCTCGGCTTACCTGTTCCAGCCACAATGGCCCACCGTCATCAACAAGAAGCTGAAGGGCGTCTGGAAGGAAGTCCCGCAATTCGAGAACGACTTCTCCGCCTGGTATTGGGAATAGGCGAAGGGGCGCGCCGCTGAGGCCGCGCGCTGCCTTTCTTCCCCTCTCCCCTTGTGGGAGAGGGGGGCTCGCCGTGCAGCGGCGAGACGGGTGAGGGGTTCTCTCCGCGAGCACATCTCTCATCGGAATTCGCGGAGAGATACCCCTCATCCGGCGCTTCGCGCCACCTTCTCCCACAAGGGGAGAAGGAAGACGCCAAACAAAACCTGAAAAACAACCCCATGCACAGTAGCCGGGGTCAGTCATTTCAATGGCTTGCACGTTGCGCCTGTGTGATCGACGCGATGCGCCCGAAAGTTGACCCGTCGGGCAAAACACTGGCATGATGGCATGCTCGAGTCTCGTGGTGGAGACGCGCGCCGTCGGTCGAGGCAGCCGTGCAGAAATCATCCCGCCGCAATGCCGGCATTGCCGCGGCGGCCGTCAGCGCCGAGGCGCCGATCTCCCCAATGCTTGATCATGCAAGGCTCGATCATGCGTCGATGAGCGATATCACTCATGCCCTGGCCGATGGGCATGTCACTGCCACGGCGCTGGTCAAAGCCTTTCTCGCGCGCATCGAAGCCTACGACCGTAACGGACCGCAGCTCAACGCGGTCCGCGCGCTCAATCCCAACGCGCTCACGATCGCGGGCAGGCTCGACGGCGTCAAGCCGTCGGCCAAGCGGCCGCTGGCCGGCATCCCGGTCCTTGTGAAGGACAACATCGCGACCGGCGACGCTCAGCCGACCACGGCGGGCTCGCTGGCGCTGGAAGGCGCCCGCGCCCGGGACGATGCAACGCTCGTCAAGCTGCTGCGCGAGGCCGGCGCGGTGATCCTCGGCAAGGCGAATCTGACCGAGTTCTCCAACATGCTCGCGGTCGACATGCCTTCCGGCTATTCGTCGCTGGGCGGTCAGGTCAAGAATCCCTATGCGCCGGCGCTGGCCGACGATCACGGCATCCCCGTCGTGTCCCCGGGCGGCTCGAGCGCGGGTTCGGCGGTCGCGGTGGCGGCGGGCTTGTGTGCGGCCTCGATCGGCACGGAGACCTCGGGCTCGCTGCTCTTTCCCGCCAGCCAGAATGGCCTCGTCACCGTGAAGCCGACGGTCGGGCTCATCAGCCGTGCCGGCATCGTGCCGATCTCGCATAGTCAGGACACCGCGGGGCCGATGACGCGGACCGTGCGCGACGCGGCGCTGCTGCTCAACGTGCTCGCGGCCAAGGACCCGCTCGATCCGGCGACGCAAAAGCAGCGGCGGCCGGCCGATTACACCGCCGGTCTGACGCGCGATGCGATGAAAGGTGCGCGCATCGGCGTGCCGAGCGATCCCGCCGATCCGCTGAATGATCCCTTCTTCCGCAAGCTGCCCCCCAAAGGAGCGAAGGTGGTAGGGGAAGCGATCAAGGTGCTGGAGGATCTCGGCGCCGTGATCGTGCGCGCCAGCATTCCGACAGCCGGCTGGATGAGCGGACCGGGTACGATCATGGCCGTGCTCAACCGCAATCCGCTGAGCGCCAACAGGGGCAATGCGGTCGCGCAGCGGATCGTCTTCATCTACGAGCTGAAACGAGATCTCAACCTCTACCTGAGGGATTGGGCGACCAACACCACCATCAAGACCATGACCGACATCGTGACCTTCAACGAGGCCAATGCGGGCAAGGCGCTCCGCTTCGGCCAGGACAACTTCCTCGCAGCCGACCTCACCCGGGGCGACCTAAGCGAACGCGAGTACAAGGCGGCACTCGCCATGGACCTGCTCAGCGCCAAGACCCGCGGCATGGATGCCTACATGAACCAGCACAAGCTCGACGCCGTGCTGTTCCCGGGCAGCGAAGGCGCCGCAATCGCCGCCAGGGCGGGCTATCCCAGTGTCCTCGTGCCGTGCGGCTTCGTCGCCGGCGTCGACGGCAAGGACACGCCCGATTATCCGTTCGGCGTTACCTTCGCAGGCCGCGCCTGGAGCGAACACAAGCTGCTGCGTCTGGCCTACGCGTATGAGCAGGCCTCCGCCAAGCGCAAGCCGCCGCCTGGCTTGCCGGCGCTTTAGAGTGCACTGTGCATGTGCCGGTTGGTGGCGGTGGCATGCGCTGACAAATCCGCTGTCAGTTCCCACCGATACAGCGGACGCACCGACCTGCCATGGGGCGGGCGTATTGCAGACCTACTCTCCTTCAATCCAAATTCCTGCTTCGCTAAGGGCGCTTAGAATGCGGTCGATGTCTTTCCGGTCCAATACTCGGCTGTCACACAGCTCATTCAACTCATCGAAGGTAATCTTACCGTCACGTTGACCGATTTCGATGGCTCGTCGACTGATTTCGGACACGCTCATGCTCTCTCCATTTCAGCAGCCTCTACTATAATGGGAGAGAGTCGGGTTGTGGCCCTTAGCCGAACCGGGCTGAGGCATTTGCGATTTCGGCTGAGGGAGCCAGAGCGGACGCGGGGCTTGAGCTTGCCCGACCGCCGCTTTTGACTCATAGCGGACATCCTGCTTCGCTGATGTTATTCCTGATCGCTGGGAAGCCGGGAAAAGCTCGACGGATGCATTGTAGCGCTTTCGCGGCCATCCGCATTCTCTGGGATTTCAAGTCAGTGAGTGATGTTATTCGCGAGATAGTTGCCAGGCTTAGGTCGAAGCATGCCAACGAAATGAGTTCGCGGCTTCCATCCGCCGAGCGCGAATTTGAACCTATTAAGAGTCTGTATAGCCAAGCCGAATTTGTAGGCTGGACCGTAGAAGGTGGCCTGTCAGCCAGCGAATTGCTGAACGAACTTGGGTTTGCAATAGCCGTAGGGTTCTACAGAAATGAACTTGATTTTGATTTCTGTGATCGAGTGGCAAACGACCTATTTGCGACCATGAATTCGTTATGCCCTGGCGGAACAGATCTTCTGATGAGTGTCTTCCTCGCCTTCGATAGTGGCGAGTACTACCACGATGAGAACCACAGCATTCATCCGGTGGATAGGTTTACACGGCCAAGGATCGCCGAAATTGTCGAAGAGCGCATGCCGAAGGTCTGACGAGGCGAGCACCGACGATATGACCGGTACTCACTGGCCGCCAAGGCCCTCGCCGAGCGCTATGCATCCGCCTCCAAACAAGCACTGTCTTTGTCCGCTTGTGGCCCATCTGCGAAGTTGCGCTGCGTCTCACAGAGGTCTGCTTATCGCGGCAGAGCGGACCAGATTTGCTCAACCTGAGTTCTTCGCATTTTGACCCTTTGAGACATCAGCCACCTCCCGCCGACGCTATCCCCGAACCCCGTTCAGTGCGATAATTTAAATTGGGACCAACGTTCTCCTGATCCGGGAGACAACCATGCGGCGGCGGCAATTTGTTAAATTCATTGGCGGCGTGGCACTTGCTTGGCCGCTCAGTGCCCGAGCGCAGCCGGTGGGCAAGTTATACCGTATTGGTTATTTCAACGCGGGCGCCGCAGCTGCGCAGGGTGGCGTCGGACTCGAACGAGCTTTCGCTGAAGCCCTCCGTGAGTTGGGCTGGATGGAAGGGACTAACGTTGCCTTCGAGTACCGATTCGCAGAAGGTCATTCGGATCGGCTACCCGGCATGGCCACAGAGTTGGTGCATCTCAAGGTCGATGTCATCGTTGCAAACGGAACATTGGCATCACTCGCCGCCAAGCAAGCCACCTCGACGATCCCCATTGTCACGGCGCCTGCTGGCGATCCACTCGGGAGCGGGCTTGTTCCGAGTTTGGCGCACCCAGGCGGGAATGTCACAGGTTTGAGCCTAATGGCTCCGGATTTGGGCGGGAAGCGGTTGGAGCTACTCAAGGAGCTTCTGCCCGACGTCTCCAGAGCGGCCATCCTGTGGAATGCTGCCAATCCCTATGCGGCGGATGTGTTCAGAGAGACGGACCGTGCCGCCCGGACATTGCGAGTTACGCTCCAATCGCTTGAGGTGCGCAGCCTCGATGATTTTGATACAGCGTTCGAGGCTGCCAAAGTCCAACGTCCAGAGGGCCTGATTACGGTCGAAGACCCACTCACCGTTCGTTATCGAAAACAGATCGTCGACTTCGCAGCGAGAAATCGCTTGCCTGCCATCCACGGCGTTCGGGAGTTTGTGGAGGCTGGAGGCCTCATCGCTTATGGCGCGAGCCTATCGGATTTGTCCCGGCGCGCTGCGACCTACGTAGACAAGATCCTGAAGGGCACCAAGCCTGCGGATCTTCCAGTTCAACAGCCAACTAAGTTCGAGTTTATTGTCAATCTCAGCGCTGCCAAGGCGCTCGGGCTGACCATGCCGCCATCGCTGCTCGCCCGCGCCGACGAGGTCATCGAATGAGGGCGTAGTTTGCTGTGGAGCATGAGTCCGTTGCTGGCCCGACGGCGAAGTTCGGTTTGGATCAGAAATGGGCTGCTAATAGGGGCACATCGGAAGTGAAGCGGCGCCGTTCAAACCGGCGCTTTTGATCCGCAAGGCGACATCGACCAGACGCCTAATCGGCCCTTCAACTCACCTGTGTGCCCTTGTGTTATTGTATCCCTTCCGGGAACTCGATGGAGGGAAGGATGGACATTCGATCGAAATTGACGGCGCTGTGTGAAGCATTCAACGCGCACGACTTGGATTCCATCATGGAGTTCTTTGCTGACGATTGTGTCTTGGAGATGCCGAGGGGAACCAAGCCTTGGGGCTCCCGCTTCGAGGGCAAACGCAACGTACGAGACGGGCTCGCGACGCGCTTTGAAGGCTTACCGGATGTTCACTACGGCGACGCCGAGCATTTTGTTGATACGATGGCAAACACGGGCATTTCAAAATGGACGCTAACGGGCACGACCGGCGAAGGAAAAAGGATCGAGGTCCGAGGATGTGACTTTTACACTTTTCGCGCGGACGAGGTGATCCGCAAGGACTCGTATTGGAAGATTGTTGAAGGACCTTCGTCAGCCTAACGACGCACATGTCCGAATGTGGCCCAGAGGTGCAGGTCCAGGCAGCGTCTCTGTTGTCGGCTCATCGGGGGAAATCGGAAGTAACCTGCGTGCCGACAATTGGCGCTCATGACCCATATCGGACTTACTGCCGTTCTCAGTTTGTATATCCGATGGACTAGGCTTACCCGGTAGGGAACCGATCTTACCTGTTCGCGAACCCGCAAATCTCCCAATGGACCTGAAGTAAGACCGGACAGAGGCCGCCGAGCTAAGCTTGACCTGCGCGCGCGCGGACGGCAGAGCGCGCAGGCAGAACGCTTTCATACATTTCCTTTCCAGATCAGCCACCGGTAGACGCCGAACACGTTGATAAGTGTCACCACCACGTTTTGCACCATCAGCGCATATTCCGCTGTTAGATAGCCGACGACGATCCAGATCACCGATGCACCGCTCAGTACGACGAAGGCCCAGCCGGTAATGAGTGGCCGCGCCCGGGCAGCTAGGATCAGCCCGGCGCCGATCGTGCCGACTGTCGCCACCCAACGCAGGATTTCATCCATGACGCGTGTGCTCCCCGAAAACCGACGTCGGAGCGTCGTTCCGCGATTTGCCTATACGGACGCAGTCACAGGCAGGCCGCCGGAGTGGAACTTTCCCTCTCGTGCCGACCACCATGCGACCCCCGCCCGAGCGACTTGGCCCCACAGTGGCGGCGGAAGGTCAGAGCACCACTGTGGTGATCCCGTGCGGTATCAACTCCGCTGCGCCGAAATCGGAAGCTCCTTTTTTCTCATCCCCGAACCGCGTTTCCATCAACCGGCGTGCGGCACATTGCCCCGGGCTGCCGAAATGAAATCTGAGCCAAGGACTTATCTGCGCAACGAGGTGATCGAATGAGCGCGACTTCCGCTGTTGGCCCATCTTCCGTTAGGGCGTAGCGACGAGTTGTCCGGAGCGGGGTAAACCGGAAGCGCCCCGACTGCTGGGCAAACCGGCGGCTTTTGACCCGAAGCGGACCTCGCTAGATTTCTCTCAACTGCGAGCAAAGCTGCTAACTCAACGGAAGGTTTGCCGGGTGAATGATCCACCGGCCGGATCGGAGTAGCAGGATGATAGATCGCGCAGCACGCGACCAGCTTTCAGGAAACCTTAGACAGCTGATTGCCGGCTCGATTACCAACGATCAGTTTGAACGAACTATGCCGGTGAACGACGGGGACCCAGCGATCTGGGCGATTACAGACATGTCGTGGCTCCTCTACAGCGATATGAAGGAGCATCGCTTGGTCCGACGTCACCGCCTCGATCCGGTCTGGAAACGTGCTGCGCTGGATATTGTTTCTCGACGGCGACTTTGAGTACCGTTGGCCGAAGATTTCATTGCCCGGCCTCCACCCGATGCGACGTGCCCGCCCGATGTGGTTGAGTTGGCACAATACGATTTCTCACGATCGTGCCTCCGGCTTTCTTGCGGCTGGAGATTACAATGCTTGGCCGTTCATTTCCCGTTTTGAGTACAAGCATGCCTTGAGGCATCCGAGACGTCTGGCCGGAAGGCCAAGGTAAGGGCCTAGTTGTAGCGTAGAGACAGCATTCATGAGCGAGAATCTCGACACGGCCGAGCGATGTGCTCAGATTTCGAAGGCCGCGAATGATGAAACTATCCGGTCGATATTTGCCCGGATGTCTGAGCTGTATCGTGAGTTGCACGAGCAAGAGGAGAGGCTTGCGGATTGGAAGAGGCAGCAGGGTCCTACTTCAACATTTGATTTCATATTCAAGAAACCTCGCGATTAGCGCAAGCTTTTGACCCGAAGCGACTTCAACCGCCGATTAGCTGCTCTCACGAGGTCTGCTCTTTAAGCGATACAGAAGCACCTCGTGGAGTTCGATCTTCTGCTCTTGACGAAAAATTTGCAGGAAGAACGAAAACGCTTCAATGACGAGCCTGACGGCAAGTACAGTTCTGAAGGGTTGATGCGCGGTTCTTCTCAGTTGCGCCAGCTTGGCGAGCTTACCGCCGAGGCAGCCGTTTTTGTAGGATCGGTCGTACCACACGGCGGCTCTCAACTGGTTCAAGCGCCCGTCTTGGGACTGATAGTGCGTCGCGAGCCAAAACTGTGCGTTCCAATTATCCTTGACGGCGAGCTTGCGAAGTTCTCGTACCCCCTCCGGGACACCGCGAAGCTGAAGGAAGCGGGCTCGATGTAAGACACCGTTCTCCTGACCAGATGAGGCGGCACGATCAAACCAGTTCCATGCCGTCACGAGATCGGGGGCAACGGCATCGCCTCGGGCATACTCCCAGGCGAGGGCCAACTGAGCGTCCACGTCGCCGGACGATGCAGCAGCGATCCATTCAGGAATCTTGCTACGACGCTTGGTGAGATTGTCAGCGCGGGCCGTTAGTGAAAGTCGCATTCGTTCAAGGCAATATCCCTGCGATCCTCGGATTTTGTCACAAAGGAAATTAAGGAAACACCACTCTGCGGCAAACAATTGGAAGCGACGTTTGTCCGCTTCTGGCCCCTGAGCCGAACAATGCTGAGGCCATCGCAATGTTGGCTCTCAGGGCTAGACCGGACGCGGAGACGTGCTTACCTCGCTCCGCTTTGTGACCCCTTCCAGACGTCACACGCTCAACGGAACGAACCAGTTTCCGTGGTTGCCGAAGGGGCGAGATCGGCGTTTCGAAAGCGATCAGCGAGCGCAAAGACGTCCGCACGCTCGATGATCAGATCGCGGAACAGTCGTGCCCGGTGTGACATCCATTGCGGGTCGGGATAGACGACATGCATGGGCAGCGGCGGCACGACGAAGTCGGGCAGCACATGGACGAGACGGCCGGCCGCGATGTGCTCGACGGTGCACCAGTTCGGCAGCACGGCGACGCCTATCCCCTCCAATGCAGCCAGCGTCATCACGTCCGCATCGTCGCAGGTCATCGCCGGCGCGATGTCCACGACGTAACGGCCGGTTTCGGATTCGAACGTCCACTGATTCTTCTGCGACAGGCGCGAGTAGGTGACGCAGGGCATGCGGCGCAGATGATCCGGCAACGAGGGTACCTGATGACGCGCAAGCAGCGCGGGCGCCGCCACCAGCAGGCGTTTAATGGTGCCCACCCGCCGCGCCACCAGCGAGCTCGAATTGAGGCTGCCGATCCGTATCGCAAGCTCGGTCCCGGTTTCGATGAGGTCGACGAACTGTTCCGTAAAACTGACGTCCAGCCGGACATCAGGATAGCGGCGGGTATATTCGGCGAAGATCTCACGGAAGAAGAAGCGGCCGAACGAGGTCGGCACCGTCATGCGCAACGTCCCTGACGGATTGCCGATCCGGCTTTGCGTCGGCGCGCCGGCGCTCTCGAGCAGCGCGACGATGTCTTTGGCGTATTTCAAGACGCGGTCGGCTTCCGGGGTCGGCCGCAGCTTGCGCGTGGTGCGCACGAACAGTCGGCAGCGAAACTCGGCTTCCAGCAGCGCGATGCGCTTGCTGATCGCCGGCTGACCCAAACCGAGGTCGTCGGCGGCCTGGGTGAAACTCCCTGCCTCCATCACCCGGATGAAGGTCTGCAGCGCCTCGATCCGGTCCATTCATTCCTCGCCGGAATTTATATTATTCTGACCATTCCATATACGGCATGGCTGGTCCGGTCTAGCCTTCCTGCGTTCAGGGGAGGACACGAATGAGCAAATCGATCGGCATTCTCGGGGCCGGCACCGGCGGCCTGCATCTGGCGCTCTACCTGCAGAAGCAGGGCATTGCGGCAACCGTGCTGACGGACCGCGCCCCGGAGCAGTATGCGGCGACACGGCTGATGAACACCGTCGCGCATCACAGCGTCACCATCGCGCGGGAGAACGAGCTTGGCGTGAACCACTGGGATGATCCCCAAGTGGTCTATCACCACCACGATCATTTCTTCAATTTCCCCGACGGCGGGCTCCTGTTCCGCGGTGCATTTCAGCGGCCGAGCCGCGCGGTGGATTATCGAATCTACCTGCCGGCCCTGATGAAGGACTTCGAGGATCGTGGCGGCCTGATCGAGTATGCCAGCATTCAGGATGACGACATCCCCGCGCTGGTCTCGCGCTTCGACCTTCTCGTCGTCTCCACCGGCAAGGGCGCCCTCGGGCGGATGTTCGCTCACCGGCCCGAACTCTCTCCGTACGATCGGCCGCAGCGCCTGCTTTGCGTCGGCCTGTACGACGGCGTCGATCACGGCAGCCCGGATGACGACGATCCGCGCGGCGTCACCCTGTCCGTCTCGCCCGGCCATGGCGAGATGATCGTCATCCCCACGCTGAGCTTCGGCGGCATGAAAACGGCGCTGTTGATGGAAAACATTCCCGGCGGCGACATGGCCGACCTGGTCTCGCTCAGCTACGATGCCAACCCGGCAGCATTCCGCCAGACCCTTCTGGACAAGCTGGAAAAGCATCATCCGCACACCTACGACCGGATCGACACGCATCGCTTCGGGCTGGCCCAGCCGCTCGACCTGCTGCAAGGCGCGGTGGTGCCGACGGTGCGGCAGTCCTGGGTAGCTTTCGACGGCGACAAGCTCGCCATTGCCTTGGGCGACGTTCACTCCGTCGTCGATCCCTTGATGGGCCAGGGCGCCAACATGGCCTCATATGCGGCCTTCGAGCTCGGCAAGGCGATCGCCGATGCGGTGGCATTCGATGCGCGCTTCGTCGAGGACGTCGACCGTGCGCGCGAGAACCGCGTGCTTGCCGCTGCCCGCTGGACCAACATGATGCTGCAGCCGCCATCGGAAGCCATGGGCCGGCTGATCTTCGCCATGTCGCAGGACCGGGAGCTTTGCGACGAGTTCACCGAGAACTTCAATTATCCGGAGCGCCAGTGGGATCGTCTGGCGAGCGACAAACGCATCCACGCCTGGATCGATAGAAGCGGCAGGATCGCCGCCTGACGACGAACCGCCGTACGGACTCAGTTTCGCTCCTGGGCGGATGCTGAACCATGTCTGAGAGGAACACCAATGCATTGCCTGACCGTTCTTTACCCGACGCCCGACGATCCATCGGCCTTCAGGGCCTACTACGTCGACAAGCATGCCCCCCTGGCAGCGACGCTCCCTGGTCTGGTGCGTCATCATTACGCTTTCCCCCAACGACTCGGACCGGGGGAGGCGCCGTTCTGCATCTTCCAGGCCTTCTTCCCCGATGCGGCTGCGATGGACGCGGCGCTCGGTTCGGAGATCGGCCGGAAGGTCGCAGCCGACGTGCCAAACTATTCGCCCAAGGGGGCGACACTCTGCCATTTCAAGATCGAAGGCGCGTAATGGGCCATCATGCCGAACCGGCCGGTTTTCGGGCAGCCGCATCGCGGTTCGCGACGGGCATTACCGTCGTCGCGACCGTCGATGAGGATGGCGCGCCGCTCGGCATGACCGCCAACAGCTTCACGACCATTTCGGCAAACCCGCCGACGGTGCTTGTCTCTCTCATGCACGGGCGGACGTGGCAGGCTGTGGCCAGGTCCGGCGTCTATTCGGTCAATGTCCTGCATGCGGAAGACGCCGCGATCTGCGCGCACTTTGCCGGAAGGCCCTTGTTGCGCGACGCTCCGCCGCTCGTCGCTCGCCAAGGATTTTTCGTGCTCCCGCAGGCGATCGCGCAGTTCGCCTGCGAGGTGGTCCAATCGATCGATATCGCCGACCACACGCTCTTCATCGGCGAGGTGCGCTGGTGCCGGCACAATGAGGGAACGCCTCTCGCATTCTACGCCAGCCGTCTTCGAAGGGGCGTCGGGATGGAAATCTCTTCCGCGGATCGTGTTTCCTATCCCGGTGACGGATGGTGGACCTGAGACGACTGTGCTCGGAAGGGTGAACCACTATACCTTCCGTCTCCCAATGCAACCCAGCGCATTGCATATGATCCGCGCGATCGCAATCGCTCCAAGATTCTGCACATCGCGCTCGGGAACGAATTCGACGATGTCCAGGCCGACTATTCTGGACTTTGCCGCGACACCCCGTATGAGATCGACAACGTCGAAATAGGACAGGCCGCCGGGCTGTGGGACGAGCACGCCGGGGATGACCGATGGATCGAGACCGTCGCAATCGATGGTCATCAGGCACTCGCCGTCATCCTCGATCGCGTCGAGCACGCTTGCGATCCCGTGATGCTGGACATGTCTTGCCGTGAAGATCTTCGCGCCCCACGCCTTTGCATCGTCGAATTCGGCGCGACCGGAGCCGCCGATGCCGCGCAAGCCGACCTGCACGATGCGCTTGACCCAGGGCAATTCGCTGGCGCGCCGCATCGTGCTGGAGAAGGTATAGCCCGATCCGTTTCGCTGATCCCGCCAATCAAGGTGGGCGTCGATCTGCACGACTGTCAGTCCCTTGCAGTCCTGGAACGCCTCGAAGAAAGGAATGGGGACGGAATCATCACCGCCCAGGAGGATCGGAACGGCGCCGACCGAAAGGACGGCCTGCGTGGCTGCTCTGATGGCATCACGGTTGCTCTCCGGCGTCATTGGGTCGGTCGGGACGTTTCCACCGTCCAAGACCCTCATTTTGCTCGGATCGAGCAGCTCGGCGTCCTGATCGAAATCCCAGCGGGTGAGATCGCTCTCATAGTGACGCAGCGCGCGACGGATGACGTCGGGCGCTCTTGCGGCATGGCTGGTCTGACCTGCGAGGTACGGGGTGGCATCCGACGCGCCGAACAGGATCGCGTCAGCCGCCGGCGGTGGGGCGGTCAGGTCGCAGGCCTCAACACCTAGGAATGTCGTCATGTCGGGATGCACTACGCGTATCCATGGATCACCCGCGCGTCCGTCAACGTGCATCGCTCGACCGTGTTCCGGGTCGGTATCTCGATGTCCCCTGGAATGCCGCTGTCACTTGGAGGGTCTTGAACGTCTGGAACTCTCATGCGTTAGTCGGCGGCGCCATCCGGCATGACGATGCGGCCACGGAGTTCGGTTCTTGCTCAGACTTTACAGGTGGCCGTCCGACGACTGGCACGGCATCGGCGCGGAAATGCCCACGGAGGTCATCTGGGCCGATCTTCTAAACGGTACCGACGAGGAAAAGCAGTTCGTCGAGCGGCTGCTCGGCATCCGCATTCCCTCGGAAGACTCGCTCAGCGAGATCGAGGCGTCGAGCCGCCTGATCTTCGACCACGGCACGCTCTATCTCAGTTCGCCCGCGGTCCGGGTCACCGAGGCCGACGAGGCCGAGATCACGCCGGTGGGCTTCGTCATCGGTCCGCATGTGCTGGTGACGGTGCGCTTCGCAGAGCTACCGATCTTCGACGACATCGGCAAGCGCATCGGCTCCGATGACAGCCTGGAGAACGGCATGTGCGTGTTCGTCAGCCTGCTCGAGGCCATGATCGATCGCGGCGCCGATGTCCTGGAGCATCTCGGCGGCAAGGTCGACCAGCTCTCGCGCGGTGTCTTTAGGGGCGGGCTGGTGCGCACCCAGCGCCCGGTGCGCTCCAGCCGCAGGATGCGGGAGGCCCTGGAGACTGTCGGCGAGCTGGCCGACCGGCTCGCCAAGGCGCGCGATGTCCTGCTCGGGGTGGGCCGCGTTGCCGCGTTTGCCGGCGACGTCGGCAGCGAGTGGATCACGGCATCCTCGAAGAAGCGTCTGGAAGCCGTGTCCAAGGACGTCGTCTCGCTCAGCGATTACGAGACGCGATTGTCGGACAAGATCCAGCTGCTGCTCGATGCCGTGCTCGGCTTCATCAACATCCAGCAGAACGAGCTGTTCAAGATCCTGACGATCGTCTCAGTCGTCGGCGTGCCGCCAACCATCATGGTCGGCGTCTGGGGCATGAACTTCAAGCACATGCCCGAATTGGACTGGAGCTTCGGCTATCCGCTGGCCTGGCTCGCAATCATCGCCAGCGGCCTGTTGCCGCTGATCTGGTTCAAGCGGCGCGGCTGGTTCGAGTGATGGCAGCGGCGCATCGTTCAAACGATGCGCCGCTGCTCGATCATGCGGCCTTGGCGTCCGCCTTGCTGATCCAGTCGCGGGCGAGCGTCACGTCAGCTTGCGACAATTGATGGCCTGCCGGCAGCACCTTGTGGGTGACGCTCGCACCTGCCTGCGACAGCAGTGCGGCGAGCCGTGCCGAATTGCTCGCCGGCACGATTGGATCAGCCTGCCCGGAGAGCAGCAGCACCGGCTTGCCGCCGAGCGCAGCCTTGGGCGGATCCGACAACGGCACCATCGCGCGCAGCAGGATCGCGCCGGCCAGCACGTCCGGCTGCAGCAGCAACAGCGCGGCCGCGATGTTGGCGCCGTTGGAGAATCCGACTGCGATCGGCGCGGCGAGGCCGTAGCGTTGCCGCGCCTCTGTGACGAACTCGCCCAGCTCGTGCGCGCGACGGCGCACGTCCTCCTCGTCGAACACGCCTTCGGCGAGACGGCGGAAGAAGCGCGGCATGCCGTGCTCGAGCACGCGGCCGCGCGGCGAAAGCAGGGCAGAGCCGGGCGAGATCATCTGGCCGAGGCCGAGCAGGTCGTTCTCGTCGCCGCCGGTGCCGTGCAGCAGCAGCAGAGGTGGAGAGCCCGCGTCGCCTGCGGGCTCGAAACGATGGATGAATGCAGTCTCGGTCATGACGCGGTCTCTTCCAGATTCGGCAGAACGCCCTCGATCTGCTTGCGGTGCGGTTCGAGGAAAGCAGGCAGCTTCAGCTCGCGCCCGAGGCTCGCCACGGGCTCGTCCACGGCAAAGCCGGGGATGTCGGTCGCGATCTCGAACAGCACGCCGCCAGGCTCGCGGAAGTAGATCGAGCGGAAGTAGTTGCGGTCGCGCTGCTCGGTCGGGTGCAGGCCGTGATTGCTCACGAGCCTCTCGGCCATCTGGCCCTGCTCGGCATCGTCGGCCGCGCGGAAGGCGATGTGGTGCACCGACCCGCCGCCCTGATGCCCGCGCAGAAAGCCCTTCGCCTCGTAGACGTCGACGACGCTGCCCTCGGCATCGCCGGGCGCCTTGAAGCGGATCACCGAGCCCTCGCGCCCGGTCTCCTTGAAGCCGAACACGTCGGTGAGGATGGCCGCCGTCTTCGCCGCGCTGTCGAGCAGCAGGGTCACGCCGTGGAAGCCGCGGATCGCATGCTCGGCCGGCACGTCGCCATTGCTCCAGCCCGGCTCGTTCTCGGCACCGGGAATGCCGACCAGCGCGAGCGCCATGCCATCGGGATCGGTGAACGGCAGCACGGACTCGCCGAAGCGCTTCTCCAGCGCCTCGTACCGAATGCCCTTCTCGGTGAAGCGCTGCGTCCAGTAGCCGAGCGAGCGCTGCGACACGCGGAAGGCGGTCTGATGGGTCTCGCCGACGCCGCGGCGCCCGGCCGAGACGCCCGCCCACGGAAAGAAGGTCAGGATGGTGCCGGGGCGGCCGGTCTCGTCGCCGTAATAGAAGTGGTAGGTGCCGGGATCGTCGAAATTGACCGTCTTCTTGACGAAGCGCAGGCCAAGATCCCGCGTGTAGAAGCCGAAATTACGGATGGGATCGCCAGCGATCGCGGTGACATGGTGCAGTCCAGACATTGTCGTCCTCCAGATTCGGGGAGCGGTCTTGCTCTGGCCGGAAATATCGTTCCGCTTTGGATTGGAGACAATCCATGCATATATGACGGCTATGTCTACGATTTGGAAACAGTCGACGGGGCGACCCCTTGGATAAGCTCGCCAGCCTCCGGGCCTTCGTGAAGGTGGTGGAAAGCGGCAGCTTTGCCGAGGCCGGCCGGCAGCTGCGGCTGTCGCGCTCGGCGATCAGCAAGTACATCGCCGACCTCGAGGAGAGCCTCGGCGTCCAGCTTTTGAACCGCACCACAAGGCACGCCAGCCCGACCGAGAACGGCCAGCGCTATTTCGAGCGCGCGGTCGTGATCCTCTCGGAGATCGAGGCTGCCGACCAGGCGGTGACGCAGGCGCAATCGGCGCCGCGGGGACTGCTCCGCGTCAACGCGCCGATGTCGTTCGGCACGATGCGCCTCGGGCCGGTCCTCGCCGATTTCATGGCGCGCTTCCCGGAGCTGCAGCTCCAGATCGTGCTCAGCGACGATCTGCTCGATCCCGTGCAGGACGGCTTTGACGTGACGTTGCGGATCGCGGAGCTGGAATCGTCGAGCCTGATCGCGCGCAAGATCATGCCGGTGGCGCGCATGATCTGCGCGTCGCCGGATTATCTCGCCCGGCACGGCACGCCGAAGCATCCGCAGGATCTGCGCGAGCATGCTTCGCTGACCTACGGCTTCCTGCTCACGGGTAATCAGTGGAAGCTCACCGGCCGCGACGGCGACCACTGGATCCAGCCGGCATGGTCGCTCTGCGTCAACAATGCCGAGGTGTTGCGCGACGTCGCAGTCAAGGGCAGGGGGCTCGCGCTGCTGCCGGAGTTCATTGCGGCCGATGCGTTGAAGAAGGGCGAGCTGCGAACGGTGCTGGATGATTATTCTGCGCCGCCGCTTGCGCTCTATGCGGTGTATCCGCCGACGCGGCATCTGTCGGTGAAGGTGCGGCTGTTCATCGATTTCCTGGTGGAGCGGTTCGGGCGGGAGGATGAGGAAGTTGGCGGGCGCAGACGTGCGGAGGCTGGGTCGTGAAGCCACGAATCTGCCGGGGCAACGGCTCGCAGCGCCAGTCTAGGGACTCTGCCGCTGAAATTGTGAGTGGCATGGGTTCTCCCATTGTCAGCGTTGTTGACAGTGATTCCTCGGAATTACTCTTGCGCGAATGATAAGATGAAGTCCGGCAACCAGCAGAGGCCATGATGATTGTGCCTCTGCTGAGAGTCCCGCGCAGTGGCTGGATAAGATTATATCGCAACGGAGACTTGAACTTTCTTCCCGTGGCTTGGGACTCATATTCGCGTCCCGACTTCGCCTCAGGACAGGGAGAGTTCAGCCGCTGTCGGGCGTTGCCGAGGGCTCTCTTCCGTGCCACCGCGAAGAGCCTGGCTCGATGAGTCGCCCGCACTTCTCGACTTGGTTTCAACAAGCGCAGGAGGAAACTATGCGGAAGTCTCTCACCTTTTTCCTTTCTGGTGTGGCATTGGCCGTCGCGGCGTCAACCGCCGTAGCCGGTGAGCGGGTGCTCGAGTTCAAGCTCGTCACCAAGCCGCTCGACCTCAAGGTCATAGAGGCCGCAAACGTTGAAGGACAGACGGTCGTGTCCGGGAAATTCTTCGGAGTGGCCGTCTTCAGCGATGGCCGTATCGGCGTGAAAGAGTTCGTCAATAGTTCGGACCTGCTCAAAGGGTCTGGCCCCTTCTTCGGCTATAGCACTTACACGTTCGAGGAAGGCTCGATTACGGCGCGCTACACCGGATCGGCCAAAGACGGCAAATCGACGGGCGAATACACGATTCTGTCGGGCTCTGGTGCCTACGCGAATGCAACGGGTACGGGAACCATCGAAAGCGCGCCGAACCCATTCAAGGGTGTCAACCTGCTCAACATAAAGCTGGTCGTTAAAACTTCGGGCTCGTGATAGCGAATGCTAAACAGGTCCCGCACGAAGGTAGTTGATCTCTTGGGGGGCGCGCTGGCCCGGCCGGAAACACAGCGCCGGCCGGGCGACCTACTGAAGAACCGGCTGGAGTCGTGGGATTGATCTTTCCGCTTGGCCAGCCGCTGGTGCCGCAGGAGAGAACGCTTGGGAGCTCCGACCTGCGCAAATCTAGCTGACAGATTGCTGTCCGGCAGGTTCAAGCAGATCATTCAGCGCTTGCATCGACGCCTGTCGAATCTCGGCGAGTTCGCGTGCGGCACTGTCGAGTTCGGCAGGTGACATCGCGGGTGCCGCCAGCTCGACGTCGCGGCTGCGCTCGAACAGGCGGACGAGGCCGAGCGCACTTGCCGCGCTGCCAAGTTGATGCGCGGATCGTGCGAGGTGCTTGTGATCGCCCGCCGCCGCGGCGTCGGCGATGTCGTGGATCAATCGTTCTCCCGTCTGCTGGAGCAGATGGTGGAGCTTGTCGATTTGCGCGGCGCCCAGCAGCTCCCGCTGGTCGTCGAGGAAAGGCCGATCGATCAGTTCGGTCGCCGGGCGTTGCGCGGCTGCCGGCTCGGCCACCAGATCATCCTCGATCGCCTCGCGCAGCGCGTTGACCAGGATCGGCTTGCTGACGACCTTGGCGATGCTGGCGCCGGCAAGCCGATCGCGAGCGCGGCCGGAGACGTCGGCGGTCACGGCGATGAGGCGCGGCATCTTGGCAAGTCCGAGCTCGCCGATCCGGAAGGCCGCCTCCACGCCGTCCATGTCGGGCATGTGCAGATCCATCAGGATGACGTCGAAGGCCTGATCGCGGGCGAGCTCGACGGCGGCGGCGCCGTTCCTGGCGATCGTCGTGTGGTGGCCGAGCCGGTGCAGGATCGCTGCGCCGACCTCGCAATTGACGGGGTCATCGTCGACCAGGAGCACGCGGAGCTGCCGCGACGGCGGCGCAAGCGCGCCTTGCGCCACGCTGCTTCCGGCAAGCCCGAGCGGCACTTCGAGCGTGAACGTGCTGCCCGCGCCGGGCGCGCTCTCGACCTTGAGCTCGCCGCGCATCAGGCGGGTGAGGCGGCGCGCGATCGCAAGGCCGAGGCCGGTGCCGCCGAAGCGGCGCGCGATACTGTCGTCGGCCTGGACGAAATCCTCGAAAATCCGCTCGTGCAGCTCGGGCGCGATGCCGATGCCGGTGTCGCGCACGATGATGCACAGCAGGAGGTGATCGCCGCGCCGCTCGGTTGCCGCGCTCACGCCGATGCCGCCGCTCGGGGTGAACTTGATCGCATTGCCGATCAGGTTGAGCAGGATGCGGTTGAGCCTGACGGGATCGCCATGCGCGGCGGTGTCGACCGTGTCATCGCAGGCGAGATCGAAGCTCAGGCCCTTGTCGAGGGCTTGCGGACGCATCAGGTCGCCGGCGGCTTCGATGAGCTGGTCGAGACGGAAGTCGCGCGTCTCCAGCATTTCCGTGCTGGCCTCGAGGCGCGCATATTCCAGCACCGCATCGACCAGCGCGATCAGCGTTTCGCCCGACGCCGCCGCGGCGGCGAGATGGCGGCGCTGGGCCTCGCTGAGGAGGCTGCCGCCGTCCAAGACTTGCAGCACGCCCATGACGCCGTTGAGTGGCGTGCGCAGCTCGTGGCTGACGACGGCGAGGAAGCGCGACTTGGTCTCACTGGCCGCGACCGCCGCGCGGCGCGCGCGCTCGGCGGCGTCGTGCTCGGCGAGCGCGTGGTCGCGGGCCTTCTCCAGCTCGGAGGTGCGCTCGATCACCTTGCGCTCGAGCGTGGCGTAGGATTCGCGCAAATGCGCCGCCATGCGGTTGAACTGCTCGCCGAGCGCCTCCAGCTCGTCGCCGGTCTTGATCGCGAGCCGCGAGTTGAGGTCGCCGCTGCCGATCCGCCTGGCTCCTTGGGTCAGCAGCTGGATCGGCACGGTCATGCGCCGGCTGAGAATGAGCGAGACCAGCACCGCGCACGCGAGCAGGATCACGAGCAGGAAGGTCGAGCGGCCGATCGAGGCATAGATCGGCGCGTAGGCTTCGGTAAGCGGCAGCTCGACGAACACCAGCCAGCCGAGCGAGGGCACGGTCGCATAGGTCGACAGCACGCGCTGGCCGGAGAGATCCTCCTTGACGAGGCCGCCCGAAGGCGGCCCGATGCCGTCGAGCGCGGCGCGGACGTCGGCATGGCCGGAGAGATCGCTGCGCTGGAGCGCCCGCCATAAATCGGGATGCGCGATCAACACGCCCATGCGGTCGACGACATAGGCCTTGCCGGTGTTGCCGACCCTGATTCCCGTGACGAGGTCCCAGATGAAGCGCAGATTGACCTCGGCGACGATCACATCGGGAGCGCGCCCGGTGCCGCGCGTGGCGAGCGTCATGAAGGGCTCGGTGTCGCCGAAGAAATAGACGGGACCGTAATAGGCCCGGCTGTCATTGGCACCGCGGAAGGCGGCTGAAGCGGAGAGATCGGCGTTGCTGCCGACCTTGTCGGCGATCCGGCGCGATACGCGCAGCTGCTCGCGGCCTTCCGAATTGAGCTGGGCGATCTCCGCGATCGCAGGCGAGAGGCGCAGGAGGCGGATGGCGTTCAGCCGCTCGTCCTCGTGGGTCGACAGCTCCGGCGGCAGGCGCGCGAGCCACCTGATCTGGTTCTCGATCTGGCCGATGAACTGGCCGATCTGAATCGCTGCGGAGGCGGCCTGTTCGCGCTGGGTCGCCGCCAGCAGCTGCTTCTGCTCGCGATAGGAGAACCAGACGTCGAAGCTGGTGTTGATGGCGAGCGCGGCGAAGGCGAGGGCGACGATCGAGTAGAGATATTTCCTGAACAGCCGGCCGGAAGGCGTGCGCGAAGGTTCCTGGTCGCCGGGATCGTTCACTCGCGGATCTCGTCGGCGCGCGCGAGCAGCGTGAACGGGATCGTCAAGCCGAACGAGCGGGCGACCGTGCGGTTGATCAACAGCTCGTATTTGCGCGGCGATTGCACTGGAAGGTCGCCGGGCTTGGTGCCGCGCAGGATCAGGTCGACGTAATCGGCCGAGCGCACCTCGAGCGTTGGGCCGTAGCTCATCAGCCCGCCGGCATCGATGAAGTAATGGAACGGATAGATCGTGGGCACGCGGTATTTGGCGGCGGCCGCGACCACCGCCTTGCGGTTGACCACGAGGAAGCTGTCGACCAGCGCCACCATCGCCGCCTTGGGCAGTTCGGAAAAGCGCTTGACGGCGTCGTCGATCTCCGCGGGCGCGTTGACGGGCGCGGGGATCACGGAGACGCCGGATGCGGCAGCCTCCTGCTCGATCGATTCGAGGAAGAAGCGTCCGCCGCGCGGGGTGGTCGCGGGGTTGAACAGGATGCCGACCCGCGCGACGTCGGGCACGGCCTCGCGGATCAGCTGGAGCCACTTGCCGCCCATCTCGGCGCTGCTGTTGGTGAAGCCGGTGGCGTTGCCGCGGGGATGCGCGAGGCTTTCGACGAAGCCGTTGCCGACCGGATCGTTCGCGGTCGCAAACACGACCGGGATGGTCTTGGTGGCGGCAAGGACGGCGGCGGTCTCGATCGTCGACCCCGTCAGGATCACGTCCGGCTTGAGGTCGAGCAATTCCTGGACGGCCATCTTCAGCCGGTCCGGCGCGCCGAAGGTGGAACGGAGCTCGAGGCGGAAGTTGACGCCTTCGACCCAGCCGCGCTGCCGCAAGCCGGCGACGAGGTTGCCCAGGCGAGAGCTTGCGCTGTCGATCATGCCGCGTCTGGTCAGCTCGTCGTCGAGCGGCAATGCGGTGAGTGAGGCGACGATCCGCATGCGATTGTCGGTTGCGCCGAGCGCGATCCATCCCGCGACCGACGCAGTCGCGAGGCGAATGAAGCCGCGGCGATTGACCGCCGAGGAAACGAAAGATCGCCCCGTCATGGACTAAGTTGCACGATCGCCTTGCTTTGCTCGATGCTTAGCGCGAAAGCGGGGTGCCCACAATCGGCGAAAGGCGCATGTGAATGTTCGTTCGCAGGCTTTCGATCTGGTGCCCGGCGGCCTAGCGCCGCAGCGTGAACGCGTCCGCGCTGCGCCGTTGCTCCCATTTCGCCTGCTCCAGCTCGGGCCGGTCGCACTCGATCTCGGGATAGCCGATGCAGAGATAGGCGATGAACTTCCAGCTGTCAGGCACGTCGAGAACAGCGTGCATGCGCGCAGGGTTCAGTATCGACACCCAGCCGAGGCCGATGCCCTCGGCGCGGGCGGCGAGCCACATCGCGGTGATGGCGGCGACCACGGAATATTCCGTCGTTTCAGGCATGGTCGCGCGGCCGAGGCCGTGGCCGATGTCGCTGCCCTTGTCGGCGAACACGGCAAGATGGCCGGGCGCCTGCTCGAGGCCGGACAGTTTCAAGGTGGCATAGCGTGCGGCGCGGTCGCCGGAGTAGCAGCTCAGCGCGTCGGCATTGCACGTCCTGAAATCTTCGACCACGGCGCGGCGCGTTGCAGTATCATTGACGATCACGAAGCGCCAGGGCTGGCTGAGGCCGACCGAAGGCGAGAGGCAGGCGGTCTCGATCAGGCGATCGATCGCCCCCTCCGGCAGCGGATCGCTGCGGAAGCGGCGCACGTCGCGGCGCCACACGAACAGCTCGCGTAAGTGCTGGCGGAAGCTATCGTCGAACTCGACCATGAGGTCATCGCCCCATTTGGAAGGACGCCGCCACCAGCAGGATCAGGATCTCGCCCGTCTGCTCGAACGCGCCGAGGATGTCGCCGGTCTGCCCCCCGATTTGGCGGATGGCAAGCCGCGCCAGCAGCAGGCCGGCCAGTGACAGCAGGATCAGGCCGACCAGCGCCTTGCCCGGCCCCAACGTCAGGGCAAGCGCAAGCGTTCCAAGCGCGAAGGCGATGGCCACGCTGCGCCCGGGCGGCGCCCCGGCGCCGGCAGAGAGGCCATCAGGCCGCGCCGACGGGACTAGCCACATGAAGGCCGGCAGGCCGGCACGGGCAGCAACGTGCGCCGCGCACAGCGCGAGCATGACGGCCCATGGATTTGCGATCGTCGCAAGCGCGCTCCAGCGCAGGCCGAACGATAGGATCAGGGCGCAGACGCCATAGGTCCCGATCCGGCTGTCGCGCATGATCTCGAGCTTGCGCTCGCGCGTGCGGCCGCCGCCGAGGCCGTCCGCGGTGTCGGCAAGTCCGTCCTCGTGCAGCGCGCCGGTGATGAGGGCGGTCGTGGCTAGCACGAGGAGGGCGGCAAGGCTCGGCGTCAGTCCGAAGCGAATGGCGATCTTGTAAGTGAGGGCGCCGGCGAGGCCGACCAGCAGTCCCGCGACCGGCAGCGCCCACATTGCCCGCGCAACGGCGCCGTCGCCCGCAGGCTTCGATGATGGCATCGGCAGGATCGTCACGAACGATGTCGCCATCTTGAGATCGGCGAAGATGTCCTTGAGGTGCTCGGCGCGCGGGATCATTTCAGCTTCAACGGCAGGCCGGCGACGACGAACTCGACCTCGTCGGCGACACCGGCAATGATCTGGTTCATGATTCCGGCGGCATCGCGGAAGCTGCGCGCCAGCGCGTTGTCGGGCACGATGCCGAGGCCGACCTCGTTGGTGACGAGCACGACGGGGCTGTTGAGGCGGGGCAGCGTGTCGGCGAGCTCTCTCACCTCTCGCTCCCAATCGCGCGCCGTATGCATCAGGTTGGAGAGCCACAGCGTCAGGCAGTCCACCAGCCTCGCGCCGCCACCTTCGGTTGAGAGCAGCGCGGGCACGAGATCGAGCGGCACCTCGCGCTCGATCCAATCGGCTCCGCGCCGCGCGCGATGTCTTGCGATGCGTTCCTGCATTTCGCCGTCGAGCGCCTCGGCCGTCGCGACGTAGACGGGCTGGCCGGCAAAGCTGCGCGCGCGCGCCTCCGCCCGGGTGCTCTTGCCCGATCGCGCCCCGCCGGTGATCAAGATGATGGCCATAAAGGTCTCCTGCCGCAGCACTAATCATCAAACGCGGCCAAAGACAAAGCCGAAATCAGGCAGCGAGGGGCTTGCACTCGGCCGCCGTCTTGCGCAACAGGGGCGGGACAGGAGCTGGATGTGGACTTTGCGGGCGCGATGGTGGTGGCGATGGCGGTGGATGCCCTTCTGGGCTGGCCGGCCTGGCTGTTCGCGCGGATCGGGCATCCCGTCACCTGGCTGGGCGGGCTGATTGCCGGCATCGACACCGCCTTGAATCGCGCGTCCGATCCGCCGGCGTTGCGCCGAGCCGCGGGCGTCGCCGGCGCGCTTGCGGTGATCGCGCTCTCCGTAGCGCTCGGCGGGGCGCTGCAATCACTGCTTCCTTCGGGTTGGGTCCAGATCGTGCTGATTGGCATCCTGGCCTGGCCATTGGTCGCGCTGCGCTCGCTGCATGATCATGTGGCTGCCGTCGCCATGCCCTTGCTGGCCGGCGACGTTGCCGCCGCGCGCGAAGCGGTCTCGCGCATCGTCGGCCGCGATCCCGCAAGCCTCGATGACGCCGGCATCGCGCGCGCGGCGATCGAGAGTCTTGCCGAAAACACCTCCGACGGCATCGTCGCGCCGGTGTTCTGGGGCGCGCTGTTAGGCTTGCCCGGTATCCTCGGCTACAAGGCGATCAACACGCTGGACTCCATGATCGGCCACCGCAGCGAACGGCACGAAGCCTTTGGATGGGCGGCAGCGCGCATCGACGATGTCGCCAATTTCATCCCGGCGCGGCTGACCGGATTTCTGGTCGTGCTGCTGGCGCCGCGAAGATCGGACGCGCTGGCGTGCATGACGCGCGATGCGCGCCGGCATCGCTCGCCCAATGCCGGCTGGCCGGAAGCGGCGATGGCGGGCGGACTCGGCGTGCGGCTCAGCGGCCCCCGCATCTATCACGGCAACGCGATCAACGAGCCCTGGCTGAACGAGGGTGCGCGCGATCCGCGCGCCGCCGATATCACCGAGGCGCTGACAGTCTATCGCCGCGCCATGCTGCTGGTCGGCGGCGTGCTTGCGATCCTGGCTTTCGCGTGAAACAACGGGGCATGCGCGAGCACGGTGGAAATCTCGATCTGGCCCAGCGGCGTTTCGGCGGACGCGCAGAGGATTGGATCGATCTGTCGACCGGGATCAACCGGATGCCCTATCCCGTGGGCGAGGTAAGCGCACGCGCGTGGAGCGCGCTGCCGTCACGCGCCGAGATCGAGGCATTGCATCAGGCGGCGCGGCACGGCTACCGCACGAGCGCACCGATCGTTGCGATGGGCGGTGCTCAGGCCGCCATTCAATTGCTGCCGCAACTCGCGGCGCCCGGGCGCGCGCGTATCCTCGCGCCGACCTACAATGAATATGCCGGCGTCCTGTCGGCCGCCGGCCGGGACGTCCAGGAGGTTGCCGAGCTCGATGCGCTGGCGGGTGCGGACCTCGCCATCGTCGTCAATCCCAACAATCCCGACGGGCGGTGCCATTCGCGCAAGGATCTGCTCGCGCTGTTGCCGCGCGTCGGCCGTCTCGTCGTAGACGAGAGCTTTGCGGACCCGATTCCGCAATTGTCGCTTGCACCCGACGCGGATCGACCGGGACTGTTGATCCTGCGGTCGTTCGGAAAGTTTTATGGCTTGGCCGGCCTGCGGCTCGGCTTCGCCATCGGTCATGCCGCCGACATCGACAAGCTTGCCGCCGTGTCGGGTCCATGGCCTGTTTCGGGCGCGGCGATCGAAATCGGCTGTCGTGCCTTGCGCGATCAGACTTGGGCCGAGGCGACGTCGGCGCGGCTCGCGCGCGACTGTGTTCGCCTCGATGCAATGGCGCATTCGCGAAGCTGGCGGCTCATCGGCGGCACACCGCTGTTTCGCTTGTACGAAACGGCCGACGCGGTGGCTGCGCAGGAGAGGCTCGCGCGCAGCCACATCTGGTCCCGCGTGTTCGCGCAACAGCCGACATGGCTGCGCCTCGGGCTCCCCGGCAGCGAAGCCGAATGGACGCGCCTTGCGCAGGCCCTAGCGCGCTAGCGCGAGCAGGCCTTCGACGTCGAGATGCTTTTCGATGTGATCGGCCAGCGCCTCGAGCGCGCTTTCGACGCTGGCGTGATAGGGCTCGTCGCCCGCGGGAATGTCGAGCTTGGCGAGGTAGGCCTTGCGGAAATCATCCGACGTGAACAGGCCGTGCAGATAGCTGCCCTGCACACGGCCGTCCCTGGAGATCGCGCCTTCCGCCTCGCCGTCCAGCTTGGCGAAGGGGCGGGCGCGATCCGGGCCGTCGGTGCGGCCGATGTGGATCTCGTAGGCCTGGATCGGCTGATCCGTCGCCGCGTGCACGGCCGTAACGCGCGTGAGGGTCTTTTGCGGGCTCATCACCGTCTCGACATCGAGAAGCCCGAGGCCCGGCGTGTCGCCCGCAGGTCCTTCGATGCCTTCGGGATCGGTGACGCTGCGTCCCAGCATCTGATAGCCGCCGCAGAGGCCGAGCACATGGCCGCCCCTGCGGTGGTGGGCGAGCAGGTCGATGTCCCAGCCCTGCGCGCGCAGGAATGCGAGGTCGCCGCGGGTGGATTTTGAGCCAGGGATGATGACGAGGAGCACGTCGCCCGGGATCGCCTCGCCCGGGCGCACCATCACGAGATCGACGCCCGGCTCGAGCTTGAGAGGATCGAGATCGTCGAAATTGGCGATGCGCGATAGCGCCAGGCAGGCGATCTTGCATTGGCCCGGCTTGCGCGCATCGCGCAGGCCGAGCGCGTCTTCGGCCGGCAGCTCGCCGGCGCGCGGAAACCAGGGCAGCACGCCGAGGCCGCGCCATGCGGTCTTTTGCTCGATCAGCCTGTAGCCGTCGTCGAACAGCGTGGGATCGCCGCGGAACTTGTTGATGACGAAGCCAGAGATCATCGCGGCATCGTCGGGCTCGATCACCGTCTTGATGCCGACGAGCTGGGCGATGACGCCGCCGCGATCGATGTCGCCGACCAGCACGACGGGCACATCCGCCTTGCGGGCAAAGCCCATATTGGCGATGTCGGACTTGCGCAAATTCACCTCGGCCGGGCTGCCGGCGCCCTCGACCAGCACCAGATCGGCCCGCGCCTTCAAGCGTTCGAAACTCTCCAGCACCGCGCCCATCAATGACGGCTTCATCGCGGCGTAGTCGCGCGCACGCGCCGTCGCGATGCGCTTGCCGTGCACGACGACCTGCGCGCCGACATCGGTCTCGGGCTTGAGCAGCACCGGGTTCATGTCGGTGTGCGGCTCGACGCCGGCGGCGAGCGCCTGCAGCGCCTGGGCGCGGCCGATCTCGCCGCCGTCGACCGTGACCGCGGCATTGTTCGACATGTTCTGCGGCTTGAACGGCAGCACCCGCAGACCGTGGCGCGCGAAGGCGCGCGCGAGGCCGGCGACGATGAGCGACTTGCCCACGTCCGAGCCGGCTCCCTGGATCATCAGCGCGCGTGCCATGATGACTTCAGAACTCGACGCCGGCCTGCGCCTTGATGCCGTAGCGGAACGGATGCTTCACGAGCGTCATCTCGGTGACGAGATCGGCGATCTCGACCAACTCGTCCTTGGCGTTGCGACCGGTGAGCACGACATGCGTCATCGCAGGCTTTTGCGTCGTCAGGAAATCGACGACTTCGGCGATGTCGAGATAGTCGTAGCGCAGCGCGATGTTGATCTCGTCCAGCACGACCATGCGCAGCCGCTCGTCGAGGATCAGCTCCTTGGCTTTCTCCCAGCCGGCGCGCGCGGCAGCGATGTCGCGGGTGCGGTCTTGGGTCTCCCAGGTGAAGCCTTCGCCCATCGCGTGGAACTGACAGAGTTCGCCGAAATGGCCGGTGAGTAGGCGCCGTTCGCCGGTATCCCAGGCGCCCTTGATGAATTGCACCACCGCACAAGGAAAGCCATGCGCGACGCAGCGGACGATCATGCCGAAGGCCGAGGAGGATTTTCCCTTGCCCGCGCCGGTGTGGACGATGATCAGGCCTTTTTCACCGCTCTTGGTCGCCATGATCTTGTCGCGAGCGGCCTTCTTCTTCGCCATTTTGGCGGCGTGGCGGGCGTCGGTTTCCTCGGTCGTGTGGGTTTCCGGTTCAGGCGTCATCGGTCCCGGTCCTTCGGCTTGACAAGTGGCGGCCACCGGCAAATGGTGGCCTGGCGTTGGTTCCTGTCCTATGACAGGCGAAGAGGGAATGCGATAGGGTCCGAATCCGCAAAGATTTGGGTCCAAAATGCAGCCGCCCCCGCGACCGTGACCGGAGAGATGCCCGAAGCCACTGAGTCCCGAAAGGGAATCGGGAAGGCGGGGATCGAAGGGCCAAAACCCTGCTCCGCAAGCCGGGAGACCTGCCAGCGCGGACGAGTTTTGGACCGGCGGACGGGGTGTTCCGCGACGGGGAAGCGGGCCTTTCTGGAGAATGGTCCGTGCGCCTCATCGCCTCCCGCTGTTATCTGGAAGAGGCGATGACCGTCACACTTCATGTCTGTATCACCTGCCGCGCCGGCCAGACGCTTGGCGAGGGCGAGACGACGCCCGGCAAGCGCCTGCATGGCGCGATTCTCGAGGCCGGCGTGCCCGAGGGCGTCAGCGTGGTTCCCGTCGAATGCCTGTCGGCGTGCAGCCAGGGCTGCTCGGTCGCGCTCAGCGCGCCCGGCCGCTGGTCCTATGTCTATGGCCGCCTGTCCGATGCGAATGCGCAGGACGTGGTCGCAGGTGCTGCGGCCTACGCGGCGGCGCCCGACGGAATCGTGCCCTGGCGCAGCCGTCCCGAAATCTTCCGCAAGCAGTCGCTTGCCCGTATTCCCCCTGTTACCGTCGTGCCGGAGGCCGCTGAATGAACTCGCTCGCAAAAGTCCCGGTTACGGTCGTCACGGGTTTCCTGGGCTCCGGCAAGACGACGCTGATCCAGCATCTGCTCAGCAATGCCGGCGGCAAGAAGCTCGCGGTGCTCGTCAACGAGTTCGGCAGCGAGGGCGTCGACGGCGAGATCCTGAAGTCCTGCGCCGATGCGAACTGCCCGGAGGAGAACATCGTCGAGCTCGCCAATGGCTGCATCTGCTGCACCGTCGCCGACGATTTCATTCCAACCATGGAGCAACTCTTGGCGCGCCCGGTGCGGCCCGATCACATCCTGATCGAGACCTCGGGCCTGGCGCTGCCAAAGCCGCTGCTGAAGGCGTTCGACTGGCCGGAGATCCGCTCGCGCATCACGGTCGACGGCGTGATCGCGCTGGCCGACGCCGAGGCCGTCGCGGCCGGCCGCTTCGCGCCGGATCCGGCTGCGGTGGAAGCGCAGCGCGCGGCGGACGACAATCTCGATCACGAGACGCCGCTGTCAGAAGTGTTCGAGGACCAGATCGCCTGCGCCGACATCGTGCTGCTGACCAAGGCCGATCTTGCGGGCGCAGCCGGAATCGAAGCCGCAAAAGCGGCGATCACCGCCGAGATGCCGCGCCGCGTGCCGATGCTGCCGGTCACCGACGGTGCGATCGATGCGCGCGTCATTCTCGGCCTCGGCGCTGCCGCCGAGAATGATCTCGCCGCGCGGCCATCGCATCATGACGGCGAGGAGGAGCACGAGCACGATGATTTTGCCTCGGTCGTGATTGACCTTCCGGAGGTCGCCGACATCGACGCGCTGGTCGCATCGGTCCAGAAACTGGCGCGCGAGCAGAACGTGCTGCGGGCGAAGGGGTACATCGCGGTCGCTGGCAAGCCGATGCGCCTGTTGTTGCAGGCGGTCGGCGAGCGGGTGCGCCATCAGTTCGACAAGCCCTGGGGCGCGGGTCTCAGACAGTCGAAGCTCGTCGTGATCGGCGAGCATGGCGATATCGACGAGGCCGCCATCAAGGCAGGACTTGGTCTTTCAGGATCTGGCATCTGATGCACGTCGTCTTCCGCGAGAGCCGCGGTCTTGAGGAGACCGCGACGCCAAGAGACATCGGCCAGGACCCGGCCGATCTCGTGGTGCTCTCGTATTCGGATTCCGATTTGGCCGCGTTTGCGGCCGGCTGGCGCCGCGGTCGGGGCAGCCTGCCGTCGCTGCGGCTGGCCAATCTCGCGGAGCTGCGTCATCCGCTGTCGGTCGACACCTATATCGAACGGACGCTGTCGCAGGCGCGGGGCATATTGGTGCGCCTGATCGGCGGGGAGTCCTATTGGGCATACGGGCTCGCGGCGCTCCAGCAACTCGCGCAAGAGCGCAACATCGTGCTCGCCGTGCTGCCGGCGGACGGCCGCGACGACGCGCGGCTGGATGCGTACTCGACCCTGCCGGTCTCGACGCTGCGGCGGCTCAAGGTGCTCTGCGACTCCGGTGGCCCGGTCGCCGCGCAAGCCGCGATCGCGCAGCTCGCGCTGGCCTCGGGCCTCTATGCCGGCCCGGTCATCGGCGAGATGACCGTGCCCGAGATGGGATTCTACGATCCCGCGCGCGGTGTCATTGCCGCGCCAGTTGGCGAGGGCAAGCCGCGCGCACTCGTGACGTTCTATCGCTCCTATCTCACGGCCGCCGATACGGGGCCGGTCGACGCCTTGATTGCGGCGCTGCGCGAGAAGGGATTTGACGCCTACGGCGTGTTCGTCACCTCGCTGAAGGCGCCGGCCGTTGCCGACTGGCTGCGCGCGCATCTGGCGCAACATCCTGCGGCGGCGATCGTCAATGCGACCGCGTTCTCGGCCCTTGGCGATGACGGCACGACGCCGTTCGATGCCGCATTCTGTCCGGTGTTCCAGGTCGCGCTCTCCACGGCGCGGCGCGAAGATTGGGCGGAATCACTGCGTGGCCTGTCGCCCGGCGATCTCGCGATGCATGTCGTGCTGCCGGAGGTCGACGGCCGCCTGTTCGCAGGCGTGGTGAGTTTCAAATCGGCCGGTCAGCGCGATCCCGATTTGCAGTTCTCGCATCTGGCGCACAGGTCCGATGAGGAGCGCGTGAAGGCTGTTGCTGGGCGTGTCGCGGCTTTGCGTCGCCTCGCCGAGAAGCCCGCCGGCGAGAAGCGGTTGGCGATCGTGCTCTCGAATTATCCGGGCCGTCCGCATCAGATAGCGCACGCCGTTGGTCTTGATGCGTTGGCGTCGGTCGAGGCTTTGATTTCCGATGTCGCTGAGGTCGGCTTCGATGTCGCGCCGGTCGATGCGCTCGGCGAGACGCTGCTAAGGCAGAGTTTGACCTGGAGCGTTGCCGATTATCGCGCTGCGCTTTCGCACCTGCCGCAATCCTTGCAGGACGATCTCGCGCAGGCCTGGGGTGCGCCGGAGAGTGATCCGAGTTGCCGCGATGGCGTGTTCCATTTCCCCGGCATCGCGTGCGGCCGGTCCATCATCGCGGTTCAGCCCGAGCGCGGCGATGCGGCCACGCGCGATGCCGACTATCACGATCTCGCCCGCACGCCGCGCCACGCCTATGTCGCATTCTATCTCTGGCTCAGGCAGCAGGGCTGCGATGCTGTCGTGCATATGGGCGCACATGGCACGCTGGAATGGCTGCCCGGAAAATCCGTGGCGCTGTCGCAAGCGTGCTGGCCGGAAGCGCTGATCGACGATCTCCCCGTCATCTATCCCTTCATCGTCAACGATCCCGGCGAGGCCGCGCAGGCCAAGCGGCGCATCGGCGCGGTCACCATCGGCCATTTGCCACCGCCGCTTGAGACATCAGCGGTGCCGGAGGGGCTTCGTCGGCTCGAACGGCTGCTCGACGAATATTCGACCGCTGACGGTCTCGATCCCGCCCGTCGCCAGCGCCTGATTGCGGCGATCCGCGATGAAGCGCGCGCGGCGGACCTCGAAGACGATCTCGGCCTCGATGCAATGGCCGCACCGGCCGAAGCCATCCCGCGGATCGACCGCTTCGTCTGCGATCTCAAGGAGAGCCAGTTCGGCGATGGCCTGCACGTGTTCGGCCGCGGTGCCTGCGGCGAAGCGGAGCGCGATGCATTGCGTTCCGTGCTCGCCGGAAAACGCGTTGCCCCCGGGCCGTCGGGCTCCCCGTATCGCGGGCGTCAGGATGTGCTGCCGACAGGGCGCAACCTCTTCGCCGTCGACCCGCGTGCGGTGCCGACGCCGTCGGCGCATGCGCAGGGGATAAAACTCGCCGAAGAGCTGTTGCGCCGTCATCTGCAGAATCACGGCGACTGGCCGAAGGGCCTCGTGGTGGATCTCTGGGGCTCGGCGACGATGCGCACCGCAGGCGAAGAGTTCGCGATGGCGTTGCATCTGGCCGGCCTCGCGCCGCGCTGGGATCACGCTTCCGGCCGTGTCACCGGTTACGACATCATCGCCCCGGCCGAGCTCGGCCGTCCGCGCATCGACGTCACGCTGCGCGTATCCGGCCTGTTCCGCGATGTCTTCGCAGGGCTGGCGCAATTGTTCGAAGCCGCCGCCGAGGCGCTCGCCGCGCGCGAGGACGAGGGCGATGAGAATCCCTATCGCCACCGTGCGTCCCGCGTGTTCGCGCCGCGGCCGGGACAATACGGCGTCGGCCTGTTGGCGATCCCGGATGCCTTCACGCCGGAGACGCGCGAGGCCGCGGGCGAAGCCTGGCTGTCGGCATCGTCGTGGGCGTTTTCGGCCGATGGCGCGATGCAGCCCGATCGCGCTGGTATCGAACAGCGTCTCGCGTCCGCCGATGCTTTTGTCCATGTCCAGGACTTGCCCGAAACCGATCTGCTGCTGGCCGCCGACTATGCCGCGCATGAGGCAGGCATCGCAGCGGCAGCCGTGCATCTCGGGGCAGGCGTGCCGTCGCTCTATCACCTCGATGCGACGCGGCCCGGCGAGCCGCATGCGCGCACGCTGACGGAAGAGATCTCGCGCATCGTTCGCGCTCGCGCGGCCAATCCGGCCTGGATCGCCGGTATGATGCGCCACGGCTTTCGCGGCGCGGCCGAGATCACCGCGACGCTGGAGCACATGGCCGCCTTCGCGCATCTCGCCGGCGCCGTGCCGCCGCATCTGTTCGACCTCTATTACGACGCGACACTCGGCAACGACGACGTCCGCGCCTTCATGGCGCGCGAAAATCCGTCCGCACTCGCCGCAATGGAAACCTGCTTCACGCGCCTGCACGAAGCCTCGCTCTGGCGAACCCGCCGCAATTCGATTGCAGCAGCGCTGCGGGAGGCCTCATGAGCGCGACCACGGTCAAGGGTTGGTGTCCCGGCGCGCTGCGCCCGATGCAATCGGGCGACGGGCTCGTGGTGCGCGTGCGTCCGTTCGGGGGACGCCTTGAAGCACCACAAATCTCCGGGCTTGCGGAACTCGCCGAGCGCTTCGGCAACGGTCTGATCGACGTCACGAGCCGGGCCAATCTGCAGATCAGGGGCGTCCAGGAGGACGGCCATCGGCCGCTGCTCGATGGTCTTGCGCAGCTCCAGCTGCTCGATCCCGACGCCGACATCGAAGCCAGGCGCAACATCCTGGTGACGCCGTTCTGGGGCAGCGGCGACGAAACGCAGTCGCTCGCTGCCGAGCTCGAGGAGGCGCTTGCCAATTCCGGCCTGGCGCTTCCCACCAAGTTCGGCTTCGCCATCGATGACGGGCGGTCGCGTGTTCTCGCCGGCGATTCCGCCGACATCCGCATCGAGCGCGACCGCTCGGGCGGTCTCCTGGTGCGGGCCGACGGCGCCAAGCTCGGTCGTTCCGTTGAACGCGGACAGGCCGTGAGCGCGGCGCTGGCGCTCGCAAGCTGGTTCATCATCTCCGGCGGTGCAAACGGCGGGCGAGCGCGCATGGCAGCCCACATCGCATCCGGCGCCGTGTTGCCTCAATCCTTGCGCGGCGAGACCGAGCCGGCGCCGGTGATGGCCGCGGTGCGTCCCGGGCACTATCCGCAAGGCGCGATGGTTGGCGTTGCGTTCGGGCAGATGCTGCACGCGACCCTGCATCAATTCTCTGCTTGCGACCATGCGCTGCGCATGACCCCGTGGCGGATGGTGCTGAGCGAAGGCAAGCGCGAGATGCCGAACGGGACGGGGCTCATCACCGAGCCGTTCGATCCGGCCCTACGCGTCATCGCCTGCAGCGGCGCGCCGCGCTGCCGCGAGGCCCATGCCGATACGCGCGCGCTGGCCGCGGCGCTGGCGCCGCGCATCCCCGCCGACGCGCGACTCCACGTCTCCGGCTGCGGCAAGGGCTGCGCCCATTCCGGCGCGGCTGCGGTTACCCTGATTGCGACGCGCGCCGGGTTCGATCTCGTCCGCGACGGCTCGACCCGCGACGCGCCGGTCCTGCGCGGGCTGAACGGCGCCGACATCGTCAGCGATCCCTCCATCCTGGTCGGAGGAAACTGATGCCGCACACCTACGAGACCGACGGCGCTGTGATCTACCGGCAATCCTTTGCCACCATCCGGGCCGAGGCCGATCTCGCGCGCTTCACGTCGGACGAGGAGCAGGTGGTGGTGCGGATGATCCATGCCGCCGGGATGGTTGGCCTCGAGGCGCATATCCGCTTCACCCCTGATATGGCGATTGCCGCGCGCGCGGCCTTGCAGAAGGGGGCGCCGATCCTGTGCGACGCGCGCATGGTGTCCGAAGGCATTACGCGGGCAAGACTGCCCGCGGCCAATGCCGTGATCTGCACGCTCGGCGATCCCGCCGTGCCCGCGCTGGCGCAGTCCATGCGCAACACGCGCTCGGCCGCGGCCCTGGAGCTGTGGCGGCCGCATCTTGATGGCGCGATCATCGCGATCGGCAATGCACCGACCGCGCTGTTTCATCTGCTCAACATGCTGGAGGATCGCGACTGCCCGCGGCCGGCTGCGATCATCGGCTGTCCGGTCGGCTTCGTCGGCGCGGCCGAATCCAAGGCCGCGCTGATGGCCGATCCGCCGGCACCGGCGCTCACCGTCGAAGGCCGCCTCGGCGGCTCCGCCATCACGGTTGCTGCCGTGAACGCGCTGGCAAGCCGGAGCGAATAGCCATGGGACGCATCATCTGCTGCGGTCTCGGCCCCGGCGATCCTGATCTGATGAGCGTGCGTGCCGATCGTACGGTGCGGGGAGCTAGCCACGTCGCCTATTTTCGCAAGAAGGGCAGGCCCGGTCAGGCGCGCCGCATCGTCGATGGCATGCTGGCTGCGGGCGTTACCGAATATCCAATGGAATATCCTGTTACGACGGAGATCGCTTTCGACAGCCCCGAATATGTCCAGCTGCTCGCCGGCTTCTACGACGAATGGGCCGAGCGCCTGGCGCGGCTTTCGCGCGCCGTCGACGTCGTCGTGCTCTGCGAGGGCGATCCTTACTTTTACGGATCGTTCATGCATCTGCACACGCGCCTGCAAGGCCGCGTCGAGATCGAGGTGATCGCCGGCATCCCCGGCATGGTCGGCTGCTGGAACGGCGTCGGGCAGCCGATCGCGCTCGGCGACGACGTGACGACGGTGCTGATGGGGACGCTCCCCGAGGCCGAGCTCGAACGGCGCATGCGCGATTCCGATGCACTGGTCGTCATGAAGACCGGCCGCAACCTGGCAAAGGTGCGCCGCGCGCTCAGCTCCGCCGGGCGACTCGCCGATGCCTGGCTGGTTGAGCGTGGCACCATGCCAGGCGAGCGCGTGGTGCGGCTCGCCGAGATCGATGCGGCCGACTGTCCCTATTTCGCGATCGTGCTCGTGCACGGCAAGGGCCGGCATCTGGATGCCGCCGAATGACAGGCACACTGACCATCGCGGGCCTCGGGCCGGGCAGCGACGCGCTGGTGACGCCGGAAGTTTCCGCCGCGCTTGCGACGGCGACCGACATTCTGGGCTATGCGCCCTATGTCGCGCGCGTGCCGCCGCGGCCTGGGCTCACTCTGCATCCATCCGACAATCGCGAAGAGCTGCAACGCGCGAGCGAAGCCCTGCGGCTTGCCGCCGAAGGCGGTCAGGTCGTCGTCGTCTCTTCTGGCGATCCCGGCGTGTTCGCGATGGCATCCGCCGTGTTCGAGGCGCTCGAGCAGGCGCCGGAATTTCGTGAACTTTCGATCCGTGTGCTGCCCGGCGTCACCGCGATGCTGGCGGCCGCCGCGCGTGCCGGCGCGCCGCTCGGCCATGATTTCTGCGCGATCAACCTCTCCGACAATCTCAAGCCGTGGGCAGTGATCGAGAAACGCCTGCGCCTCGCGGCGGAAGCCGATTTTGCCATCGCGATGTACAACCCGCGCTCGGCCAGCCGCCCGGAAGGATTCGGCCGTGCGCTTGCGCTGCTTCGCGAAGCCGGCTGCGGCGAGCGTCTCATGATCTTCGCGCGCGCGATCAGCGCGGCTGATGAAAAGATCGAGATCGTGACGCTGAACCAGGCGACGCCCGAGATGGCCGACATGCGCACGCTTGTCATCGTCGGCAATTCGCAGACGCGCCGCATCGGCCGCTGGGTCTATGCGCCGAGGCGCGCAGAATGACCGAGCCATTGCATCACGTCAGTGACACTCTCGACCCTTTGGCGCTCGGGCAGCTCTGGTCGCGAGATCATGATTACGGGAAGGCCGAGCATGCGCGCCGCGTCGATCTTGGCGCGCGCGCCGTCGCCGCCGGAATTGCGGGCGACGATCCAGGCGATGCCGCGCGTGTGCAGCATCTCCAACTCGCCGTCGAGGGTGAAGGGGCCACGCGATACGATCACATCGGCCGCGAAGGGCAGCGACGCTTCGGGCGGATCGACGAAACGCAGCGTGTAGGCATGTTGCGGCTTGGCCGCGAACGGCGCGATGTGCTGACGGCCGATGGCGAGGAACACGTTTGCCGGGGCGTCGGGCAGCGCGGAGACGGCAGCATTGACATCCGCCACCTCGATCCAGTTGTCGGTGGACGCCTTGATCCAGGGCGCGCGCTCCAGCGCAAGCAACGGCGTGCCCGTCTCGGTGCAAGCCGCAACGGCGTTGCGGCTCATTTCCGCGGCGAAGGGATGCGTTGCATCGATCACATGCGTGATGCCTTCGGCGCGGATGTAATCCGCAAGTCCGCTCACGCCGCCGTAACCGCCGATGCGGGTCGGCAGCGGCTGACCGGCCGGGACGCGCGTGCGGCCCCCATAGGAATAGACGGCGTCGATGCCGGCGCGCGCGATCTCCGCTGCGAGCAGGCTCGCATCGGCCGTTCCGCCCAGAATGAGGGCGCGAATCATGAATGAGCCCTGGCTGTCCATCATCGGTATCGGCGAAGATGGCCTTGCCGGGCTGTCGGAGGCAAGCCGAAAGGCGCTTGCCAGGGCCGAAACCGTGTTCGGCGGCGAGCGTCATCTTGCGCTTGCCGACATTGGCAGCCGCGGTCGTCCATGGCCGGTGCCGTTCGATGCGAATGTTGTGCTGAGCTGCCGCGGTCGGCCGACAGTGGTGCTCGCCTCCGGCGATCCGTTCTGGCATGGCGCCGGCGCGAGCCTCGCCGAGAAGCTCGGCAGCGGTGAGTGGATCGCGCACCCCGCGCCGTCGACCTTTTCGCTCGCCGCCGCGCGGCTGGGCTGGCGTCTGGAGTCCACCATTTGCCTCGCCCTGCACGCTGCCCCGTTCGAACGTCTGGTTCCTTATCTTGCGCACGGTGCGCGCATCATTTGCCTGGTACGCGATGGCAAGGCCGGCAGCGATCTTGCGAAATGGCTGACGGAACGCGGCTGGGGCTCCTCGACATTCTGGACTCTCGCCGCGCTCGGTGGGCCGCGCGAAAGTGTCCAGGAGTATCACGCCAGGGATTGTTCTGGTGATCTCACTGGAAACCCAGTGGCAGTAGCCGTGGAGGCGAGGGGCGAACATGGCATTGCTCGCAGCTCGGGCTTGCCGGACGACCTCTTCGTTCACGACGGCCAGATCACCAAGCGGCCGGTGCGCGCGCTTGCGCTCTCGGCGCTGGCGCCGCGTGCCGGCGAGCGGCTGTGGGATATCGGCGCTGGTTCAGGCTCGATCTCCGTGGAGTGGGCGCTGTGTGGTGGGAGGGCAAGTGCAGTCGAAGCGCGCGAGGATCGCGCCGCGAACATCCGCAAGAATGCAGCCGCATTCGGTCTGGCGCATCGGATCACAGTCGTCACGGGCAGGGCACCGGAAGCTCTTGCCGGGTTGGAAGCGCCGGATGCCGTCTTCATTGGCGGTGGTCTCGACGAAGTGTTATTTGATGCGATCTGGACGCGGCTTTCGCCTGGAGCACGGCTCGTCGCACATTCGGTCACGCTGGAGACGGAAGCGCTGCTCGGCGAGCTGCATCAGCGTCACGGCGGCGAACTGATGCGGGCCGAAATTTCGCATGCCGCCCCGCTCGGCCGCTATCGGTCTTGGGAGGCAGCACGCCCCGTGGTGCAGTGGAGTGTGGTTCGATGAAGGTCGCCGGACTCGGCTTCAAGCGCGATGTGACGCTGGCTTCGCTGCGCGAAGCGCTGCTCGCTGCCGGCGGTACGGAAGGGCTTGCGGCGATGGCAACCGTCAGCGACAAGGCCGATACCGAGGCGCTGAAGCAGCTCGCACGCGAATGCGGCGTGCCGATCAGGGCCGTTCCGGCCGCGACACTGGCCGGCATCGACACGCCCACGCAATCGAAGCTCGTCGCGGAGAAATTTGGCACCGGATCTGTAGCCGAGGCTGCTGCGCTCGCGGTCGCCGGTCCGCGCGCGCGGTTGATTGCAGCACGGGTTGTCTCGCAGGATCGCACCGCGACCGCCGCGATTGCCGAAGGAGACGGCCCATGACGGTGCATTTCATCGGTGCCGGGCCGGGCGCACCCGATCTGCTGACGTTGCGCGGCCGCGATCTGATCGCGGCCAGTCCGGTTTGTCTCTATGCCGGCTCGCTGGTGCCGGAGGGCGTGCTGGCGCATTGCCCGCCCGGCGCACGTATCGTCAACACCGCGCCAATGTCGCTCGACCAGATCATCGCCGAGATCGCAGGCGCGCATGCGGCAGGCCTGGATGTCGCGCGGCTGCATTCCGGCGATCTCTCAATCTGGTCGGCGATGGGCGAGCAGCTCCGCCGTTTGCGGGCGCTCGGGATTCCCTACTCGGTGACACCCGGCGTTCCCTCGTTCTCGGCTGCCGCGGCCGCGCTGGAGGCTGAGCTGACGCTGCCCGGTCTTGCTCAGACGGTCGTGCTGACGCGCACGCCGGGCCGTGCCAGCGCGATGCCCGAGGGCGAGAAGCTCGCCGCGTTCGCTGCGACCGGCGCGGTGCTCGCGATCCACCTGTCGATCCATCTGCTCGACCAGGTCGTCGCCGAGCTGACGCCGCATTACGGCGCGGATTGCCCGGTCGCGATCGTCTGGCGCGCGAGCTGGCCGGAGCAGCGCATCGTGCGTGCGACGCTCGCAACGCTCGATGCGTTCGTGGGTGGCGAGATGGAGCGCACGGCGCTGATCCTGGTCGGCAAGACGCTTGGCGCTGCCGATTTTGACGAGAGCCGTCTCTATGCCGCCGATTACGACCGCCGATACCGGCCGGTCGGTGCCGAGCCGCGCTTTCCGGAGGCGTCGTGATGCCGGCGAGCCTCGTCATCTCCGCGCCGGCCTCCGGCGTCGGCAAGACCACGCTGACGCTGGCGCTCGCCCGCGCCTGGCGCAAGCGCGGCCTGAACGTGCAGTGCTTCAAGAGCGGCCCCGACTATATCGATCCCGCCTTCCACGCCGCAGCCACGGGACGCGCCTCGGTCAACGTCGACAGCTGGGCGATGGATCGCGGCACCATCGCGCATCTCGTCAGCCGTGGCGGCAATGCAGATGTCGTTCTCGCCGAGGGATCGATGGGCCTGTTCGACGGTGTCGCCGCGCGCGGTGTCTCCGGCACCGGAGCGACCGCTGATATCGCGGAGATGCTGGGCTGGCCAGTGGTTCTGGTGATCGATCCCTCCGGCCAGGCGCAGACTGCGGCAGCGATCGCCGCCGGCCTTCGCGATTACCGCGCCGGCGTGCGCCTTGGCGGCGTCGTGCTCAATCGCGTCGCCAGCCCCCGCCATGAGGATCTGGTGCGGCGCGCGCTGAACGAGGCCGGCATCAAAGTGTTCGGCGCGCTGCCGCGCCATGCCGAGATCAGCCTGCCGAAGCGGCATCTCGGTCTCGTGCAGGCCGAGGAGCAGGCCGAGATCGGCAAGCTGATCGACGAGGCCGCGCGCTTTGTCGCCGAGCACGTCGATCTCGATGCGGTGCTCCACTCGGCAGGCCAATGGTCGCCGCAAGCTGCGGCGAACGGATTGAACGTGACGCCGCCCGGCCAGCGCATCGCGCTGGCGCGCGATGCGGCGTTCTCCTTCGTCTATCCGCATATGCTGGAAGCTTGGCGCGCCGCGGGCGCCGAGATCGTGCCGTTCTCGCCGCTGGCCGATGAAGCGCCCGATGCGAGCGCCAACGTGTGTTGGCTGCCCGGCGGCTATCCCGAGCTGCATGCGGGAAAGATCGCGGGCAATGCGCGCTTTCGCAGCGGCTTGCGCGCTTTCGCCGAGACGCGGCCCGTGCATGGCGAATGCGGAGGCTATATGGTGCTGGGCGCAGGCCTGACCGACGCCGACGGTATCCGCCATGAGATGGCGGGGCTGCTTGGCCTCGAGACAAGCTTTGCCAAGCGGCGCATGCACCTCGGTTATCGTCTTGCCGAACTCGCCGCACCGATGCCGGGACATCAGCCTGGCGCGCGCCTGCGCGGCCACGAGTTCCACTATTCGACCATCCTCGCCCAGCCCGATACGCCGCTCGCGGTCGTGCACGATGCCACCGGCGCGGTCATTGCCGAAACCGGCTCGCGCCGTGGCCATGCCACCGGCACGTTCTTCCATCTGATCGCGGAGGACCGGTGAGCGGTTTTGTCTCTTTCGTTTCCGCCGGTCCGGGCGATCCCGAGCTCCTCACGGTGAAGGGCGCCACGCGGCTGCGCGAGGCCGACGTCGTGCTTTATGACGATCTTGCCTCCGGCGCGATCCTCGATCTCGCACGGCCCGGCGCCAATCTCGTCGCGGTGGGAAAGCGGGCCGGGCGTCCTTCGACCAAGCAGCACCACGTCAACCGTCTCCTGGTCGACTATGCCGCAACCGGCGCGCGCGTGGTGCGGCTCAAGTCCGGCGATGCCGGCATTTTCGGCCGGCTGGAGGAGGAGATCGAGACGCTGCGCGAGGCCGGCATCGGCTACGAGATCGTTCCCGGCGTCACCTCCGCCTGTGTCGCCGCCGCCCAGGCCGGCATTCCCCTGACCCGCCGGTATACCTCCCGCCGGGTGCAGTTCATCACCGGCGCTGACGTCACGGGCGAGCTGCCGCCCAATCTGAATTGGGCGGCACTGGCCGACCCCGAGGCCACGACCGTGGTCTATATGGGCCGGCGCACCTTTCCGGCGCTTGCCGCAAAATTGATCGCGCACGGCCTCGCTCCCAGCACTCCGGCGCTGTTCGCCGAATCTCTCGGGCGTCCCGACGAACGGCTGGTCCGCACCACGATTGCCGAGCTCGCCGAGCAGCTTGGGCGCGGCGGCGCCGCTTCCACTGCGGCCGTCATCCTGTTCGGCGCGCTGGCGGGAGAATATCCGGCATGACGGCTCCGGCAGCGGTTCGCCCCTTGACGCCCGCGATACGAAAGGGGCACACAAGAGCGGCATGGTGCTCGACGCGGCGCAAAGCGCCGGAGCATAATCGGGAATGGGGATGGGCGGACCCAGTTGCGGCGCCCAAAACCCCAGCCGCCCCCGCGACTGTAAGCGGTGAGGGCCTCCGAACCGCCACTGGACCGCAAGGTCCGGGAAGGCCGGAGAACCCAGTGAACCGCGAGCCAGGAGACCGGCCGTGCACGTATTGAGGCCAAGGCCGTCGGGTGTGACGGCGGAAAGGAATTGAGCCATGCATATCGAACCCGGGATCGTGACGGGCGCCAAGCTCGTGTTGAGTTACGCAACCGGCATCGCCGCAGGCGGCGTTGCCTTGAAGCTCGCGGTCGAGACCGTGCGCGAGCAGGGCGCCGGCTCGTTCGCGGCGCGGACACTGGCCACCACCGCTCTCGTCTTCGTCTTCTTCGAGATCCTGCCGCACTTTCCGGTTGGGGTATCAGAGGTGCACTTCATCCTCGGCTCGACCTTGTTCCTGCTCTTTGGTGCTGCGCCCGCCGCCTTCGGCCTTGCATTTGGCCTGCTGCTTCAGGGCATGCTGCTGGAGCCAGTCGATCTGCCGCAATACGGCATGAACGTCACCACGCTTCTGGTGCCGCTGTTCGCGATCCAGGCGATCGCCAAGCGGATCATTGCCCGCAACACCGCCTATGTCGATTTGAAGTACGGTCAGGCGCTGGCGCTTTCGACGACCTACCAGGCCGGCGTGATCGCATGGGTGGCGTTCTGGGCGCTCTATGGCTCCGGCTTTGCGATGAGCAATCTCGCCAGCGTCGGGACGTTCGCTGCCGCTTATGCGCTGGTGATCGTGATCGAACCGCTCGCCGATCTCGCGGTGCTGGCGCTGGCGAAGTCGCTGCGCGGCGTCACCGCGCCCGGCCTCGTCACCCCGCGCCTGCACAACGCGGCGTAAGAGATCAGCGATGGGCGGCCGGTGTGGCCGCCCATCGCGCTCGCGATGCTAACGCTCTCTCTGATCGGCATCGGTTGCGGCGATCCCGCGCAGCTCACGCGCGCCGCCGTTGACGCCATCAACGCCGCCGATCTCATCCTGATCCCGCGCAAGGGGACTGCGAAATCCGATCTCGCCGATCTCAGGCGAACGATCTGCGCCGGTGTGCTCACCAACAAAACGACGCGCATCGCCGAATTCGATCTTCCCGTGCGCGATGCGACCGAGGCGGACTACCGCAAGGGCGTCGACGATTGGCACGATGCGGTGGCCGCGATTTGGTCGCAGACGATCGCTGGGCATCTCGAAGATGAGGGCAAGGTCGCGCTGCTGATCTGGGGCGATCCTTCGCTCTATGATTCTTCGCTGCGCATTGCGCGGCGGCTCGACCCATTGCCGACAATCGAGGTCGTGCCTGGGATCACCTCGATCCAGGCGCTGTGCGCGGCGCATGCGCTGCCGCTCAACGACATCGGCGAGCCGTTTCTGGTCACGACGGGGCGGCGCTTGCGCGAAGGCGGCTGGCCGCAGGGCGTCGATACCGTCGTCGTGATGCTCGATGGCGGCACGGCGTTCCAATCGCTGGATCCAGAAGGCCTGCAGATCTGGTGGGGTGCCTATCTCGGCATGCCCGATCAGATCATCATGTCCGGCGCGCTGGCTGAACTGGGCGCGCGCATTGCCGCCGTGCGGCAGGACGCACGCGAGCGGCACGGCTGGATCATGGACAGCTACATCATCAAACGCAGGCGTTGAGCAGCATGCTTCCCGAATGGGTTACCCAGAACTGCCCCGAGGTCTCCGCTGTTCATCGCGAGGCGGCCATTGCGCGGCAGGCGCAACTGACGAAGCCGACCGGCGCGCTCGGCCGGCTCGAGCAGCTCGCAATCGAGCTTGCGGGCCTGCAGGCCACCGAGCAACCGCGCGCCGCGCGGGTGCCGATCATCATCTTCGCCGGCGACCACGGCATCGTCGCGCAGGGCGTGTCGGCCTATCCGCAAGCCGTCACCATCGCGATGATGGCGAATTTTGCTGCCGGTGGCGCCGCGATCTCGGTGCTGGCGCGCGAGCTGGGTTCGAGCCTCGAGGTGGTCGACGCCGGCACGCTGGCCGAGGCGCAGATCGCGGGAATCGTCACCGACAAGCCGCGCAGCGGCACCCGCGATTTCAGTGTCGAGGCTGCGCTCACGCCCACGGAATTGGCCTTCGCCTTCGAGGCCGGGCAGCGCGCGGTGGTGCGCGCCGAGGCCGGCCGGCCTGATCTCTTGATCTTCGGCGAGATGGGGATCGGCAACACCACGACCTCAGCTGCGATTGCTGCGAGCCTGCTCGGTGTGAGTGCCGACGAGATCGCGGGCAGCGGCACCGGCGTCGATGCGTTGGGCCGCGCGCACAAGGTGCGGGTGATCGATGCGGCGATCGCGCATCACGGCGTTGCGGGGGCGTCACCCGAAAAAATCCTGTGCGCTGTAGGCGGCCTCGAGATCGCGGCGATCTCGGGGGCGATCGTTGCGGCTGCGCAACGCCGCATTCCCGTGTTGCTCGACGGCTTCATCGTCTCGGTGGCGGCGCTGGCAGCAGTGCGCCTCAACCCGTCCTGCCAGCCGTTCCTGTTGCCCTCGCATCAATCGGCGGAGCAGGGACATCGGCTGGTGTTGCGCGCGCTGAACGTGCAGCCGCTGATCAGCCTCGATCTCAGGCTCGGCGAAGGATCGGGGGCCGCGATCGCGCTGCCGCTGGTCCGCTCGGCCTGCGCGCTTCACAATGGCATGGCGACGTTCGCGCAGGCCAATGTGCCGGATCGGTCGTCTTGATGCGGCTCAAGCCACGCGCTGGTTGACCGACACGACGCGCCAATCGCCCGCCAGCCGGTCGATCCGAGTCAGCGACAGCGGATCGACGACGAAGCGCAGCGCGGCTTCCGGTGTGAGATCGAGCGCGATGCAGAGCGCGGCCCGAATGGTGCCGGAATGGACGACTAGTGCCGCGGGGCCTGCGCCAATCTGCGACAGGCCGAGGCGGACGCGGGCGACCTGATCCGCAAAGCTTTCGCCGTTCGGCGGCCGTCCGTGCGCGGGATCGCGCCAGACCTGCGCGTAGGCCTCGCCGCCGGTCCCGGCGAGCTCGTCATGCCGATGGCCGGTCCAATCGCCGAAATCCTGCTCTCCGAATTCGCTGACCAGCTCCGGTTCGAGTCCCAGGGCGCGCGCCGTCTCGACCGTGCGCCGCGATGGGCTGGCATAGCCGGCGACATCCGCGGGCAAGAGGCGCCTCAGGGCCGCCAATGCAGCGTGATCGCCGAGGTCGGCCCGCGCATCGGCCGCATGGATCGTCCCGGGCACGCCCGCGACGGCCGCATGCCTGATCAACCAGAGGAAGGTCTCGCCTTCCATGCTCATCTCCAAGGAAGTTGGTTGCTGTGGCCCCAACGCCGCAACTGGCACATTGACTCTGTCTTGGTGGTAATCCTAGATGCTCACGACGGTTTTCCCGAGAGGGAATGAAAAGGGAATGCGGTGCGGGGAAAATGTCCCCAATGCCGCGGCTGCCCCCGCAACTGTAAGCGGTGAATCCTTCGTCACGAGCCACTGGGTCCTCGGTCCCGGGAAGGCGACGAAGCGGTCACGACCCGCGAGCCAGGAGACCTGCCGTCAGCCGTGGTCACACGCGAAGATGTCGGTCGGGGAGTACAGACATTCGGCTTCATCGGACGGCTAAGGCCGAAGGTGAAACCTCGTTCGCTGTGACGTGCCACTGACGTCATACCGAGGTTTTCACCTGTGTCTTCCATCCGTATCGCACGACCGCGCCGCGTCCTGCTGGTTTCCGCCGCGTTCACGTCCTTTGCCGCTCTTGGTCCGCCTGCCGCTCTGGCGCAGCAGGCCCGAGAGCCGCTGCCGCCCATCGAGGTGTCGCCCGCCCAGGCCCGCAAGCCGGCCAAACCGGCAGCAGGAACGGCGCAGAGCGCGCGCCGCGCGGCAGCGCGCAGGCCGGCGGCTGTATCCGCAGCGCCAAGACCCGTCACGCCGGATTCGACGCCGCAAACGCCGCTCAACTCCAACGCCGTTGCCGAAAGCGCCTCGCGGCTCGGCCTGACGGTGCGGCAGACGCCCGCGACCGTCGAAGTTGTCTCCGCCGAAACCATGCGCGAGCAGGGCTATCGCACCGTGTCCGAGGTGGCGCAGGGCGCCGCCGGCGTCACCTCCGGCGACAACCCCGCCGAACCTTCCGCCTTCTCGATGCGCGGCTTCACCAACAGCCAGATCAACACGCTCTACAACGGCATCAAGATCGGTCCGCAGAACATGACCTCGCGGATCGTGGATACCGCCAATCTGGAGGCGGTGGAATTCCTCAAGGGCCCGGCCTCGCTGATCTCGGGCGAGGGCGCCGCGGGCGGTGTCATCAACTTCGTCACCAAGCAGCCCCACACCGGAGCTGTCCGCAACGAGGCCGATTTCTCCTGGGACTCGCTGAATTCGTTCCGTGCCCATTACGGCTCCGGCGGCAGCACCAATGTGCAGGGCCTGGACTATCGCTTCGACATCAGCCGTTCCGCCCTCAACGGCTTTGCCGATGACACCAATGTCAAGACGTTCGGCACGTCCGGCCAGCTCAACTACCGTGTTTCCGACAGCCTCAGGATCTGGGGTGCGGTCGAATATCGCGAAGACCGCTCGAAGGCCTATTGGGGCGCGCCGCTGGTGCCGATCACCTTCAGCGGCTCGCATGCGACGACGGGGATCGTCTCCGGCAATTACGTCTCGAATTACAACGGAACCAATCTCGGTGCCGTCACCATCGACGACCGCACCTTCAACACCAATTACAACGTTCTCGATAACCGCAACGTGGCGCAGGAAGTGTGGCTGCGTGGCGGCTTCGAGCTGAAGCTCGCGCCTGACCTCACGCTGAAAAGTCAGGCCTATGGCTATGGCGCGGAACGGACCTGGTTCAATAACGAGATCGAGGCGTTCAATTCCACCACGAACCTGGTCGATCGCGAGCGTTTCTATGTCGCCCACAGTCAGCGACTGGTCGGCAACATCACCGACCTGATCTGGGACACAAATATTGCGGGCTTCGACAATCGGCTCGTGACGACGCTGTCGTCGAGCTATCTCGATTTCGTCAGGCCCGGCGCGGCAAACTTTCCCGGCGATTCCGTCTCGCTGGTCGACCCCAACCGCGGCTTCTACGGCCTGCTCACGACACAGCAGCAGACCGCGCGCATCGACAACGAGGCGCTGTCATTCGAGGACAGGCTCAAGCTGACGCGCAGCTTCGCGCTGATCGGCGGCCTCCGCGTCGAGCATATCGGGCTCGACCGCAATTCGACCGACCAGAACGGGATCGTGAAGGCGGGCTTTCCATTCACGAAAGACTGGGCACCGGTCACGGGGCGCATCGGCTACACCTGGGAGGCCGTTCCCGGCCTCACCTTCTTCAGCCAATACGCCACCGGCGCCGACGTCGCAGCCAACAACATCTTCCTGCTCTCGCCCACCCAGCCGCTCGATCTGACCACCGCGCGCACCTATGAGACCGGTGTCAAGCACCTGTTCTGGGACAATCGGGCGGAGTGGTCGTTCTCGGCCTATGACATCCTGCGCAAGAACGTCTATGCGGCCGCCGGCGGCATGCAACTCAACATCGCCGGACGACAGGAGTCGAAAGGCGTCGAGCTTGCCGCCTCGATACGCCCGATCGAGCCGCTGCGGCTGTGGGGCAACATCGCCTATGTCGATGCGCGCTATGCCGACTACAATTTTGCCGGCGGCTCGTTCTCCGGCAACACGCCGCCAAACGTGCCGCGTATCGTCGCCAATGCCGGCGCGTCGTATCGCTTCTTCACACCATGGCCGGTGGAGCTTGGCATCACCGGCCGTCATGTCGGCGACCGCTACAACACCGACGCCAACGTCGTGACGATGAAGGCTTACACCGTGGCCGACGTCTACGCCTTCGTCGACATCCCCAAGACGGCGTTCAATGCGGTCGACCAGGCCCGCCTGACCTTCCGTGTCCGCAACATCACTGATAAGCGCTACGCGATCTGGGGCGATCCGTTCTATCCGGACCAGATCCTCCTGGGCGCGCCGCGCACCTATGAAATATCGGCCGCGTTCAAATGGTGAGGCCCTGAGCGCATGATGGGCGCGATCGTCCTCACGCATCGCTGGCTCGGCATCGCGTTCTGCCTGCTGTTCGCGATGTGGTTCGCGAGCGGGATCGTCATGCACTTCGTCCCGTTTCCGTCGCTGACGGAAGCGGAGCGATTTGCCGGACTTGTGCCGGTCGATCGCGACGGGACGAGGATCTCGGTCGCGGACGCCGTTGCGGCGAGCGGGATTGCCGATGCCACGCGTGTTCGGCTGATCCAGCGGAGCGATGGACCGGTCTACGTCGTCTCGGGCTCCGCAGGTTCGCGAGCGGTTCGCGCCTCCGATGGAGGAGACGCGTCGGTGACATCAGCCGATGTCGCGCTCACCATCGTGCAAGCTTATTCACGTCAGCGCGGGCTCGACGCGCCGCGCGCCGCGATCGTCGCGCGGTCGGACTACGATCAATGGAGCGTGCCGAACGGTTTTGATCGGCATCGCCCCTTGTCTCGCGCCGCTCTCGGCGATGCCCCTGGAACGGAGGTCTACGTTTCGTCGCTGACCGGCGAAGTCGTCCTGGATACGACGCGCAGCGAGCGCGCGTGGAACTGGGCCGGCAGCGTGCTGCACTGGATCTATCCGACAATTCTGCGCAGCAGCTGGGCGCTGTGGGATGGCGTGGTCTGGACGCTGTCGCTGCTGGCCCTAATCGCGGCATTGCTTGGTGCGGTGCTCGGAATCGTGCGTGTGAAGATATGGGGACGCCAGCTCTCGTCGCCCTATCGTGGCTGGCACGCCCTGCATCACATCATCGGTCTCGTCGCGACCGTGTTCGTGCTGAGCTGGATCTTCAGCGGCTGGCTGTCGATGGATCACGGCCGCCTGTTCTCGCGCGGGCAACTGACTCCGACAGAGGCCGGCGTGGTCGATGCCGCCCCGGATTGGCGAGACGCGTCGTCGCTCGATCCGCAGCCAATATCGCCGTTGGCCCGCGAGGTCGAATGGTTCGCCTTCAACGGCCATGTCTATCGGCGCGACCGGGTTGGTCTCGGCCGTCAGGCGTTGATCAGGGCAGGGGACGCGCCGCGCGATGGACCGGCGTCATACCTGGATAGGCAGGACATCGGCGACCTGATGGCGCGCCTTGGCACCGGCTGTGCCGCACCGTTCCTGCTCGCCGGCAACGACGACTATCCGGCGCAATCCGCACTTCCGGGGGGCCCCGTCTACCGGACGACCTGCGGCGATCTCTGGTTCGATGTCGATGCTGCCGATGGCAAGCTGCTGCAAAGACTGGACCGGTCGCGCCGCGCCTATCGCTGGCTTTACAGTGCGCTGCACACGCTTGATTTCCCGATTCTGCTGGCTCATGCGCGGCTGCGTGACGCTCTCATTGTCGGGCTCTGTACGCTCGGGCTGATGTTCTCCATCACAGGCATCGTCATCGGCTGGCGGCGCTTGCGAGCACGGCTGGCGAGCGCATAGCCAGTCGCGAAATCTCCGTACCCGGCGCGACCCGTTCGGCGCGCCGGGTTATCCACCAGCGGCCGGTGATGTCCTCGCTTACCGACCGTACAATAAAGAGAGGCTGAGCCGACCTGCGTGCATAGCTCTTGGTCAGTGCTGTCTCCCGCACCGCCGACCGATCGCCTGCAAAGTAGACAAACGGCCTTGTGCGATCCGATTGCAGTGCAACGGGCGCTTCTATTTGCCTCGAAGAATCCAAGGGTGCGCTGCACATTTTGACTTCGCGGCCTTCTGCTCTCTGCGCGAGCAGCGCTGCACGGAAACGTGCAGCCGATGCTGCGCCGCGCAAGGCCGGTGGCTTGCTAGCGCTTTGGTTTGCGACAACTCTGACCCTATCCCGCGGCCATCGCTCTGTCGCACGCTCGCACGTGATGGCATGACAGGGAATGATGATGAACGTCACGCGTAGCTGATTGTGCAGATGAGCGATCCCGGCAATCATTGGGAGGTCGGCACCGATATCGGTGGCACCTTCACCGACATCATCGCGATCCGGCGCGATTCCGCGGAAGCGCGAATTGCGAAGGTGCCGTCGCGCCCCGACGCACCGGTGCAAGCGATGCTGGAGGCGATCGAGGCGGTCGGCCTGCGCAAGAGCGAGGTGAAGCGCTTCGTCCACGGCACCACGCGCGTGACCAACGCGATCGTCGAGAACCGGCTGCCGAAGGTGGCGCTGGTCGCGACCGAAGGCTTTGCCGACGTGCTCGAGATCGCGCGCTATCGCCGCCGAGACCTCTACCGGCTCGACATTCCGCCGAAATCGCCGCCTCTGGTGCCGCCTGAACGCTGCTTTGGGCTCGCCGAGCGCCTCGATCATGAGGGGCGGGTGCTGAAGGCGCTCGAGGAAGCGGAGGTCGAACGCCTGGTGGCGTGGCTGAAGGGGACCGGCGTGCAGAGCGTCGCAGTCGCGCTCCTTCACGCTTATGCCAATCCGGTGCATGAAAAGATGCTGGGCGAGCGGCTCAAGGATGTGGTCGCTCACGTCTCGCTCTCACACGAGGTCAACCCCGAGGCGCGCGAATATGAGCGAACCTCGGCGACCGTGTTCAACGCCGCCGCGATGCCGATCGCGGTGGAATATCTCAGCGAGCTGGAACAGCGGCTGCCGATCGGGCCCGGCCTGCAGGTGTTTCACTCCGCCGGCGCCATGGTGCCGATTTCGGCGGTGAAGCAGCGTCCGCTGGTGATGGCGATGTCGGGCCCGGCGGCCGGCGTCTCGGCGTCGGTCAGCATTGCGCGCCAGCTCGGCTGCGCGCGGATGCTGACCTTCGACATGGGCGGCACCACGACGGATGTGTGCCTGATCGTCGACGGCCAGGCCGAGATGACCGACGGCCGCATGCTCGGCGACAAGCCGCTGCGCCAGCCGATGCTCGCGGTGCACTCGATCGGTGCCGGCGGTGGATCGATCGTGCGCAACGGTCCCGGCGGGCTGACGGTCGGGCCGGAGAGCGCCGGTTCCGAGCCGGGCCCGGCCTGCTATGGCCGTGGCGGCACGGAGCCGACCATCACCGATGCCAATGCGGTGCTCGGCTATCTCAATCCTGAGACCAAGCTTGGCGACCGTATCGGCATCGACATCGCGGCCGCAAAGCGCGTCATCGCGCCGATTGCCCGCGCGCTCGGGCTGAGCCTGACGGAGACGGCGCTCGGCATCATCAAGGTCGCGAACGCGACCATGGCCCGCGCGCTCCGCCGCGTCACGGTCGAGCGCGGCATCGACGGGCGCGATTGCACGCTGCTGGCCTTCGGCGGCGGCGGCCCGATGCATGCCGCGGGCCTTGCCGATCTCTACGGCATTGCGGAGGTGGTCGTGCCCAGTGCCTCGAGCGCATTCTCGGCGCTGGGCTGCCTCACCGCCGATTTCAGCTTCCTGCAGCAGCAGACCCTTCGCGCCGCCCTCGACGGCATCGATCTCGCCCGCGCCTCGGAACGGATCGAGGCCCTGATTGCCGATGCCTCGGCGCCGCTTCTCGCCAACAATGTTGCGAAGGCCGAGATCCAGGTCGAGCCGGTGGCCTTGATGCGCTACGCGGCGCAGAACGACGCCATTCCGGTATCCTTCACGCTGCCGCTCGACGTCGCCAGGCTGAAGCAGGACTTCCTGACGCGGCATCATGAGCTGTTCGGCTATGCGACCGGCGAGCCCTGCGTCATCGAATCGGTGCGGGTGCAGGCGCGTCGCCCGTCGACGACAATTGTCAGCCGGCCGGCGACTGCGGCGAGGGCAGTGTCTATGAGCACGCGCACCTGCTCGTTCGACGGCTTCCACGATATCGCAACCGAGATCGTCGACCGCGCCTCGCTCACCGAGACCATCAATGGTCCCGCCATCATCGAAGACGCCTGGTCGACAGTGGTGGTGCCGCCGGGCTGGCAGGCAAAGCCCGATACATCAGGCAATTTGTTCCTGACGCGGAGGGCGGCATGAAGCTCGATCCGTTCGTCGTCGAGGTCATCAGGCACGGGCTCTCCGCCGCGGCCGAGGAGATGAGCCTCGTCATGACGCGCTCGGCGCGCTCGCCGCTCTTGCGCGAGGCGGGCGACCTCTCGTCGGCGATCACCGACGGCCACGGCGGCCTGGTCGGGCAGGGCCGCGACATTCCGATTCATCTCGGCGCGATGGCCTACACCATCCCCGAACTCTTGAAGGTGATGCCGCGCGATGGCCTGAACGACGGCGACGTCGTCATCTACAATGTCGGCGCGCTCGGCGGCAATCATCTCAACGACGTCAAGGTCGTGCGTCCCGTCTTCTTCGACGGCGAGATCGTCGCCTTTGCAGTCAGCCTCGCGCATTGGCCAGACATCGGCGGCACCTGGCCTGGCAGCTATTTCGCCAAGGCGGTCGATACGTTCCAGGAGGCGATGCGGATTCCGCCGGTGCTGATCGCAACCGCAGCCGGCCTCAACGCGCCGATCGTGCAGCTGCTCAAGGCCAATGTCCGCGATGCCGAATCCTGCGAGGGCGACCTTCTTGCCCAGATCGCGGCGACCAAGGCCGGCGAGAAGCGCATCGTCGAGCTCTGCCGCGAGCATGGCAAAGCGGTCTTCATGGCGGCGCAGTCGCGCCTGCACGACCTCTCCGAAATCGAGATGCGGGAAGCGCTGCGCGATCTGCCGGATGGCATCTATGAGGGCGAGGATTATCTCGACGACGGCAGCGCGAACAACGCGCCGGCGCGCATCCATGTCAAGATCACCATCCGCGGTGACGAAGCGACCTTCGACCTTTCCGGAAGTTGCGACCGCGTCTCCAATTTCTGCAACACGACGCCATTCATGGCGCGCTCGGCGGTCGCCTATGCCGCGCGCATCATGAGTGGGCGCGACATGCAGCAGAATGCCGGCGCGCTGCGGCCGCTGACCATCATCACGCGCCCGGGCTCGATCCTCGAGCCCGGCTGGACCGCCTCCGTTGCCGCCGGCAATCACGAGACCTCCATGCGCATCGTCGATGCGATTTTCCGTGCCATGCAGGACACCATTCCCGAGCGCCTGTCCGCGGGCGGTGCGACCACCGCGGGTGTGCTGTTCTTCGCCGAGCCGCGGCCGAACGGGTCGTGGAAGATGCTCTATGAAGTCCATGGCGGTGGCGAAGGCGCGCGGCACGATCGGGCCGGCACGTCCGCGACCCGCGTGCATCTGTCCAACACCTCGAACACGCCGGTCGAGGTGATCGAGGCGAATTACGCGATCCGGCTCGAGCAGCAGGCCATCCGCCGGAATTCCGGCGGCGCGGGCGCGCATCGCGGCGGTGACGGCTCGGTCCGCACCTACCGCATCCTGGCGCCCTCGATGCACCTGACCACCTGCGTCGAACGCATGGTGATGGCGCCGTGGGGCATGCAGGGCGGCTCTCCCGGCAAGGCCTGCCGCATCTCGCTGGTCCGGCAGGGCGCCAACGTCGCCATCGACGGCAAGTCGAACCTGGTGTTGCAGCAAGGTGATCTCGTCACGATCGAGATGTGCGGTGGCGGTGGCTACGGCGCCGTTCCGGCGGAGTGAGGCAGTGGCGATGAGCAGATTGTTGCGAACTGGGCTGAATGCGGGCGAGGCTGCGCCGATGGCCGTGGTCGGCGGCGAGGGCGTCTACTTTCACCTTGCGGACGGCCGCAAGCTGATCGACGGCAGCAACACCGGAGGCGGTCTCGGCCATCGCCATCCCGCCATGGTGGAGGCGATCCGCCGTGCGGCCGATACGCCCGTCGTCAACGAGGGGTGGACCTGGGTCGGCCGCGAGCAGGCCGCCGACGATCTGATGGCCACCGCCTTCAAGGGCGAAGAGGACTGGGTCGGCGCGGTGCGCTTCTGCATCAGCGGCAGCGAGGCCAATGACATGGCGCTGTCGCTCTGCCAGGCGCTGACGCAGCGCTCGGCGCTGGCAACGCGCGAGCGCGCCTATCACGGCATCACTGGGCTGTCGCGCAGCATGACGGTGCAGCCGCAATGGCACGGTGGCCTCGCGGTGCACGCCGGCGGCTCGAAACTACCGGCACCCATGGCGCCGGTGCGGATCCTGCCGGCGCCGGATGGGGCGATCTATGGCGCGCCGGCCAACAACACCCCGCCCAGCGAATATCTCGCGGACGCCCCGCGCCTGCTCTCGGACACGGCGGCGACGATCATCGACTACACGCAAGGCGGCATCTATTACGACGGCGCCTATCAGGATGAAGTGGCAAAGCGCGCGCGGCAGGCCGGCTCGTACTGGATCGCGGACGAGGTCGTCACGGGCGCCGGCCGCGCGGGCCGCTGGCTCGCGTTCCAGGGCGCGCAGAGCCGGCCCGATATCGTGACGCTCGGAAAGTCGCTCGGCGGCGGCGCGGCGGCCGTTGCCGCTGTCGTGGTGTCCAAAGACATCGTCGAGCGGCTGAAGGGCACGAGCTGGCAGAACTACGGCACGCTGCGTGGCCATCCGATTAGCATGGCGGCGGTGAGCGCTTATCTGAAGGTCATCAGTGAGGACAGGATTCTGGACCACGTGCAGAATCTGGAGAAGCTGTTCACCCGCCGCCTCCTCGCAATAGCGCAAAAGCACCCCAGCGTGCAGCGCGTGGCCGGGCAGGGGCTGCACTGGACGGTGGAGCTGCATGGCCCGGATTGGCGCAGCTGGCATGCCGACACCACCGAGGTGCCGATCGCTTCGCGCGTCGCGGAGCGCGCACTGGAAGCCGGAGCCGTGATCGGCACCAGCGGCGAGCAGACCTCGCTGTTCCTGGCGCCGCCGCTGGTGATCTCCGAGCGCGAGGCGACGCTGCTGCTCGATGCGCTCGACCACGGCCTCGAAATTGCCGATAAGGAGCACGGGTGATCGCGGACCACGCAGCACCTCGTCGTTCGCCGGCCTGGCCGGCGGATGAGCCGTGGCATCTCGCGATGCCGGAGGGGACGCTCTACGACGCGCTGGCGCGCGCTGCAGGTGAACGGCCAACGCATCCGGCCACAATGTTCTACGGGGCGAGCCTGAGCTACGCCGAGCTGCGCGACCGGGTCGATGCCATGGCCGGCTTTCTGCAAGGCGTTTGCGGAGTGAAGCGCGGCGACCGCGTCATGATCGCGCTGCAGAATTCGCCGCAATACGTCATCGCTTACTATGCGACGATGCGGGCGAACGCCGTGATCGTGCCGGTCAATCCCATGAACAAGACCGCCGAGATCGCGTATCTCGCCGTGGACAGCGGCGCCAGGGTTGCAATCATCGGCAGCGAGCTAAGCGATGTGTTTGCACCGCTGGTGGGCGAGGCGATTACGCATGCGATTGTCGCGCAGTACCGCGACGAAGTTCCAGCCGCGACGCCCTACACACTGCCATCATGCGTGACCGAAGCGCCGTTGGAGCCGCCGTCATCGCCGGGCTGGTATTCGTGGTCGCCCGCGATAGTGCAGGGCCTGCAGCCGGGTGCGATGGAGGCGGGGCCGGACGATCTCATGATCCTGCCCTACACGTCCGGCACGACGGGTAAGCCCAAGGCGTGCATGCACACCCATCGCAGCGCGCTGTTCACCGCCGTGTTGCAAGCGCGCTGGTATGGGCTCAATGGCAGCGACGTGATGACCGGCTTCATGCCGCTGTTCCATGTCGCGGGCATGCAGGGCTCGATGAATGCCGCCATCGTCTCCGGCGCCACGCTGCTGCTGATGGCGCGTTGGGACAAGGATCTGCTGCCGGATTTGTTCGAGACCTATGGCGTCACGTTCTGGAACGCTGCGCCGACCATGATCGTGGATGTGCTCGCCAGCGCCAGCTTGCGCGACAAATGTTTTGCGAAGCTCAAGGTGCTGACTGGTGGCGGCGCGGCGATGCCGACAGCCGTCGCGGAACGGCTGAAGGGGCGGTTTGGGCTCGATTTCGTCGAGGGCTACGGCATGACCGAGACGATGTCTCCGACGCACCTCAATCCGATGGCGGCGCCGAAGCGGCAGTGCCTCGGCATCGCCGTGCACGAGACCGACGCCAGGGTGATCGATCCCGAGAGCCTGATCGAGCTCGACGACAATGTCGTCGGCGAGATCATCGTGCACGGGCCGCAGGTGCTGCAGGGTTACTGGAACAGGCCGGAGGCGGATGCCGAAGCCTTCATCGAACGGGACGGCAAGCGGTTCCTGCGCACGGGCGATCTCGGCTACCGCGATGCCGACGGCTATTTCTTCGCCGTCGACCGCCTCAAGCGCATGATCAATGTCAGCGGCTTCAAGGTGTGGCCGGCCGAGGTCGAGGCGACGATGTACCAGAACCGCGCCATCCGGGAATGCTGCATCGTTTCCGCGCCGGACGGCTATCGCGGTGAGACCGTCAAGGCGCTGGTGGTGCTCGATGACGCCGCGCGCGCGACGACGTCGGAGGGCGACATCGTCGGCTGGGCGCGCAGCGCGATGGCGAGCTACAAGGCGCCGCGCGCCGTCGTCTTCGTCGAGTCCCTGCCGCGCACCGCCAGCAACAAGATCAACTGGCGGCTGTTGCAGGATGCCGAATGGGGGCGGACGGCATGAAAGCTGCTTGGCTGGAATATCGGCACGGAGCCGCGTTATGCTCGGCGCTGCGGAAGATCCTGCAAGCCGACGCTTCCCCCCAGACATCACCAGGAACTCGCTGATGCGCATCGTCAATGTCGCCGCCGCCCAGATGGGCCCGATTCAGAAAGCCGACAGCCGCGAGGCGGTGGTCAAGCGCATGATCGCGCTGATGGACGAAGCCAAGAGCAAGGGTGCCGACCTGATCGTCTATCCCGAGCTGGCGCTGACGACGTTCTTCCCGCGCTGGTACGTCGAGGACCGCGCCGAGTTCGACATCTGGTTCGAGCGCGAAATGCCGAACGCGGCGACCAGGCCGCTGTTCGAGCGCGCGGCGCAGCACGGAATGGCGATGAATTTCGGCTATGCCGAGCTGACGCCCGATGGCCACCACTTCAACACCGCGATCCTGACCGACAGAACCGGCAGGATCGTCGGCAAATACCGCAAGGTACATCTGCCTGGCCATGTGGAATACGACAGCAAGCGCTCGCATCAGCACCTGGAGAAGCGTTATTTCGAGCCGGGCGATCTCGGCTTCAAGGTCTGGCGCGAGCTCGGCGGCATCATCGGCATGGCGATCTGTAACGATCGCCGCTGGCCCGAGACCTATCGCGTCATGGGCCTGCAGGGCGTCGAGATGGTTCTGATCGGCTACAACACGCCGTCCGTGAATGCGGAGAAGAGCGAGGAGGGCGTCGAGAAGCGCCTGTTCCACAACCGCCTTTCGGTGCAGGCCGGCGCCTATCAGAACGCGACCTGGGTGGTCGCCGTCGCCAAGGCCGGCGTCGAGGACGGTCATCCCCTGTTCGGCGGCAGCCTGATCGTCGATCCCAATGGCGAGATCGTTGCCGAGGCCAAGACGGATGACGACGAGGTGCTGGTCCATGCCTGCGACCTCGATGCGACGGCGTTCGGCAAGACCACCATCTTCGATTTCGCCCGGCATCGCCGCATCGAGCATTACGGTCTGATCACCAGCCAGACCGGCGCGGTGCCGCCGCCGGAGACGTGACGCCGATGGCTGACAAGGGCATATCCTTGCGTGAACTCGATCCGCGCGATCGCTACAAGCTGCTTTGCGGCGTGGTGGTGCCGCGGCCGATCGCGCTGGTGACGACGCTGGATGAGAACGGGGCGGCGAATGCCGCGCCATTCAGCTTCTTCAACGTGTTCTCCGAAAGTCCCGCGCTGATCGTGCTCGGCCTGCAGCACAAGCCGGATCACTCGCCGAAGGACACCACCCGCAACATCCATCGCGACGGCGAGTTCGTGGTGCACATGGTGGACGAGGCGCTGTCGGTCGCGATGAACGACTGCGCGGTCGATTTCCCCTCCGGAGACAGCGAGGTCGCCGCGACCGGCCTGGCGACGCTACCTTCGGTCGACGTGAAGGTGCCGCGTCTCGCCGCGGCGCCCTTCGCGCTGGAATGCCGGCGCCATGTCGTGATGACCTTCTCGCCCGATCGCGAGCTCCTGGTCGGCGAGGTCTTGCGGGTTCACGCCCGCGAGGGGCTAGTCGACACCGCCAACATGTATGTCGATCTCGACGCTTACCGGCCGATTGGCCGCATGTTCGGCAATCTCTACACCACGCAGCGGGATACGTTTGCCCTTGTCCGCGAGAGCCATGCGCAATGGCTCGCGCGCCAGGACACCAACGAGCTGAAGGACGCCTAGTGAGCCGAGAACTGCACCGTACCCAGCGCCATGCTGACGGCCGCCTGTGTCGGGTCGATGACGGGAATCCGCAGCGCGTCTTCCAGCGCACGGCGGTGGCGGGCCATGCCGGCGCAGCCCATCACGATGGCACGGGCGCCGTCCTCGTCGCGCAGCGCGCGGCCGACCTCGATCATCTTGGCGAGTGTACCTTCGCCCGAAGCGGTTTCGGCGACGCTCATGTTCAGCGGCCGCTCGCCGGAAAAGCGGTCGGTCAGGCCCATCTGCCTGAGATAGCGCATGTGACGCGGGATCGAACGCTGGGCGATCGCGATGACGCCAAAAGTCTCCGCGCGGGAAAGCGCCGTCAGCACGCCGCACTCGGCGATGCCGAACACGGGGCGGTCGGTGCCTTCCCGGCAAACTTGCAGCCCGGGATCGCTGTAGCAGGCGATGACGAAGGCGGCCGAGCTGTTGTCGCTTTCGACCAGCTTTCGCAGTGGGATCGCAACGCTGTCTGCGTCCGCCTGGCTTTCAATGCCGAACGGACCTTCGGCCAGCGTCTGGCAGACCACTTCCGGCCCGCCCTCGAAATCGAGCGGCTTCAACGCATCCTCCAGCCCCTGCGTGACCTTGTGGTTGGAGTTCGGGTTGATGACGAGAATGCGCGGCCGGGACATGATGATCTTCCTGCGAGATTTAGCGAACGTACCTTGAGCCTATCACGGAGTGCCTCATGACTGAACCCGCTTACGACATGATCATCCGCGGCGGCCGCGTCGCCACCACCACAGACGTCTTCGAGGCCGACGTCGCCATCTCCGGCGAGACCATTGCGGCCATCGGCCGCGGGCTTCCGCCCGCAAAGCGCGAGATCGACGCGCGCGGCAAGCTGGTGCTGCCCGGCGGCGTCGACAGCCACGCGCATATCGAGCAGCTGTCGGCCGCCGGCATCATGAACGCCGACACGTTCGAGAGCGCGACCGTCTCTGCCGCTTTCGGCGGCACCACCACGGTGATTCCGTTCGCGGCTCAACATGTCGGCATGAAGCTGCCTGAGGTCGTCGCGGACTATCACGCCCTGGCGAAGAAGGGTGCGGTGATCGACTACGCCTTTCACATGATCATTGCGGACGCGACCAAGGAGACGGTCGAGGAACACATTCCCGCGCTGGTGAAGCAGGGCCATGCCTCGATCAAGATCTTCATGACCTATGACCGCCTCAAGGTCGATGACGAGCCGCTGCTCGACATCCTGCTCGCGGCGCGTCAGTCCGGCGCGATGTTATGCGCCCATGCCGAGAACCACGGCATCATCGCCTGGATGGTGAAGCGGCTGCTGTCGCGCGGCTACACCATGCCGAAATACCACGCCGTCAGCCACGCCCGCGTGTCGGAAGCCGAGGCCTTCACCCGGCTGATCGGCATGGCGGCGTTGATCGACCAGCCGATCATGATCTTCCATGTCTCGACCGCCGAAGGCGCCAAGGTGATCCGCGACTCGCGCGGGCAGGGGCTCAAGGTCTTTGCCGAGACCTGTCCGCAATATCTGTTCCTGACCGCCGCTGATCTCGACAAGCCCGGCGCGGAAGGCGCCAAATGGATGTGCAGCCCGCCGCCGCGCTCGCATGCCGACCAGAAGGCGCTGTGGCAGGCGCTCTCGCTCGGCGATCTCCAGACCATCTCGTCGGACCACGCGCCGTATCGCTATGACGAGACCGGCAAGCTGCGCGCCGGCCCCAATCCCACCTTCAAGCAGGTCGCCAACGGCCTGCCGGGCCTGGAGCTGCGGCTGCCGCTGTTGTTCGACGCGATGGTGTCGAAGGGCCGGCTGGGCCTGGAGAAATTCGTCGAGCTGACCGCGACCGCGCCCGCAAAGATCTACAACCTGCATCCGCGCAAGGGCTCGATCGCCGTCGGCGCCGACGCCGATATCGCGATCTGGGATCCCAACCGCGAGGTCACCATCGCCGACGAGATGATGCACGACCTCGCCGGCTACACGCCGTTTGCGGGGCGCAAGCTGAAGGGCTGGCCGGTGTCGGTGCTGTCGCGCGGCCGCGTGATCATCGAGGGCGACAAGTGCCTCGCAAGCGCCGGCAGCGGAAAATTCCTGGCGCGCAGCGGCGGCGAGGCGGCCACGCCGACCGGTCGGCTCGTTGCCGACATGGATCCGGAGCGGAATTTCGGAGCAAACCTGCTGTGACGGCGGATCGCGCGCGATGAGGATCGTTATCTTCGGCGGCACCGGCTTTGTCGGCCTCAATCTCGCCGAGGTGCTGCTCGCGCGCGGGCATGAGGTGACGCTGTATGATCGTGCGGCGTTGCCGGCGAGTGCACAAAGATCTCTGGCTGACTACGGCGCGCGGATAAATGCCGTGCAGGGCGATATTAGCGACACAGACACCATCGACGCCCTGATTGCAAAGGGCTGCGATGCGATCGTACTGGGTGCCGCGGTCACCGCCGGCGATGACCTCGAACGGGCATCGCCCGCGCGCGTTCTCGAGATCAACGTCATGGCCCAGATCCCGATCCTGCAAGCCGCGATCCACCATGGTGTTCGCCGCGTTGTCAATCTCTCGTCGGCCTCAGCCTATGGCGCTGCGGGTAAGCGTCATCAGATCCTCGACGAGGAAACGCCCTGCGATCCCGTCTCGTTCTACGCCATCAGCAAGTTCACTTCCGAGCGGTCGGCGGCGCGGCATGCCGAGCTGTTTGGCGGCGATTTTCTGAGTGTGCGCTTAAGTGCCGTATTTGGTCCGTGGGAGCGGCCAGGTTCGGTGCGCGATACGCCCAGCCTCCAGTTCCAGATCCTTGCTGCATTCGCTCGCGGCGAACCGGCGCTGCTGCCGGCGCCAGGCATCAAGGATTGGACCTACGCGCTGGACGCTGCCGAGGCCGTGGCTGTGCTGATCGAAGCCGAGCGGCCGCGCCATCGGCTCTACAATATCTCCAGCGGCGCGGCCTGGTCGGCGCTGCAATGGGGCGAGGCTTTTGCGGCCCTGCATCCCGGGCTGGAGTGTCGGCTGGCGGAGCCGCGCGAGAAGACCTTCATCAAGCTTCATGGCGGCGATCGCGCGCCGCTCTCGGTGATGCGAATGGCCGACGAATTCGGCTGGCGCGCGCGGTTCGGCTGTGCGGAGTCAGCTGCCGCGATGAGCGCCTGGTGGATGCAGCACAGGGAGGGGATCTGACATGCGGCTGCAGGGGCGCACGGCCATCATCACCGGCGCAGGCTCGGGCATCGGCCGCGCCAGCGCAAAACTGTTCGCGGAGGAGGGCGCGCGCCTTGCTTTGGTCGATCGTGACGCCGCGGGCCTCGAGGAAACGCTGAGCCTTATCGGCGAAGCGACGACGCATATCGGCGACGTCGGCGATGGCGCATTCGCCGAAACCGTCGTCGGCGACGTCGTGGCCCGGCATGGCCGGCTCGATATCCTCATGACGGCGGCTGGCTTCTCCTGTGGTGGCACGGTGCTGACGACGAGCCTGGACGACTGGGATGCGGTGTTCCGCGCCAATGTCGGCGGCACCTGGCTGTGGGCGCGGGCCGCGGTGCCGCAGATGCAGCGGCAGAACAGCGGCTCGATCATCACGCTGGCATCGCAGCTCGCCATTGCCGGCGGCAAGGGCAACAGCGCCTATATCGCGGCCAAAGGCGCGATCATCAGCCTGACGCGCACCATGGCGGTGGATTTCGCCGCCGACGGCATCCGCGTCAACGCAATCGCTCCCGGCGCGATCGACACGCCGATGCTTCGCCGCAGCTTTGCCCGCCACGCCAATTCGGACGAGGTGCGCGAGGCCTCGCGCAGCCGCCACGCCATGAAGCGGTTTGGCGTGCCTGAGGAGATCGCGCAGACCGCGCTGCATCTCGCGAGCGATGCCTCCTCGTTCACGACCGGCACCGTGATGGTGGTCGACGGAGGCTGGCTCGCCGCATGAGTGAGACGCTGACCCAGCTCGAAGCCGACATTCACGCCGATCTCGCTCGGATCGCGCATCCCGGCGCGGCGTGGCTCGAACCGAAAGCGGGGCCAGACGGCAAGGCGGCGCTGGATGTTCTCATCATCGGCGCCGGCCAGTCCGGCATCGCCATCGGCTTCGGCCTGCTGCGCTCGCGCGTCAGCAACATCCTGCTGATCGACAAGGCCGAGGAGGGCAAGGAGGGCCCGTGGCTCACCTACGCCCGCATGCCGACGCTGCGCAGCCCGAAGGACTACACCGGGCCCGACCTCGATATCCCCGGCCTGACTTACCAGTCCTGGCACGAGGCCCGCTTCGGCAAGGCGAGCTGGCAGGAGCTCGGCCTGATCGCGCGCGAGCATTGGGCGGAGTATCTGCTCTGGCTGCGGCGCGCGGTCGGCTTGCCGGTGCGCAACGCTTGCGAGCTCAAGGAGATCGCGCCGGCGGCTGACGGCCTGCTCGCTGCGCGCGTGAAACGGGCAGCAGAGGTCGAAACGCTCTATGCCCGCAAAATCGTGCTGGCGACAGGGCAGGAGGGCATGGGCGGCTGGATGATTCCGGAGCAGCTGGTGCATCTGCCGGCGAGCTCTGTTGCAACCGTCGCCGACGACATCGATTTCGAAAGCCTGCGCGGCAGGCGCGTCGCCGTGATCGGTGCCGGCGCCTCCGCTTTCGACAATGCGGCGACTGCGCTGGAGGCCGGTGCCGCTGAAGTGCGCCTGCTGTGCCGCCGTGCGCAGATCCAGGTGATCCAGCCCTATCGCTGGCTGACCTTTCGCGGCTTCCTGCGCCATCTCAGCGATCTCGACGATGCCTGGCGCTGGCGCTTCATGCGCAAGATCCTCGAGATGCGGGAAGGATTTCCGCAGCCGACCTATGACCGCTGCGCGCGTCACGCCAACTTCACACTGCACGAGGGCGCGCCGGTCGAAGCCGCGCGCAAGACTGATAACGGCGTTGAACTCCAGACGCCGCGCGGCGCCATCACCGCCGATTTCGTCATCTGCGGCACCGGCATCGACATGGACTTTGCCGGCCGCGGCGAGCTCGCCCAATGTGCCGGCAACATCGCGACCTGGGCCGACCGCTACCAGCCGCCGGAAGACGAACGCAACGAACGGCTCGGCCGCTTTCCCTATCTCGCCGACGACTATGCCTTCACCGAGCGCGAGCCGGGAATGACGCCGTGGATCGCCGACATCCATCTGTTCGCCATCGCCTCGACCATGAGCTTCGGTCCGTCGGGATCGTCGATCAATGCGATGACGACCGCCGTTCCAAAGCTGGTCCACGGCCTGACGCGCGGCCTGTTTCGCGCCGATGTCGGGCGGCACTGGGATTCGCTCAGCGCCTATGACGTGCCGCAGGCCGTGGTGACGCGTCATGCGCGAGAAATGGGGGAATCGCTGTGATCACCCATGCGCCGTCGCGACCTCGCGTCCCTCGAAATGTCCGATCGGACTGGCGCGCAACTTGCTTCCTTCTGAACCTGCCTTGCTGGCGTTCTCGTTCGAAATTCAGGGAAAAACCAATGCGTTTTGTGTCTTTCAGACTGGCGACCTCAGTTCTCGCTACCACTGCGCTGCTGCTCGTCGCCACTGCGCCGTCGCAAGCGCAAACCAGGGCAGAGACCTTGCGCTACGTCACCGGCGCCTCCGTCAACACGCTCGATCCCAACATCCCCGGCTCGACCCGCGAATCCTTCGCGTTGAGCATGAGCACCTATGACCGGCTGGTGGCATTCGGCCGCAAGCAGCTCAACGGCAAATGGGTGTTCGACCTCGACACGATCACCGGCGAGCTCGCCGAATCCTATGACGTCAGTCCCGACGGCCTTAAGATCACCTTCCGCCTGCGCAAGGATGCAAAGTTCCAGGACGGCTCGCCGGTCACGGCCGAGGATGTCAAGTGGTCGCTCGACCGCTGCGTCACCGCGCCGATCCTCGGCAAGGCGCAGCTGCTGACGGGCTCGCTGACGTCGGCCGATCAGTTCAAGGTGATCGATCCCCTCACCATCGAGGTGACGCTTCCAAAACCCGACAAGCTTGCGCTGCCTAATCTTGCCACCGTCTACCCGATGATCATCAACTCGAAAGTGGCAAAAGAGCACGCGACGGCTGACGATCCCTGGGCCACGGCCTGGCTGAAGGAGCACACCGCTGGCAGCGGCGCCTATGCGGTCGAGAGCTTCAAGCCGGGCGAGCAGGTGATCATCAAGCGCAACGAGGCCTGGAACCGCGGATCGCCCGGCAAGCCGGCGTTCTTCAAGCGCGTCATCGTGCAATCGGTGCCGGAGCCGGCGACCCGCGCCAACCTCGTCGAGCGCGGCGATGCCGATCTCGTGCTCGACCTGCAGGCCAGCGACGTGCAGTCGCTGGAGGCCAAGGGCAAGCTCAAGGTAATCTCGACGCCGCAATACAACGCGGTCACCTACGTCTCGATGAACAACCAGATCCCGCCCTTCGACAACGTCAATGTCCGCCGCGCCATCGCTTCCGCGCTGCCCTATGAGGACATGTTCAAGGCGGCCCTGTTCGGCCGCGGCGCGCCGCTGTTCGGCGCGACTTGGCCGGACGGCAAGCCGGCGAACGGCATCTATCCGTTCCAGCAGCCGGTGAAGATGGATCTCGACAAGGCCAGGGAATACCTCAAGGCTGCAGGTCTGCCCGAAGGCTTCTCGACCACCTTCAGCTTCAATGTCGGCCAGGCCGCGACGGCCGAGCCGATGGCCGCCCTCGTCAAGGAGTCTCTTGGCAAGATCGGCATCAAGGTCGACATCCAGAAGCTGCCGGACGCGCAGATGTCGACGCAGATCAACGAGAAGAAGCTGCCGTTCTTCACCGAAGGCATCGTCGCCTGGCTGCCGTCGACCGACTATTTCTACCGCAACTTCTACACCGGCACTCAGCGCTGGAATTACTCTTCGATCAACAATCCGGACCTTGCCGCGATTGCGCAGGAGGCCCGCTTCGAGCCGGATAAGGCCAAGTACGAGGAAGCCGGCCGCAAGCTCAACGCGATGCATGTCGACCTGATGCCGCAGATCATGCTGTGGCAGCCCAATCAGGACGCGGTGATGGCGCCGTCGATCGAAGGCTACACCTATGAGTTCCACCGCCAGGTGGATTATCGCGATGTCAGCCGTAAGTGACATCCGCGGCGAGCAGGGACCCTGAATGGTGACGACCGGTCTTGGTGCAACGATGGTGCGGGCGGGCAGGCGGCTCTTGTCGTCGCTGCCGGCACTGTTCGGTGTGCTGGTCTTCACCTTCCTGTTGATGCGCGTCCTGCCCGGCGACCCCGCGGTGTTCTTCGCCTCGGGGCCCAATGCCGGCAAGGAGGAGATCGAGCAGATCCGCAAGCAGATGGGGCTCGACAAATCCGTGCCGGAGCAGCTCGTGTTCTATCTCTCCGACATCGGCCACGGCAATCTCGGCCGCTCGATGATGACGGGACAGCCGGTGCTGAAGGACCTGCGCGAGCGATTGCCGGCCTCGCTCGAGCTCACCTTCACCGCACTGTTGATCGCGCTCATCGCGGCCGTGCCGCTTGGGGTGCTGGCGGCGCTGCGGCCGGGATCAATCATCGATCACGGCGTGCGGCTGTTCTGCGCACTCGGCGTCTGCGTGCCGACCTTCGTCTCGGGCCTGCTCTTGATCTATGTCTTCTATTATCTGTTCGGGCTGGCCCCTGATCCGACCGGGCGCATCGACGTCTTCACCTCGCTGCCGCCGCAGCGCACCGGCTTCCTCTCGATCGATTTCCTGCTCGCCGGCGACGTCGAGGGCTGGTGGGCGGCCTGCAGGCAGTTGATCCTGCCGGCGGTGAGCATGGCGCTGTTCGTGATCGCGCCGCTGGCGCGGATCACGCGGGCCTCGATGCTGGTCTCGCTCGGCAGCGATTTCGTGCGCACTGCGCGCTCGGTCGGATTGTCCTGGCGCAAGGTGGTCGTCACCTATGCGCTCCGCAATGCGATCCTGCCCGTCATCACCATCGCCGGCATCGTGTTCTCGACCATGCTGGGCGGCAACGTGCTGGTGGAGAAAGTGTTCTCCTGGCCGGGCGTGGCCTCTTATGCGCTCGACGCGTTGCTGTCCTCCGACTATGCGCCGGTGCAGGGTTTCGTGCTGCTGATGGCCAGCCTGTTCGTGCTGGTCAATCTCGTCGTGGACATCTGCTACGGCATCGCCGATCCCAGGGTGTCGATCGAATGACCAGCGCCACACTTCGCCATTCGGTCTGGATCCTGCGCGGCAATCCGCTCACGGCGGTGGCCGCGGCCGGGGTGACGCTGTTCGTCTTGGTCGCGATCTTCGGACCGTGGATCGTGCCTTACGACCCCGTGGCCTCGAACGTGTCGGAGGCCCTGCTGCCGCCGAGTGCGGCGCACATTGCCGGCACGGACCAGCTCGGCCGCGACGTGTTCAGCCGTCTCATCATCGCTGCACGGCTCGACCTTGCCATCGCGGTTTCCGCGGTTGGCATCTCCTTCGTGATCGGGGCCGTCGTCGGCGCGTTCTGCGGCTATGCCGGCGGACGGCTCGATCGCGCCGTCGGCCGCTTCGTCGACGTGATGATGGCCTTTCCGCTGTTCGTGCTGGCAATGGCGATGGTCGCCGCGCTCGGCAACCGGATCGAGAACATCGTGATCGCGACCGCGATCATCAATCTTCCGTTCTACATCCGCTTCGCGCGCGCCGAGGTCAACGTCCGCCGCAATGTCGGCTGGGTCGAGGCTGCGCGCGCCTGCGGCGAGAGCCATTTCTCGGTGGTGCTGCGCTTCCTGCTGCCGAACATCCTGCCGGCGATGGCGGTGCAGATCTCGCTCAATCTCGGCTGGGCCATTCTCAATGCCGCCGGCCTGTCCTTCATCGGTCTCGGCGTCAAGCCGCCGACGCCGGAATGGGGCATCATGGTCGCGGAAGGCGCGCGCTTCATCTCCACCGGACGCTGGTGGCTGGTGGCCTTTCCCGGCCTCGCACTGATGCTGGCCGTGCTGTGCTTCAACCTCCTCGGCGACGGCATGCGGGACATTCTCGATCCCCGGATGCGCACATGAGCGAGGACCTGCTCAGGATCGACGACCTCCACGTCGCGTTCTCGACGCGGCGGGGCATGGTCGAGGCCGTGCGCGGCGTCACGCTCACCGTCAAGGCCGGCGAGATGCTCGGCCTCGTCGGCGAGAGCGGCTCGGGCAAGTCGGTCACCGGCTTTGCGACGACGCGGCTGCTCGATGCAGCCGGCCGCGTCACCGGCGGCAAGATCCTGTTCCGCGGGCAGGACGTCACCAAGCTCCGCGGCGATGATCTGCGACAGCTGCAGGGCGCGGCGATGTCGATGATCTTCCAGAATCCGCGGGCGGCGCTCAACCCGATCCGCGCGATCGGCCTGCAGATCGCGGACGCGATCCTCACCCACAAGCGTATCTCGAAAGAGGCCGCGCGTGCCGAGGCGCTGGACCTGCTGCGCGCCGTTCAGATCCGCGATCCCGAGGCGCGGATGAACGCCTATCCGCACGAGCTCTCCGGCGGCATGTGCCAGCGCGTCATGATCGCGATCGCGATCTCCTGCAATCCTGCACTGCTCATCGCGGACGAGCCGACCACCGGCCTCGACGTCACCACGCAGAAGGTGGTGATGGATCTGCTGGCAGACATTGCCGCCGCGCGAGGCATGGCCACGATCCTGATCACGCACGACCTCGGCCTTGCGGCGCGCTATTGCCGCCGCATCGCCGTGATGGAGCGCGGCCGCATCGTCGAGGAGGCGAGCCCCGGCATTCTCTTCAGTGCGCCGCAGCACGCCTATACGAGGCGCCTGGTTGCGGCGTCGCCGACGGCGACGTCACGGATCGAAGATCTCGTGACGGAGGAGGACAGAGAGCGTTACGCCAACGTCGTCACCAGGCCCAGGCAGGAGCGAGCGCACGGCACGCCGCCGCTCCTGGAAGTGCGCAAGCTCGCCAAGCGTTTCGATCAGGGCGCTGCTGCGGTTGCCGACTTCTCGATGACGATGGCGGGCGGCGAGAGTGTCGGGCTGGTCGGCGAGTCCGGCTCGGGCAAGAGCACGACCTCACGCATGATCTGCCGCCTGATCGATCCGAGCGAGGGCGACATCGTGTTCGACGGGCAGTCGATCGGGCACGTGGCGGCGCGCGATTTCCACCGCTCGCCGTTACGCAAAGACATCCAGATGGTCTTTCAGGACCCCAACGAGAGCCTCAACCCGCGCTTTACGGCGTTCGATTGCATTGCCCATCCCTTGATGCGGCTCGACGGCATGCGCGCGGGCGAAGGCTTGCGCAAACGGGTGGAAGAAAGCGCCGAGCGGGTCGGACTGCCGCTCGATCTGTTGCCGCGGTTTCCGCATCAGCTCTCCGGCGGGCAGAAGGCCCGCGTCGGCATTGCCCGCGCCATCGCCTGCCGGCCGCGGCTGCTGGTGCTGGACGAGCCGACCGCCGCGCTCGACGTCTCGGTGCAGGCGGTTGTGCTGCAGCTGCTCGATCGCCTCAGGCGCGAGAACGACATTGCGCTGCTGTTCGTCAGCCACGATCTCAATGTCGTGCGCATGCTGTGCGACCGCACCATCGTGCTGCGCAACGGCGGCATCGTGGAGCAGGGCGAGAGCCGGGCGCTGTTTGACAATCCAAAGACCGACTACACGCGCAAACTGGTCGAGGCGATCCCGCATATCGAGACCGGGCCGACGCTGGCGGCCGCTCTGTGAACCCCGAACTCGTATTCCTGGGCCGCCAAATGGCGAGATCCCGCTGGCGAAGCCGCATTTAGTGGCATACCATTTGCTTGCAAATGGGTTCGGTTTCACTTGCCCTTTGCCAATGAATAGCTGGCATCACGGCATCTCTGGGAGGACTTCATGGATCGCAGGACGGTATTGAAGGGACTGGCTGGCGCGGGCAGTCTGGCGTTGACGGGTGGCCTGTCGGCCCCGGCGATCGCCCAGGGTGCGGCGGCGCGCACCCTGCGATTCGTGCCCCAGGCCAATCTCGCCAATTTCGACCCGATCTGGGGCACGCAATATGTCGTGCGCAATGCCGCCGCGATGGTCTGGGACACGCTCTACGGCATCGATTCCTCGTTCCGGCCGCAGCGGCAGATGGTCGAGTCCGAGGAAGTGACCGACGACGGCACCACCTGGACGTTCAAGCTGCGGCCCGGCCTCAAATTCCACGATGGCGAGCCGGTGCTCAGCAAGGACGTCGTGGCAAGCCTGACGCGCTGGTCGGCGCGCGATCCGATGGGCCTGATGATCAAGGCGCTCCAGCAGGAGCTCACGGCCGTCGACGACCGCACCTTCAAATGGGTGCTGAAGCAGCCTTTCCCGAAATTGCTCTATGCGCTCGGCAAGAACAATTCGCCTTGCAGCTTCATCATGCCGGAGCGCATCGCGCAGACCGATCCGTTCAAGCAGATTTCTGAATATATCGGCTCCGGTCCGCTGAAGTTCGCCAAGAGCGAGTGGGTCCCCGGTGCGAAGGCCGTGTTCGAGAAATTCGCCGACTATTCACCGCGGCAGGAGAAGGCGTCCTGGCTTGCTGGCGGCAAGCAGGTGATGGTCGACCGCGTCGAGTGGGTGATCATGCCGGATCCGGCAACCGCGGCGGCCGCGTTGCAGAACGGTGAGATCGACTGGTGGGAGAACCCGATCGCGGATCTCGTTCCGGTTCTGAAGAAGAACAAGAATATCAGCGTCGATATCGGCGATCCCCTCGGCAATATCGGCTCGTTCCGCATGAACTTCCTGTATCCGCCGTTCAACGACGTCAAGGCGCGGCGTGCGGTGCTGATGGCGCTCAGCCAGGAAGACTACATGCGCGCGATCGTCGGCGACGACAATTCGCTGTGGAAGCCGCTGCCCGGCTTCTTCACGCCGGATACGCCGCTCTACACCGAAGTGGGCGGCGAGATCCTGAAGGGCAAGCGCGATCTGGACGCCGCCAAGAAGCTGCTCGCCGAGAGCGGCTATTCCGGCCAGCCGGTGACCTGCCTCGTCGCGCAGGACCAACCGATCACCAAGGCAATGGGCGACGTCACCGCCGACCTTCTCAAGAAGCTCGGCATGAATGTCGATTTCGTCGCAACCGATTGGGGCACCGTCGGCTCCCGCCGCGCACAGAAGACGCCTCCGGGACAGGGCGGCTGGAACATGTTCCACACCTGGCACGCAGGCGCGGATTGCGTCAATCCGGCTCCCTACACCGCCATCCGTGCCAACGGCGACAAGGCCTGGTTCGGCTGGCCCACCAGCGCGGCCACCGAAAAGGAGGTCGCCTCGTGGTTCGAGGCCAAGAACGTCGACGAAGAGAAGGCCGCCATGGGCCGCCTCAACAAGGCTGCGATCGATGACGTCGTCTACGCGCCCACGGGTTTCTTCCTGAGCTACACCGCCTGGCGCAAGAACGTCTCCGGCGTTGCCAAGGGACCGCTGCCGTTCTTCTGGGGCGTGTCGAAGTCCGCATGATCGTGCGCTGAGGCCAGATGCTCTCCTACATCCTCCGTCGCATCGTCGCGACCTTGCCGGTCATGGCCATCGTCGCGCTGTTCGTGTTCAGCCTGCTCTACATCGCGCCCGGCGATCCGGCCGTGGTGATCGCGGGCGATCAGGCAAGCCCGGAGGATGTGGAGCGCATCCGCCAGAGCCTCGGGCTGGACCGGCCCTTCCTGGTCCAGTTCGGAGGCTGGGTCTGGCGCATCCTGCACGGCGATCTCGGCACCTCGATCTTCACCAACCTGCCGGTCTCGGCGATGATCGGGCAGCGTCTCGGACCGACGCTGTCGCTGATGATCGTCACGCTGCTGCTGACGATCGTGGTGGCGGTGCCGCTCGGCGTGGTGGCGGCATGGAAGGCCGGCAGCCTGATCGATCGCGTCATCATGGGCTTTGCCGTGTTCGGATTCTCGCTGCCGGTCTTCGTGGTCGGCTACATGCTCGCCTACATCTTCGCGCTGGAGCTGGAATGGCTGCCGGTGCAGGGCTACACGCCGCTGGCCCAGGGTTTCTGGCCATGGCTAGAAAACCTGATCCTGCCGGCGATCGCGCTCGGCTGCGTCTACATCGCGCTGGTCGCCCGCATCACGCGGGCAGCCATGCTCGAAGTGCTGCAGCAGGACTATATCCGCACCGCCAAGGCCAAGGGCCTCGGGCAGGGCGGCATCCTGTTCATTCACGCCCTGAAGAACGCGGCGGTGCCGATCGTCACCGTGATCGGGATCGGCATCGCGCTCCTGATCGGCGGCGCGGTCGTCACCGAGAGCGTGTTCGCGATCCCCGGCCTTGGCCGCCTCACCATCGATGCCATCCTGCGCCGTGACTATCCGGTGATTCAGGGCATCGTGCTGCTGTTCAGCTTCGTCTACGTCCTCGTCAATCTGATGATCGACGTCGTCTACACGCTCGTTGACCCGAGGATCCGCTATTGACCGACACCACCGTTAATCCGCATTCGCTTCCGGCCGGCCTCGTCCTTGCGCCGCAACTGCCCGAGATCCTGCGGCCGGTCAGGATACGGCGCGGCTTCGTCGGCCTCCTGCGCGGCCACCCGACGGTCGCGATCGGCGGCGCGCTGCTGCTGATGCTGGTGCTGATCGCGATCTTTGCGCCATACCTCGGCACGGTCGATCCGACCGCGCTTGCGCCCGCCAAGCGCACCCGCGCGCCGTCGGCCGATTTCTGGTTCGGCACCGACGTGCTCGGCCGCGACATCTATTCGCGCGTGCTGTTCGGCGCGCGCGTCTCGCTCACGGTCGGCCTGTCGGTCGCGATCTGCGCCTCGGCGATCGGCCTTGCCATCGGCATGGTCTCCGGCTTCATCCGCTGGGCCGACGGCATCCTGATGCGGTTCATGGACGGGCTGATGTCGATCCCGCCGATCCTGCTGGCGATCGCGCTCATGGCCCTGACGCGCGGCAGCGTCGGCAACGTCATCCTGGCGATCACCATCGCCGAGATTCCGCGCGTCTCGCGCCTCGTCCGCAGCGTCGTGCTGTCCTTGCGCGAGCAGCCCTATGTGGACGCGGCCGTGGCCTGCGGCACGCGCACGCCGATGATCATCCTGCGCCACATCCTGCCCAACACGGTTGCGCCGATGCTGGTCCAGGCAACTTACATCTGCGCCAGCGCCATGATCACGGAGGCGATCCTGTCCTTCATCGGCGCCGGCACGCCGCCGACCATCCCGTCCTGGGGCAACATCATGGCCGAGGGCCGCGCGCTCTGGCAGGTGAAGCCCTACATCGTGTTCTTCCCGGCGGCGTTCCTGTCCGTCACCGTGCTCGCCGTGAATCTGCTCGGCGACGGTCTTCGCGATGCGCTGGACCCGCGCATGGCCAAAAGCCTGTGATGTTGTCTGTGTTGGATCGAGGCTGATTGCGATGGCTTTGCTCGAAGTCGAGAACCTCCAGACCCACTTCCGCACGCCCGGCGGCATCAACCGCGCGGTCGACGGGGTATCCTTCCATATCAACGAGGGTGAGACGCTCGCCATCGTCGGCGAGTCCGGTTGCGGCAAGTCGGTGACATCGATGTCCTTGATGCGGCTGATTCCGGAGCCGCCGGGCCGGATCGCAGGCAGCATCCGCTTCGCGGGCAGGGATCTGCTGAAACTGTCCGATCGCGAGATGCGCGCGATCCGCGGCAACGACATCTCGATGATCTTTCAGGAACCGATGACGAGCCTGAACCCGGTGCTCACCGTCGGCCGCCAGATCCGCGAGACCTTGATGATCCATCAAGGCCTCGACAAGCAGGCGGCGGAGGCGCATGCGGTCGAGATGCTGACACTGGTCGGCATTCCCGAGCCGAAACGGCGCGTCGGCGAATATCCGCATCAGCTGTCCGGCGGCATGCGCCAGCGCGTGATGATCGCGGTCGCGCTGGCCTGCAATCCCAAGCTTCTCATTGCCGACGAGCCGACCACCGCGCTCGACGTGACGATCCAGGCGCAGATCCTCAAGCTGATGTTGGACCTGAAGCGCCGGGTAGGCGCCGCCATCATCCTGATCACCCACGATCTCGGCGTCGTCGCCGAGATCGCCGAGCGCGTTATGGTGATGTACGCCGGCCGCAAGGTCGAGGAGGCGCCGGTGGCCGAGCTGTTCCGATCCCCGCGTCATCCCTATACGCAAGGCCTGTTGGGCGCGGTGCCGAAGCTCGGCTCCTCGCTCGCGGGCACCGCGACCCGCCTTGCCGAGATCCCGGGGCAAGTGCCGGATCTCCGCAAGCCCATTATCGGCTGCGTCTTCGCCGGCCGCTGTGCGCTCGCGACCGACGTGTGCCGGCAATATGCGCCCGGACTTGAAGAGAAGGGCCCGCGCCACGTCGCCGCCTGCCATTACGCCGCCAAGGGAGCCGTCGCGGCATGAGTCCTCCGCTGCTCCAGGTCAACGACCTCAAGAAACATTTTCCGGTCAAGAGCGGCCTGTTCGGCCGCAAGTCCGAATTCGTCTACGCGGTGGACGGCGTGTCGTTCGAGATCGCGCGCGGCGAGACGCTGTCCCTGGTCGGCGAGTCCGGCTGCGGAAAATCGACGGTCGGCCGCGCCATCCTGCGACTGTTCGAGATCACCTCGGGCCAGGTCATCCTCGACGGCCAGAGGATCGACGACGCCGCACCGGGCACGATGCGCCAGATGCGCCGCCGCGTGCAGGTCGTGTTCCAGGACCCGTTCTCCAGCCTCAATCCGCGCATGCGCGTGCGCGACATTCTCGCCGAGCCGATCCGCAATTTCGGCCTCGCCAAGTCCGCGGAGGATCTCGAGGTTCGTGTCACATCGCTGATGGACACGGTGCGCCTGCCGCGCGAAGCGCTGAACCGCAGGCCGCACGAATTCTCCGGCGGCCAGCGTCAGCGCATCGGCATCGCGCGGGCGCTCGCGGCCGAACCCGAGCTGATCGTCTGCGACGAGGCGGTCTCCGCGCTCGACGTTTCGGTCAAGGCGCAGATCGTCAATCTTTTGCAGGATCTCCAGCGCGAATTCGGTCTCGCGCTGCTGTTCATCAGCCACGATCTCGCCATCGTCGAGCACATGACCCATCGCGTCGCCGTGATGTATCTCGGCAAGATCGTCGAGGTGGCCCCGCGCCGCGAGATCTTTGCCGCGCCAAGGCATCCCTACACTAAGGCGCTGCTTTCGGCCGTGCCGCTGCCGGAGCCCGGAGCCCCGCGCAATCCCATCATCCTCAAGGGCGACGTGCCGAGCCCGATCAACCCGCCGAAGGGATGCCGCTTCCACACCCGCTGTCCGTTCGTGTTCGACCGCTGCCGGACCGAGGAGCCGCCGCTGCGCGCGACGGGACCCGAGCAGTGGGTGGCGTGTCACCTGGAAGAGGCTGCGCCGGCAGTCAGCGGTTAAGGACCTGACTCCAGTCCGCGTCGCACACCGCGCCGACGCTGGGCAGGTGCCTGGATGGCGGGCGCAACTGACATCGGGTGATGATTACATTATGCCCCTGTTTTGCCCGACGAGTCAAAATCCACCGCCGATCCGGGTCGGCATTGGCCTCGGATGCGAGGTCGCGCGGTGCATCGGAAATTCGTAAGCGAAAACAAGCCCCGTTCTACTGTGCATGGGGTTGTTTTCGCACTTTGTCGTGGCGGACCCTCAACCCTGCCGGCGCAGGAAGCCGGTGATCGTCACCTTGTCCCAGATGCCGGCCGCGGCAAACGGATCGGCGCGATTGAAGGCCTCGACCTCGCTACGGCTAGGGGCCTCGATCAGGAACAGGCTGCCGATCATGGTCTGGCCGTCGTCGGAGACGAGCGGACCGGACATCACGATCTTGACGCCGAAGCGCGAGGTGTCGCTGAGGAAAGCCTTGTGGGCATCGTAATTGGCGAGCCGGGTCGGCAACGCGCCGGTGCGGTCGAGGGCGTGAATGGCGAACAGCATGCTGTCTCCGTTTCTTGGCTTCATTCTTGGGACGGCCGCGGGCTGCGGCCGTCCGGTCTTGATGTGGGGGGATGGCCTACTTCGCGCTGAGCTTGCCGGCGTCCTCGAAGGTGGGGCAGGTCCGCTGCTCCAGCGGCACGTCGAACGGTCCGTAATTGTCCTTGGTGATCACCGTCGGCTTCAGCACGATCTCGCTGATGACAGGCTGGCCCCGCAAGGAGCGGATCGCCATCATGGTGCCGAGGCAGCCTTGCGCAAAGCCGTTGTAGTCGCCGCTCGCCAGCAGCTTGCCGGACTTGATCGCGTCGATCGCCTCCTTGGTGCCGTTGATGCCGATCACCTGCGCCTTGCGGTTGGCGCCGTCGAGCGCCTCGATCGCGCCGACCGCCATGGCATCGTTGGCGGCTAACACGCCGTCGATCTGCGAATTCGACTGCATCAAGTTCTCCATCACCTGGAGCGCCTGGAGCCGCTGGTAGTTGCCGGGCTGCGAGGCCAAAAGCTTGGCGCCGGGGGCTTCCTTCAGCGCGTCGTTGAAGCCGCGGACGCGGTCGACATTGGTCAGCGAGCCCTTGACGCCTTCGATGATGACGATGTTGCCCTTGCCGCCGAGCGTCTTGAGCAGGAAGCGCGCGGTCTCCAGCCCAAGGCTGTAATCGTCGGCGCCGACGAAGGACAGGAACTTGCCGCCGGCAGAACGGTCGGTGATGTTGACGACCGGGATCTTGGCTTCGTTGATCTTCTCGACCCCGGGGACCATCGCCTTGTAGTCGACCGGCGTGAACACGATCGCGCTCGGCTTCTTCACCACGACGTCCTCGATCTGGCTGAGCTGCTCGGGGATCGAGTCCGGCTTGGTCGGGATGTATTGCAGCGTCTTCGCGTTCAGCACCTTCGCCATGTTGTCGGCGCCGACCCGCACCGTCTGGAAGAACGGATTGGTCTGGTTCTTGGTGAAGACGGCGATGGTCTCGCCGTCGGCACGCGCCGCAGTGGTGAGCGCGGTCGCCATCAGCAACGGCAGCGCCACATAGCCAATTGTCTTTCTCATATTGCCTCCATCCCTCATTTTGCTTGTTGGATTGCTGGAACTCATTGCGCGCGGCGGCGGGTCTTCATGTCGAGCCAGACCGCGAGAATGACGATGACGCCGGTGACGAGCGGCTGCCAATTGGCGCTGACCGCGAGCAGGTTCATGCCGTTCAGCACCAGGGTCAGGATCAGCGCGCCGATGAAGGTGCCGAACACGGTGCCGACGCCGCCGAACAGCGAGGTGCCTCCGATCAGAACGGCCGCGATCGCCGGCAGCGTCAGGCTCTCGCCGATATCGGCCTCGGCCGAATTGAGCCGCGACAGGAAGATGATCGAGGCAAGTCCCGCCATGGTGCCTGAGACCGCGTAGACCAGCAGCAGGCGGCGCGCGACGGGAATGCCTGATAGTCGTGCGGCGACAGGATTGGCGCCGATCGCGTAGATCTCCTGGCCCCAGACCGTGCGCTGCGCGAAGAACGTCCCGATGCCGAGGAACACCAGGAGCAGGTAGACCGGAATGGGCAGGCCGAACAGATAGCCGCTGCCGATCTGGCGGAAGCCGGCCGGGAAGCCGTGCAGGGTCTCGCCCGCCATGTACCAATAGGTGAGGCCGTTCAGCACCCAGAGCATGCCGTAGGTGGCGATGAAGGAGGGGATGCGGAGCGCCGTGACCATGACGCCGTTGATCAGGCCGACGAGCCCGCCGCAGGCAAGTCCGGTGAGGATGCCGAGCGCAGGCGAACCGGTCGTGTGGATCACGGTACCGGCGAGGCAGGCGGACAGCGCGACATTGGCGCCGACGGAGAGATCGAGGCCTGCGGTCAGCACCACCAGCGTCAGGCCGGAGGCGATGAAGAAGGTCAAGCTTGCCTGCCTCAGCACGTTGAGGATGTTGCCGAGGCTCAGGAAGGAATCGCTGAGCACGGCCAGCACCGCGCAGATCAGGAAAGCCGCGAGCAGGCGATAGAATAGCTGGACCGCGTCCTGCGACAGGAAGGAGCGGGGCGGCGCCATGGCGCCCTTGGTGATGTCGGTCATGTGCGGCTCCTGAGGCCGTCGAGGAACAGGGCAAGGATGACGAGCACGCCGACGCTGGCGACCTGCACCGAGGAGGGCAGCGAGATCAGGTTTAGCCCGTTGCGCAACACGCCGACGGAAAGGACCCCGAGCAGCGTACCGAGCAGCCAACCATTGCCGCGCTCGAACGAGGTGCCGCCGACGGCGACGGCCGCGATGGCGTCGAATTCGAGTCCGAGCCCGGCGGTGGGATGGCCGGAGTTCATGCGTGCGGTCATCAACAGGCCTGCGATTCCGGCCATGGCGCCACCGATCGCGTAGACCGCGATTAGCAGCCTGTTGGGCGAGAGCCCGGCATAGCGCAGCGCCTCGCGGTTGCCGCCGAGGGCGAAGATGTAGGTGCCGAAGCGGGTGTGATAGAGCAGGCCGTGAAAGGTCGCATATGTCACCAGCGCCATCACGATCGGCACGGGAATGCCGAGCAGCGTCGCCGAATAGATGTCGCGCACGCTGTGGGGAATGCCGACCACGCTCTGGCCGTCGCTGACGATCAGCGACAGGCCCTGCGCCATGCCGAGCGTGCCGAGCGTCGCGACGAAGGGAGGTATGCCGAGAATGGCGACCAGCCAGCCGTTGGCGAGGCCAAAGGCCGTGCCGACCAGAAGGCCGGCGCCGAGGCCGAGCAGCATCGACTTGGTCGCAAGCGACACGATCGCGACGCAGAGCGAGGTCAGCGTCAGCACCGCGCCCATCGACAGGTCCAGTCCCTCCGTCATGATGATCAGCGTCATCGGCAGCGCGAGCATGGTCAGGATGGTCGACTGCACCAGCACGTTGGAGAGGTTGGCGACCGACAGGAAGCCGGGCGCGATCACGCTGAACAGCGCGATCAGCAGCACCAGCACCATGGCAACGCCGGGAATGCGCTGCAGCGGATTGGGCTCCGAAGCGACTGCGACTTCACGCATGATGCATCCCCAATCGCACGATGTTCTCCTCGGTCAATTCGTTGCGGGTCAGGTGTCCGGCGATGCGCCCCTCGCGCATCACATAGGCGCGGTCGCAGACATGGCAGATCTCGACCTGTTCGGACGAGATCATCAGCGCCGCCGCGCCGTCCGCGACCAGGCGGTCGATCAGCGCGAAAATCTCCGACTTGGCGCCGATGTCGATGCCCCGTGTCGGCTCGTCGAAGATGAAGAGCTTCGAGCCGGCGGCGAGCCATTTGCCGATCACGACCTTCTGCTGGTTGCCGCCCGAGAGCAGGCCGACGGTCTGGCGTGCGCTTGGTGTCGCGATGCGGAGCTGCCGGATCAGACCGTCAGCGGTACGCTGGGCCGAGCGTTGGTCGAATAGCCCGCTCGGAAACAGCTTTTTCAGCGCCGACACCACCAGATTGTCGCTGACGGATCGCAGCAGCGCGAGGCCTTCGCTCTTGCGGCTTTCGGGGATCAGCGCGATGCCGCGACGGGCGGCGAGATCCGGCTCGCCGGAAATGCTCTTACCATCGAAGATGATCTCGCCCGAGGTCACGGGATCGGCGCCGAAGATGGCGCGGGCGACCTCGCTGCGGCCGGAGCCGACCAGGCCGCACAGCCCGACGATCTCGCCCCGGCGCACCTCGATGTTGATGTCGGAGATGCCGGTCGACGCGCTCAGGCCCTTGACCTGGAGCAGCACCTCGCCGGGCTTGTCGGCGAAATGGCGCGGATAGGTCATGTCGATGTTGCGGCCGACCATCATGCGCACCAGCTGGTCCGGCGTGACGTCGGCGGGCCGGACGCCGTCGATGCGGCGGCCGTCGCGCAGCACGGTGATGCGATCGCCGAGCGCGAACACCTCGGCCATGCGGTGCGAGATATAGACGATGGACACGCCGTCGGTCTTCAGCCGCGCGATGAGCGCGAACAGGAGCTCGGTCTCGCGGTCGGACAGCGCCGCGGTCGGCTCGTCCATGACGAGGATGCGGGCGTTCTGGCTGATCGCCTTGGCGATCTCGACCATCTGCTGCTGGGCGACGCCGAGCTTGTCGACGGTGGTGGCGGGATCGATGTCGAAGCCGATGGTGTCGAGCACGCGCCTTGCGTCAGCCAATATCCTGCGGCGGTCGATGGTGCCGGGAATGCGGCCCTTCGGCTCGCGTCCCAAGAAGATGTTCTGGGCGATGTCGAGATGGGGGACCAGCGAGAATTCCTGGAAGATCACGGCGATGCCGAGCTTCTGCGCATCCGCGGTGGAATTGATCGCGACCTTCTCGCCCTTGTAGTAGAATTCGCCGGCGTCGGCGCGATAGGCGCCGCACAGCACTTTCATCAGGCTCGACTTGCCGGCGCCGTTCTCGCCCAGCAGCATATGGACCTCGCCGGGGTAGACGGCGAAGGACACGTCGTCGAGCGCCTTGACGCCGGGAAACTCCTTGCTGATGCCGCGCAGCTCCAGCAGCGGCGTGGGTGAGGTGACCTCGATCGGGAGCGCGTCGCTCATGGCTTGTTGCTCATGTTGTGGCTCTGCCAGAAAAGATCTTTCCGGGGTTCATCAATCCGTCGGGATCGAGCGCCGCCTTGATCGATCGCATCACGTCCACGGCCTCGCCGAGCTCGTCGGTGAGATAGTCGATCTTGCCGAGCCCGATGCCGTGCTCGCCGGTGCAGGTGCCGTCCATGGCGATGGCGCGCGCGACCATGCGGGCCTGCAGCGCTTTGGCGCCCTCGACCTCCTCCGGTCGTGTCGGGTCGATCAGGATCAGCATGTGGAAATTGCCGTCGCCGACATGGCCGACGATCGGCGCGGTGAAGCCGTGCTCGTCAGAGTCGCGACGCGTCTCGATCAGGCATTCCGCCAGACGCGAGATCGGCACGCAGACGTCGGTGATCACAGCGCGCGCGCCGGGCCGCAAGCCAAGGCCGGCGTACAGGGTGTTGTCGCGGGCATGCCAGAGCCGGCTGCGGTCTTCCTGCGCCTTAGCCCAGGCAAAGCCATGGCCGCCATGCTCGGCCGCGATCGCCTGCGCGGCTTCGGCCTGCTCGGCGACGGAAGTCTCTGAGCCATGGAATTCGAAGAACAGGGTGGGAGCCTCGCGATAGCCGAGCTTTGCGTAGGCATTGATGCCGCGCATCATGACATCGTCGAGCAGCTCGATGCGGGCCACGGGGATCGCGGACTGGATCACGGAGATCGCGGTGTCCACCGCATCGTGCAGGGTGTCGAAGCTGCAGACTGCCGCCGAGATCGCCTGCGGCACCGGGTGTACCTTCAGCGTGATCTCCGTGATGACGCCGAGCGTGCCTTCCGCACCGACGAACATGCGCGTCAGGTCGTAGCCGGCCGCCGATTTCCGCGCGCGCCGGGCGGTACGGATCACGCGGCCGTCGGCCAGCACGACCTCGAGCGCCATGACATTGTCCTTCATGGTACCGTAGCGCACCGCCATCGTGCCCGAGGCGCGCGTCGACGTCATGCCGCCGATCGAGGCATCGGCGCCCGGATCGATCGGGAAGAACAAGCCGGTGTTGCGCAGCTCCGCATTGAGCTGCTTGCGCGTGATGCCGGGCTGCACCACGACGTCCATGTCGCTGTCGTGCAGGCTGAGCACCTTGTTCATGCGCGCGAAGTCGAAGCAGACGCCGCCGGCGACCGCGGCCGCATTGCCTTCGAGCGAGGTCCCGGCGCCGAACGGGACGATCGGCATGCCCGCGCCGGCGCAGAGCTTGACGATTTCAGCGACCTCCTGCGTCGTCTCAGGGAAGACGACGATGTCCGGCGGCAGGCTGCGATAATGCGACTCGCTCTGCCCATGCTGATCGAGCACGCCGCGCGCGACGCTCGCGCGCGGTCCGATCATGCCGGCGAGGCGCTCGGCCAATATGTCCGTGCTGACCCGCGGTCCCATCCGTAAGCTCCCGTTTGCTCCCTGTCTCCGGACTCTTGTTGGTCCGTCGTTCAGCTTAAGCGGCTCTTGCGTTGCTCGCGAGCTGCTTCAGGCCGAAGTCATAGTTGAGATGAAAATAGTCGCGCTCCACCATGCGACCATCCGGCGCACGGCCGGCGGGATGACGGACGAACTCCCGGATCAGGCTGTCCTTGACGCCGAACACCACGTCGCTGTCGAGATATTGGTCGCCGGCAACGAACACGTGCGTAACTAGCTGCTCGAAACCTGGCGCTGAGATCATGAAGTGCACGTGCGCCGGGCGCCAGGGATGGCGTCCCTGCACCTCCAGCATCTCGCCGACCGGTCCATCATGCGGAATCGGGTAGGCGGCCGGCTTGATCGACCAGAAATGGAAGCGGCCGTTGGCGTCGGTATGGAAGCGGGCGCGCATCGCGAGATCGCCGATCTTGTCGAGCTGCTGCACGTCGTAATAGCCGTCGTCGTCGGAATGCCAGACGTCCACGATCGCGCCGGCGAGCGGCTTTCCGTCCACGGTCGAGACCGAGCCGGTGACCAGCATGGGATCGCCATCCATCGGCCCGGAGATGTCAGCGCCGCTGTCCTTCTCGGGCGCAGCCTGGACGAAGAAGGGGCCGAGCACCGTGGTCTCGGTCGCGCCTTCGGGCACCGGATGGTTGATGGCATCGACCAGCATGGAGACGCCAAGCGTGTCCGAGAGCAAGATGAATTCTTGGCGCTTGTCGTTGCACATGTGCCCGGTGCGGGTCAGGAAATCGATGCCGAACTCCCATTCGTTCTGGGTGGGCCGCACCTCGCGGACGAAGGCGTGCAAGTGCCGCACCAGCGCTTCGCTCACCTGCTTGATGCGCGGGTCGGTCGCGCCCGCGATCCGCTCCAGCACCGCATCCGTGATCGTATTTTCGTTGAAGTTACGCATGTGTATCTCCGCGATCAGGGTTTTGGTTCGCCGAGGCCGGACAGCCGTTCGAGATGCTTGACGGTCGCGATGAAGTCGGTATCGCCGTCGCCCTGCGCGACCAGCGCGCCATAGGTCTCGCGCACTTGGGCGGCGAGCTGCAGCGGCACACCGACGGCATGGCCGGCGCCCAGGATCAGGTCGAGATCCTTGGCCATCTGCTTGCAGGAGAAGGTGGACTCGAAATCGCGGGTCCGCAGCGGCGCGGTCTTGTACTTGACCATGGGCGAAGCGACCGCGCTGTCGTCGAGCACCTTCAAGATGTCCTGCCAGGCGATGCCGCCCTTGCGCGCCAGCGCCAGGCTCTCCGCCATCATTGCCGCCGACACCGCGATCATCAGGTTGACCGAGAGTTTTGCATAGCGCGCTTCCTCGGCGGAGCCGAGATAGGTCTGAGCGCGGGTGAAAGCTGCGAACAGCGGCTTGGCGCTCTCGAAGGCGTGCTTCGGCCCCGAGACGAAGCAGGTCAGCGCCCCCGTGTGCACGATGCTGGCATTGCCGGAAACCGGCGCGCGCAGATAGGCAATGCCACGCGCCTGCGCGGCGGCTGCAACCTCAGCCGAGGCGTCGACACTCACGGTGCTGGTTTCGATCAAGACGGCAGCGGGCGCCATCGCGGCGATCAGGCCGGCGGAGCCGAGCAATGCGCCGCGCAAAGCGGCGTCGTCGGGCAGGGACGTGATCACGGCGGCCTTGCCGCGCACGGCCTCGGCCGGCGAAGCGGCAATCGCAATGCCCTGCGCGCGTGCCTCGTCGATGCGCGCCGCGCTCTGGTCGAACGCGGTAACGGCAAAGCCCGCCTTGGCGACGAGCACCGACATCGGCAGGCCCATCTTGCCGATCCCGATGAAACCAACTGTTTTCAGAGCGTCAGTCATTGTTCTTGTCCATTGGCGCCTCAGGCGGCGCGTCCCTGTCGTTCAATATCCTGCACCAGCCGCCGGCCGGATTGCGCCAGCAGCTCCTTCTTCGTCTCGAGTCCCTCGACCAATAGCCGCCCGTTCTGCTTCTTCCAGGCACCGCCGATCATGACGGCCTCGATGTTGGCGAGGCTTGTCTGCATCACGACGGTTGCGACGGGATCATGCACTGGATGGAGATTGAGGTCGGAGGCGTTGATGATGACGAGGTCGGCGAGCTTGCCCGGCGTCAGCGAGCCGATCTGGTGCTCGCGGCCGAGCATGCGGGCGCCTTCCGTCGTGATCCAGCGCAGCGCTTCGCGCACGGGAATCGTGGTCGTCGCCGGAATGGCGCCACTTGCTTTGCGCGATTCCACATTGTCCAGTGCCCGCTGCATCGACAGCGCGACGCGCGCGGCGGAGAGGAGATCGCCGGCCAGCACGGACTCCAGGTCGATGCCGATGGTCGGCCGCACGCCGCGCTTCAGGAGGCGGCCGGTGATCGGAAAGCCATGGCCCTGGATCATCTCGTTCTCGGGCGTCACCGAGAACGATACGCCGAGATCGACGAGACGATCGAGCAGATCATCGGGCAGATCGTTGCCGTGGACGATGTTGATGCCGGGGCCGACGAGGCCGGCCTCGAGCAGCTTCTCCCAGCCGTCGGGCGTCTTGGCCGGACCGCCGCCCTGATGCATCGATGCGATCAGCTTCAGCTCCCGCGCCAGGCGGAAATCGTGCATGGCGACGTCGAGCGTCGAATAATGCGGACCGAGGATGGCGAGCCCGAGCGTGACGAGGCCGTCGCGGTCGGCGAGGGGCCCGGCCAGCAGCCGCTCGACCTCACGGCGCGGATGCGGCACTTCCGAGAAATGCGGCTCGCCCGGCTTCGGCTCGGGCTTCGGCGAGCCGTGGAAGAACGCGGCGCGGACGCCGCTTTCGATCAGGCCGCGCACGGCGGCGTCGGTATGATCCGGCGTCGGGTTGTTGTGGCACCAATCGACCAGCGTGGTGACGCCGTGATTGATCTGGTTCAGCGCGCCGACGAGGGTTGCGATGTAGATATCGTCGGGCCGGAACACGGTGGCGAGGCCCGCATGCATGCGGCGGAAATATTCCAGCAGCGTCCAGTTCGCGGCAAAGCCGCGCAAGCCGGTCTGCCAAGTGTGCATATGTGCGTTGATCAGGCCGGGAATGACGATGCGGCCCGTGCCGTCGACGACCTCCGTGTCGGCCGCAGCGTCGATCGACGGGCGCACCTCGGCGATCCGGCTGCCCTCGACCAGCACATCGCCGGTCGAGAGATCGCCGATCGCGTCATCCATGCTGATGACGGTGGCGGATCTGATCAGGGTGCGCCGCATCGCTTCAAGCTGCCGCTTTGATGGCGCCGGGTGGCTCGCCGGTCCAGGCGCGCGCGATCAACTCGCGAATGGCGCCACGCTCGAGCGGGCGCGGATTCCAGTAGGCATTCGTGACTGCGAGGTCAGCCGCCTTGTCGATGCCGCCCTCGGGCATGCCGACATCGCGTAGCGCGACCTTCGCACCCAGCCGCTTCGCAAGTTCGAAAAGCCCCCGAGCTGCATCGGCTGCCCCGATCGCGCGCGCGATCCGCACCATCGCGTCGGGCACGGCCGGCGCGTTGTAGGCCAGCGCATGCGGCAGCACGATGGTGTGCGTTTCGGCGTGCGGCAGGTCGAAAGTGCCGCCGAGCGTGTGACAGAGCTTGTGATGCAGCGCCATGCCGACAGTGCCGAGGCAGACACCGCACAGCCAGGCGCCATAGAGCGCCTCAGTGCGGGCCTCCCGATCGTCGTTCCTGGCGACAATGGCGGGCAGGGCGCGCGCCAGCGCGCGGATGCCTTCTTCGGCCATCAGCGAGGTGACAGGGTTGGCGTCGCGCGCGTAAAGCGCCTCGACGGCATGGGCGATCGCGTTGATGCCGGAGGTTGCGGCGAGGCTCGCCGGCAGCGTCAGCGTCAGGTCGACGTCGTAGATCACGGTCTGCGGCAGCACGGCTGCATCGCGCACCGTGGTCTTCAGCCCGTTCTCGGTCTGGCCGACGATCGGCGTCATCTCCGAGCCGGCATAGGTGGTGGGAATGCAGAGCTGGTTGACGCCGGTGCGCAAGGCCAAGGCCTTGCCGAGCCCGGTGGTCGAGCCGCCGCCGAGCGAAACGACGCAATCGGCTTCGCATGCCTTCATTGCCGCGAGCGCGCGTTCCGTGACCTCGACCGGCGTGTGCATGGTGGCGCCGGAAAAGATGCCGGCATAGAGCGGGCCGAGCGCGGCTCCCAAGCTCTTGCCTTGTGCCTCCTGCTGCGGCGTCGTCAGCACCAGCGCACGCTTGCCGCCGAGCCGCTCGACCTCGGCCTTGGCTGAGGCAAGCGTGCCGCTGCCGAACACGACGCGGCAGGGCAGGTTTTCGAAGGTGAACGAGCCGATCATGCGCCGGTCTCTTTGATGGGATAATCGACCTGGAAGCGCCCGATCCGCAAGTCGCCCAGCGCCTCGCGCACGCGCAGATGCTCCGGGTGGTTGGCATAGGCGGCGAGCGCCGCCTGGTCGGTGAATTCGGAGAACAGCACCACGTCGCAGGCGTAATCGACCGCGCTGACGTCCATGCCGACTTCGATATGGGTGAGGCCGTCGATCCGGCCTTTGAGGCCCTCGAACAGGGTCTTGACCTTGAGCCGGGCGGCCGAGCGCTCCGCGGGCGTCTCCCCGCGCAGTCGCCACATCACGATGTGCCTGATCGGGCCCGACATTTCCTGATTTCCTCGCCTGCAATGGTGCTTTGTTGGCGCCATTTTGCCTTGCAGAAAACGGAAATAAAGGTCAAAATTTGTAAGTCTCTTTTCCTCTTTATGCAAAAATGGACCGGCTGCTTCAACTCGAGGTGTTCTCCAAAACCGCTGAGCTCGGCAGCCTTTCCAAGGCCGCCGAAATCCTGCGGATGTCGAACGCCGCTGCGAGCCGCCATCTCAGTGCGCTGGAGGAGCGGCTTGCGGTCCGGCTGATCGAGCGCAACACGCGCCGGCAATGGCTGACCGAAGCGGGACAGGAACTGCTGCAGCGGTGCAGCACGCTTCTGAACGAGCTCGCCGAAGCCGAGGACGCCGTCTCCGATCGCGCGCTGTCGCCGAAGGGCATGCTGCGCGTGACGAGCTCGCTCTCCTTTGCGATGATCTACCTCGCACCGATGCTGCCCGCCTTCCGTGCGCTCTATCCCGATCTCAGCGTGCAGATCATCAGTGCAAACCGCTATCTCGACTTCATCGAGGCCGGCATCGACGTTGCGATCCGCACCCGCGAGCACGAGCCGGATTCAAACATCGTCGTCCGCCGCATCGGTCAGATGCACCGCGTGCTCGCGGCCGCTCCCTCCTACCTCGAGAAGCACGGCCGGCCCGAGCATCCCGCCGATCTCGCCCGGCACAACATGCTGATCTACAATCTCGCCAATGATCCCTATTCGCTACGGCTGAGCCAGGGCAGCACGACGCAGACGATCCGGATCGCGCCGACGCTCGACAGCAACGACGGCCAGATCATCTGTGGTGCGGCGCGCGCGGGGCTCGGCATCCTGATCCAGCCGCTCTATATCGTGCAAGGCGATATCGCGGCTGGGCGGCTGGTGCCTGTCCTGAGCGATTGGCAGCTGCCGTTGCTCACCATGAACATCGCCTATCAGAACCGCGTCAGGCTGCCTGCCAAGATCAGGGTGTTCTCCGACTTCCTCGTCAGCTACATCCGGGAGCATTCAGAGCCGGGGATCTGGATCGACGCGGCGAAGTGAGCGGAAGCAGCATGTATCTCGGCATCGATCTCGGCACGTCGGCGGTCAAGACGGTTCTCGTCGATGATGCCCAGCGCGTGATCGCAAGCGAGAGCCGGTCGCTCGCGACCGTCTCGCCGCAACCGGGCTATTCCGAGCAGGATCCGGCGCAGTGGATCGGTGCGACCTTCGCCACGCTGGATGCTCTCAAGGCGTCGCATGCCGATGCGTTGGCGGCGGTCGCAGGCATCGGGCTGTCCGGCCAGATGCATGGCGCCACGCTGCTTGATGCAAGCTTGAGGCCGCTGCGGCCTTGCATTCTCTGGAATGACGGACGATCGGCCAGCGAGTGCCGTATCCTGGAGCAACGCTGGCCCGCCTTGCGCGAAGTGACGGGCAACAAGGCGATGCCGGGCTTCACCGCGCCAAAACTGCTCTGGATCGCCACGCACGAGCCCGAGATCTTCGCGGCGACGAAACTCGTTCTTCTGCCAAAGGCCTATCTGCGACTGGTGCTATCGGGCGATGCTGTCGAGGACGTCTCGGATGCCTCGGGATCCCTATGGCTCGACGTTGCGCGCCGCGATTGGTCGGACGCCGCGCTGGCAGCGAGCGGCTTGTCGCGCGAGCACATGCCGCGCCTGGTCGAGGGATGCGCGCCCGCAACCACGCTGCGCAGCGAACTCGCGCGGCGCTGGGGGATGATCAGGCAGCCGGTGATCGCGGGTGGGGCCGGCGACAATCCCGCGGGCGCCATCGGCATCGGCGCAATCCGGCCGGGAGCCGCTTTCGTGTCGCTGGGAACCTCGGGTGCGCTCATGGTCCCGACCGACCGGATCGCCGCCAATCCCGACCGTGTCGTGCACACGTTCTGCCACGCCATTCCAGGGATGTGGATTCAGGCCGGCGCGATCCTCTCGGCCGCTTCCTGCCTTGCCTGGCTCGCGCGCCTGTTCGGCGCCGCCGAGGCCGAGCTGCTGGCGCCGCTTGGAGCCCGACCGCGGGCGCCGTCGCCCGTGAGCTTCCTGCCTTATCTCGCCGGTGAGCGGACGCCGCACGACGATCCCGTTGTGCGCGGCATGCTGGATGGCCTGAGCCATGGCACCGATCGCGCGGCGATCGTGCAGGCGGTGCTCGAAGGCGTTGCCTTCGCGCTTGCCGATTGCCGCGATGCGCTCGCGGATGCCGGCATCGGGATTGCGGAGGCCGACGTGATTGGCGGCGGTTCACGCTCTACCTTCTGGCTCTCGGTGCTGGCGAACGTGCTGAGCATTCCGATCCATCGCTTTGCCGGAGGTGAAACCGGCGCCGCGTTCGGTGCGGCGAGATTGGGGCGGCTTGCTGTCACGGGTGAGGCAATCGGTGACGTATGCATGCAGCCGCAGCGCATCGAAACATTCGAGCCCGACGCTGCACTGGTCGATGCCTACGCTGAACGGCTTCCCGCCTGGCGCGACCTGTATCGGCCGCGCCACTAGCTGGCCCAATCTGGTTTGCATACTTCGGTATATTCGCCTTCGGTATTGCCCTGCGTCACTCGCTTTTGTTTAATGACCAAACCGCGTTGCCGAGAAACGAGACGCGGGTGGGAAACGCATTGTGCGCCGGGAGGCACGATGAACGATCCGATCCTCGAGATGCGCGGGGTCTCGAAGACCTTCTTCGGCATCAAGGCGCTGCGGGCCGTCGATCTCACCGTCTATCCCGGCGAAATTCACGCCCTGATGGGTGAGAACGGCGCCGGCAAGTCGACGCTGATGAAGATCCTGTCCGGCGCCTACCGGCCCGACGCGGGCGGCGAGATCCGCATCGAGGGCAGGGCGGTGCGGATCGAAGGCCCGCTCGGCGGCCGCGCGGCGGGCATCTCCATCATCTACCAGGAGCTGTCGCTCGCTCCCAATCTCAGCGTTGCCGAGAACATCTATCTGGGACGGGAGATATCGCGGTCAGGCTTGCTGGCGCGCGGCACAATGCGCGAGGGCGTCGGCCCGATCCTGAAGCGCCTGGGCGCGGACTTCCTGCCCTCGACGCTGGTGGCGCATCTGTCCATGGGGCAGCGGCAGCTGGTCGAGATCGCCCGTGCGCTGCACGTCAGATCGAAAATCCTCATCATGGACGAGCCGACCACCTCGTTGTCGGCCGCCGAAAGTGAGCGGCTGTTCGCGTTGATCCGCCAGCTTCGCGCCGAGGGCCTTGCCATCATCTACATCTCGCATCGCATGGACGAGGTCTATGCGCTCGGCGATCGCGTCACCGTGCTGCGCGACGGCCGCCTGGTCGGCTCGCTCGACAAGCCCGAGATCCGCGCCGACACCATCGTGCGCTTGATGGTCGGTCGCGACGTCTCCTCGTTCTACAAGAAGGACCATGATCCGGAGGCGGGGCGGGGGCATCCCGTGCTCGCGGCGATCGACATGGCCGATGGCGGGCGCGTCAAGGGCTGCTCCCTCACCGTGCATGCGGGTGAGGTGGTCGGCCTCGCCGGCCTGATCGGCGCCGGTCGCACCGAGCTTGCGCATCTCATCATCGGCGCGTCGCCAAAAACCTCCGGCCGGCTCGAGCTGGAGGGGCGTCCGGTCGAGATCCGCACGCCGGGCGAGGCGCTCGAGGCCGGCATTGCCTATCTGACCGAAGACAGGAAGGCGCTCGGCCTGTTTCTCGACATGTCGTGTCTGGACAACATCAACCTCGCCGTGCTCGGCCGCGATGCGAAGCTCGGCTGGTTTCTCGATCGCGACAAGGCCCGCGAGCGCGCCGACCGCGCCTTTGCCGGCCTCAGCATCCGCGCCGCGAATGCCGGCGTTCCCGCCGGCGGCCTGTCAGGGGGCAACCAGCAGAAGGTGCTGCTGTCGCGACTGCTCGCCATCGCGCCGAAGGTCCTCATTCTCGACGAGCCGACGCGCGGCGTCGATGTCGGTGCCAAGTCGGAAATCTATTCGATCATCGACAATCTCGCCAAGGCCGGCACCGCGATCCTCGTCATCTCGTCCGATCTGCCCGAGATCATCGGCATCTGCGACCGCGTCATCGTGATGCGTGCCGGGCACATTGCCGGCGAGGTCAGCCGCGGTCCGAATTCGCCGCTTGCGCAGGAAGACATCATGGGGCTTGCCACGGGGATGGAGCATCTCGATGCCTGACAATGGTGCTGCGGAGGCAAAGCCGGCATCGACGACGACCAATGGCGCTGCCGCGGAGACAAGACGCCAGCGGATGAGGATGCTGATCAGCGCGCTCGGCATGTTGCCGGTGCTGCTGATCCTCTGCATCGGCTTCAACGTGCTGTCGGAAGGCCGCTTCTTCACCGGACAAAATCTCGGCATCGTATTGCAGCAGGCCGCGGTGAACACCGTGCTCGCCGCTGGCATGACCTTCGTCATCCTCACCGGCGGCATCGACCTGTCGGTCGGCTCGATCCTGGCGGCCTCCGCGATGGCGGGTTTGACGCTCTCCAAGATGCCGGAGCTCGGCTTGCTGTGGCTGCCGGCCGCACTGCTCACCGGCCTCGTCTTCGGCATCGTCAACGGCGCGCTGATTGCGCTGCTGCGCCTGCCGCCCTTCATCGTCACGCTCGGCTCGCTCACCGCAGTGCGCGGCCTGGCGCGGCTGCTCGGGGCTGACACCACCGTGTTCAATCCCTCCATTCCCTATGCCTTCATCGGCAACGGCTCGTTGACGCTCATTCCCGGAGTCGCGTCGATCCCATGGCTCTCGGTAATCGCCTTGCTCGTCATTCTCGTCTCCTGGCTGGTGCTGCGCCGGACCGTGCTCGGCGTGCATATCTATGCCGTGGGCGGAAACGAGAGCGCAGCGCGGCTTGCCGGCATCAAGGTCTGGGCCGTCCTGATCTTCGTCTACGGCATCTCCGGACTTTTCGCCGGGCTCGGCGGCGCCATGCAGGCGGCGCGGCTCTACGCAGCCAACGGACTCCAGCTCGGCCAGTCCTATGAGCTCGATGCAATCACCGCGGTGATCCTCGGCGGTACCTCGTTCGTCGGCGGCATCGGCTCGATCTGGGGCACGCTGGTCGGTGCGCTCATCATCGCCGTGCTCTCGAACGGGCTCATCCTGATCGGTGTCTCCGACATCTGGCAATATGTGATCAAGGGCCTGGTGATCATCGGTGCCGTGGCGCTGGACCGCTACCGGCTGCAAGGCTCCGCGAGAACGTGAAAGGTCTGGCGCGCAACGGCGTGCGCATGGCTTGAGACGAGATTCCGTTGCGGCAACTGGTCTGCCGCGCCGGGGACGAAGACAGACCAGGGAGGAAGTCCATGTTGAAGACGATCATGCTCGCCGGCGCCGCCATGGCGCTTGCCCTCACCACCGCACCATCCTTCGCCAAGGAGCTCAAGTCGATCGGCGTCTCGCTGGGATCGATGGGCAATCCGTTCTTCGTCGCGCTGTCGAAGGGCGCCGAGTTCGAGGCCAAGAAGACCAATCCCAACGTGAAGATCACGACGGTCGGCTTCGAATACGACCTCGGCAAGCAGGTCACCCAGATCGACAATTTCATCGCCGCTGGCGTCGACCTGATCCTGCTCAATCCCGGCGATCCCAAGGCGATCGGGCCGGCCATCAAGAAGGCGCAGGCCGCAGGCATCGTCGTCGTCGCTGTCGACACCGCGGCCGAAGGCGCCGATGCCACCGTGACCACGAACAACGTGCAGGCCGGCGAGATCTCCTGCCAGTACATCGTCGACAAATTGGGCGGCAAGGGTGACGTCATCATCGAGAACGGGCCGCAGGTCTCCGCCGTGATCGACCGTGTGGTCGGCTGCAAGAACGTGTTCGCGAAGAATCCCGGCATCAAGGTGTTGTCGAGCGACCAGGACGGCAAGGGCTCGCGCGAGGGCGGCCTCACCGTCGCGCAGGGCTATCTGACCCGCTTCCCCAAGATCGACGCCATCTTCGCCATCAACGATCCGCAGGCGATCGGCACCGACCTTGCGGCACGCCAGCAGAACCGAACCGGCATGATCATCACCGCCGTCGACGGCGCGCCCGATATCGAGGCCGCGCTGAAAGATCCGCAGTCGCCGCAGATCCAGGCATCGGCGTCGCAGGATCCGTTCTTCATGGCGCGGCGGGCCGTGCAGGTCGGCGTCGGCATTCTCAACGGCCAGAAGCCGGCTTCGACCGTCGAGCTGCTGCCGTCCAAGCTGGTGACCAGGGACAACGTTGCCGCGTACAAGGGCTGGACCTCGGATCGCTCGCAGTAAGGCATCGGGGCGTTCGAAGCACGAGAGATGGCGGGTGGCGGTTCGTTCGCGCCGCCCGCCGCCGATACCTCGCGTGCTCACCAGTAGCACGCAGCAATGCCTGTGCTAGCTTTCCACGATCTCGTTCGGTCGATTCGGAAAGCAGATCCGGTGAAATCCACGACGTCAGGCACCGCGTGGCGGCATGCCAATATCGGCCGCCTGCTCAATAACGCGGTGCGGCGCTTCGAAGGCCGTGTGCTCGAATTGATGACCGAGCGGGGCCACGACGAGACGCGCATCGCCCATGTCAGCCTCACGCGCAATCTCGACGTGGAGGGGACGCGGCTCACCGAGCTCGCCCGCCGCGCCTCCATGAGCAAGCAGGCGATGGGCGAGCTGGTCGACCAATGCGCCGCGCTCGGCCTCGTCGATCGCATCGCCGATCCGACCGACCGGCGCGCGCGCATCGTCGTGTTCACGCCGGCCGGACGCAAATGGCTCGATGCGTTCCGTGATGCCGTCGACATCGCCGAGCGGGAGATGCGCGTCGAGCTCGGCAAGGCCACGATGGATGCAATCCTGAAGGGGCTCGCGGTGTATGGCACGGAATTCGACACGCTCGACGACCCGAATTAGTCAGGCAGCTTGACGAAATAGTCAGGTGTCCTTACCATGCAGGTTGGTGTTGGTAGGGAGAAGCATCTTGGAAATTCGTCTGACGGCCGCGGTGCTCATCGTTGGCGGGGGCCCTTGCGGGCTGATGCTGGCCAACGAGCTCGGCCGCCGCGGCGTGTCCGCGATCCTGGTCGACGAAAAGCCGGGCACGGCCTTCAACCCGCAAGCCAATGCGACGCAGGCGCGCTCGATGGAGCATTATCGGCGGCTGGGCTTTGCCGACGAGATCAGGCGCGAAGGTCTGCCCGCGGACTACCCGACCGATGTCGCATATTTCACGCGCTATACCGGATACGAGCTGGCGCGGTTCGCGCTGCCGTCAGCGTCGCGGGCGGGTGAGCTGATCAAGGGCATGTCAGGCTCCTGGAGCGCGGCGGAGCTGCCGCATCGGGTCTCGCAGAAATATGTCGAGGCGGTGCTGCGCCGCCACGCCGAACGGCTGCCCGGAATCCAGCTCAACTACAGTCACCGGCTGATCGGCTACACGGAAAGTGATGACGGTATCGCCGGCAATATCGAATGTCTCGACGATGGCAGCCGCTTTCGGGTCCGCGCCGACTTCCTGGTCGGGGCCGACGGGCCGCGCTCGATGGTCCGGCAATCGCTCGGGATCGTCTATGGCGGCGAGAGCGGGACGCAGCGCGACTTCATGGGCGGCCGCATGCTGGCGGTCTATCTCCGCTCGCCCGATTTCTACGCGCGCGTTCCCCACGCGAAAGCGTGGATGTACAATTGCTTCAACGGCGACCGCCGCGCCTTCATGGCCTCGGTGAACGGTCGTGATGAGTTTGCATTCCACACCCAGTTGCGACCGGGCGAGGACGAAACTGCGATCACGATCAACCAGGCCAAAGCCGCGTTCCAGCGCGCCTGCGGTGCGCCGATCGATTGCGAAGTTCTGTCCTTCCTGACCTGGACCGCCGGTCACGCATTGGTGGCAAGCGGGATGCAGCGGGGCAGGGTCTTCCTCGGCGGCGACGCGGCGCATCTGTTCACGCCGACCGGCGGGCTCGGCTACAACACCGCTATCGAGGATGCGGTCAATCTCGGCTGGAAGCTCGCAAGCGTCGTCAAGGGCGTGAGCCCGGCGGCACTGCTCAATAGTTACGAGGTCGAGCGGCGTCCGGTGGCGCTCCGCAACACCGATCATGCGCGCCGCTTCGCCGATTCGCTTGGCCTCTTCGCGCCGGCGCCGGAGATCGAGGATGCCACGGAGGCCGGCCACAAGGCGCGGCGAATCGCGGGTGCCTATCTCAATCAGCACGCCCGTGCCGAGTTCAACATCCCCGGCGTCACCTTCGGCGGACGCTACGACGGCTCCCCAATCATCGTCCCCGATGGTAGCGAGCCGCCGCCGGATGCTGCCAACGTCTACGTTCCCACCGCCTCTCCCGGTGGCCGCCCACCGCATGCGTGGCTGGAGGACGGCATGTCGCTATACGACCAGTTCGGATTCGAATGGACCTTGCTTCAGTTTGGGGACGTCATGTCGGCCCATGCGTCATTCGCTGACACCATTCGCGCGATCGGGGCCGACGTAAAGCTCGTCACGCTACCCAGATCGTTGCGCGATCTCTATGAGGCGGATCTCGCCCTGATACGTCCCGACCAGATCGTGGCTTGGCGCGGCAACGCATCGCAGGCCGGAACGATCGCACGCGTTCTTAGCCGCGTACTCGGGCGCGAAGACGCGCGGCTGCTAGCCGGCGGTGGAGGGATTGGTTCGCGCAGGTGACACGGCCGATGGAATTGCGCTCGTAAAGAGACTGGTCTTGGGCTGGACGCGCGATCCGTCGATCAGCTCGAGCCGCCCGCAGCGATTCAAGGTGTGCAGCTTCCTGCCCGGCCATGCCGGTCCGGGTTTCAGAGTGTGGCGGACGACCTGCTTGAATACCGTCGGCGACAGCTCGACCACTTCCGCCAGGGCAAGCGCTGCGCCGTATCCGTCGGTGCAATCCTGGACCGGTCGCCACAGTCTGTCATCGAGCGTGACGAAGTTTCCTGCCGGCCGCGTGCTGGCGCGGTCGATCAAGACGGGATTGCTGGCGTGGGGAAGCCAAGGCCCCAAGAGCCGATCGGCGTAATAGATCGCCAGCGAATCCGAATAGCCACCCGTTCCGTCGCGCCAGGCGCCAAACAGATAATACAGGCCGTTGTGGCGCGTGATCGTGACGTCGGCCAGCTCGAGGCCGGAAAGGAGCGTTGCGTATCGCTCCCATTTGTCCGGAAACCGAGTGCATTTGTAGAGAGCGACGTCCCCGCGGGTCGAGCTCTCCGGGATCATCCACAGCTCGCCATCGTCCTCGATCAGGAACGGATAGGAGAGGTGACAGGGCTCCTCCAGCACCGGCGTCACCTCGCCGATCGGCCCCGCGTCGTTGAACGCGATCGCGGAAATGATACCTTTTCCGACACGGTGATCGAGATCCTCGAAGAAGGCGAAGGTCCGTCCCTGCCACGTGACGGGAAAGGGATCGGCGTAGAAGTGGTTTCCAGGATCTCCCAGAACGTTCCAGCTTGGACCTGACAGGTCTCCGGTCTGCCAGACGCCCGGGCCGTCGTTGAAGCGCCATCCGATATGCCAATGCGGGGCATAGCAGCAGAGGCGATAGATCTCCTTGGCGATCGATACGGCAAGGCCGCGCGCCACGTAGCCAACGGGTCCGCGGTGCGGGACAGTTGAAGCGGGGCGCGGCAGGTGCGGCACGATGCGCGGCCTTCCCGACAGGATCGCCGCCAGCATGGTGAGGGTCCGCGCCATGATCGTTTCGAGCGCACCACTGAGGCCCGCAGCAATCTCACCGGACGGATGGCCGCGGTCGAGGACCGAACCGTCGATCTCGTTGACGATCTCGATCACGGGCAGGTCGCCGGCGAGGATGGCGGCGAGCGCGGCATTTTCGCCTGCGACGCCGTTGAACAGCGGCCGCAGATACAGCCGGGCCGGGCTCGCCGGATCGCGCGGGGCATTCGTGAAATCGACGATTACGTCGGCGGTGCCGATGCTGACCCGTGCTGGTTCGGAGCTGATCGTCAGCCTGTCGGCGGCGCTGTGCTTGCCCTTGTGCAACACGATGCGTTCGAGCTCGACCAGCGCATCGAGACCTGCCGGCCGCGGCTCCGCCGTTGCCGTCCATGCAACTTGCACCGACATGTCCCGGCCGTCGACCGACAGCGTCCTGCGGTCCATCCAGCGCCGCGCATAGTCACGTTCACAGCGAAACTCGATGATCATGTCGAGCCAATCTGTTCCGACGTATCAGGTCAAACGACCCGGTCGAGAATCCGGACGTATTCCTCGACCATGGCATCTACCGAATAGCGCAGCCGCAGGCCTTTGGCGTTTTGTCGCAGCTCGTCACGTAATTGCTTGTCGGTTACCAGCCTGGAGACCGCCGCGGAGAGCTTCGCATGATCGGAGGCATCGACGAAGAGCGCCGTCGGTCTGCCCTCGTAGGACAATACCTCGCGCAGGACGGGAAGATCGGTCACGACGGAGGGAACACCGGCGTTGGCAGCCTCGACCGCGGCCAGACCGAAGGTCTCGGCCTGGGTCGGAAAGACGAACACGTCGAGACAAGCAAGGAAGTCCGCCATCCGGCCAGGAGGAATCTCTCCCAGCAAATGCAGACGGTCCGCGACGTTCAAGTCGTTCGCGAGCTGCCTCAGCCGGGCCTCGTCGGCTCCCTGGCCGGCCAGCGCAAGATGCCAGGACGGTTGATCCGGCAGCAGACCGATCGCCAGATCGAGCCGCTTATGCGGATGCAGCCGTGCCGCGCAACCGAGCAGGACGCGGTCCGGTGGCAGGTTGAATTGACCTCGTGCCGCCTCCTTCGACAGGGTAAGGGCCTTGTCGTCGAAGCCGTGCGGCACATGCACCATGCGCGACCGGTAGGCCGCGGGGTAGCGCGAATATTCGCGCTCCATGTCCTGCGAATTGAGCGTGATGCAGTCGAAGAAGCCGAGGCTGCCCATGGCGATGTCGGCGGTGCGGACCGGCCAGCTCATCGCCAGCGCGGATGAAACCTGATTGGCGACGACGGGTGCACGGCTGACGAGGCGCGTGACGCCGGCGCCGATGACGTTGCCGAAATGCTGGAAGGTCAGGACGGCGTCGGGCCTGGTGGTTCTGATGTGGCGGCCGAGCGTCCACAGCATCCGCAGCAGCGCCAGCGGATTGCCCGGCCGGCTCGACGCGCAGTAGAGCGTGGCGGGCGGTTCGTCAAAGGAGTCCGATTTGCGGAAGAAGAACAGATTGGTGACCCGGTGACCGCGCGCGGTCAGCCCGGCGCCGAGCAGCCGCGAGATCTCCTGTGCACCGGCGTTCTCGGCCTGGGTTTGCGCAAGAAGCACGTGGAGTTTTCGCCCACTGCCGTTCGGCCGCGCAGGTGCCGTCGCGCTCGTCTCGTCCAGGTCTTTGTTCGGCTGATAATGGAGCACGGATCCCGACCCGCTAAAGCAACGAAATCTTCACCTTCTTAACTCCGTACCTATCATGCGGGCATCCCGCGGACACCGGCTAGCAACAAACGGAGTTAATGCGGCGCGGATGGCGACGGTGTCGTTGGCGCAGCATTTCCGCTGGTTCCCCGCTGGCGCGTTAACCAATCGGTCCTGCGCGTTCACCCCGGCGGCGCGTGCTGACACCTAGTCACGCGAGTCCGCGCTACGAACGGCATAATTGCCGCGCCTCGATGCTGGGAAGCGCAAGAGCACCAGAACGGAAGGATCCACCCCGCTGCGCCGGCGGCAGAGGACGTTCAGGGCGATGGTCGCGAGCGCGAGCGACACGGTCGTCGAAATCGCCGCGCCAAGCACGCCGAGGAAGGGGACCAGGACGAGAAATCCGACGAGCCGCAGCCCGACGTTGGCAGCGACCACCGGCACATAGATTCGTTCATGACCGGTCAGCTGCAGGATCGCAGCAGCCGGGCCGCCCGCCGCCTGAATGGCGGTTCCGATTGCAAGCACGATCAGGACCGAATGCTGCTCGGCGAAATGAGGTCCGAACAGGTTGAGGAGATAGGGGCCGCCGATCCAGATCGTGGCGAGACCGGCGACGACGCAGAGCCCAGTCACTTCCGCCATCAAGCGCGAGGTCCGCTCGAACTCCCCGTGGTTCTTGCTGAAATAGAGCGACGGGAGCCGGCGCGCACCGAACGTGTAAAGCGCCGCGGACACCATGGCGAAAATGTTGGCGAGGCGCGAGGCGGCAAAGTAGATTCCCGCGGTCGTCGGATCCAGCATCCAGTAGACCAGAATGACGTCGAGATACTGATTGGCGACTTCGAGGATCGATGCGAGCCAGAAGTGCAGGGCACTTGATCGCCAGCGTGACGTCTCCGAGCGCGCCGGCGTACTGCGCAGATCCGGCAGCACGCGCGCGACGGATACGATCTGCGCAACAAGGCCAACCGACATGGCGACCGTCATCGCCGCGAACAGCTCGGCCGGATCGAGTTGGCGATGGGCGAGCAGCATGACGAGCAGGAACACGACGACGAGGGCCCGCCAAAGGAACTCGCGGTTTCCTTCGCCCATGATAATGCTGACCAGCGAGCGCGCGATTTGGCTGCCGAGCATCAATCCGGCGTTGACGGCCGTGTAGGCCGACACCGCAAGGATCAGCAGCCACCAGTCGCCTCTCATGCTCGCGACGATCGCGATCCCGCCGATCACGATCAGCATTGCGACCGAGGCGATCTTCAAGCTCGATTGCAGCACGCCTTTGGTAAGGTCCGGCCTTTCGCCGACCTGATATTCGTTCAGGAATCGCACCAGCAGGGATTCCTGGCCGACCAGTCCCACGACGGCTGCGATCTGCGCGACCGACAGCCAGGTCGCAAAGATGCCGAAGCCGTCAGGCGACATCGTCCGCGCAGCCAGCGAGAACAACGCGAACGCGAGCACGCCGCTGCCGACCTTGAGCAGGATGGTCCCGGCAACGCCGCGCGTGACGTCGCGCCGCATGAACTGGAGAATGGATGCGATCATGGAAGGGTTAAGGGAGCCGCGCTCCCCTGACGAGACATGTTCCGATACCGGCGAGAACCTAGCATGTCGAGCAATCGCGAGTGTTAATGGACGAGTTGGAGGATTTCGGCGATCGCGGTGATACGGGTTGCTTCGTTCTGGAACATCGCTGTCTCCATTGTCCAACATCTGCGAGTTTCAACTCGCGCGACGGACGGCATAACGCCGCATCGACGACTGAGAAGGCGAGATCCGGGGCTCGCGTGCAGAATGGTTTCGGGACAGCAAGACGCGTGCCGCGGCGAGTCGGCGAACTGGGCACCTGCGGTCATTAACCTCAATCTCAGGAAATGTTCGCACCCGGCCCTGCGATGCGACATCAGGCGAGAGAATTGCACTGCAGACGCTGTTAACCGTGGGAGCCGGAGCCATGACGAGAACCGTGACCGAGCCGGTCGACGGGGACGAGACCGCAACCATCGACTCGGACGTCGCCATCGTCGGTGGCGGTCTTGCGGGATCGCTTGCGGCGGCCGTGCTGGCGCGGGCAGGGCGTCGCGTCGCTCTGATCGACAAGCGGGCAGTCCATCCGGATGAGTTCCGGGTCGAGAAGATCGGCGGCCATCAGCTGGAGCTGTTCGGTAAGCTCGGCTTTCTCGATGCGCTCGAAGATGTCGCGTGCCGATATGATCAAGTGCTCAACATCCGTGAGGGCAAGGTGGTCGATGTCAGCGTCGGCAGGGCTTACGGATTTGCCTATGCCGATCTCGTCGCAATGGCGCGTCGCCAGCTTCCGGATCCTTCCAACCTGATCGTCGACGAGGTCACAGCGATTGGCAGCAGCGGCGATGTCCAGCATCTCGAGCTCGCCTCCGGACGGCGCGTGGCGGCGCGCCTCGTCGTTCTGGCCACCGGCATGGCGGGAGCCCTGGGCTACAAGCTCGGCATCAGGCGGCGCGTGCTTGCCGAGCGCCATTCGGTGTCGTTCGGTTTCACGATCGCGCGCAAGGATGGCACCCCGTTCGATTTCGAGGCGTTGACCTGTTACGGCGAACGCACCGCCGATGGCATCGACTATCTCAGCCTGTTTCCCGTCCACGCCGGAATGCGTGCCAATCTCTTCATGTTCCGCGATCCGACCGATCCTGTTATGCGCGAGTTGCGCCGCGAACCGGAGGCGACAGTTTTGCGCCTGCTGCCGGGATTGCGGAGCTACCTCGGCGATTTCCGTGTGACCGATCGCGTCCAGAACTGGGTGATGGATCTGACCGTCGTTGAAGGGCATCTCCGGCCTGGAATCGTGCTCATCGGCGATGCGTTCCAGACCAATTGTCCCGCGGCCGGAACGGGCGTCGCCCGCCTGCTCGTGGACGTCGACCGTCTCTGCACCGAATATGTGCCGCGATGGCTCATGACGGCAGGCATGGGCCTGGAGAAGATCTCGCAATTCTATGCCGATCGCGACAAGATCGCGGCGGATCAGCAGTCGCTGAAGATGGCACGCTTCCGCCAGGCGCTGACCTCGCGCAACGATATCGGCTGGGACGTGCGGCGACGGTTGCACTTCCTGCGGCGCAGTCTTGCACACCGCGTCGATCAGATGCATCCGGGCTGGCTTGGCCGCGTCCGCGGCGTATTGCGCGCCTGATCTCTGCGACCCCCCGCCGGTCAGCGCGTGGGCCTCGCGGTGTGGGCGGGCTGAACCTTCAAATCGGAGAGCCGCTTGGCCGCCAGCTTGAGCCAGGGCGCCTGCCTCAACGCGAAGAGGGCGATTGCGCCTACGGCGCTGCCGACCTGCGTGACCTCCCACATCGGTGAAGCCTGTGCACCGAACGATTTCTTGTATGGCTCGTCGCCGATGGTGAAGTCGAGCATCTGATCTCCGCGCTCGATACAATCCCGCGCCACTTGTTCGAACATCAGCGCGCCGATGGACTGGCTCTTGTAGCCGGCGATGTCGAAGGCGCTCATGATGACGAGGAAGCTGTCGCGGTGGCACAATCCGAGCACGGCGGCGATCACTTCGCCGTCCATCTTCATGACATAGAGGCGAACGAAGGACCCGAGGCCCCGAAGGGCGACGTCGGAATAGAAGCCGTAATATTCGGGCCGCTGCAGCAGGTCTCCGTCGCCTTGTGCGTGAAAGCGCGGGCCGCGAAACTTCCTCATCACCTCCATCGTCTCGAGCACGGCGGCGCTGTCGCTGCAGCATGAGAAGCTCAGCGCGCCCTTCTTCTGCAGCTGGCGATATTTCTTGGCGAGCTCCTTCTGGTAGGAGCGATCCATCGCACTGGCCCGCCATTGCTCGTACGGCGCGACCAGAACCGTGGCATAAGCATTGGTGTTCATCGAGACACGGCGGGACGTGGCGAGGAGGTCCTCGATCGGAAGCCGTCCGTCAGGCAGCTTGGCCATTCGCAGCAGATCGAAGGGGCGGACAAGGCGCCGAATCTGCGCGCATGCAGCCGCATCATGGAGCAATTGCGAGAACACGTCCGGGCTGCAAACCGGTGCCAGATAGTCGGAAACGCGCAAGTCGGCGAACTCGACGGTCCGTATCGGACCGCGCCGGATCCGGAGCAGCGGCAGCACCATGGCAAGGGCGCCGGTGTCGCGGTAGCGCACCACGACGACCAGAGCCGTTGCATCCGTTTCCGGCGCGAGCCTGGTGTAGAGGCTATGCAACCAGACCGGATGCTGGAAGGCAGTGGCAGCCGAACGATCGAACAGCTCTGCATATTCCGGAGACAGAAAGTCGAACGACGGCTCGATGGCGATGTCGAACGTGTTGCTGGGCTTATTCATGCGCACAAGGAAACCGGATCATCCGCGAACGTCGTTCGAACCGTAGCTGCGCTTATACCAAGGCCGTTACAGGTCAGACACTGCCGCCGCGCGATTTGCGCCGATGCGTTCAACCATGCTCGTATGGTTACCAAATTCTGAAGCCGGAGGCGGAAATGGCGCATGGAGCGCACCTTGCGCGGCGCCATCGTCTGCATGGCGCAGGCAATGATCTACGATCCTCGGCTGCAGGAAAGCTATGGTTCGCAAGGTCGAGCTCGTTCCCTCCGCTCCGATCCTCGGGCCGATCGGGCTCAAGCGCGAGTGAGCCTTCTCAGAGACGCACCCCGGTGGTGGCAAACGCGTGCGCGGCGGGCTCCTGCACGCGATCGAGGATCACCATGCCACCAACCGCGATCACCACGGCCGCGACGCAGCCAAGCAAAAAAGCCTTCATCCTCAGCCTCCCTCGATTGGACCACGCCATCTATACGACAGGGCCTGCGGCGAGCAAGCTCGTCGATCGCATCAGCCATCCGCCCGCTATGGGCTTTTGAACACGGGATCGGCGGAAAGACGCATCGCCCATCGAGCCAAGGGACCGGAGCTCGGCGCTGCTGCGCTGCACGATCCGGAACGGATGCGGGTCTTGCAAGTTTTCTGCAGGCCTGGTGAGCGCATCGGAGGCTTGGCGTGAAATTACCGAGAACGATCCTGTGCTTCGCAGCACTTTGCATTGTCGAGGGCGCCCTGGCCCAGCCGGCGCAAACCAACTCGCCGACGGGGCAAACGCCTCCCGAGGACAAGGGCCAGCTCCAGCCGCAAGGTTGGACGGGTCCGATCAATACCGGCTCGGGTGGTGCGCCGCCCGAAAGCCCCCAGGGCCAGAGTCCGCCCGGAATGCAGCCCGCGCCGGAGGGGTCGTCCAAGACCACGACGGCACCGGCCAAGTAGACTGTTTCAAGTAGACCGTTCCAGGATATTCATTTCCGTTGCCTCTTCTGGCAATCTCGAGCGGGTGAATGTCAGCAGGCGGCCAGGAATGAACAGATCGGCTCTGTGCACGAAGGTGGCCGCATTGCTGTGGACCATCTTTGCCGCATCGTCCGTGCATGCCGACATGGTCGGACACGGCGGCCCGATACGGGCTCTCGCCATTTCGCCCGATGACGACAGCCTTCTCTCCGGCAGCTTCGACACCGCCGTCATCCGCTGGTCGCTCAGGACAGATACGGCAGAGCACGTGCTGCGGTATCATGCCGATGGCGTCAACGCCGTCGCCTTTCTCAAAGACGGCCGCATGATCACGGCCGGAGCCGATGCGCGCATTGCGGTGTGGACGGCGGGCCGGCCGGAGCCGGACCGGGTGCTGGAGGGACATGTCGCTCCGATCGCGGCGCTTGCTGTGTCGTCCGATGGGACGCTTCTCGCATCGGCGTCATGGGACCAGACAGTGCGGCTCTGGTCGCTGTCGGACAGCACATCCCGCGTGCTCGAAGGGCATACGCAGAACGTCAATGGGGTCGCTTTCCTGCCGGACGGCAGGCTCGTCAGTGTCGGCTACGATCTTGCGCTGCGCATCTGGCGTTTGCCGGATGGCCAACCTGACATCGTGACTTTGCCGGCGCCGCTGAACGCGGTGGCTGTCGCGCCGGATGGTGAAATCGTCACGGGCGCGGTCGATGGCAGGCTGCGCATGCTGACAACGGACGGCAAGGTCAGCGGCGAGGTCGCGGCCAGTCCGACGCCGGTGGTGGCCTTGGCCATGTCGGCGGACGGTGCGCTGGTCGCTGCGGCCGGGATCGGCGGCACGGTGGCGATCATCGATCGCAAGTCGCGCAACCTGCTGCGCACCCTGGTTGGGCCCGGGCTGCCGGTGTGGGCGGTCGCCTTCCTTGCCGATCGCGAGACACTGATGACGGGGGGTGCGGACGGCAGGATCAGGCGCTGGAATGCCCGCACCGGCAATCCCATCGGTTCAAGCCTGGTCGGCACACCGGCCGACCCGCTTGCGGCCTATGCCGGCGATCACGGCGCCGATGTGTTTCGGGCCTGTGTTGCCTGCCACACGCTCTCGGACAAGGAGGTGCAGCGCGCGGGTCCCACACTTGCGGGACTCTACGGCCGCAAGATCGCTTCGGTGCCGGGATATCGCTTCTCTGATGCACTGAAGACGATGGACATCGTCTGGACGCCGGAAACCGTCGCACGATTGTTCGAAATCGGGCCGAATGCCTACACCCCCGGCACCAAGATGCCGGAGCAGCGCATCGGCTCGGCCGAGGACCGGCGCGCGCTGACCGAATTTCTGGCCCGCGCGACGTCGAGATGATTGCCTTGCGCCGATTCGACCTCGTCCGCTTTAGTCCTTGCCGTTGCGTTCGCGGATGTAATCATCCGTCGTTCGCGGCGGCGTTCGTTCCGGAACGCCCTTGAACGGATCGAATTGCTGTTCGCTCATGACCACGACGCGGCAGTCCGCGCACATCCTGAGCGCCTCGATTCGCTTGTCGCCGGCCGGATACATCCAGTGCCGGCCTTCGAGCTTGGCGGCGATGCGGTCGATCGTGCTCTTGACGCCGAAGGGCGTGCCGCAGCGGACGCAGAGCGCGGGCTCCTCTTCCTTGATGACAACGGCGGGCGCGCGCGCCGCCCGGAAATCGATCTGCGGCTTGAGGCTGATGACCTTTTCCGGACAGGTGCTCTGGCACAGGCCGCACTGCACGCAGGCATCCTCGATGAATTTCAGCACCGGCCGCTCGGGATCGTCGCGCAATGCGCCGGTCGGGCAGGCCGAGACGCAGGATAGGCACAGCGTGCAGCCATCGGCCTCGACGCTGATTGCGCCGACCGGCGCACCTTGCGGCAGCGCGATGATGTCGACCGGCTGCGGCGCCAGCCGATGCAACTCGCTGAGGGCAAACCGCAAGAGGTCGCGCCGCTTGCCGACGGTCTTGAAAGTTGCCGGCGTCGGAACCGCGGCGAGCGTGCCGATATCAGTCAAATGCGCGCCGAGCGCGTCGGGATCGTCGGTTTCGATGGTGGCGAGGCGACGGCCCGCAAATCCAAGGCCGCCGAGGATCGCCTCAGCCATCGCGATCGTCTGCGTCAATCCGGTCACGTCGTGGCGCGGCTTGCCACGGAGCAGGAAGCGCACGGCAGAGACGCCATAGGCAAAGGCGCCGACGATCGCCTCCAGCCCAACCTGCGTGACCTCGTTGACGGCAAAGGGAAGCACGTTCGCCGGCAGGCCGTCGCCATGCCGCGCGAGGGCGTCGATCAGCGGCGTGCCGTGCGGGCTGTCGTGAAAGAGCAGCACCGCATTCGCGCCGCCGGCCTCGCGATAGGCGAGCAGCATGGCGCGAAGTTTATGGAGCAGCGTATCGGCGGGCGGCAGCGCGTAGGAGACCGCGCTGGTCGGGCAGGCCGCCGCGCATTGGCCGCAGCCCGCGCAGATATTCGGATCGATTGCGATATGATCGCCGACGGGCGTGATCGCCCCGGTCGGGCAAAGATCGAGACAGCGATGGCAGCCCGTACGCTTCGAGCGCGAATGGGCGCAAAGCGCCGGCGCAACCTCGACATATCTGGGCTTGTCGAAGCTGCCGACGAGATCGCGCGCGGTCAGCACCGCGCGCAGCACCGCGGCGGGATCTTTCGTGTCGGCGCGGAGATAGCCGTCGCGCAGGTCGTGGGCGGGAAACATTGGCAGACCGCCGGAAAGATCGAGCACGATATCGCAGCGCGAGGTGACCCCGCTTCGCGGCGAGTCGAGCACGAAGCGATCGCGCGAGGAGGGGCGGGGACGCGCATAATCGTCGATTACCAGCTCGAACGCGCCGAAATGTCCCTTCGCGGAGCGGATCGTGCCCTTCACGATCGGGAACACCGTGGCAACCGGCGGCACCGTGTCATCGAGCTGCTTCAGCATCACGGTGACGTCGAGGTGATCGGCAAGCAGGCGGCCGGCCTCAATCGCGGCCTCATCGCGCCCGTAGATCAGGATGACGCCCTCGCTCGACAAGGTGACGAGCGGATAGTCCGGGGCGGGGATGGAGGCGGATGCGAGCAGGGCGGCCATTTTTGCGCCGGCGTGCGCGCCGTCGCGGGACCAGCCAGCCGTCTCGCGGATATTGACGAAGCCGATCGCGTCAGGCCGCTCGCCGGCCTCGTCCGAAAACTGCGCCGCCTGCTGCGTGCAGGCGACCGTCAACACGCCTTCTGTCGCGGCCATGTTGCGGAAATGATCGAGCTCCGCCCCGCAGAGGTGGCGGAAGCTCTTGACCTCGCTGTTCGGACATCCGCGCCGGATTGCAGCCACGTCGAGGCGCATCGTGTCTTCGCACGAGCAGATCAGGATGGTCTTCGACGGCTGCTCCAGGTTAACTCCTCCGCCTTTCGGACGACGACGACGGACTCGCGCCGGCCCTTCGCCTCGTATAGACATTATCCGTCGGGAAGAAAAGGAAAGCGGAGGACGGTCTGCCGTCGATCCCAGTGAGCCATGTTTCCGCGGCGGAACCGATCCACCTGCCGCCGCCGTTCACATTGGTGCGATTGCGCGAGAGCGGCGACGCTTTTGCCCATGCATGCCGCATCGCACCGGAGAGCGGCGCCGGAACGCTCGTCTATGTCGGCCGCTTCGAACTCGCCGAGTTCGCCGTGGTGCTCGAGCCGGCCGAGCCGTTGCGCAGCGCGCGGCGTGCGTTCTACGCAGGCATGGTCGCGCTCACCGACGCGCTTCGCGCCTATGCACCGCCGAGCAAGCCGATCACGATCGGCTGGCCGGATGCGGTCAGGATCGACGGGGGGCTGGTCGGCGGCGGACGGATGGGTTGGTGTTCCGGAGCTGACGAGGGCGCGCCGCCGCCCTGGCTGGTCTTCGGCGCGATGATACGGACGGTTGCCATGAATGATGACGATCCAGGCGTCCACCCGCTGGCCTCGGCGCTTGACCAGGAAGGCTTTGGCGAGGCGGGCGCGGCGCAGATCACGGAAAGCTTCGCCCGGCATCTGATGCTGGCGCTGGACGGCTGGCGGGTCGACGGCTTCGACAGCGTCGCGCGCGACTATCTCACGCGGATGCCGCGTGAAAGGCAGACGATACAGCGCATAGATGATTGCGGCGACCTCCTGACGCGCCGCATCGGGACGGAGACGATCGAACGAAGCGACCTGGTCCGGGCGCTCGCGGTGCCGTCCTGGCTCGATCCGGCCCTCGGAGGACCGCGCCTGTGAAACTCCTGCGCACGATCGCGCTCGATCCCTCGGACACTTTCGTGTTCGACGTGGCGGCAGAGCCGGGCGAATGGGCCGTTTCCGGCGCCTTCCGCTTCTGGGATTGCGATGGCGCGAAGCTCGAGGGCAAGGCCCGCGCGGCGTTTCGCGGTGGGTTCCTCGGGGTGCAATCCTGGGGCTGGTCGACGCTGGCGCAGATCGTTCCGGCGACCGCGGACGATTACCACGGCCTGGTCGATCTGCTGGCGAGGCAATTGGTCGATCGTTTCGGCGCGCCGGATATGGCGGCGGCGAAAACGGCGGCCGAAGAGGAGGTCGCTTTTGCCCAGTCGCTCTGCAGCCATCCCATCAGCTCGCTTATTGCAGTGCACCGCACCTCGAGCGACGGGGAGGTCCGCGAGTCGTTCCGCCGGCTGCAGCTTCGGGAAGGCCAGGGGCATGGCAAGGCGTTCTCGTTCATCGAGATGGAGGACGACGTCGAGCCGGACGGCGATCTCAGGCTTGCAGATCTCGGCCGGGAGCCGACCGTCCGATGAACGATTTCTGGATCTCCTGTGGTCACCACCTGCTCGATCGCGACGAGGGCGGCGGCCTGCGTGTCACGGACGAATTTCTCAAAGCCTATTTTGCCCGTCCCGAGCTGATGCCGCCGGACGACGCGTGCGCGGTCGAACGCCGGCTGCACCGCGATCTGCTCGCCGACCCGCGCCAGGCCGTCGGCGCCGGCGAGATCGCCGCGATTGCCGATGCGGATGCCAAGGAGAATTGGCAGTTCGTGCTGGCGTTCCGCGATCTTCTGCTGCGGCATCCGACGCTTGAAGCCGCTTATCTTGCCTGGGTGCGATCAGGAGCGAACGATCTGCCGCCGCTGTTCGTCAACCAGCTCGTGCACGTCATCCTGCGCAACGCGCTCGACGGCTGCGACGACCCGTTCGCGCTGCGCGCGGCCGAATTGTTCTTCCGGATCCAGCGCGTTCTCCCACATGAGCACGCTTTGTTGCTGGGAGACGAGGAGGTCGTCGGCGGCCGGAGCCCGACCCCGGTGCTCTCGCTGATGTCGATGCTCGGCGCCACCGCCGATGCGGTGGTCGAGGTGTTGGGCGAGGAGAATGCCGAGGCCTATTGGCACCGGAGCGACCAGTTCGACATGGCCCTCGACCTGACCGCCGACGGCCGCGGACCTGTAGCGCTGGCGCAGGCGATGACGCGTTGGGTCTCCCATCTGCTCGGCATCGATGTCGTGATCGAGCCGCTACGGGCGCTGCACGAGGCGAAGCTGAGCTGGTATGTCGGGCTCGATGCCGATGCCACGAGGCTCGGCGACCGTCTGTGGCACGGCGAAGAGCTCGGCGAGCGCGACGCCGATCGCGTGCTGGCGCTGTTCCGGCTGACGTTTGCGGATTCCAGCCGTGCCCTCGACGATGTCGGGGATGAGCCGGTCTACCTGATCCTGTCGATGACGGCGGATCAGAAGCTGCGGATGAAGCCACAGAATCTGCTGACCGGGTTGCCGGTGAAGCGGCTGGAGATGGCGACGTGAGCCCCGCGGCATTGCCGTCCCTCTCGATTGCCGTCGGCGTCGTAGTCGAGCGGCGCAAGGCCGACTCGCCTTGGGTCGATTTCATCTGGCGCGGAATTGCTGTCCTGCCGGACGAGCCGTCAACCGAGCCATGGACCGTGCTTCGCGAGCAGGACGGCACGACCCTGTTCTATGCCGGAAGTGCGACCATCGATCTCTATCCGTCGGAGACGGCGCGCTATCGCGACAATCTCGCCTCCGGCGGTCCGAGCATCTGGGTCGTGTTGTCGCCTGCGGAAGGCGTCTGGCCCTATGCAGTCACCGCGGTGACCGCCGACCCCGCCGAGGGCGAAGGCTTTACCGAAGCCGCCGACAATCTCGTCGAGGCCGTGCCGATGCCGGAAGTGCTGCGCGAGGCGATTGAAAGCTTCGTGGCCGAGCACCATGTCGAGCGCGAATTCGTCAAACGCAAGCGGCGCCGTGCCGATCCGGAGGCGCTGGCGCGGCGCGAACATGAAGGCGGACAGGAATGAGTGAGGAGGACTTCCTTGCGCGTTGGTCCCGCCGCAAACAGCAGTCGCGAGCGGAGCCGGCGAAACCTGCCCCGGCGCAGCCGACGCCGCCGTCCGAGGACAAAGAGGACGAGACGGAGTTCGATCTGTCGAGCCTGCCGTCGATCGACGAGATCAATGCTGCCACCGACATCACGGCCTTCCTCGGCAAGGGGATTCCTCGCGAGTTGAGCCTTGCGGCTCTTCGCCGCGCTTGGGCGACCGATCCCGCGATTCGCGACTTCATCGGGCTCGCGGAGAATGCATGGGACTTCAACGACCCGACGGCGATGCCGGGATTTGGCCCGCTGGATTGTTCCTCGGAGGAGCTGGCCGCACTGGTCGATCGCATTGTCGGCGGCGTGCGCGAGGCGGCCAAGTCTGCGGCCCAGACTCTTGCTGAGGCGTCGATCGAAACGGCGGATTCTCCAGCGGAATCGCATCAAGCCGATGTGGCACTTGTTTCCAATGTCGTCGAGCCGCCCGATGAGACGCAGCACCTGGCAATCCCTGCTGCAGTGCAACCGACAGTGGGTGAAAGACCTGCGGATTCTGCAGAGCCTGTGAGGTCCCGCACGCATGGTGGTGCACTGCCGCGCTGAACCACGACCAAAGACTATAGGTACAGGCTATGGCAGGCGATTGACCGTTGCTGGAACCCGGATTACGCTACCTACTGCTTTGTAACAAAAGCGATAATCAAGCAGACGGGACTGGGATGGGAGGTCCACGTGCGCGATGACGGACTTGATCGAGCGATCGATGCCGCAGGCGGCATCGCTCAGCTTGCACGCAAAATAGGCATCAGCCAGCCCTCCGTCTCGAATTGGACCCGTGTGCCCGCACAACGGGTGGTTGCAGTCGAAACGGCGACCGGCGTCTCCCGAAACGATCTGCGGCCTGATCTTTACGGTGAGCAAGCCGGCTCCGCCGAGCTCGTCGATCCCATCGATGCGGCGCGCGCGCAGGAATACGTCTTGCTCGCGGCGCTGCTGTCTGCGCCTCCGTCGAAGCGCCTGCTCGATCAGCTCGCCTCGCTCAGCGGAGACGCGACGCCGCTCGGTCGCGCGCATGCGGCGCTTGCCGAGGCCGCCTCGAACGCCGTCCCAGCGAAGGTCGAGCGGGAGTATTTCGATTTGTTTGTCGGGCTCGGCCGCGGTGAATTGCTGCCCTATGCTTCCTATTATCTCACGGGCTTTCTCAACGAACGGCCTTTGTCGCGCCTGCGCGGCGACCTGATGACGCTCGGCATCGAGCGTATCGCCGACGATTCCGAACCCGAAGATCACGCTGCCATCCTGTGCGAGATCATGTCGGGCCTTGCCGATGGCCGCTTCGATGCCTCACACGAGGCGCAGCGCGCCTTCTTCGAAAAGCATGTGTCGCCATGGATGGGGCGGTTGTTCGCCGACATCGAGAACGCGGGGACTGCCCGTTTCTATCGCGCAGTCGGCGCGCTCGGCCGCACTTTCATCGAAATCGAGACGGAAGCATTTACATTCGCCAGCTGACCGAGGCGCTTCGGTCCGGGAGAGATGCGATGAGTGACGAGACGAAAGCAAAGGTCGGACGCCGCGATTTCCTGCGCAAGGTCGGCTTGGGTACCGCCGGTGCCGGCGCGGCGCTTGCAACACCGTTGGTCGGGTCCGCCCAGGCCGACAGTGAAACCAACGATGAGAAGCGCAAGGCGCGCTACAAGGAATCCGATCACGTGAAGACGTTCTACCGCGTCAATCGTTATCCGGCCTGAGAGGGAGGCTGCCCGTGCTTATCAAGCGAACACACCAGCGTTCCGATCGCCGCGGTTCCGTCGCCGAATCCCTTGCGGGGCAGGGCGGGGGACTTGATCGCCGCACATTCCTGCGCAAATCCGGTCTGGCCGGCGGCGCGCTCGCTGCGCTCGGGGCCATGCCGGTGGGCAACGTGCGAAAGGCGGAGGCGGCCGCCGCCGGCCCGCTCGCGGCCGGCGCCACCGTCAAGAAGAGCATCTGCACGCATTGTGCCGTGGGCTGCACGGTGACGGCGGAAGTCCTCAACGGAGTCTGGATCGGGCAGGAACCGAGCTGGGATTCGCCGATCAACCGTGGCTCGCATTGCGCCAAGGGCGCCTCGGTGCGCGAGCTCGTGCACAGCGATCGCCGCCTGCGCTATCCGATGAAGCTGGTGAACGGGCAGTGGACGCGCGTGTCGTGGGACACGGCGGTGAACGAGATCGGCGACAAGCTGCTGCAGGTTCGCGAGAAGTCGGGCAGCGATTCGGTCTATTGGCTCGGCTCGGCCAAGATGACCAACGAAGGAGCCTACCTGTTCCGCAAGTTGGGCGCGTTCTGGGGCACCAACAACACCGATCACCAGGCGCGGATCTGCCACTCCACCACCGTCACCGGCGTCGCCAATACCTGGGGCTACGGCGCGATGACGAACAGCATCAACGACATGCGCAACTCCAAGACGATGCTGTTTATCGGCAGCAACGCGGCGGAAGCGCATCCGGTCAGCATGCAGCACCTGCTCGAATCCAAGGAGCTCAACAAGGCGAATTTCATCGTCTTCGATCCGCGCCTGACCCGCACCGCGGCACATGCCACCGAATATGTCCGCATCCGTCCCGGCACCGACATTCCCGTGCTCTACGGCATGATGTGGCACATCCTGAAGAACGGCTGGGAGGACAAGGAATTCATCGCCCAGCGCGTCTACGGCTTCGACGACCTGCGCAAGGAGGTCGAGAAATGGAATCCGCAGGAGGTCGAGCGCGTCACCGGTGTGCCCGCCGCGCAGCTCGAGCGCGTCGCCAAGACGTTCGCGACGGTCAAGCCCGCGACCATCATCTGGTGCATGGGCCAGACCCAGCACACGGTCGGCACTGCCAACGTGCGGGCGAGCTGCATCGCGCTGCTGATGACGGGTAACGTCGGCAAGGCCGGGGCCGGCGCCAACATCCTGCGCGGCCATGACAACGTGCAGGGCGCGACCGATGTCGGCCTCGATATCGTGACGTTGCCGTTCTATTACGGCCTCGCGGAGGGCGCCTGGAAGCACTGGTCCCGGGTCTGGGAGGTCGACTACGACTATCTCGTCTCGCGCTTCGACGAGAAGAAGCAGATGGAGACGCCAGGCATCCCGCTGACGCGCTGGTTCGATGCGGCGCTGTTGCCGAAGGCCGACGTCGCACAGAAGGACAACGTCAAGGCCGTGTTCGTGCAAGGCCACGCCAGCAACAGCATCACGCGCATTCCCGAATCGCTGAAGGGCCTGAAGGCGCTGGAGCTGCTGGTGATCGCCGATCCGCACCCGACCACCTGGGCGTCTCTGGCGGTCGAGGCCGGGCGCAAGGACGGCGTCTATATCCTGCCCGTGGCGACGCAGTTCGAATGCGCGGGATCGCGCGTCGCCTCCAACCGCTCGATGCAATGGGGCGAGCAGATCGTCAAGCCGATCTTCGAATCCAAGGACGACCTCGAGATCATCTATCTGCTGGCGAAGAAGTTCGGCTTCGCCGACAAGATGTTCAAGAATATCAAGGTCGAGAACAACCTTCCGGTCCCCGAGGACGTGCTGCGCGAGATCAACCGTGGAAGCTGGTCGACCGGTTATTGCGGCCAGTCGCCGGAGCGCATCAAGGCGCACATGAAGAACCAGCACAAGTTCGACCTGGTGACGATGCGCGCCCCCAAGGACGATCCGGAAGTCGGCGGCGATTATTACGGCCTGCCTTGGCCGTGCTGGGGCTCGCCCGAGGTGAAGCATCCCGGCTCGCCGCTGCTCTACAACAACAATCTGCACGTCATGGACGGCGGCGGCGCATTCCGTCCGCGCTTCGGCATCGAGCGCGAGGAGAAGCTGCCCGACGGCACGACGCGCAAGGTCAGCCTGCTCGCCGACAAGTCCTTCTCCAAGGGATCGGAGATCGAGGACGGCTATCCCGAGTTCACGCTGGCGAGCCTGAAGAAGCTCGGTTGGGACAAGGATCTCACCGAGGCCGAGATGGCGACCATCCAGCGGGTCAACCCGGCCAATCCGGATGCGGTGTCCTGGGCGCTCGACCTCTCCGGCGGCATCCAGCGCGTCGCGCTGAAGCATGGCTGCGTGCCCTTCGGCAACGGCAAGGCGCGCATGAATGCGTTCGGTCTACCGGATCCGATCCCGGTGCACCGGGAGCCGATCTACACGCCGCGCGTCGACCTCGTCGAGAAGTATCCGACCTTGCCCGATGCCAAGCAGTTCCGTCTGCCCAACATCGGCTTCTCGGTGCAGAAGGCGGCGGTGGAGAAGGGAATCGCCAAGCAGTTCCCGCTGATCCTCTCCTCCGGGCGTCTTGTCGAATACGAAGGCGGCGGCGAGGAAACCCGCACCAATCCGTGGCTCGCCGAATTGCAACAGGACATGTTCATCGAGATCAGCCCGGCTGATGCCGCCGATCGCGGCATCAAGGACGGCGGCTGGGTCTGGGTGAGCGGCGCTGAGAACAACTCGCGGGCCAAGATGAAGGCGATGGTGACCGAACGCGTCGGCAAGGGCGTCGCCTGGATGCCGTTCCATTTCGGCGGCTGGCTCGGCGGTAACGACCTGCGCAAGAACTATCCTGCCGGCACCGATCCGATCGTGCTGGGCGAGAGCGCCAACACGATCACGAGCTACGGCTACGATCCTGCAACCGGCATGCAGGAGCCGAAGGTCACGCTTTGTCAGATCGTCGCAGCCTGAGAGGAGCACGCACATGGCTCGGATGAAATTTCTCTGCGACGCTGATCGCTGCATCGAGTGCAACGCCTGCGTCACCGCCTGCAAGAACGAGCACGAGGTGCCCTGGGGCATCAACCGGCGGCGTGTCGTCACCATCAACGACGGCAAGCCGGGCGAGCGCTCGATCTCGATGGCCTGCATGCACTGCACGGACGCGCCCTGCGCGGCGGTCTGTCCGGTGAACTGCTTCTACACCACGGCCGATGCCGTGGTGCTGCACTCCAAGGACCTCTGCATCGGCTGCGGCTATTGCTTCTACGCCTGTCCGTTCGGCGCGCCGCAATATCCAAAGGTCGGAAACTTCGGCTCGCGGGGCAAGATGGACAAGTGCACCTATTGCGCCGGCGGCCCTGAGGCCGACGGCAGCAAGGAGGAATACGCGAAATACGGTGCGAACCGGCTGGCCGAAGGCAAGCTGCCGCTCTGCGCGGAAATGTGCTCGACCAAATCCTTGCTTGCGGGCGACGGCGAGATCATCGCGCAGATCTACAAGGAGCGCGTCATGAAGCGCGGCTATGGCTCGGGTGCATGGGGCTGGAAGACCGCTTATCGCGAGGCGATCGAGTCCTGAAGTGGCAACAGAAGGGCGCGCAAATACCGGGGAGGACGTGATGGCGTCATTTGGAAGGTTCATTCGCCTGGCGTTCGGCGTTTGCACGCTGCTTCTCTTGGCGATGGCGGCGCCTGCGAGTGCTCAGCAGGTCAATCCGACTGCAAGCTCGGTCAAGGAGCAGCAGCTTCTGCAGGAGCTGAACCGGATTCAAGGGCGTGTCAGCATTCCGGATCAGCGGTCCGGCGTTCTCGAGCAGCCGCAGGGGCGGGAATGGCGGGAATTCCGCATGGTGACGCTGCCCTGGATCGGCGGCGTTGCCATCATCGGCATGATCGCCCTGATCATGATCTTCTATCTCACCCGCGGCATGGTTCGGCTGGAAAGCGGCCACTCGGGCCGCACCATCGTGCGCTTCAACGGTTTCGAACGTTTCGTGCACTGGATGACGGCAACCTGCTTCATCATCCTAGCGATCTCCGGCCTCAACGTCACCTTTGGCCGGCAACTGCTATTGCCGCTGATCGGTTTCGAGGCCTTTTCCGAATGGTCGCAATGGGCCAAATACGCCCACAATTATCTGAGCTTCCCGTTCACGCTGGGGGTCGTGCTGATCTTCCTGATGTGGATCGGCGGCAATATCCCCAATAAGGTGGATATCGAATGGGCCAAGCGGGGTGGCGGCCTGATCGGGCATGACCATCCACCGGCCAATCGCTTCAATGGCGGCCAGAAGATGATCTACTGGATCGTCGTGATCGGTGGTGGGCTCGTCGCGGCGAGCGGCTATGCGCTGATGTTCCCGTTCTACGGCACGGGTATCGAAAGCATGCAGATGGCCCAGATCGTCCACTCCATTGTGGCGGTCCTGTTCGTCGCGGCGATGATCGGGCACATCTATATCGGCACCATCGGCATGGAAGGTGCGTTCGCGGCCATGGGCTCGGGCGAAGTCGACGTCAACTGGGCGCGCGAGCACCACAGCCTCTGGCTCGACGAGCAGATGGCGCGAACGGGACCGAACGACGGGCAGCGGCAACCCGCGACCGCAGCGGCCGAATAAAGCGGACCTGCCGGCCTACCGCGGCTCTTTCGCAAACAAGAAGGAGCGGTCCTGCAGCTCCTGCTCGGGAAGCTTGTCGGCTTGGCCCGTCTGCATGTCTTGAATGGACGCCATGCCGGGCTGACCGAAGTGAGGTACTGCATGCGGCCTGAACACGCTATTGGCCGCACCGGCGAGAAGCATGGCTGCGATTAGCGAGAGCATGAGGAATTTCATGCGCGTCTCCGTCTGCCATCTCCACCCGCCACGATGAATACATCCGGATCGTCGAATCGGATGTGAGCGGCTTCACAGCAACGGGTTCCAGTTGCGTGGGTCGAGCTCCCCCTGACGACCGTCAACTTCGGCGTCAAACTGGATATCTGCTTGCCAATGCGAGCGCCCATCCCGCATCGGCGCGGTGATCCCGCTGACGCGGAATTCCTCCATCAGGCCCGCCATTTGGCTCGCATTCCGTCGGCTCGTCAGGGGGCAGACCGAAACTGGTCCGGCTCTTGCTCTTGCCAGTATGAGAAATTTTGATAAACGTCATACTGTAAGGGCGAGCGAATGGAACGAGCAGCGATGCGGACTTTGCGGGCGGTCGAGCCCGGAACGGTGGCGCTGCTTGGCGGGCTCGTCGCCGCCAACATCGCCGCATGGGCCTGGGCCTTCACGCTGTTCGGCGACCGGCCGACGGTGATGGCGACGGCCTTGCTGGCCTGGGTGTTCGGCCTGCGTCATGCCGTCGATGCCGATCACATTGCCGCGATCGACAACGTCGTGCGCAAGCTGATGCACGGCGCCGAGACGCCGCGCAGCGTCGGCCTCTATTTCGCGCTCGGCCATTCCACCGTCGTCGTGGTGGCGACCATGCTGCTGGCACTGGGCGTCGTGAGCCTCGGCGGCGACAGCCTGCTCAAGGAGATCGGCGGTCTCATCGGCACCTCAGTCTCGGCCCTGTTCCTGCTTGCGGTTGCCGCGATCAACCTCGTCATTTTCGTCGGCCTGTGGCGGACGTTTCGCGCGGCGCGGGAGCAGGGCGTTCACGATGCTGCGCAATTCGATGCGCTGCTTGCCAGCCGCGGTATTCTGGCCCGGCTGCTCGGCCCCATGTTCCGCCTGGTGACGAAGCCCTGGCACATGTACCCGCTCGGCTTCCTGTTCGGCCTCGGCTTCGATACCGCGACGGAGATCAGCCTGCTCAGCATCTCCGCCAGCGAGGCCGCGCGCGGCGCCTCGCTCGCCGATGTGCTGGTTTTCCCCGCGCTGTTCGCCGCAGGCATGGCGCTGGTCGACGCGGCCGATTCCGCGCTGATGGTGAGCGCCTATCGCTGGGCCTTCGTCGATCCCTTGCGCAAGCTCTGGTACAACCTCACGATCACCGGCGCCTCCGTCGCGGTAGCACTGTTCATCGGCGGGATCGAAGCGCTCGGCCTGATCGGCGAGCGGCTCGGTCTCTCCGGCGGCGCATGGGTGCTGGTCGAGGACCTCAACGAGTCGCTTGCCAATGTCGGCTTTGTCGTGATCGCGCTGTTTGCGGTCGCATGGCTCGTCTCGGTCGTGCTCTATCGCCGCATGTTCGGGAACGAGCCTCGCCACGCCGGCACGAAAGTTTTGGAATGCACCGATGCGACCGAGGCGGCCTGAGCACGGTCATCGCGGCGGCGCTTTGACGGCACTCTCGGTCCTGGCGCTGCTCGCGGATGACGGCCGCGCCCTCGCACAGAGCAATGACACCTCACGCGAACTGCCGCCGGTCGAGGTCAGTGGCGGCGCCACGCCCGGGCGCAAGATGACGGCCGCATCGCGCCGTGCCGCCAGATCGCCCGCGGCCGGCCGCCGGATCTTCGTGTCTTCCGCGACGGCGCAGGCGTCGGATCCGCGCAGTGCCGGCTCGGGTGCAAGGGCCGCAGCCGGCATGGCCAGCGAGATCACTGTCTCCGGCGACGAGATCAACGCGCGCCCTTTCACACGGCCGGGCGAGGCGCTCGAAGCCGTGCCCGGTCTGATCGTGACGCAGCATTCCGGCGAGGGCAAAGCCAACCAGTATTTCCTGCGCGGGTACAATCTCGACCACGGCACCGATCTGGCGATCATCGTCGACGGCGTCCCCGTCAACATGCGCACCCACGCGCATGGTCAGGGCTATGCCGATCTCAACTGGCTGATCCCGGAAACCATCGCCGCAATGGACGTGCGCAAGGGACCTTACTTCGCCGACGAAGGCGACTTCGCCTCGGTCGGAAGCGTTCACATCGGCCTGATCGACAGCACAAGGCGGCTGGCGCAGGTGAGCGCCGGCAGCTTCGGTTACCGCCGTCTGCTCGGCATGGATTCCGCGAAAGTTGGCGACGGTTCGCTGCTGGTGGCTGGCGAGATCGGTACCTACGACGGCCCGTGGGACAATCCGGACAAATTGCGAAAGCTCAACGGCCTCGTGCGCTACAGCCAGGGCACCGCGACCGACGGCATGTCGCTCACCGGCATGGCCTACGTCAACAAATGGAATGCGACCGACCAGGTGCCGCAGCGCGCCATCACCAGCGGCCTGCTCGGCCGTTATGGTTCGGAAGATCCGAGCGACGGTGGTCATGCCAACCGCTTTGCGCTGTCCGGGCGCATCGCGCAGACCGACGACATCGGTTCATGGAAGGCCAACGCCTATCTGGTGAAGAGCCAGCTCGACCTCTTCAATAATTTCACTTACTTCCTTGACGATCCCGTGCTCGGCGACCAGTTCCACCAGCACGACGACCGCTTGATGGCGGGCGCCAATGTCTCGCGCACGCTGGACGGCTCCTTTGCCGGCCTGCCGATGCAGACCACCTTCGGTCTGCAATCGCGCTATGATGCGATCGACCTCGCGCTCACCAATACGTTCCGGCGCGGCTTCATCGGCAATATCCGCAGCGACAAGGTCGGCGAGGGCAGCGTCGGGGTCTATGCCGAGAACACGGTGCGCTGGACCGACTGGCTCAGGACGACGTTGGGCTGGCGGGGCGATTATTACGCCGCCGACGTCACCTCTCTGTTCAACGCCGCAAATTCCGGTCGCGCCGATGCCGCGCTCGGCAGCCCGAAATTCAGGATGGTGCTTGGGCCGTTCAATCATACGGAATTCTTCCTCGGCGCCGGCTACGGCATGCACTCGAACGATGCCCGCGGTGCGACCACGACGGAGGATCCCACCGATCCCGCGACAAGGCTCACGCCGTCGCCGCTCCTGGTGCGCACCAGAGGCGCGGAGGTCGGGGTTCGTAGCAGGATCGTTCCCGGCCTCGAGAGCTCTCTCAGCCTCTTCATCCTGGACCAGGATTCCGAGATCCTGTTCTCCGGCGATGCCGGCGATACCTCGGCAACCCGCGCCAGCCGCCGCTACGGCTTCGAGTGGACCAACCATTACCGGCCGCGGTCCTGGATCGACATCGATGTGGATCTTGCAATGACGCATGCGCGCTTCCGCGGCCATGACGGCGAGCAGGCCGCGGTCTATGCCTCGCTCGCCGGCTATCCCGAGGCGCAAATCGGCAATGCGCCCGGCAACTACATTCCCAATGCCCCGGCGATGGTGGCATCGGCCGGAATAACGCTCGGCGAGAAGACCGGCTGGTTCGGCAGCGCGCGCTGGCGCTATATCGGCGCGAGCCCGTTGACCGAGAACAATGCGTTCCGCTCGCGGCCGACCGGCCTCGCCAACGCGCGGCTCGGCTACCGCAGCGAGAACGGCTGGCGCATCCAGTTCGACGTGCTCAACCTGTTCAACAGCAAGGCGAACCAGATCACCTATGCCTATGGCTCGCTGTTGAAGACCGATACGCTCTACAATCTCTGCGCCGCCAATGCCGCACCGGCCGCAGTCTGCGGGAACGGCGTGATGGACTATGTGCTGCACCCGGTCGAGCCGATGGCGTTTCGGGTCACTGTGGCCGGAATGTTTTAGGCCTGTTGCGCGAGCACACTGGGCTAGCCTGTCAAAGGATTTGCCTTCACGGTTGCTCGGACATCGTCAGGCGGCCGCGTGCTGGAGGGCGCGTCCTGCGCGCGGCGATGGCCGGCACGAGCGTGGGCGATTCCCCGGCGAGACGGAGCGCAAAATAGGCGATGGTCGCTTGAAGGCCGTCCTTCAATGCCACCCTCGGACGCCATCCCAGGATCTTCTCGGCGGCGTCGATCACAGGCTTGCGCCGCCTGGGATCGTCCTTCGGCAGGGGCTCGAAGCGCAGCGGGGACGCAGATTCGGTGCATGCCAGCACCTCACGGGCGATGGCCTCGATCGTGACCTCGTGCGGATTGCCGAGATTGCACGGACCGCTGACCGAGGCGGGGCTCTCCATCAGGAGCTGAAGCCCCCGCACGAGATCGTCAACGAAGCAGAAGCTGCGGGTTTGCGTGCCCTGGCCGTAGATCGTGATCGGCTCGCCACGCAACGCCTGCACGATGAAGTTGGAGACGACGCGGCCGTCATTCTCGAGCATGCGCGGGCCGTAGGTGTTGAAGATGCGCGCGACCTTGATCTCCGTCCCGTGCATCCGCCGATAGTCGAACATCAGCGTCTCCGCGGCCCGCTTGCCTTCGTCGTAACAGGCCCGCGGCCCGACGGGATTGACGTTGCCGAGATAGGATTCCGGCTGCGGATGCACCTCCGGGTCGCCGTAGACCTCGCTGGTGGAGGCCTGAAGAATCCGGGAGCCCTTCTGCCGCGCCAGTTCGAGCAGGTTGATCGAGCCGAGCACGCATGTCTTCATCGTTCCGACCGGATCGACTTGATAATGGCGGGGCGAGGCTGGGCAGGCGAGGCTGTAGATCCGGTCGATCTCGCCCTCGATCTCGATGGAATCGCGTACGTCATGCTCGATGAAGCGGAAGTTCGGATGGTTGAGCAGGGGCCGGATGTTGTCGGTGGTTCCCGTGAACAAATTGTCCAGGCAGATCACCATGCTGCCGCGTTGCAGGAGCGCGTCGCAGAGATGCGATCCGATGAAGCCGGCGCCGCCGGCGACCAGGACCGTCGGCGAGCGGCGGGACGCGTGGATGCGGGTCTGGAGCGTCATGACGTGGCCTTTCAGAGTTGGGCGACCTGCATGGGGCGAACGACGGGGAGTGGCGCCGTCTTGCGGCGGCGCCGCGCGGCTGCCTCGGCGTAATAGGTCTCCAGCTGCCGCGCGCGATGGTCGGGGGTGTGGTCGGCGAGCACCCGCCGCCGCGCGTTGTGGGCGATCGTGCGCCGTTGCTCGTCCGGCATGTCGCGCAGGATCTCGACAACCTCGCGCGGGCTGGCTGCCAGCAGGATTTCCTTCGAGGGCGCGAAGATCGTCTCGATCCCGGGCCACCGGTCCGAGATCACGGGCGTGCCGCAGGCCGCCGCCTCGAACAGCCGGACGCTCGGGGAGAAGCCCAGCGCCTTCATGTCGGCGCGGGTGGCGTTCAGCGTGAAACGCTGCGCCGCGTAGAACTCCGGGTGCTGCTTCGGCGAGAGGTGCTCGATCCGCGTAACGTTGGCGGGCCACGCGATATTGTCCGGATATTGCGCGCCGGCGACGACGAATTGATCGCTCGGCAGCGTGCGCGCCGGTGCCAGCAGCAGCTCCTCGAGAACGGGCTGCCGGTCCTCGCTGTAGGTCCCGAGATAGCCGAGCGCCCATTTCGGCGGCGCCTGCTTCGGCGCGTAGATCTCCGCGTCTGCGCTGCAGTAAAGCACACGCGCGAGCGGACTGCCGTAGCTCTGCTCGATCATGCCGGGCACCGGTCCGCCGGTGAAGGACAGATAGAGATCGAAGCGCGGGATCATTGCCGCCGAGAGATAGGCGAGGCCTTGCTCCAGCCGCGCCAGAGTGACCGGCGTGTCGATGTCGTAGAACGCGGTGATGCCCCTCGCGTGCGTCGTAGTCCATTCGGCGAGGGCGATGCCGTCGGGAACATAAGAGCCGATGATCACCAGATCGGCATCGCGGATCAGCTTGCCGAACTGGCGCGGAACATCTTTCGAAGAATGGTACAATTCGACAGTCCAGGCAGAGGGCTTGGTCAGGTCGCGGTGATCCCGATACCAGGGCACGTCCCGCTCCAGGAACGTGACGCGGTGACCTCGTCGCGCCAGCGCTTCGATCAGGGCGCGGTAGGTCGTGGCATGACCGTTGCCCCAGGACGAAGTGACCGAAAGACCGATGACGACGATGGAGAGGTTCATTCTGCTGCCTCGATTCGGGAGCTGTGGGCGACGAAGAGATCGTTGAACTGGCGGGCGCGCTGCCGGTAAGTGTGCTGGCTGAGGATGCGTGCGCGGGCGCGGCGGGCGATAGACCGGGCCCGCTCGGGATCGAGCGCGGTGAGGTGCTCGGCCACCTCGGCTCCGTCGGCGGCCACCAGCACCTCGCGGCCGGGTTCGAGGAAATGATCGATGCCGGCCCACTCGTCGGTGATCAGGCAGGCGCCGGCGCCGATCGCTTCGAACACCCGCGTCGGCGGTGAGAAGCCATAGCGCGCCATGCTGTCGCGATTGACGTTGAGCGTGGCGAGCGCCGAGCCGAAGAACGCGTTGTGATCGGCGGTGCCGACATGGCCGACCTTTCGCAGATTGGCGGAGGCGTCCTTGTCGTCCCAGCCGGAGCCGCCGAGCACGAAGGACTTTTCGGGCAGATGGCGTGCAACGTCGAGGAAGAAATGCTCGACGCGCCTCTCACGGTCGGGCAGGCGGTTCGCCAGCAGGCTGAGATCGCAGGCAAAGCGCGGATTGGGCGGCGACGGAAAATGCGTGGCCGGATCGAGCGCGTTGTAGATCGGCACGCAGTCCCGCGCGCCCACCGATCGATACGCGGAGACGACGGGCTCGCCGCCGCCATAGGTCAGGACCATGTCGTAGTATGGGATCGCGCGACGCAGATGATGCTGCGGATCGCTTTCCATCGCCTCGAGCGTGGCGGGAGCATCGACGTCCCAATAGATCCGCGTCAGCCGCGAGGGCAGCGCGGCGACGGCGTTCTCCAGCTCGAGATCAAAGACGCCGACGCCGCTGGCCTTGACCAGCATGTCGGCCGATTGTGCGGCTGTGTCGAGCGAGCTGCGCCAGCCGTCGGCGGTCGCGGGATACACGACCACTTTGGCCCAATCCGGCTCGTCGATGTCGCGATGCGACTGGCGGTCGAAGGCGTCGGGTTCGTAGAAGGTGACCTCGTGGCCGAGCGCCGCGATCTCCTTCAGCATGCCACGGTAGTAGGTGGCAGCGCCGTTCCAGTAGGACGAGACGAGGCTGGATCCGAAGAAGCAGATCTTCATGCGACGGCTCCGATGTCGTGCTGAGGCCGTGCCGAACGGCTGGAATCCCTGAGGTCGGTGACGATGTCGATGAGCTGCTCGGCGCGGTGGCGGCAGGTATGACGATCCCGGATGACCTTCAGTCCGGTCTCCACCATCGCGGCAGAGAATTCCGGATCGTCGATGATGATACGAAGCGCATGCTTCATCTGCGCGCCGTCGGCAACGCTGAGATAGGTGCCCTCGGGGAACAGGCCTTCCTCATCCGACCAGGGTGCCGAGACCAGGGGAATGCCGCAGGCCAGCGCCTCGAACACGCGGATGGTCGGGATGCCCGGCAGCAGGGCGACGTAAGGCCCGCGCGGCACATGGATGGTCGCGCGCGCGCTAGCGAACGCGACGGGGGCCCAGTGCGCCGGCAGCCAGCCGCCATAGCGGATGCCTGCGCTCCTGATGGTGCGGAGCGCATCATCCGAATAGCGCACGCCATGGACGCTGGCGCGGAGCTTCAGCTCCGCCACGGGCTCGACCAGGAACTCGTTCAGCTCGGCGCTGCGCTCGCCGTCGCCCCAATTGCCGACCCAGACCAGGTCGTCGGTCCGCTCGACCTGCGGCAGCGGATGATACAGCGCGACATCGGCGGCTTCGTGCCAGGTGAAGACCCGGTCGGCCCAGCCGAGCTTCAAATAGATCTGCCGAAGCACCTCGCCGAAGGCGAGCACGCCGTCGAATCCGTCGAGATCGAATTGCGCAAGCTCGTCGGGCGCGCTGACCGCACGGTGATGGGTATCGTGAAAGAGCAGGGTGAAGGACGCACCTTGCGCCCGCCTGCGCCCGACTTGCGCGATCAGATCGGGCGAATTCCATTCATGCACGATGACGAGATCGGCGTCATCAAGCGCCCGTTCGAGATCGAGGCTGGTGTCGTAGCGGCGGATGTCGATGCCGGAAAATAGCGCCGGAATGTCATCCATGGCGTGGCTGCCGCCTTCGCGGATCGCGTTCAGCCGGCTCCAGCCGTCGATGGGTTCGAACACGACGACTTGGTGCCCAAGCGCATGGAGCTCGCGCGCATAGCCACGCAGGAAATGCGCGTTGCCGTTGTTCCAGCAGGAGGTGAAGGCATGATAGAACAGGACGCATTTCATGCGCGCACCTCGATTTGGCTGGCCGCGGCGCTCGTCCGGCGCGATGCGATCAGATCCTGGTAGAGACCGAGATAGGCGCTCGTCATGCGCGTCAGCGAATAGGTCAGGGATTGCTCATAGGCGGCCCGCTGCAGCTTTGCGCGGCCCATCTCGTCAGCGCAAAGATCTGCCAGAGCCCGGTGCAGCGCCTCGCTGTCGGCGGGATCGACGAACAAGGCGGCGCCGCGCCACAATTCCCTGAAGGTCGGGACGTCAGAGAGGACCAGCGCGCAGCCGGCGGCGGCGGCTTCCAGTACCGAGAGACCGAACGGTTCATAGAGTGCGGCGCTGACGAAGATCGCTGCATGCTGCAGGCGCGTCTCCAGCGCCGCGTGCGGCAGCTCTCCGAGCCAGGTGATACCCGCTGGCAGGCGTGCTTCGATAGGACCGGCCACCTCGACCGGCCAATCCAGCCCAGGCGCGGCGGCGGCGAGCGCTTCGATGTTCTTGGCTCGGTCCCACAGCCGTCCTGCCGCGAAAATCAGGTCCTGCTTTCGCCCAGACGGGGCGCGTGGCGAAATTCCGTTCCAGATCACCGCGCCGCGCGATCGCGACTGGTAGATCGCCGTGATGTCGTCGTGGAAGGCCCGGCTCGGACAGAGCCAGGCCTGCGCCGCGTCGAGCGCGGCGGCGACCCGCTCGCTGTAGCGGCGCCATCTGGGCTCGCCAAGCCAGGCCGTATCGCGGCAGGCCAAGGCCCAGGAGTTCACGCAGGAATGCGCCACCAGCACGGTCGGGGCCTGCCATGCAAAGGTCGCCTCGCGAAAGCTGTTGAGATGCACAACGTCGGGCATCAATCTGGCTTCCAGGTTTGCAAGCACGCGCCTTGCGTCGGAAACGTTTTGGCCCTCCGGGTCCTGCCATTCGAGTGCGAGGTCCGTCTCGATCAGGTGAACGCTGGTCTCGTGCAGCATCTGACGCTGATCGACGCGCGCCCGCGGGCCCAGCGTCACCAGCGTGACGTCGGCTCCGGACGCAGCGAGACTTGTGGCGAGGGCGCAGGAATAGGTCCACACGCCGCCAACCGTGTCGGTCGTCATCATGATCCTGATGTCGGCGCAACGGTTCATGAGGCCACCTGGAGTTCGAGGCTGTCGAGTGGCACCGGGCGATCGTTCTGCACGTCGCTGAACTGGTCGAACATCGCGAGATAGTGCCGGTGTGCGCGCTCCCAGGCGACATCGTCGGGCTCGCCCCAGAGCTTGCGGTAGTCGGGAGAGCCGGGATAGGGGTAGAGCGGCACGGGATCGTTGGCCCAGACGCCGGCATCCTGCATGGTGCGGCGCCAGCGCTGCACCACGGGATCGTCGTCCTCGGGCACCTCGATCAAATTGGCCTGCACGAAGGGGACGTGGCGGCGAGCTTCGACCAGCCGGTCGGCGAGCTGATCCGTCGTCATCTTGCAATTCTTGGCGAGGGCCGCGCGCCCTTCCACGGTGAGGCTCTCGATGCCGGCTTCGATCGAGACGCAGCCGGCGCGCCCGAGCAGGGCGAGCATGTCGGGCTTCCAGAGGTCGATCCGCGTCTGCACGCCGAACTTCAGCCCGCGCGTCGTCAAGCCTTCCAAAAGTTCGCGATTGGGAAGAAAGATCTCGTCGATGAAGTAGACGTACTCGATGCCATGGCGGCGCAGACGATCGATCTCGTCGAGAATGACGGCGGGCGGCCGCTTGCGATAGGCGTTGCGGAAATTCTCCTTGGCGCAGAACGTGCAGTTGTAGGGGCAGCCGCGCGAGGCCTCCACCTCGGCTCCCGGTGCGGTCGGCGCGGCCTCGAAGCGGTGATGATGGTGATGGTGACGCCGGATCATATCCTCCGGCCAGTCGAGCGCGGGCTGGTCGCTGAACGCGACCGCCTGGGGCCCGCCATTGACCCGGAGCGAAGCACCGTCGGCGAAGCACAGGCCGGGAAAGTCTCGCTCGCCATTGGCGAGACGCAGCAGGGACGCCTCGCACTCGCCCATCACGACGATATCGACGCCAAGCTTCCTCAGGGCGGTCTTCGGCGTACTCGAACCATGCGGGCCGACCGCGATCAGGGTCGGCGCAAGGTCCCGCACCGCGATGGCGAGTTGCTGCGGCACGCGCAGCTCGGGCGGCGCGCAGCGCCAGAACAGATAGGTCGGTGCGGTGGTGAAGACGATCTGGTCGGGATCAAAGGCGCGCAGCTCGGCCTCGATCTCAGCGAGGGAGAGATCGAACATATGCGCATCGAGCAGCAACGTGTCGTGGCCGGCCGCCTTCAGATAGTGCTCGGAGATGCCGAGCTCGAGCGGCAGGTGAGGCGAGCGGCAGCCGAAATAGATGCTGCCCGAAAAATCCCAGTTCGGATTGATGAGGGCGACCCGCGTCATGCCAGGGCCTCGCTTCTATTCTGTGATCCGAAGCGGCTGTCGAGCCAGGTGTGGAGCGAGCGCAGGCCATCGGCGAGAGGCATTTGCGGCGTCCAGCCGAGCGCGGTGGCGAGCGCCCGCGTGTCGGTCACGTACCAGGGCTGATCGCCCGGTCGCCAGTCCGCAAAGCGATAGCTGACCTTGCGGCCCGTCAGCTCGGTGATGCGGTCGATCAACTCGAGCAGGCTGATCGCATTCGCAGGACCGCCGCCGAGATTGAAGACGCGCCCGCGCGCCAGCGCGATGTGGTCGAGCGCCGCGAGCCAGGCGCTCACCGCGTCCGACACGTGCAGCGCGTCGCGGACCTGCTTGCCGTCGCCATAGATCGTCAGCGGATTGCCGCTTATGGCGCTGAGCAGGAAGTGTGCGATCCAGCCCTGGTCCTCGGTGCCGAACTGCCGCGGCCCGTAGATGCAGCTCATGCGCATCACCACGGTCTGCAGCCCGAACACCCGGGCATAGTCGTGGACGTATTGATCGGCGGTGCCCTTGGAGCATCCATAGGGACTGTAGAAGTCCAACGGCGCGTTCTCCGAAATGCCGCCGGCGAGCAGATCGTTGACCGGCGTGTAGCGACGGCCGGTGAGCGCGATCTCGCTGTCCTCGATCAGGCGCCCATAGACCTTGTTGGTCGAGGCGAAGATCACTGGCGCTGAGGCGTTGTGCAGGCGGACGGCTTCGAGCACGTTCAGCGTGCCACGGGCGTTGATCTCGAAATCGGCCGAGGGATCGCTGACGCTGTCGGTCACGGCGACCTGGGCCGCGAGGTGCAGCACGGCGCGTGCCTCGCGCACGGCGTCGATCACCGGAATGGGGTCGCGGATATCCGCCACCGTGATCGCGACGCGCTCGCCATGCCGGGATTTCAGCCATTGCGCGTTCTCGCGCACGCCGGCGCGGGCGAGATTGTCCAGCACCAGCACACGGTCGCCGCGCTCGGCCAGACGGTCGGCGAGATTGCAGCCGATGAAGCCGCAGCCGCCGGTGACCAGGACAGGTCTGTTGTCTTGTTCACTCATCACGCGACCAACCCTCGTTGCAGCAGCTCACGGGTCGCCCGCTCCGCCTGATCGTCGGCGATCTGGTCGGCGAGGTACCCGGCGAGCTCTTCGAGCCCGTCCTTGAACGCGACATGCGGCTCGAAGCCGAGCAGGTCGCGTGATTTGCCGATGTCGGCGAAGCAGTGCCGGATGTCGCCAGCACGGTATTTCCGTGTGATCTCGGCAGCGATCTCGCACCGTCCCATCACCTGGGCAAGATCCTCGGCTACCGACAGAATGGTGCGGCTCTGGCCCGAGCCGACGTTGAAGACGTCCTGGGCGTGGTCGGATTCGAGCGCCATGCGGCAGGCGCGGGCGACATCGTGCACGTGGACGAAGTCGCGCCGCTGCAGGCCGTCTTCGAAGACGAGCGGCGGCCGGCCATTGAGCAGCCGCGCGGCGAAGATGGCCAGCACCCCGGTATAGGGATTCGACAGCGCTTGCCGCGGACCGAACACGTTGAAGAAGCGCAAGCCGACCGTCGGAATGCTGTAGGCCTTGCCCGTGATCAGGCACATCCGCTCCTGCGCATATTTGTTCAGCGCGTAGATCGAGCTCAAAGACGGCTGCTTGGTCTCAGGCGTAGGCACGGGATCGAGCGCATGGCCTGCATGATCCCGCAGTTCCCACTCTCCTTGGCGAAGCTGCCCGATCGGTCGTTCGTCGCAAGCCACGACGTTGCCGACGGCATCACGATACAGGCCCTCGCCGTAGATGCTCATCGAGGACGCCACAACCAGCCGTGCGACCGGTCGCTTCGCCAGCGCCTGCAGCAGCACGGCGGTGCCGAGCTCGTTCGTCCTGACATAGGGCTCGATGTCGTACATGCTCTGGCCGACGCCGACGGCGGAGGCGAGATGCAGGACCATGTCGGCGCCGCGCAAGGCCTGTTCGACGGCGACGCTGTCCGTGACGTCGCCGACCACGAGCTCGGCATCGTCCGCGAGATAAGCGGGCCGCTGACGGTTGCCGCCATGGACCTGCGGAGAGAGATTGTCGAGAAGGCGGACCTCATAGCCAGCCGCAAGCAGCACGTCGGCCGTATGCGAACCGATGAATCCCGCGCCTCCGGTAATCAATACTCGCGTCATTCACCGCTCCGTGCCGCATGGGACCGATCCGTTCGGGACCAGCCGATGATGAGAGTTGAAGCGCGCCTTTGCTTGGTCGGGCGACCTGCGCGCCAGTCACGTCTGGGAGTTAGAAGCGGTGCAAGGAATGTTCGTTCCTGCGAAACCTACAAACGAAAATTTCTCTAACCTGGATCAATAACCCAAGTGAATCCCAGCTAGAATCCCGGCTAGAAATGCGCGCCATGAAGTGGCGCCGGCAGGTCGAGATGTCTTGCAACCGTCGCGCCGATGTCGGCAAAGCCGGCGCGTCGGCCGATCGGAGCCGTTGACTGCGCGGTCCACGCCAGGATCGGGACCTGCTCGCGCGTATGATCGGTGCCGCTCCAGGTCGGATCGCAGCCATGATCGGCGGTGATGATGAGGAGATCGTCGCTTCGCAGCCGGCTCAGCAGCTCGGGGAGGCGGGCGTCGAAAGCTTCGAGCGCCGCTGCGTAGCCGGCGACGTCGCGGCGGTGGCCGTAGAGCGTGTCGAAATCGATGAAGTTGGCGAACAAAAGCCCGCCTTCTGCAAGGCCTCCAAGCCCATCGAGCGTGGCATCGAACAGCGCTGCATTGCCGTCGCCGCGCAGGTTTCTCCCGGTGCCGCGATGAGCGAAGATGTCGTCGATCTTGCCGATCGTGACGATGTCGCGGCCGGCAGTTTCTGCAAGGTCGAGGATGGTTCGCTCGGGCGGCGGAACCGAGAAATCGCGCCGGTGCGAGCTGCGCTTGAAATTGCCTGCGTCCGTTCCGACGAACGGACGCGCGATGACGCGGCCGATGTTCAGGGGATCGACCAGCCGTCTCGCGATTGTGCAAACGTCGTAAAGCCGCTCAAGCCCGAACGTCTCCTCGTGCGCCGCGATCTGGAACACGCTGTCGGCCGAGGTGTAGCAGATCGGCTCGCCGCTGCGCATGTGGCGCTCGCCGAATTCGGCGATGATGTCGGTGCCGGAGGCGTGGCAGTTGCCGAGGATGCCGGGCAGTCCGGCTTGTTCGCACAGCTTCGTTACCAGATCGCGCGGGAAGCAGGGCTGGATCTTTGGAAAATAGCCCCAGTCGAACGCGACAGGCACGCCGGCGATCTCCCAATGGCCGGATGGCGTGTCCTTGCCCCTCGATATCTCGCTGGCGCATCCATGGCGCGCACCCTGAACCCGGCCGTCGAGCCCGGGCGGGACGCGCCCCGTCGCAAGGCGGCAGGCCTCGCCGAGGCCGAGCACCACGAGATTTGGCAGGCACAGCGGCCCCTCCCGCTGCGGACTATTGGCACGCCCGGCCATGCATGCATCCGCAATGTGGCCGATGGTGTCGGCACCTTCGTCGCCGTAATTGGCGGCGTCGGGCGCGGCGCCGATTCCGACGGAATCCATCACCAGGATCAGGGCACGCATGTCGGCTCCCTGATCGGCGGGGAGACGCCACTAGAGGAGGCGAGACCGGTCTTCGTGCAATAGCGCTCGACCATCTGCGCGCAGAAATCGGCGAACTCGTTCACGTCGAGCGGCGGGCTGGTGTGATGCGGTTCGAGACCGCGGTGTTCCGGCGTGAAGCAGAACGTCACAGTGATCTCGAACTCGGCCAGCGCATCCATCTGGCGGTCGAACCAGTCCAGTGCGTTGGGGCGGAAGCTGTCGGCCCATGACAGGCCGGTCCGCAAGTGCCGCACGCCGAACCGTCGCATCCAGCGCACGGCGTCATCGAGACGATGGTCCTCGAAATGAAACCACTGGCAGAGGCCCATGTCGGCGGCGTATTGGCCGAACAGCTCCGCCGCGGCTTTCGGCGTTCCATCCTCGCGCAGCAGGCCCATGTGGAAATGCCGGTAATAGGAGGACCCCTCGGCCTCCTTGTGCCGCGTGGTCGCCTCCCAGGCTGAAGGGAGATCATAGAGGCTGTACCAGTGGATGCGCGGCGCGCGGCCGATCAGAAGGTCGGCGGTGCGCGACAGGCCCCAGGCTTGCACCTCCTCGGCGCCGAACGAGGAGACGCCGACCTCGGTCACCCAGACCGGGAGCGAGGTAACAGCCTTGATCTCCTCGATCTTGGCCGGCCATTCTCCGATCTGCCATAAATTCCAGTCGAGCGGAAAGCCGTGCACGGCGACGGCGTCGACGTGATCGAGCACGCCACGCGCCTGCATGCTGCGCATGAAGGACGGGTCGATCGGCGAAATGCCGCCGAGCACGCGCGGCAAGGTCGGATGCGCGCTGCGGATGGCCTTGCCGGCCGCGAGCGCCAGGTTGGCAAACATCGCCCAGTCCGGGTCGATCAGGAGGTCCCAATGCGACTTGTTGTTGGGCTCGTTCCAGATCTTGGCCGCCTCGATCATCGGCTCGCCTCCCGTGACGGATAAACCGGCCCGTCGACCTGCGGCCGCGTCGTGCGCTTGCACAGATAGACCTCCTCTTCCGGATGGGCCGCGATGGCAAAGCCGGCGCTGCGCAGCATGGCCTCGACGCAGGCGCGATTGGGCACCCACCAATTGGTGGGGTCGTCGGCATATTTGTGCTCGATGAAGTGCAGCTTCGGGTAGCCGGAGGAATCGAACTGATCGGTAGTCCAGAAGTCGTAATTCTTCTCGATCGCATCGACCCGGCTGTCGCCGCGCAGCATCGACTGAAACAGGAGGAGATCGCCGGCGACGTGCTCATGGATCAGGTCCAGCGCCAGCAGCGGGTGTCGCAGATGATAGAGCACGCCCATGAAGATCACGAGGTCGAACTTTTCGCGCAGCTGCCCGACATCATAGGCCGACATCTTGCGGAATTCGATCCTGAGCCCGTTCACCTCGGCCGCGAAGCGGGCCTGGGCCAGATATTCTTCGTCGGTGTCGAGGCCGAGCACGCGTTCGGCGCCGCGCCGCTTCATCTCCATGGCGTAGAAGCCGGCATTGCAGCCGATATCGAGCACGGTCTTGCCTTCGAGCCGGTCCGGAATGATGCCGGAGAAGCGCTGCCACTTCACATTGGGGTAGTCGCCGAGAAAGTGCGACGGCGCTGTCGGCACGCCCTTGAGGTCGAGATTGTGAAACCATGGCCCCAGCGCATCGACGCGCTGGCGGATTTCCTCGCGGGAGAGGGCGCCTCTGGTCATGCAATCGCTCCGTTATTCATTGAGACCGGCCGGGCCCCGTCCGATGAGGCGCGGGTCCGCGACTTGGAACGGCCCTCGACGCCCTCGGCGAGCAGGGCCATTGCCGTGCGATAGCCGTCGATGGTGCCGACATCGACGTAGGATTCGCCGGCCTTGACCCCGATGCCGTTGCCGCCGGCCGAAAGGTAGGCATTGACCAGCGTCCCGAAATATTCGTCGCGGCGTTCGCGTGCGTGCCACAGCGCCTGGAGCTGGCGGAAGCCGTGGGCCGACATCTTGAAAGCACCCCAGATCCAGCGCGAGGCTGCATTCGGCTGCTTGACCTGGATCTCCGTCACCTGCTCGCCGTCCAGCACCACCGCATCGAAGAATTCGGGGTGCTCGACCGGGAACAGCAGGAACGAGAGGTCTGCCTCGGGCAGGGATTGCAGGGCCGCCTTGGGAAACCACACCGTGTCGGGCAAGCCGACCATGACGTCTTCGTGCCGCCCGACGACGGTGCTTGCCCTGAACACCGCGTCGCACAGGCCGGAGGCTTCGGGCTGCACCACATAGGCGAGCTCGGCGCTGCCGTAGTGGTCGCCGAAATATTCGAGGATGTCGGACTTGCCTGGCGAGATCACGAAGCAGATCTTGTCGGCGCCGCCGAGGATGAGGCGCTCCAGCAGATATTCGGAGACGGCGCAGGGACGATCGGTACCGTCGTCGCGCCGGCTGCCGACCGGCAGCAATTCCTTCGAGAAGGCGAGCGGCTGAATACGGCTGCCGCGGCCCGCGGCCGGAACGATGCCCCACATGATCAGGCCTCCTCGATTTGTTGCCGGCTGACCCGGCTCGACGCAATCTGCTCGAGCATCGAGATCAGTTCACGCGCCCGCTTGTCGGATGTGTGCTGGTCCATGGTGCGCTCATAGGCGCGCAGGGCCATGCGCCTGAGCTCGGCATCCGGCATCGCGAGTGCGGCAAGCGCGTCGTGCTCGTCGCGTGCGATCAGGATCTCTTCTCCGGGCGCGAAGAAGTCCGCTATTCCGGGCCAGTCGTCGCTCAGCAGCGGGGCACCGCAGGCCGCGGCCTCGAACAGCCGGCCGGACGGGCACCAGCCCATCTCCGCCATGGCCCGGCGGGTAACATTGAGGGTCAGCCGCGACGAGGCAAAGAACGGCGCGTGCTCGGACGGCGGCAGGTGCCGCACGAAATAGATGTTGGGCGACCATGGGAAATCGTCCGGATATTGCGCGCCGCCGATCAGGAAGCGGAGATCCTGGCGTGCCCGCGCGGGCGCAACGAAAAGCGCCTCGAGCGTGTGCTGGCGGTCTTCGGAGTAGGTGCCGAGATAGGACAAATCGGCGCGATAATGCGGCTGCGGCGCGACCGGATGGTGGATGTCTGTGTCGACATGCCCATAAAGCGGCCGCGTGTCGCGCGCGCCGAGCCTGTTGCGGAATTCGTCCGCAACGTGAGGCCCGCCGGTAAAGCTGAGCACCAGCGCGAAGTCCCGCAGGCCGCGCGGGCCGATATAAGGAACGGCCTCGCCGGCGATGAGCCTTGCCAGCGTGACCGGAGTATCGAGGTCGTAGAACACGGGAACGGCACGATCCTCAGCAAGGATCAGCTCGGTCGCGGCGATCGCATCTGGGCAATAGGAGGTCACGATCGCAACGTCGGCGTCACGGACCTCCGCGCTTGCCGCCTGCCGCACATCGTCCCAGTTCGCGAACAGTCGGAGCGCGCCGCCCGGCAGCTCGTAGAGATCCCGGGCACCGGCATAATAGGGCACGTCGCGCTCGAAGAAGACGACGCTGTGTCCCGAACGCGCGAGATGCTTGCAGAGGCCGCGCCACAAGGTGGCGTGACCGTTGCCCCAGGAAGAGGAGATTGTCAGGCCGAAGATGACGATCTTCACGCCGGCACCCGCTTGTTGATCCCGGTGATCTTCATGCCGCTTCTGTCAGCGCGGAGCGTGCTGATGCTGGCAGGATCGATCTCGATCGAGAGAAACTGGTCGAGCGGCGTGCGCGAATAGTGCAGCAGCGCGGCGCGGATCGGCTCGGCGTGGCTGACGAGGACCACGGCGTCGAGATTGCGATCGCCACGCAGCTGCTCCAGATGAGCGACCATCCGATTCTGAAGCGACCGCATGCTCTCGCCACCGGGCGGACGGCTGGTGCCGCGGCGCCCATTCCAGCGCGACCATCGGGGATCCGGCGCCAGCTCATCGAACGATCGTCCGGTCCATTCGCCATAATCGATTTCGTCGAGGGCGGGAACGATCTCGACCGGCAGCCTGAAATGCGCCGCGAGGATGCAGGCCGACTGCATACAGCGCCGTTGCGGACTGGACTGAATGAGCGATGGCCGCGGCGCGATGGTGCCGGCACAGCGCGCCATTTCCTCACAGCCGAGATCGTCGAGCGCGACGCCCTTCATCCGGCCGCACAGGATGCGGCCGAGCAGGGCATGATGCCCGTGCCGGACGAGATGGATGATCCCAGCCATCACGCAAACGCCTTGTCGTCGATGAAGGCGCGCGTCCGCCGTCCGGCCTCCTCGTCGGTGAACTGCTGCGGCGGCGATTTCATGAAATAGCTCGAAGGGCCGGTCAGCGCTCCGGCCTGGCCGCGGTCCATGGCGAGCTTGGCACAGCGCACCGCGTCGATCACGACGCCCGCCGAATTCGGGGAGTCCCAGACCTCGAGCTTGACCTCGGCGCTCAGGGGAACGCCGCCGAACGTCGTTCCCTCCAGGCGGATGAAGGCGAGCTTGCGATCGGTGAGCCACGGCACGTGGTCGCTCGGTCCGACATGGATGTTGTCGGGGTCCATGGGGACGTCGAACTGGCTGGTCACGGCCTGGGTCTTGGAGATCTTCTTCGACGCCAGCCGCTCCCGTTCGAGCATGTTCTTGAAATCGGTGTTGCCGCCGACATTGAGCTGGTAAGTGCGGTCGAGCCGCACCCCGCGCTCGCGGAACAGATTGGCGAGCACGCGATGCAGGATGGTGGCACCGACCTGGCTCTTGATGTCGTCGCCGACGATCGGCAGGCCCGCTTCCTCGAAGCGGCGCTGCCAATCCGGATTGGAGGCGATGAAGACCGGAATGCAATTGACGTAGCCGCAGCCGGCCTCGATGGCGCGCGACGCATACCATTCGCTGGCGCGCTGCGAGCCGACCGGAAGATAGGAGACCAGAACGTCGGTGCGGGACATCGCCAGCACTTCGGACACGTCGGCCTCCGGCACCTCCGCAATCGGAACGTCGTCGGTGAGATAATGCCCGATGCCGTCCAGGACCGGTCCGCGCTGCACGATCACGCCTGTCGGCGCGACGTCGGAGAAACGGTGCGTGTTGTTGGGCGGGGCGAAGATCGCATCGGCGACGTCGCGGCCGACCTTGTTGGCGTTGACGTCGAACGCCGAAGCGATCTGGATATCGCTGATATGGTAACCGCCGAGGTCTGCATTCATCAGTCCCGGGACCGGCTCGTTCGACTTGGCGTTCCGGTAGTAGGTGAGGCCCTGGACGAAGGAGCTCGCGCAATTGCCGACGCCGACGAGTCCGACGCGCACGCGGCGCCTGTGTTGGAGACGAGAATGCATGGAATGAAGCCCTCCGGAAGCATGCGGCGTCGGTGCAAGAGTCGGTGTAAGTACGTCGGCGAACGTGTGGAAGGTATGTTCGTTCCTGGGAAGGAGATGCGAGCGGCACGCCGTGGGCCGATTCATCGCGACAAAATGCGACGCGCTTAACATGGGATAAAGTCCCGTACCGCCAGCTCGGAACGAACGACTTTCATGATGAAGATGAAGAAGATGATGCTCGCCTCACGCGGACCGTTTCGTATCTGCCGCGAAGAACCAATCACTGCGGCCCGCGTTTGTCGGCCAATGGTTCGATGCGGTGCGGCGTTCATCGCCCGCCTAGTGAACGAGGTGTGACATGACATCCAAGGCACAGAACAGCGAAGCCCACGAGACCACCGATCACAACGTCATCCAGAAATGGGCCGAAGAACGCGGCGGGAAGCCGGCGACCGTGAAGGCGACGGAGGAGGGTGGCCACGCCGGAATCCTGCGTATTGATTTCGATCCGCCGGATGAAGCGTTGGATCGCATCAGCTGGGATGCGTTCTTCGAGAAGTTCGATGAAGCCGGCATCGCGTTCCTGCATCAGGATCGAACCAAGGACGGCAAGCTCAGTCGATTCCACAAGTTCGTGCGACACTAGCGACCGCGACATGGCGGGCGGCTGGGCGGAAGCGATCAGGGCGGGCGATTTTGGGCGCGCCTGGCGGATCAACGATCGAGATTTGCTGGAGATCGCGCATCCGCCCAAGCACACTGGCCCGCGCCATCTCCAGCGGATCTGGCGCGGCGAGGACCTGCAAGATAAGCACGTGCTGGTGCGCTGCTATCACGGACTCGGCGACACCATCCAGTTCCTGCGCTTCATGAAGCCGCTTCGCGCGATTGCGCGCAGCGTCACCCTGTGGTGTCAACCCGAGCTGCTGCCGATGGTCGAGGGCGCAGCGGGCGTCGATCGCGCCATCCCGCTGCATGATGGTGCGCCCGAGAGCGCTTTCGAGGTCGACATCGAGATCATGGAGGTGCCGCACGCTATCAGAGCGCGCCGCGATCAGGTCGAGATGCGCGGTCCTTACCTGGCGCTGCCTACAATTGCTCTTCCGCCGCTTCGGCGAGAACAAGGGCTGGCCGTCGGCCTGGTCTGGAAAGTCGGTGAGTGGGACAAGCGGCGGGAGGTTCCGGCCGTCTTGCTGCGCAATCTCGCAGGACCCGGCGTGACGCTCCATTCGCTTCAGCGCGGGACGAGCACCGAAGAGCTCGCGACGATCGGGGCACGGGACATCAGCACGCCTGATATCGTCGCTCTCGGCCATCGCCTGCGGCAGCTCGATCTCGTCGTATGTGTCGACACCATGATCGCACACCTTGCGGGCGCGCTTGGATGCGAGGCCTGGGTCTTGCTGCATGCCGATTGCGACTGGCGCTGGCCCCAATCCGGTGCGCGTTCGTTCTGGTATCCGAGCCTGCGGCTGTTTCATCAAACACGGCCGGGCGATTGGGTCGATGTCATCGCCGACGCCCGCAACGCGCTACGGGTGCGGCTCGAAGGAGGTCGAACGACCGCGGCGATGTGATTTCCAGACGTTCTTTCCAAGACATTGATGAGGAACGAGCGCCGCCCACGCGCTTTGGTGCAACGCCCTCGCAATGGAAAGACGCTCATGCAAAGTTCCGACGCCGGTGTGTCGACTGCCAGCCTGTCGCAGGTGACCGACGATATCTGGATCGTGAACGACAAGCCGATCAACGCCGCCGGCCTGCAACTGCCCGTACGGATGACTGTCATCCGCCTGTCGAACGGCGACCTCGTGCTGCATTCGCCGGTGAGATATTCGCCGGCTTTGCGCGAAGAGCTGGAGCGGCTGGGCACGATCAGATACCTGCTGGCGCCGAATATTGCGCATTGGATGTTCCTGCCAGAATGGCAAAGGCAGCTGCCGCAGGCCGCGATCTTTGCTGCGCGCGGCCTTGCGGCGCGCAGGCAGGTGCGGGCGGCCGGCCTCCGCGTCGATCGCGAGCTTGGAGACACGACGCCGGAGGAATGGGCCGCCGACCTCGAAACGGTGTCGGTGAATGCTCCGATGTTCTCGGAGGTCGAGCTGTTCGACAGGCGGAGCCGGACGCTGGTTCTGACGGATATCGTGCAGAACCTCGATCCCCACCACCTCAGCGCCTCGAATACAGCCGCGGCGAGCCTGCTCGGCATTGCCAAGCCGGACGGGAAGGCCCCGGTCTATCTGCGGCTGCTGCTCCGCCTCGGCGGCCGTTCGGCGCGGGCTGCGGGCGAGCGGCTCGTGAAGCTGGCTCCGGAGCGGGTGATCTTTGCGCATGGCGACTGGTTCGAAACACAGGGAACGGCACGCCTGCGGCGATCCCTGCGCTGGCTGCTTCCCGCGGACGTCTCGGGACGCGAGCACGGGCAGATGGTCGGCACGCGCGTCGTCATCACCGGCGTCTCCAGTGGAATCGGCCGCGCCGCGGCGCTGGCCTTTGCCCGCGAGGGCGCAAGCGTGGTCCTCGCCGCACGCCGCGGCGAGGTCTTGATGCGGCTTGCTGCGGATTGTGAGGCGCTCGGAGGCCGGGCCCTGGCCGTGCCGACCGACGTCACTGACGCGGAGGCGGTGCAGCGTCTGGCCGGTGAGGCGGATGAGGCCTTCGGCGGCATCGACGTCTGGATCAACAACGCCGGCACGGGCGTGTTCGGGGCCTATCAGGATGCAGACATCGCGCTTCATCGCCGGACCATCGAGGTCAATCTGCTCGGCACCATGCATGGCGCGTTCGCGGTGCTTCCGATCTTCCTTCGCCAGAACCGCGGTGTCCTGATCAACAACATTTCGCTTGGCGGCTGGGCGCCGACGCCCTTTGCCGCAGCCTATACCGCCAGCAAGTTCGGCCTTCGCGGCTTCACCGCAAGCTTGCGTCAGGAGCTCCGGGCTCATCCCGGCATTCACGTCTGTGGCGTTTTTCCGTCCATGGTCGATACGCCGGGCTTCGTCCACGGCGCCAACGTCTCCGGACGAAGGCTCGATCCTGGTCCGCTGCTTTATCAATCCGAAGATGTAGCCCAGACCCTCCTGCGCCTCGTCCGCGCGCCTCGTGACGAGATGGCCGTGGGGTGGCCGGCGCGCGCCGGGCAACTGGCCTATGCGGTTGCTCCTGAGATCACCGAGAATGTCATCGGAGCCGCATTCCGCTGGCTGCTGTCGCGCGCGCGTCCAGCAGCAAGGAACGAAGGCACCTTGCTCGAAGCGGGTCCGCAGGGCACGTCCGTCGACGGCGGCTGGCTGGTGCGGAAGCAGGTTCCGCCGGCCGCTGTGCTCAGCAAGGGGCTCGTGGTGCTCGGGATCGCTGCCGGCCTGGCATTCGCGGCATCGAGGGCGGGGCGTTACAGACCCCGCGCGAGGACGCGGCGGCGCCGCGCGTGAGTCGGCGGCAATCTCGCGCCGAGGACCGACGGGGATGCCCGCCCGCCGGACCGCAGATGGCTCCGACGCCGGAACGAAGCCCCGAGACCGCGCGTTCCTGCGGGAACACCCGAGGATCAGACGTTGCCGCGCTATCATTTTGATTTGGTGGATTCTGAAACCGTAGCCGACGAGGGAGGTGCCGATTTGCCGGACGACATCAAGGCTCTGGATGTCGCCGAAGAGATTGCGCGGCGCCTGCTCGAGGAGCGTCCCGAGCTTAAGGGCCGCCACCTCTCGATCCTCGTCACGAACGAGGATGGTGAGGAAATCGGCCGGATGCCGCTGGATGTAGTGCACTGAAGCGGTGATCTGACATGACGTTCATGATTGGGGTGATCGCCGACACGCATGGACTGCTGAGGCCCGAGGCGGAGCGCTGCCTCGCCGGCGTCTCGCACATCATCCACGCCGGCGACATCGGCGCCCAGGCGGTGATGGACGGGCTTTGCCGCATCGCACCCGTCACCGCGATCAGGGGAAATGTCGACCGGGGCACGTGGGCTGAACGCTTTCCCGAAACACAAACGCTGCGCCTCGGCGGCCGCAGCTTCCACGTCCTGCACGACCTCAACGAGCTGACGATCGATCCTGCCGAGCTCGGGATCGATGTCGTGGTCTCAGGGCATTCCCACCGCGCGCGGATCGACACCGTCAACGGCGTGCTCTATCTGAATCCAGGCAGCGCAGGGAAGCGCCGCTTCAAGCTGCCGATTACGCTGGCAACGATGGAACTGCACTCCGGCGGGCCGCTGCGGCCGGTCATTCACGATCTCGACACGCCAGCAGGCCTCCGCTGCTAGTGCGTCTTCGATTTCTGCCACCGCTCCAGATCCAGCGGCGGCCGTTCCGGATCGATCTGTTCCTTCTCGGGATTGCCTTGCCAAGGCTTATCCGTCTGCCGGTGCGTCGGCATATCGGTCTTCCGGCGCGGATCGTCGAGCGGTGTCTCTCGCGGATCGGTTTCAGGTTCAGTCGCCTTTGGCATGTGTTTCCCCGTCGAGAGTTTCCCTGTCGAGCTCGCAGGATGGGCTGCGGCAGCACCCTCTGATCAACCCGGGACGCAGCGCGGTGTTCCCTGTCTCGCGCTGCGGCGATCGGCGCAGGAACGACCCCTGCGACAACTCATTGTTCTGTTTCGACATTGCGAACCATCGACACAGGAGCAGCACATGTCAAAGATGCCTCCAGTCCCCGAAGAACAGCGGAGCAACAAGGGACCCGGTTCCGATCCGGCCGTCGAGCCGACAGAACGGGAGCCGGGCCGCGAGAATTTCGATACCCAGGGCCGCCACGGCAACATCAAGCAGAACACGACCAACCAGGGCTACCAGCAGGATCGATGATGCTCGACCTCAACAGATGCACCAAGAGACAGTCGATGAGCAGGACAGGTCTGGTGCTGCTCGCCGTGCTGGCGACCGCCTCCGCCGGAGTGGCATTCGGGCAGGGAGGTGGCGGCGGCGGGGGAG